>JABFXY010000109.1 GCA_013361525.1 Polyangiaceae bacterium | reverse complement strand
CACCAACCTCGGTGGTTTGCTCGCCTCTCTCTCGAGCTTCGCAGAAGCGCGAGCGGTCCTCGGCCGCGCGCGCACGGCCGCCTCGTCCGCGGGGGCGAAGCTGTTCGAGGCGCAATGCGATTTGATCGAGGCCGAGACCTGGGTGCTCGAGAGTCCAGAATGGGCCCAATCGCTCACCGCGCGCGCCAAAACTGCATTCGAGACCATTGGCGCAGCTCGCCAAGCCGTCGAGGCCACCGTCCTCGAAGCGGAGATCGTGCTCGAGCGACGAGACGCGCCGAGGGCCGCGGAGATCGTCTCGCGCATCGTCGACGAGGCGGACAAGGCAGGGCTCGGCTCGCGCGTCGCACTGGTGCTGGGGCGATCTCGGATGCTCGAAAACGACCTCGACGGGGCGAGGCGATCGGTCGACGACGCCCTCCGCCTCGCGCGCGCGGCTGCGGACAAGCCCGTCGAAGCGCGCGCGCTCGAGCTTCACGCCGAGCTCCACGATCGAATGGGGACCGGCGCGGGTGATCATCATCGCGAAGAAGCGCGTCTCGTCGTCGCGCACATCGCGGCCCGTATCCCGACCGGGCTGCGAGAGCGATATCTCGAGCGACGCGCGGTCCGCATCGACCCGCCGAAGGCGCGCGCGCTCGCAGGGGCGCGCCTCGGACAAGACGGTCGACGCCTCTTGGGGCTCGTGGCGCGAACGCTGCGCGAACGCGATGAAGAGCGGGTCATCGAGACCGCCCTCGACGAAGCGGTCAGCATGACCCGCGCCGAGCACGCCTTTCTTCTACGCAAGAAGGAGAATGGTCGACCCACCGTCGAAGCCGCTCGCAACTTCGATCGCGAGACCATTCAAAACAGTCGCTTTCGTTTCAGCAAGAGCGTGGCGGAGCGCGTGCTCGCGTCCGGTGAGCCGGTGATGGCGGCGAGCGCCCCCACGGACCCGACCCTCGCCCAATCGCGCAGCGTGCTCGACCTCGGCCTCCTATCCATCCTCTGCGTCCCCATTCGAGGCGACGGGGGGATCATTGGAGCGCTCTACTTGGATCATCGCTTCGAGCAGGGACGATTCACCGACGAAGACCGCGAGGTCATTCAATCGCTCGCCGACGTCGTCGGCCTCGCGCTCGAGCAGGCCCGATTGCGTGGCGAGGCCGAAGCACGGACCGACGAGCTCCGTCGGGCCCACGAGTCGTTGCGGATCGAGAGCGCGCAAAAGGACATCGAGCTCACACGCCTCCTCGATGCGCTGGCGCGCGGAGCGAGCGCGACCGAGCTCGACGAGACCAAGATCGTGGGACGCTCGCTCGCCGTTCGATCTCAAATCGACATCGCCCGACGCGTCGCGAAGACCGATCTCGCAGTCTTGATCGAGGGCGAGTCGGGGACGGGCAAAGAGCTCTTCGCGCGGCTCGTTCACGACAAGAGCCCGCGGGTCCGCGGGCCGTTCCTCGCTATCAACTGCGGAGCGCTGCCCGAGAACCTGATCGAGAGCGAGCTCTTCGGCCATGTCCGCGGCGCGTTCACGGGCGCGACCCACGATCACGTCGGCCTCTTCCGCGCGGCCCACGGAGGCACGCTGTTTCTCGACGAGGTCGGCGAGTTACCCCTCCGCGTGCAGACGCGACTTCTGCGCGTGTTGCAGGAGCGCGTCCTGACTGCGTTGGGCAGCGTGGTCGGGCAGAGCATCGACGTGCGTATCGTCGCCGCCACCAATCGCGATCTCGACGTCGAGGTCGAAGAGGGACGATTCCGTCGGGACCTCTTTTTCCGTCTCGCCGGTGTCCGGCTCCGATTGCCTGCTCTTCGGGATCGCGCCGACGACGTATTGGCCGTCGCCGCCGCATTGCTCGATCGAATCGGGGCCGAGCCTGGTCTTCGGAGGGTGAAGCTCTCACGAGGCGCGGCTCGGGCTCTGCTCGATCACCATTGGCCGGGAAACGTCCGCGAGCTCGAGCACGCATTGCGACGCGCGGTGGCGTTGTCCGATGGAGAGGAGCTCGAAGCCGCTCACCTCTCGCTGGACCGAGGCTCGAGTACGGTTCCGCGGCGTGAAGCGCGTCGGAGCCTGGACGCCGAAATGGTGTCGAAGGCCCTCGCCGAATCGGGTGGCAATCGCACCGAGGCCGCGCGCTCTCTCGGTATCAGCCGCATCACGATGCAGCGCTTGGTCGCGAAGATGGGCGCGGCCCCGGCCGCACGCGGAAGACCGAAACGAAAGTAGCGCACCCTGCCTGGATCCGGATCACACCGGCCAGCCAATAGCCGCCCGCACCTTCTTCCAACCACTGGCGTAATCCGAAAACTCCAACAGCGTCAGATCCAAGAGCTCACACGCGCGCGCCAGCGTCTGGAAGGCGGCGTGCGTCTCGAGTCGCTCGTGCGACGACGGACGGCGCGCGAAGACGAATGCGGCCGGCCTTCGTGTTTGAGGCCTTCGCGCGAGGAACCGGGCTCGCTGCGTCAATAGCCACCATATCGTCCATTCCTCGCGCGTCAGTGATAGCCCCATGAAGAGCAGCGGTCGCTCGAGCGCCGTCGCGACCCAGGTATCGAGCTTTCGTGCGCCGCGCGGAAGCGGCTTGCGCGCGTGCGAATCGAAGGCGGCCTGCATGGCGGCAATGCGAACGCCATAAGCGTGCGCGCCGAGAACGATCGAATCGGGATCGGCCTGATGACCATGCGGAAACCAAATGCGCGCGCCGGACGACTCCGCAAACAACGACGCGCGCTTGGCGGCGCCGGACGCCGCGTGCGTGGGCCGCGCGCCTGCCGTCAGCAAGACGCGATCGAAGTTGTACGAGAGCACGTCGTCCCAACCGAGCCTCAGGAACGAGTCGACGAAGGACCGCGAGAGCTCCAAGGTGACAGTGTCCTCGCGAAGGCGGCGCGCGACCGCTCGGCGCAGCTTCGCCTCCCAGGCGTGCGCGGAAGTGGTGCGAGGCGAACGCTGCGCGAGCTCCGCGAGCATCGCGTCCCATAGCAAGGTCGTCTGGCCGGGGACGTCGCGCTCGATCATCGACGCGGCCCTGACGCATTGAAACTCTTTCGCGACGCCCTCGAGGAGCGCATACCAATCGACGGGTCGCGGTCGCTTGGCGCTACTCGGTGGGCCACTAGCGCCGTGGGGTCGGGGCGAGCGCAGCGAGCCTTCTATACCGGGGGTCACCCCGCGGCGCTCAGAAGCAGAGCCCGCCATCATTCGGGCGCCCTCGAGCACTGCCTGCGTCACGAAGCCCGAGCCGAGCACCGGAACGAGGTCCGAGCTGTGGGCGCCCTGCGCGAGACGTTCCAGCTTTTTCCAGGGATTGGTCCGGTTCACACAATCAACGTAATGGCGTTGGAAAGAGGTTTGTATGAGGTGTTTCGTCAGCCTCGGACATTCTTTGTCCGACGGGCGGGGGCGGTCGACGACCCCGCTTCGAGCCGGGCGAGGACTTCTTTGGCACTTATCGCGGTCTTGAAGACGTAGAGCGTCGAGCCGCCGTCTCCCTCGTCGAGGACCTCTTCGCTGACGCGCGCGCCCTTGCTCACCGCGAGGACGAGGCGTGCAGGCAGCCCTGCTTGCGCCTGCTCGATTCGCCGCCATACAGCCGCGCGGCTCCAGAACCCGAACACCTCGAGAAACACTTCCTCGCCGGTAGATTGGCTGCAAAACACGAGGTCCGGGACGAACGCGACGCCGTCCTTCGCGACCAGGACGCGATCGTTGTCGGCGACATCCCAGGACGATTCGAGCGCACCGAACGCGGTCTTCAATCCGGCGATCTCGGGTCGCTCGTAGGCGCGCGGCTCCCGCAGGGCGGCGAGCCCGTCGGTGGAGGCGATCCGAAGCTCCACTCGATCCTTGGTCGGACCCCACGCGAGATCCGCGGTGAGCTCGAACGTCTGCAGATGGAGCGTCGTCGGGAGAAACATCGCGAGACGCAGCCCGTACTTCTGCACCGAGTCGAAGAGGCTGAAAGGCCCGTCGAGGGTGATCTTCCAACCCGTCGTCCCCGCATCGCGCTCGATCGTGTGCAACAGGCCGTGGAAGCGCGCCGCGCGAAACACATCGCGCACGATGGTCGGACGCGAATCCTTGAAGCGAAGCACGAGGCGCGTCGCGCGAAGCAAAAGGGCCTGCGCGAGCGCGAGATCGTACCGGGCGAGCAGGTCCGATGCGGTGAGCGGCTCGAACGCGCGCACGACCTGTGCGTCGCGCAGATCGGCGAACAGCGCCTTTTCGACCGTCGATTCCGGAGCGCCCAGCTTCGCCGCCGCTTGCGTGAGCACGGCGGTGCGGTCGTAGCCGGCGGTGCTCTTGTGGGCGGCCGCGGAGAGCGTGAAGACGAGCTGACGCGTCTGTTCGGGATCGAGCGGGCTGTCTTGCTCGAGCTCGGTCCGGTCGTCACACAGCTTGCGGAGGCCCGCGACGACGAGGCGGTCGCGCGCGCCGTACGGGATTGCGCCTGCAGCTTCCTCCAGCTCGCCGCGCGTGGCACCGACCATCGATTGATAGGTAGCGACGAGCGCTTCGGCGATCGGCACCAGGCGCGCGCGATCCTTTTCGCTCAAATACTTGGGCGCGAGCTTCCCCGCCTTTTTTGTCGCGCGGATCAGATCACTTGTAAGCAACGTGCTCGCGCCTCCTGTCGCTCACCCGTTGCTCGCTCGTCCCGCTCGAGACGAGCTCGTAGAGCAGCGCGCTCTTCGCGCCGTCTTTGCGCAGGATGCGCCCGAGCCTCTGCACGTGCTCGCGGACCGAGCCGCTGCCGGACAGGATGATGGCGACGTTGGCGCTCGGGACGTCCACGCCCTCGTTCAAGACTTTGCTGGTCACGATCGCGAAGAGCTCACCGCTCGCGAGGCCGGCGAGGATCTTCGATCGCTCTTTCACGCGCGTTTGATGGGTAATGGCGGGAAGCAAAAGCTTCTTCGCGATCTCGTAGACGGTGGCATTGTCTTCGGTGAAGACGAGGACGCGATCGTTTTTATGGACGCGCAGCAAGCGCTCGAGGAGCTCGATCTTCCCCGGCGCCGCGAGCGCGAGCTTGCGCTGTGCGCGATAGGCGAGGAACGCCCGACGGCCTGCGTCCGAGAGCGAGCTGCGCATCAAGAACTGGCCCCAACCCTCCGGTCGCGACATGTCGATGCCGGTCGCGCGCAGGAACGTCGTGTATTCGCTGCGTGCAGCGGTGTACGCCGCGCGCTCGGCCTCCGAGAGCGGGACCTCGAGCCGAACCGTCTCGTACGGCGCGAGATACAGGCCCGAGAGCTCGGTGATGTCTTTGCGGTAACAGACGGGGCCGACGAGCTCGGTATAGAGCTCTTCGCGGCCGTCCGTGCGTTCGGGCGTCGCCGTGAGGCCGAGGCGATAGGGTGCGAGACACATCCGCGCGGCGGTCGCGTACGCGTCACTCGGCAGGTGATGGCATTCGTCGAAGATGACCAGGCCGAATCGATTGCCGAGTCGATCCATATGCAAGTGGGCCGAGTCGTAGGTCGTCACGGTGAGATCTTTGACGTCGTACGAGCCACCGCCGACGAGGCCGATTTCCTCGGCGAACGTCGCTGCGAGGTTATCGTGCCATTGCGCCATGAGATCGAGCGTGGGCACGACGACCAGCGTGCTTCGCTTGCGGTTCGCAATGGCGAGCGCAGCGACGAAGGTCTTCCCGGCGCCCGTCGGCAGAACGACCACACCGCGTCCCGACGCCTTCAGCCACGCGGCGAGCGCCTCCGCCTGATGCGGATACGGCTCGCGCTTGGTGCGCGCGGAGAGCTCGAGCTCGTTGTAGGCGCGCGCTTCGTCCGCGAACTCGACGCCGGCACGCTTCAACGCGACCACGGCTGGGCGATAGTCGATCGCGCGCGCACGATGACAGCCCTGCCGGGCGTCGAACGTGAAGCCGGCTTGCTCGGCGGCACCATCCGGCAAATCATGGGCGCGCAACGTGCCGCCGTGGAAGTCGATACGCGCTTCGCCCGCGCTCATGACGGGCGCATTTGTCTCAGGGCCCGGGAGGCGAAGCAAGGGCCGTGTGCGCTCATCGTTTCTTCGGCCGCCAGCCGAACTTCACGAGGTCGATCCGACCTTCGGCATCGAACGCGACACCCTCGGTCTCGAGCAGCGCGCGCTGCAGTCCGGGATGCTGGTCGTCGGTCGAGATTCCGCCACGGGCGTTGACGACGCGGTGCCATGGAATCGAGTCCTCGCCGGCCGCGCGCACAGCCCATCCGACGCCGACGGGTGTGAGCCTCCGATCGATGAGCTCGGAGAGCTGACCGTACGTCGCCACGCGTCCGCGAGGTATCCGACGCACGAGCGCCCACACGCGTTCGAACGGAGGTGTCGTGTCTTTCACCGCTCTCAGATAGCCCGCACCATTGTCGATCGCATTCGATTTTCGCTCCGTCGCCGGGACCTTTGTCGAGCGGGCGCGGGCTCGTTGGACTATGCTCGGACTATGGCGCTCGCACCGGGATTTCTCATTGCCTCGCCTCCGATGGGAGACCCGAATTTCGAGCGCACGGTGGTGTTGCTCGCCATGCACGGGCCTCGCGGCGCGCTCGGCTTCGTGATCAACCGCGTCGCGCCGCTCAAGCTCGGTGAGGTGATGAGCATGGCCGGGTACGGGCCGCGCGTCGGCGAGCTCGCCGGGACGGTCTACGTCGGTGGGCCCGTCGAGCCGGGCTCCGGGTGGATCCTCTATTCGACGGCGTCGTTCAAAGAGAACGTCGAGGGGGCGATCGACGTCACCGCCGACGTTCGAATCAGCTCGTCACGCGAGGTGTTCGATGCCCTCGCCCGCGATATGGAGCCGCCGCCCGACGCTGCAACGGCAGCGCTCGATATCGGCAAGCGCATGGTCTTCCTCGGGTACAGCGGTTGGGGTCCCGGCCAGGTCGAGAACGAGATCGCGCACGGCGCTTGGCTGCCGGCTCCGTTCGATCCGGCGGTGCTCTTCGACGTGGAGATCGAGCGCCGGTGGGAGGCTGCCTACGCCTTGATGGGCGTCTCTCCCGCGATGAGCATCGGGATGCGAACCGTCGGCGAGGCCTGACGCACGCGCAACCGCTGGCGCCCTCCGCTGGCGCCCTCCGCTGGCACCCTGGCGCTGGCCACCTCCAGCGGCGCGCGCTAGTAGCCGGCCATGAACCGTTCCTTCTGGCTGGCTCCCGTCGCATTCCTCTACCTCCTCGGCTGTGGCCCTTCCGAACCCGCGAAGGAAGCCGACGATCACGCGCATGATCGCGGCGCCGAGCAGGGCGAAGGACACGAGCACGGCGAGGGCCACGAACATGGTGAAGGCCACGAGCACGGCGAGGGCCACGAGCACGGCAAACATCACGAGATGACGCCGGCTGTGAAAGCGTTCCACGACGTGCTCGCGCCCATCTATCACGCCGACAAGGGCGCCGGTCGCAACGACAAGGCGTGTGAAGCCGTCGTGACCTTCAAAGAGAAGTCGGCGGGCATTGCGACCGAGGCTGGCGCCGAGGCCGCCAAGAAGACGGCCTCCGATGCGCTGTCGACCTCGATTGCAGATCTCGAAAAGGCATGCGCGGAGGCGGGACGCGGGCAGGTCGAGGCGAAGCTCGACAAGCTCCACGAGTCGTTCCACGCCGTGATGGAAGGAAAGTAGTAACCATATCCGTCGCCCTATTGCTCCCGGGCCCCGTCCCGCAGGGATGGGCGAGCGCGCGTTTGGCGCGCTCGAGAGTCAGGGGTGAGGCGCACATCGCCGCGCTAGCGGCGAGAAAGGTGCGCCGAGGGGGGCTGCGATCAGCCCCCCTGACTAGAACGCTCTCCGGGGATGTCGATAGCGGCCGAGACTGCGCTGCGAAGCAAAACGTCTCAACGGAAATACCAGCCTGCCTGTTATCGAGGCGGCGTCGATCGCCACTCAACGCCGCTCGATGCGCTTGATCCAAGCGTAGCGAAGCCCCTATTCGCTATTTGCAGACCTTCTCGAGCTCGGCGCGGGCCTCGCTCCACTTCGCCTTTTCTTCGTCGCCGAAGGACTCTTTGCCTTCGAGCGCTGCCCGCGCCTTCTTCTTCTTTTCTTCGATCGCCACGAGCGCCGCTTGTGACGTTTCCATCTGCTCTTTGCCCGGCGTCACCACCGCGGTGACGATGCCGCCGACGGCCCCGAGCCCCGCGGTGATGAACCCGCTGACGCCGGTGATCGTCTTGACGTCCTCTTCCTTTGCGACGAACGCGCCTACGCCGCCGGCGACGCCGCCCGCCGTCCCCACGCCGCCCGTCACGGAGCCCAGGATGGTCTTGAACTCTTCCTGGTCCTCTTTGCCTTTTTGATAGTCGAATACGAGCTGCCCTTCCCGTTGCGAGCAGATTCGATCGATGTCGTCCGCTTCCTCCTGAACGTCATCGGGCACGCCGGCGCCCGCGGTCAGCGGAGCGCTCGGACGTGAGATGGGCGGCGGGGCACAACCAATCGCGAAGCCTAAGAACAGGAGCCATTGAGCACGCTGCATATTGATCGGTTCCTCCCGGAAAATGGCCGGTGATCCAAAGAACCGAATTTATAGAAATGCAGCGCGTTTTTACACGATCCTGTCGATCGCAGACGCTGCGGACGAGCTAGCTAGCGCTGCGTGATCTGGTTCGCGGATGCGTATCGAGCTTCGCCTCGAACGAGCTCCCGGTTGTCCCAAAAGGTCGTGTAGGTGCGCCGGCCGAACAAGAAAAAACCAGGGGATTCGCGCGCCTGGTCGATTGACCGAGCCTCCCAACGCTGCTCTTTTCATAAGCCGTGGCGAAGGCGGATTTGTCGTTCGAAGGTGGGGAGTCGTCGCTGGGCGTTCGCAGCTTCGACGTGCGCGAGGCGCTGTCGGAGTGTTTCGTCGCACATGTCATCGCGATGTCGAGCGACGACGATTTGGATCTGGACGCGCTCGTCGGACGTCGTGCAGCGCTCGCGCTCGTCTCGCCGCGCGGTGCCCGGCGCGTCCTCCGAGGCGTGTGCTTGTCGGCGGAGCAAGTGCGGGTCGAGGACCGCGGCTTGTCCACGTACGAGATCGAGATTGGTCCCAAGCTCGCGCTCCTCGGCCATCGATCCCATTACCGAGTCTTTCAACATCGGACGATTCCCGAAATCGTCGAATCGATCCTGTCGCAATGGGGAATCGTCGCGAGGCTCGTGCTCGACCGCGACCGATACCCGCGGCTCGAATACAGGGTCCAATTCGCCGAATCGGATCTCGCATTCGTGTGCCGCCTCTTGGAAGAAGCCGGCATTGCCTTCACGTTCCCGACCGAAGACGAAGACGATGCGCCCGACATCCTGCTCGAGGACGCGAGTCATCGGAGCGAAGCGGAAATCGCCGCGCAACACGTCGAGCACGCAGTCCTGGAGCACGATGGTCCCGTCGTGACCCGAGTACGGGTCGGACGAAAGCTCCGCACCGGAAGGGTCATCGTCAAAGACCAACACTTTCGTTTGCGAGCCGATGCAAACCTCTCCGGCGAGGTGGCGGTCAAAGGCGCGGAGGCATTCGAAGCGTTTCGATACCGGCACGGCTCCTCGGTGACGGAGAGCGGCCACGTCGGCGATACCCCCGTCGCCGACGCGCGCGGAGCGGCACGTCCCGACCCGAAGCGGCTCGAGGCGCTGGCGCGGCAGGATCTCGAGCGCGAGCGCAGCCGCCGGCGCGAGGTCTCCTTCGAGACGAACATCGGCGAATTGCGGCCGGGCCGAACCATCACTGTCGCCGGGCATCCGCGTGAGGAGCTCTCGGACGGCAAGCTCGTCGTGACCGAGCTGCACACGACCGGTGACGTCAATGCGCGCGCATGGCGCGCGGAGGCGCGCGCGCTCTTCACCGACATTCCGTTTCGGCCGCTCCTCGCGACGCCCAAGCCCCGCGCGAACGGGATCCAAACGGCGACCGTGGTCGGCCCCGCGGGGGAGCCGATCCATACCGACGAGCTCGGGCGCGTGCTCGTACAGTTCCCGTGGGATCGCGAACACTCCTTCGACGAAAACAGCTCCTGCTGGCTGCGCGTGAGCCAGGGATGGGCCGGCGGAGGCCACGCGTCGTTCGCGCTCCCGCGTGTCGGCGACGAGGTCTTGGTGAGCTTCTTCGACGCCGATCCGGATCAGCCGATCGTCATCGGTCGCGTGCACAATGCGCAGTCTCCGGTGCCGTATCGATTGCCCGCGAACAAGACGGTGAGCACCTGGCGCAGCGCCTCGATCCCCGAGACCGGAGGCTTCAACGAGCTCAAGTTCGACGACGCCGCCGGCGGCGAGCTCGTCGCGATCCAAGCGGAGCGCGACATGCGCACGCTCGTGAAGAACACCGACGCGATCGACGTCGGGACGAGCCGCGCCGCGCAGATCGGGACGACCGACGACGTCCTGGCCGGCGAGCGGCACACCATCCGCGTCGCAGGCGCATCCGGCGACGCGACGACCCGAATCGAGACGACCGACGGCAAGATCGTCCTGACCAGCGGCCAGGCTCGAATCGTCATCGACGGACCGGATATCGTCTTCGAAGCGCCCGGCAGCTTCGTGGTGAAGGCCGCGGGGCTCGTCCGCGTGGAATCGTCGGAAGGTGACGTCGTCGTCCAAGGCGGCCCCATCGTGCGAATCAACCCGCGCGGCGCCGGCGAGCATCCCGACGCACCCGGCGGGGCGATTCCGTTCGATCTGCCCGACGGCGAGGGCGCCGATGTTTTCGATGATTTCATGGGCGAGGTCGCGAATCGGTCGTGGTTCGATCCGGAATCACCCACCTACCTGGACGAAGCGACGTCACCGGGCGGGTCGCTCGATCCGACACCGCGCGGCGGGCGCGACGACGAGCTTCGCGCATTCAAATACGCGGTCGCGGCGCGCGTGCTGGGCCTTCCGGAAGGTGTCGTTCTGCGCCGCGCCGGGACGCTCAATCGAAAGCACAATGGTAGGGCGGCCGGCGCGGGTGATCCGGGTAATGGCGTCTTCGGCGGGGAGGCACCTTATGGCAACGACGAGGCTCAGCTCGCGGCCATGAAGAAGGGCTTTGCGTACTTCGACGCCCAATACTCCGAGACCGCCTGATGGGTAAAAAGCGCGAGCAAGAAGACCTCGGTGACGTCGAGGTCGAGCGAATGCCGAACCTCGACGGTTGGGAATACTTCAAAGCCGTCGATGCCGCCGACGAGCGCGAGCGATGGACGCTCGCATTGCGACCCGACCCGGCCGAACGCACCGTCGCATTCGCGCTGTTCACCGACATCAAGAAGGACGCGACGGCCACGGGGCTCCTCGACGGGCGCAAAGACAAGAAAGAGCGCTGGGCTTCGGCGATGCGCAAAGCGATCGAATCGACCGACGACGGTGGCCTCGACGACCGCGCGCGGGAAGAGATCACCTGCGCGATCCTCGCGAAACACGATCCCGATTTCGAAGAATACGAAGATCGATTGCTCTTCGATTTCGAGCCTCCCGATTTGCACGACGAGGGCGACCCCGAAGAAGAGGAGGAGGACTGATCGAATGCCTGCCGCGTGCCGTATCGGCGATACGCATCGGTGCTCCTACCATCATGGCGGGAAAATCATCACCGGCTGTCCGACCGTCCTCATTCGAGCCGAGCCGGCCGCCCGCGTGACGGACGTCGCCGAGTGCTCGGGTCCGGAGCAGGACGCGATCGAAGACGGCTGCGCGACGGTCTTCATCGGTTGTCAGCGCGCAGCGCGGGTGCTCGACCGAACGGACGGCGGCCACCTGACGAGCGGCGAGCCGACGGTTCGGATCGGCGCGGCCATATCGCCGCTCGAGGTGAAGCGGGCCGTGCGCAGGCTCCGAAGACAAAGGCGGAACGGATGAGCGGCCACAAGACGTGCTGCAAGAAGTACAAGCGGCCGAAGACCATCGCTGCGTTTGCGGCCCTTTGTTACCCGCCGAATCCGTCGGGGCATAGCGACGTCAAGAACCGAGTCCACAACCCCGAGCACGTGCCGGTCAAATACAAAGAGCCGCACCACAAGAAGCTCCGCAAAGGGTGGTGGTTTCGGCTCGACCCCAACAAGCCCGGGCCGTTCTTGATGGATGGATCGGGCGATGGCAAGCCGCGCGGGTACGTCAAATCCAGCAATGGTATCGAGCCGCATCCGAACCACCCCAATGACAGGCTCGTTTGCTTCAATGCGACGAACCTGAAACGCCTGAAGCCCGAGGGGGCTTCGAGCCCGGTGCTCTGCGGATTTACTTGGCAGGCGAAGCTGTCCGATCCGGATCCGTCGACACCGCGCCCCGCCGGAACGGATCCACCCAACCCTGCCGGTGGGTGGATCCCTCTTTCGTCGATCAAGTTCGACAACGACGCGAGGTCACGCCCCAAGGTGATGGCGTCGCTGAAGAACTGGTCGTGCTGCATGCGCCGCTATCGTGATTGGGGCAAAAGCCTCACGAAGGGCAAGAGCCAGCGGTTCAAGTTCCGGAGCGTCGAAGAGCTCGAGAGCGTGCTCGAGGACCTCGCAAAGGGCAAAAGGAAGCTCTCCGACTATTTCAAAGAGAAGAAGAAGGGGAGCATCAAGAAGGTCATCAAACACGTCGACGGCAGCCGAAAGAAACTCGGTGAGACGGTGGGGATTCTCCCGGCGTGTGCGAATGGCAACAAGCTGACCGACTACTTGCCCAAGGGCAGCGACTACAAAAATGGATGGTTCGCCGCGGGATATACGAACTTCAGCGCGAACCTGTCGGTCGGAAAAACACGCCCGAAGATGGCGCCGATCGGGCTCGACGTCTTCCCCGCAGGACACGAGTTTCGCCGATTGCGATTCAAAGGCAACAAGCGCGTCTACGGCTTCGTCTACCGCGTGCGAAGCTCGAACCCCGGCCGTCTCATCGGCAAGGTGGTTTGGTATTACGGCTATTGCGACGTCGTGTCGGGCGACCCGCAAAAGAAAGAGCGCCGTTATGGTTGGGTGCCGGCGCTCGCGGTGAAGGGGCCGCTCTGATCGAACGCACACCCCGATTCTCCCGCAGCCGGCTCGTGGTCGTCCGGGCACCCCTCGTCGCCCCAAGCGTGGCGTTCGTCGGGTTGACGTGGTGCCCGGCGCGGGCATGCCGCATCCACCCTGCATGAGCTCACGATCGCAACGCGCGATAACGCTCGTGTCCTCGCTGCTCTTCTTCACCTGCGCCGAATCGCCGACCGAACCGCATGGACCGCGAGACTCGCTGAAGGCGGCGGTCGATGAAACGGTCCGCACCGCGGAGGATCAAGGCTTCTCCGGCACGGTGCTGGTGACGGCGGACGGCGCTCTACTGGTCACGTCGAGCCACGGCATGGCGGACCGCGCGGCCGGCACGCCGAATGGCCCCGGCACGGCGTTCGACTTCGGATCGGTGATGAAGGACTTCACCGCAGCGGCGATCTTCGATCTGGCCGACGAAGGATCCCTCTCGATCGACGACACGCTCGCGGACGTCCTGCCCGATGTGCCGGCCGACAAGGCCGGGATCACCCTGCGGCAGATCCTGGAGCACAAGGCAGGTTTCCACGAGTACCACGACACCGAGGGCGACTTCGAGCCGATGAGTCGCCTGGAGGCGCGCGAGCGGATCTTCGCGCAGGAGCTCCTCTTCGAGCCCGGAACCGAAGAGGCTTACTCCAACTCCGGGTTCACGCTCCTCGCGGACATCGTCGAGACGATCGCGGGCCGACCATTCCAGTCGTACGTGCGGGACGAGCTCATGGCACCCGCGAAAATGGTCGAGAGCGGGTTCTATGGCGACCCGATCTGGGACGAGGTCGATACGGCGATTGGCTATGGCGGCTCGACGTTCGTCGAAAACGATCCTGCGACGTGGCCGCTCACGTGGGCGCTCGTCGGCAATGGCGGCCTCGTCACCACCGCACGCGATCTCGATCGCTGGCTCGTCGCGGTTCGAGCGGGCGACGTTCTTTCATCGGCGGCATTCGATGCCTACGAGCAAGGTTATCTCGCGCTGGGCTCCGCCGAGGTCGACGGCGTCACGCTCTTCGCGTTCGCCGGCGCGGGAGACTATGGGCTCGGCGGCGCGGCCATCGAATGCCCCGAGCTCGGCAGCCGCGTGGTCGTCGGCACGAACGATGATGAGGCGTTCGATATCGAAGGCTTCGTCGTCGAGCTCGGTAGTCTCGTTTGCGCACCGCCCTGATCAGACCGCTCTCGCGTATGCCGTTCAGGCCTCGTGAATACCAATGGTGTTCGCCAAGAGGCGCTGCCGGACTTCACGTGCGCGATCCCGCGCGACCGGAACGGAGAGATCGCCGACGGTGAGGCGAATCTCACCGTCGCGCCGCGCGAGGCCGCGGACGTGCGCCGGTGCCACGAGCCAGTTGCGATGAACGCGCAGGACCCGATTGCCCAGCGCAGCGGAGAGCGCGGTGAGCGAGAGGTCGACCGAGAAGACACCGTCGGTGTGGTGCGCCGACGTGAGACGCTCGGCGGCCTCGAAGGCGAGGAGGCCGTCGATTGCGAGGAAGTGGAGACGATCCTCGCGCCTCGCGACGAGCCGCGGCGGGGGTCTGTTCGAGGCGCGAGGCCGCTGTCGTCGGGCGAGCCGCTCGACGCAGGTGAGCACGCGCTCCAGCGAGAAAGGTTTGAGGAGATAGTCGACCGCACCGAGATCGAAGCCCACGAGCGCGTGCTCCGGGGATGCCGTCGCGAGCACGATGGCCGGCGGATCGGCCATCTTCGCCGCGCGCTTCGCCAGATCGAGCCCGGACGTGTCGCCCGCTCGATCGACGAGCCGCACGTCGGCAAAGAGGACGTCGATCGACGTGGCCGGCGCGGCGTCGAGCACGCGAATGGCATCCGCGGCGCCCGAGACGGCCGCGATATCCGCGAATCGATCCGTCTCGCGAAGGAGCTCGACGAGAAAGTTGCGCGCGGGCCACTCGTCTTCGACAACCAATGCAGACATGTTCGTCATTCGGTCCTCCTCGGAAGCGAAAGCTCGACGCGCGTGGAACCACGCTGCGAAGCCACTCTGACGGATCCGTCCGCGGCCTCGAGGAGCAACCGCCGGCGCACGAGCTCGAGGCCACGGCCGCGGCGCTCGGAGCGGGAAGCGTCGAATCCCGGGCCGTCGTCTTGAACGGAGCAAACGAGGTGATCGCCCTCACCTCGAATGCGGAGCACGACCGCGCCCGGACGATTGCGCCGGAGCGCGCCGTGCTGCACGGCATTCTCGAGGAGCGGCTGGAGCAGCAGCACCGGGAGCACACAATCGTGCGTCGCTTCGTCGACGTCCCATTCGAACGACAGCTTGCCGAAATGGCGCGTCTCGAGGATGCGCGCGAAGCCTCGGAGCCACTGCAATTCCTCGCGCACCGTGTGGCGCTCTTTCCCCGACCCGTGCATCGCGTCGCGCAAGAGATCACCGAGTGTCGACACGAGCGATCGCGCCTTGCGCGGCTCGTCGGTGATGAGTCCGGCGATCGTGTGGAGCGTGTTCAGCACGAAATGCGGCTCCAGCGCGGAGCGGATCCGCGCGAGCTCCGCTTCCTGATGGAGCGCGCGACGCTCGTCCTGCAAGCGGCGTTCGGCGCCGATGCGGCGCGGGAGCTCGACGAGGAGCGCCCAGAAGCCGAAGAGAGCGTCGCCGTCGAAGAACCCGCGGATCGCGGTCTCGGCGACCGACCGATCGGGAGCATTCCCCCACGTGCGCAAGCCGAGCAGAAACGCGATGTGCACGACGGAGCTCGCCGCGCCTGCCGTGAGGGCGAGGGTGACGAGCTGCCGCCAGATCGGCGACGTGGCCACATCGATGCGACGCGCGATCACGGTGAGCGCCGAGAGGACGACCGAGACCCACGTGCAGATGCCGAGCGTCACGCCGATACCGAGCTCGCCCTCGGTCATCCACTCGATCAGCCAAAGCACGGGCGTCGTGATCGCGACCGCCCTCAGGACGGAGACGCTGTCGCGCCGGGCCGAAATCACCATCGCGACCGAAGCTATCGCGGCGGGGGAGCGGCTGCACTTCCCGGAACCCACAGGGCGCGCCGCTGTCTGAGCCTCACCATGCTGGCTCGGCGCAGCGGTATTCCGACGTTTCTCGCGGCATTGCTGGCCGTCGCCGCTTGCGCGCGCCCTTCTGCGCCCCCGGCGGAGCCGAAACGCCCCTCCCCGACCCTCGCGCGATCCGTGCCGCGGTTCGACCCCGAGCCCCCGCTCCACTGCCCCGACGGGCCGCCACCTCCGAGGGAGGAGCAAAACAGCCGAGATGCCCGACCCCTCCCAATCCGTGCGCTCTACCTGCATGAAGAGAAGAGGGCCCCGGGCGCCCGCGCTCGGCGCATCGACCTCGGGGACCATTACGTCGATTTCATCGTGGCCGGTGACTACGCAAGCTCCACGGGAATCGGGTTTGGTTGGATGGATCCGGGCGATAGCGTGCCGCTCACATTGGACGCAGAGGTCGACGAGCGGTGGAAAGCTTGGAACGCCCTCAAGTCAGCCCGCCTGAAGGCCTTCGTCGAGGCCAGCGCCTACGGCAACGAGCTCGAGACGACCACGGGAGACCGAGCAGAGTGCGCGCGCCGCGGTATGGAACACGCGAGGACGAGAGCCGACGCGCTCACCGATGCAGCGAAGAGGGCGGCAGCAGAGATCGTTGGATCGTTGAAGCATCGACCCGCTCGGACGACCTCGGAGAAGTACGTCCTCGCCACCGCGCTCGACGCGCTCGATTCACTCGCCAGTGGCAATGCAGAGGCGTTGCCGCTCTACGCGGAGGTGGTCGCCGACACGCGTGCACCCGCCGCCCTGCGCGCCGCCGCGGCGGACTTTGCGGCGAGCCTCACCATCGGGAAAACGTCGGACGCGATCACGTATTTGAGAGTGGTCGACCAGCTCTCGGACGAGCGAGATCGGCGTGCTTATGCGCTGTTGAAAATCGGGCAACTGGCGAAGGACGACCGCGAAGCGCTCGAAGCATTGACAAAGGCGATGTCGCTCGCCACGAGCGGACCAGAGGGCAATCGCTGGAACATCGCTTGTGATGCCGCGCAAGAGCTGTCCGATCGAACGATGGACGACGAGGCGCTCCAGCCGGCTATCGATTGCGCCAATGAAATGGCGTTCGTCTACCCCGACGATCCGGACGCATTGCTCGTCGCGCCGGTTCTGGCCCGCGCGCTCGTGCGGCGCGACCGAGCCCTCCCGGAGAAGGCGACCATTCCGATGGATTACGCCGGCGCGCTCGGCCGCGCGCTCGCCGACGAAGCCCTGGACGTCCACGATTACGACAGAGCCCGGCATGCGGCTCGGGTCGGCGCAGATCTGGCACCCAATTCGAAAGAGGCGCCCGGCTTGTTGCATCTGCTCGAGGACCTCGAGACCGATCCGGCTGTCCGCACCGCGATCCAGGAACGCCGCGATGGACAATATGGCCCGGATTCGGCGTGGTTCCTTCAGCGAGTGTCGGAGCTCAGTGGGGTCCCCTCCCCCACGCCGCCGACCACCGTGGAGGAGCGGGTGAGGCTGCTGCACGACTCGGGGCGCACCGTCTCGATCCCGGAGGTCGGATCGGTCGCGGAAAAGACCGAGCTGCAAGACCGCGCGTCGAGCGCCGTGACGGCATGTGCGCGCCCCATCGGATCCCGAACGCCGAAGTCCATTCATCTTTCCATCGACACGACCGGGAAGCTGCCGCGCACGACGGCGACCCCGGACGGCCCGATTGCACGATGTATCGCGAAGCAAGCGAAGCGATTCTTCCGCAGCGTGGGCCCTGCGCGCATCGACATCGATCTCCGGAACGTGGAAATGGCTCAATCCGAATCGACGCGCTGATCAGGTATCCACGGATCAGCCCGCAATCGACACGCGCGGTCTCGCCTGCTCACGATTGGGGCGGAAGCCCGAGCGCTTTGCGGACCGAGTCGAGGGCCCAAAACTGCGGGACCGGGTGGGCGCGAAGGTAGCTTGCGTCGGTGGCCGCAGTGGTGTTGTAGAGGTAAAGCTCTCGGAGGGACGGACAGGCCGCCAGGCCGTCGAGCGAAGCGATACCGGGGCCGTCGAGGGTAAGCCGCTCGAGCGCAGGGAACCACCGCAGAAAATCGAGACTGATCGGCTCGCGGTCGCTCTTCAACGAGAGCGTCTTGACGGCGGTCGGCGTTTGCAGGGAAACCGAGAACCCCGGCGCGAGCTGGCCGAGCACGAGCTGATCCAGCTTCGGCGGCAGGCTCTCGACGCGCCCGGTAGGGCCTTGCGTCTCGTACAACAGCAAGGAAGGAAACCTCGTGGCGTCGAGGGAGACGACGCCAGGCGGCGCCATCCGGCCGCCTTCAGGCTCGATCGAGACGCTGAAGACGCTGAGGTCGGGAAGCAACGGCAGCGCCGCGAGCGCCTCGTGGGTGGGCACGCGCTCGAGCCTGAGACTCCACAGTCGCGGATAAGCGGCGAGCACACGGAGATCATCGGTGGGGCCGACGCGGGTGGTCAGCGTCCCGAGCTCGGGCATCTCGCCGAGATGAGGGAGCACGCGAAGAGGGGGCACGTGCGAGGTGATCGGTTGGTATGCGCGCAACGAGCGCAACGTCGCGTGCGTGAATCGCTCGCCCTCTCGAATCGCATGCACGCCGTAGATACCGATTGCATACAGCTTGGGGAGCGATGCGACGGCATCGACGCCGTGCAACAGCGTCGCATCGACGATCTGCAGCTCTTCCAGCGGCGCGAGCCCGCGCACGCAGCCGAGGTCCACCTCGTCACCGGTGAGGCGCAATTCGCGGGGAGCGTACTCGCGCAAGGCGGGGGCGCGCGTGGAGCCATTCGGCGCGTCCGCGAGCAGGCGTAGCACGCGCCGGCGTGCCGACGCCCCGGCTCCAGCCTTGACAGCGCGGCCCGGCCGCGGCGTGCCATTCTTCCATTCGAACCCGGCGAGCAGGCGATCGTATTCGGCGGCATCGCCGCGCGCGCGGAGGTTTGCGAGGAGGTCGTCGTCGAGGAGTTGAGCGGCCATGTTGCTCGACGCTTCCTAACTCCGCAGCTCTTCGGCGACGAGCGCGCCGTACTCGGAGTCGTCGATGTCGAAGTAAGGCCCGTCACAGGCGGCGACAAACTCCGTTCCCGTGGACGCGAGATAGAGCTTCTCCGCTTCGTACATCATCTCCATTCCCGCGCCCTCGAGCGAGTCGAGGAACTCGGCTGTCAGCAGCGTCTCGGGCTGCTGGATAGCAGCGACATAGAACTCGCGACCGCGTGCGACGAGCCGGCCACCGATGTCCTCGGCTGCGTCCTCCGAGCAGCCAGTCTCGTCTTGGGCCCACTGCCAGAACACGCTCGCGAGCCCCCAGAACATGGAAGCAAACCCCACCAGCGTCTCGGGACGCAGCTTCGCGAGCTGCGCCTGGAACGCCTTCCAATTGCTCGTCCCAAGCGACAAGAGGTTCCAGAACGTCGCATCAGAGGGAATCTCGAACTCGTGCTCACCGTCGCTCATGGCGCGGCGGAGATTAGATCGGCCGCCGCACGCGCGTACATCCCACAATCCGACGATGTCTGGTCCCGCGCCTACTTCCGAAACCACTACGGCTCGCAGTCTGCGCCGATATCGAATCCCTGAGCCGGCGACTTCTGGATACGGCTGCGTGTCTGCGGACCGTAATCGCCGTCCTCGGCGATGATGTCGTCGGGGTGGTTGCGGTTCCACAACCGCTGGAACGCGAGCACGTCGAAGCCCCTCTGGCTGACGGCGCCCGCGCCTTCGTAATCGAAATGGGGCGGGTCGTTCGGCCCGAGCCAATCGAACCCACGCGACTCGAGCGCATTGCGCCACGTCGAGTTGTTCGCGATGTCGACGGCGAGGCCCGTCTCGTGGTTGGAGTTGCCCGGCGTCGCGGCGGCCGAAATACCGCAACGGCCTTGCTCGTACCAGCGGCGAATCATGTATTGCTGGGCGACGGTCCGGAACATCGAATTGATGTGGAAGTTCGTCGACGGCTTGCTTTGCGCCGCTTTGACCAATGCATCGCGCGCCGGGGCGATCAAATACGGAAAGACGCCGGTCGAATACGTCACGTTCGACAGCTCGGGCAATGCCGTGAAGCCGTCCGGGTCGATGCAGCGCATCTCGTCGATGATCTGCTGCGAAAGCGGGCGAATCGAGGTCGTCGAACAGCTGTTGCTCATCGCTTGTTCGACCGTTCCTTCACCAACCGCCTCTTCGGACTCTTCGAACGACTCCTCCTCCTCGTCGTCACCCTCCTCGGGCGGCGGGACGGCGCATGCGGTGAACATTGCCAAGAGGCACACGAGCGGGATGCGCGACATGCCCGCCCACTTGGCACCATTCGTACCAATACGAATGTCGCGAAAATGGTGACGTGCACGCCTCTCGGCTCGCGCTGATTGCGCAGCGATAGCTGCGCAGATTGTGCAACTAGGGGCTGTCCCAAGCTTCGCGGAAGTCTGGACAGCCCCTTCATTGTCACTTGGCCGCCCTTCGGGCGGACTACAGCGTGTGAATCAAGGGTGGATCAAACACGATCTACCCAATAGGGATACTTACGGAAGTGGCTCTTGGACGAAGACTTCGTCGCCGGGCTCGAGCGGAATGTCATCGCGATGGCCGGACATGATCGCCTCGAGGTCGATGCGGATCTTGCTTTTGGCGCCGTCCGGCCGGGTTCGCGTGAGCAGGGCGCTACGGGCGAAGCGCGACGTGAGCCCGCCGGCGGCGGCGATTGCGCTCTTCAATGTTTCGTCATCGAAGGGAAGTTGCCCCGGACGCGCCACATGGCCGACGACGGTAATGCGGCTTTCGGGGCGCATCATTTCTTCTTCGGTGCGAATGCGGCTCGTCTCATTACGGAGCAGCTTGCACCGGCGGAGCACCTCGAAGGGCGGAACCTCTCCTTCGGGTGCCGCGGCGCGGCGCCGGCGCTGAATCTCGGCGAGCGCTGCATTGCAACGCGCGATGGCCTCCTCCGATTTCATGGCCCGCGCGACGATCGTCAGCCTCGAGCCCGACGGTGTGATCGTGAGGGCGTCCGTCGCGGACGCGAAGGAATCGACCTCGCTCGAAGCCGCGCCGCGGAGCTCCACGATCGCCGCCGCCCGCGAGGCCTCGGTGTTCCGTGGGCCGGAGACGGCTGGAGCGGGCGCGGTGCACCCGCCGGCAAGCGTGGCCAGCACTGCGCAGCCCACGAAAGCTCGCCGGCTGCGCGTCATCGTCGTCAGGCTCCGACGATCGGCTCGAGGCAGCGCTCGCGGCGATCGCGCAGCTCGGCGACCGATACGTCGACGACCTTCGAGCTGCCTTGCACGATGGTGAGCCGGTCGCCGCCGGTCTTGCCGAGGACCGTAACCTGGACGCCGTTGCGAGCGGCGCGCTCCTTCAGCGCGTCGAGCTTGTCGTCGTCGAAGCTCACCACGATGCGCGAGGGCGCTTCGCCGAAGAGCGCCGCAGCGGTCGCCTCGCCCGCCGGAAGTGAGACTGTTGCGCCCACGATGGCCGCTTCGTTTCGGTGGGCGACGGCACATTCGGACAGTGCGATAGCGAGCCCGCCATCCGAGACGTCATGCGCGCTGCGAATGAGGTTTTCACGGCACAACGAGCGGACGAGCACCTGGACGCGCCGCTCGAGGTCCAGGTCGAGCGGCGAAATCCCGCCCTGGACCTTGCCGGTTCGGTGGAGCACCCACGCCGATCCACCGAGCTTGCCACCGGCGACCGGGCCGACGAGCGCGATCGATTGCCCCGCGGCCCACGTCGAAGGCTTCACGCTGGATTCGGCGTCGACGATACCGACGGCGCCGACGGTCGGGGTCGGCAGGATCGCGCGTCCCTCGGTCTCGTTGTAGAGGCTGACGTTTCCGCTGACGATCGGCGCATCGAGGGCGCGACAAGCCTCCGCGAGGCCGTCGATGGCGCGGGCGAACTGCCGCATGATCTCGGGACGCTCCGGCGAGCCGAAGTTGAGGCAATCGGTGATACCGATCGGCTCGGCGCCGACGCAGGCGAGGTTCCTGCAGACCTCGGCGATCGCGTATTTGCCGCCCTCGAAGGGATCGATCTCGCAGAGGCGGCCATTGCAATCGACCGAGAAGGCGAGGAGCTTGTCGACCTTCGTCCCGCGATGCTCGCAAGCCGCGCGAACGACGGCAGCGTCGCCGCCGGGGCGCGCCAAGGTGCCGCCTCGAACGATGCAATCGTATTGGCGCCAGATCCATTGACGCGATCCGAGGTTCGGCGAGCCCGCCATATCGAGCAGCTCGGCCGACCAGCTCGCCGGCGGTGCAATGGTGGCCGGGTCGAACGCGGTCCGCGCCGCCGCATGCGGATCATCCGCCTGCGGGCGATCGTATTTCGGCGCCTCGTCCGCGAGGAAATCGACGGGAAGGTCGCAAACCATGATCGACGCCGTACCTGCTGGTGCCGCGCGATCGACGTAAGGATCGAAGCCCGGCGTGGCGCGGACGACCCAGCGACCGGTATCGGTGACTTTGCCGATGATCGCGCAATCGAGGCCCCACTTGTCGCAGATGGCGACGACGCGCTCTTCCTTGCCGGGCTTCGCGACCATCAGCATGCGCTCCTGCGATTCGGAGAGCAGCATTTCGTAAGGAGTGAGGCCGCGCGTGCGGCGCGGAATGCGGTCGAGATCCAAATCGAGTCCGCTCCCCGCGCGGGCCGCCATTTCGACGGAGGACGACGTGAGCCCCGCGGCGCCCATGTCTTGGACGCCGACGAGCAGATCCTCCGCGAAGATTTCGAGGCACGCCTCGAGCAACAGCTTCTCCATGAATGGATCGCCGACCTGCACGGTCGGGCGCTGGCTCGGCCCACCCTCGGTGAATTCGTCGGAGGCCATCGTGGCGCCGTGAATGCCGTCGCGACCCGTGCGCGCGCCGACGTAGAGGACGTTGTTGCCGACGCCGCTCGCGCGCCCATAGAAGATCGCGCTCGTGTGGACGATGCCACAGGTGAATGCGTTCACGAGGATGTTGCCGTCGTATGCGGCGTCGAAGAAGACCTCGCCGCCTACGGTCGGGACACCGATGCAATTGCCGTAGCCGCCGATGCCTGCAACCACACCGCGCAAGAGCTCCGGCGTTCGCGGGTGTTCGGGGCGACCGAATCGCAGCGAGTTCAAGCTCGCAATGGGACGCGCGCCCATCGTGAACACGTCGCGCAGAATGCCGCCGACGCCGGTCGCAGCGCCTTGGTAGGGCTCGATGTACGACGGGTGGTTGTGCGACTCCATCTTGAAGACGGCGGCGAAACCGTCGCCGATGTCGACGACACCCGCGTTTTCGCCTGGTCCCTGGATGACCTTCGGGCCCTTGGTGGGCAGGCGCGCGAGGTGGACACGCGAGCTCTTGTAGGAGCAGTGCTCGCTCCACATGACGCTGAGGACGCCGAGCTCGGCGTAGGTGGGCGTGCGGCCCAGTCGCTCCATCGCCTTGGCGTATTCGGCCGGCGTGAGCTTGTGGTCCTTCGCCAGCGCTTGGGTCACCTGCGGATCGTTCGGGTACGCGGTCGGGGCGCTCACGCGGTGCGTGTAGCAAAGGCCGGCGCGCGCGGCGAGGACGGTCGCTAGAAGGTGCCGCGAAGACCGGTGGACACGCCCCCGAACGGTGTGCTCGAAACGAACCACTGTGCCGAGGCTTGTTCGTTGCCGTCGCCGCTCAGGCCCGTCGCGATTCCGATCGCGACGCCCGCGCCGAGCGAAAGCAGTCCGACCGAGAGCGCGACGTCCGCCGCGATGAATTTGGTGCGAATCGAGTCGACCACCTCGTCGGTGCAATTGGGGCTGCAGGTGTCGTCCGCGTCCGATTTTTCGGAGAGGCCGAGCCCACCGAGGACACCGAAGATAGAAAGGCCGACGATACCGGTTGCACCGAGCGCCCATGCAGCGGGCGAAACGGCGGAGATGCCGCCGCCGCTCGATCCGGACGTCGCGCCGCCGCCGAACCGCACATCGACCTTCCGGTTCTTTTCGCCTTCGCGGACGACGAGCTCCATCGTGACGGTCGGCTCCCCGGCTCGGTCGAACGACAGCTTGTGCGGACCGGGATCGACGGGCACCGCCTTTCCGTCGAGACGTTCGACGAGGAGCGTCCCGTCGATCGTGACGCGCACGTCGGTGACGTCGTTACCCGCGCGATCCATCACCGCGAAGCTGAGCGTGGGCACACTCGCGTCGACCTCCGCGAGCCAAGCGCCGCAATCGTTCTTGGTGAGATCGGGGCAGCTCGTCTCGGCGCACACCAGAAACTCACGGCGCGCGGCGCTGAGCTTTCCTTCGGCGCGAAGCTTTTGCCCATCTTCGTAAGATTGAACGCACGCTTGTTGCGTCGGTGCAGCGTGCACGACACGGGCAAAGAGCGTCAGACCGAGGGCGCCGAAGAAGGCGATGCTCCGCATGTCGGGCGATGATCGCACCCTCGCATGGTGTGTGGTAGCCCCTCCAACAATGCCAGCTCGTTGGGAGAAGCTCGCGCGCTCCGGCGCGTTCGCGCTCGTCACCGACCTCGACGGCACCGTCGTGCCTTTCGACGCGGATCCCTCGAAGGCGAGGCCAACGCGGGCGGTCGTGGAGCTGCTCGAATCGCTCTCCCGGATGCCGGGTACGACCGTGGTCGTTGCCACCGGGCGACCGAAGCAGGACTTGGAGCTTTCGTTCGGCGCCTCCGATCGGATCGAACTGGTCGCAGAGCACGGCCTGTGGATCCGAGAAGCGAATCGGTGGGCGATGACGAGCGAGGTCGGTCCCGAGGCGTTCGATCATCTCGCGGCGGCCTTCGAGAAAATCGCAGCGGCCTGCGCAGGCGCCCACGTCGAGCGAAAGACACGCGGTGTCGGGCTCCACTACCGCAGGGTGGTAGAGGACGCGCGCGAAGCTCTTCTCAATGCAGCGGAAGCGGCGGTCGACGACGAGATCCGATCGAGCCCCGAGCTTTCGTTGCTCCGGGGGCACGCGGTCCTCGAGGTACGCCTCGGCGCCGTCACCAAGACTTCAGCCGTGGAGCTCGCGCGCCGTCTCGGCGGACCGGAGGTGCACATCGTCGCGCTCGGTGACGACGTCACCGACGAGGACATGTTCCGCGCGCTCTCTCCGAGGGATCTCGGCGTCGTGGTCGGGACGCCGCCGTGGACGAGCGCGGCGACGATGTCGCTCGCAGGTCCCGATGAAGCCATTGCGCTTCTCGAACGGATCGTCGCGACGCGCGCCGCGGTGAGTGGCTAGCTCGCCGAGCGCGTCACTGTTTCAAGCACTGCGGCTTGATCTTCTTGATGCCGTTTTCGTAGTAGTGCGGCGACTTGCACGGGTCCGTCGGCGCAGTCGACGCCGTCGTTTGCGCGGTGGGGCGATCCGGTGGGCTTGCCGTTCGCGCGGTGCCGGCGGTGGGCTTCTGCACGACCTTCGAGGTCGCGACGCCGTTTGTCGCGGTGGCGGTGGTTGTC
The DNA here is from genome assembly GCA_013361525.1 of Polyangiaceae bacterium. Lineage (GTDB taxonomy): Bacteria > Myxococcota_A > Polyangia > Polyangiales > Polyangiaceae > Xiheicaenibacterium. The sequence goes on along the minus strand of JABFXY010000109.1, from coordinate 1,892 downwards.
GTGTCGGCCGAAGCAGCCGCCGTCTGCGCTGATACGACGGTGCTCGTGGACGTCGGAGGCGGCGCCGCCGTTCCGTCCGCACCCCGCGGCGGAAGAGCCGTTGCTCCGGCGGTCGTGGTTGGCGCGACCTCCGCGGCGGGCGTCTTGTCGTCCGTGTTTGCACGCTTCACGAGCAAGATGCCGAGCGCTCCGGTCGCGCCCGCCCCGAGGATCGCCAAGATGGCGAGGATCGCCCGCGTGCTCGCAGGCTCTTTGCGGACGACCGTGCGCTCCATCGCGGAGGGATCGCTCGGCGCACGCGGCGCGCGGGCGCCGGCAGGCTCGGCGTTTTGCGCGAGCGTATGCGTGACGCCGTCAGCCTGTGTCGAGCCCGACTCGAGCTGCCGAACGCGCGCGGTCCTCGCTTGAATCGTGTCCTTCGCGCAGCCCTCCACGAACGCGCCGAGTCGGCGCGGCGTCTCGACGCCGAGCACTTCTTCGACCGCGACCGCGAACTCCCACGCGGTCGAGAAGCGTCGCGACGGATCCTTGGAGAGCGCCCGCATCACGATATCGTCGACGTTCGGCGGCAGACCCGGCACCACCTGCGACGGCGGCGTGACATCGGTGCTGAGCACCTTCTTCAGGATTTTGCCTTCGTTCTCCCCGTCGAAGAGGCGGCGCGCGCAAAGCGACTCCCACAGGACGACGCCGGCGGCATAGATGTCGACGCGGCGATCGAAATCGTCCTCGAGGATCTGCTCCGGCGCCATGTACGAGAGCTTTCCTTTGAGCTGACCCTCGCGGGTGATCTGCGAGCGGTTCGCGGCCTTCGCGACGCCGAAGTCGAGCACGCGCGCCACGCCGTCGATGCCGACGAGGATGTTCTGGGGCGAGACATCGCGATGGATGATCCCGAGCGGCTCCCCGCGCTCGTTCTTCGCCTCGTGAGCGGCGTGCAAGCCGTAGAGAGCGCCGGCCATGATGGTGCCGACGAGGCGTGGGGGCACGAGCATGTCGGAAGCACGCATCGCGCGGATGAGGCGCGCGAGAGACTCGCCCTCGATGTACTCCATCACGAGGAACAGCTCGCGTTCCTGCGAGATCACGTCGAGCGTCGAGACGACGTTCGGATGTTGGATTCGTGCCGCGAGCCGGCCCTCGTCCAAGAACATCGAGACGAAGTCGGGATCCTTCGCGAACTGCGGATGCAGCTGCTTGATCGCGACAGTCTTCGCGAAACCCTCAGGCCCGAGGAGGCGGCCAAGATGCACCGTGGCCATCCCTCCAGCGGCGATCTCGCCGTAGAGCGCATACCGGCCGAGCATCCGGACCGAGGCGTCGCCCATCGAAGGCTCGAACGTACCAGATCCCGGCGGCTTGGCTTTCACGAGTCTCTTTGTATCCCCGAGACCCCATCCGACGTCTCATCCGTAGTAGGACGCAAAGGGACAGATGAGGACCATGAAAGCCGCTCGTCGAGGTTTGCCGACCGCTGGAATCGGCTGTCGGTGGCTGTTGTTGCTCCTGGCCGTGGGCTGTGGGGACGAGCCGTCCGCCCAGCCGATTCCGCCCGCCTCCGGCTCGACCGTGACGGCGCCGGCGACGACGGCAACGGCGGCTGCCACCGCCACCGCGAGCACCGCGCCGACCACGACGGCCGCCGCCAGCGCGGAGCCCACGGCGACCGAGAGCGCCGTCGCCGGATCGACCAGCGCGTCCGCGGCATCCTCGATCGCATCCGCGAAGCCCACGGCCACAGCGACCACCACGACGACGTCGACCGCGGCGCCGACCACGACGACCGCTCCCGAGCCGCCCCCGACGTCCACGGCCGCGCTGCCGGCCCCCGCATCGGGCAGCGCCGACGAGGTCGCCGCGAACATCGACGCGATCTTCAAAGACAAGAACAC
>JABFXY010000059.1 GCA_013361525.1 Polyangiaceae bacterium | reverse complement strand
ATGCGCTCCGTCGCGAGAGCGGTCACCGGATCCTGCGCGGACATACGGCCGTGCAGTAGAGCCCGGCGCGTGGATCCGGTCAAACCCGGCGCGATCCGGGGTTGCGCGGGCGAGCTCGCGCGCAAGGAAACCCTGCGCGCGGACGGACGAGAGCCCACCTCTCGAGGGGAATTGTCGCCGTCGATGCGCTCCGTAGCCTCGATGCGACGCAAGGCCTTGCGGTCCTGCGTCCGAGGATCCGATGAGGCGAAACGCGTGCATCGCGACGCTCGTGAGCGTCCTGATCTTGCAATGCTGTGCTGACTCCGGCGGTCCAACCACGCACGACGGCGACATACCGAGTGCAGGCGGCCCCAGTAGCGGCGGATCCGCAGAAGGCGGCGGTGGCGGTGGCGGTACGGGCGAGCCAAGCGGCGGCGGAGGGATGAGCTCCGAGGGAGGCGCGGTCGCGAACGGCGGCTGCGCAGGCCCGAACGTGATGCATTGCGACGACTTCGAGCGCGAGCTGGATCCCACCTTTTGGTATGTCCACGATGGTGCCTCGGGCGACGCGATTCCCACGCACGAGATCGATTCGATGCGGGCGTTTCGCGGCTCGTCGTCGTGGCATGGAAGTGTCGAATTCACGGACGGCGGCAGCGGGTTCGTCGAGCTTCGGGAATCGACGTTCCTGCCCCTCCCCGATCTTCATACGCGTGTGCACGTTTATGTTCCCGCCTCGTCGCAAAACACCTGGTTTGCGCTCGGCATGATCGACGACACCTCGGGGGGCTATGCCTCCGTCGGTGTTGGCCTCGACGGCGGCCATTTGACCCTCATTAGCTGGGGCGGTGGCCAGGCAGAAGGCGCGGACAATGATCCATTTCCCGTCGACACCTGGGTCTGCCTGGAATGGCAATATTCGGGCAGCGACGGAACGATGACCGTGTGGCGCGACGGACAGGTCGTGATCAACGCCGTGCCGGCGTCGTACGACGGCAGCGTCGACGAGAACTGGGTCGGCATCTACGGCTGGAATAACCCCTCACAGAGGATCGACGTCTGGCTGGACGACGTCGCATTCGGAACCGGCTTCATCGGCTGCGATTGAAGGGAGCGGGGCATGAATCGATCGATGCTGTCCGTCGTGTTCGTTCTTCTCGCCGTCGGGTCTACCTCGACGGCGTGCGAATCCGGCCTCGATGACGATGGGACGGGTGGCGCACCACCTGTCGATGATGCGCCACCGCCCGATACGCCACGGGTCCGGCGCCTGTCGAATCGCGAGCTTGCCAACACGGTGGTCGCATTGACGGGTGTCGCGCCCGCCGCTCTCGCGCAAGTGCCGCCAGACCAGCGAACATTCCTGTTTGACCGCATGGCAGCAGCGCAAACGGTCAGCCCAAGTCACGTCGAGGCGTTTACCGCGATTGCGACGCAGCTACATGAAACGCTCATCTCGGAAGCGCGCCTCGACGAGGTCGCGTCCGCATGCACCGACGAACTGCTGCCACCGGCCGCGGCCAATGAACGGGTGCGCGTAGCGGGGGTCGCGATGATCGCAGAACCCGAGTGGGCGCGATGTCCCGCCGCCTGCTCGCTGGGACCACCTCTCGCGGACGATGCCGTGTACCTTCTTTATGGCAATGCGGACGAGACAGCGGTCACGACGAACTTCGAGGCGCCGTCGGCGGGCACCTATCGGCTGACGCTGCAGCTTCAAACGGCGGTTGCCGGAACGGTGACGCTCCTCGTCGATGGGGAACAGGCGGCGTCGTGGCCCATTGCGTCTGACGGCGCGAGGCCATTCGAGCTGGCCACCACCCGCGAGCTCGCATCTGGTTTGCACGACCTTCGATATCAATTCTCCGACAATGGTGAGGTGATTCACGTCCTGCAGCTCGTGGGGGAGGGTCCCATCGACGGGGTCGACGCTCCGACTGAGCGGCGCGCATGCGCGGTGAGCATCATCGACGAGCTCGGTGCTCTCGCCTTCCGCCGACCCATCAAGCCGGAGGAACACGACCGCCTTCTGGCGCTTTACGACACAGGTGTCGCCAACGGGTCGTTCCACGACGCGAGTCGAATGCTGTTCGAGGCGATCTTTGGTAGCCCTCATTTTCAGTTCATCGTCGAGATCGGCCAGCCTGAAGGTCGCCCAGGCATCTACCAACTCGACGATTGGGAGCTCGCGTCGAGGCTCTCCTACGCCTTGTGTGAGATGCCGCCCGACTCGGACCTTCGCGACGCAGCTGCCCGGGGCGAGCTGCAATCGGAATCCACACTTCGCGAGCACGCCGAGCGTCTGCTCGACGACGCATGCGGCAGGGAGACGATCGGGCGCTTCTATCGACAATGGCTGCGCACGGAGCAGCTCGTCGGCCTCGCGCGCGATCCGGCGGTGTTTCCGGCGTTCGACGCGTCGACGATGCCTGAAGCCATGTTGCGCGAGGCGGATCATTTCCTGTCGACGATGACGTTCGAAGAAGGCGCGACCATTGTCGATCTTTACCGCGCGGACCAAACATGGGTCGATTCCACGTCCGCCGAGCTCTATGGTCTCACCGTCCAGGGAGACGAGCTCGTTCGCATCGACCTTCCACCTGGACGGCGCGGCCTGCTGACGCTTCCGGGGCTACTGACCGTCACGTCGAAGTTCTCCGAGACGTCACCGGTGAAGCGCGGGGCCTTCGTCGTCAACGACCTGCTGTGTGGCGAGGTTCCGCCCCCGAGCGGCGATCTCGACGTGACACCCCCAGCTCCGGATCCATCACTCACCACGCGCGAACGATGGGCGGCGCACTCCAACGATCCAGCTTGCGCGGGATGTCACAGCCGGCTCGATCCGGTCGGTTTCGCCCTCGATGAGTTCGATGCAATCGGCCGGTTGCGAGTGGGGGAAAGCGGCGTGCCGGTCGATTCGACGGGGGGGATCCCAGACCTGGGCGCGAACGACGGTACCGTCGTCGGTGGCGCACAGTTGTCCGAGCTGATCGCCGACTCGCAGGATGCTGTCGATTGCTTCGCCCGCCAGTGGTTCCGGTTCGCGAGCGGTCGCCTCGAGAAGGATGGATCCATGGACGCCGACGCGCTCGTTCGCATCGCCGGCGCCGACGGTGCACCTCCTTCGCTGCGCACGGCTCTGCTCGCTTACGTCGAATCGGAGGCATTTCGAGCTCGAATCGTTCCTGAAGAAATGGAGGCCCCATGACAAGTCACGCTCGGCTGAGTCGTCGCCGACTCATGCTCGGAACCGCAGGAACGGCCCTTACCATTCCCCTGCTCCCGAGCCTCCTGCCCCGCGAGCTGCGGGCGGCACCCGGTGACCGCCCCATACGTCTCGCCGTCGTTTACACGCCGAACGGGCAACATCCGGCGACGTGGCTCCCCACCGGGTCCGAGACGACGTTTCAGATGAGCCCCGTGCTTGCCCCGCTCGAAGCACACCGGGCGAAGCTCAATGTCATTCATGGGCTCGTCGGAACGAGTGGACACGAAGCTGGGCATTCGGAGTGCCTGACAGGTCGACCGCTGACCGACCCGAGCCATATGCCCTCCGCCGGGCCGAGCCTCGATCAGTTGCTGGCAAAGGGCCACGCGAGCGAGGTCGCGCTGGAGTCATTGCAGCTCGGCGTGGACACGGGCAACACGGCCTTCAGCATCATTTCATATTCCGACGTCAAGCTCGGGTTGCCCCCGCAAGGGTCCGCCCGCGGCGGGTTCGAGCGCGTCGCCGGCGTCGTCAATGTCGACCCGGCCGCGGCGGAAGTCCGGCGCGCGCAATCGCGCAGCGTGCTCGACTCCATCATGCAAGATCACGCAAGTATTCGGCCTCATTTGAGCGCAAACGAGCGCGTCCTCTTGGACGCTCACTTCGACCTCGTACGCGCCCAAGAACTGCGCCTCGCCGAGCCGCTCGAGCCAATCGTGTGCGAACACTTGCCCACGGAGGTGAACGACCTCGACATCCCCTCCACCTTCCTCGGTCACATCGACACGATAGCGGCGGCCTTCGCGTGTGACGTGACACGCGTCGCGACACTCGTGATGGGTGGATCCGGCTACTACGCACATTACGAGTGGGCGGGCGTGAACGCAGACTTTCACGAGTGCGCACACGGCACTGCCTCCGACAGTCTCGAACGCTTCACGCAGGCGAACACGTGGCACGCGCAGATGTTCGCCGCGCTCCTCGACAGGCTGGACTCCATCCCCGACGGGGACGGCACGACGCTCTTGGACAACACAATCGTCCTCTGGACGAACGAACTAGGTCTTCACGAGTTCGGCCACTCCAAGTCGAACATGGGCATCGTGCTCGCCGGGGGCGCTGCCGGCTATTTTTCGACGGGGCGCTTCATCGATCTCGCCGGCGCAGCGCACTATCACGACCTGCTCCTGACGATCGCGCACGCCGCGGGAAGGACGGACCTCGCGACGTTCGGCGATGAGGGTAAACAAGTCATCGAGCGACTGCGATCCGCGTGAGAGGAGGGCGAGGGCCTGCAGCCGAAGATGATCAACGGCCGCTCTTGGTGCCTCTGCTGCGGGTTGGACTCGACACGGATCTCGGGGCGGAACGGCGCTGATTTCCCCCGCTCATTTTCGCCTTGTTGTTGTACCTGACGCTGCCCCGCTCGCTCCGACTCGAGCTTGCGGTTACCTTCGAGACTAGACCGTAACAAAGTGCGATGCTCTTGTTGACCTCGGCTGGGCTGTTCTGTGCCCTGAACTCGCGAAACTCGATCCGGCCAGTCGGCCCGCTCGACTCCAGGTGCTCGACGTTGACGGCTTGATTGTGGCGAACGATGCGCGAAGCCTCTTCGCGACGTGCCTTCGCGTTGCGTGGAATCTCCGCCTCCGGTAGGCAGCCCGGCGCGTCGTTGATGATGGAACGCTGCGGGTGATCAAAGAACGCCTTTTCGATGATGGCCATGGCCTGCTCCCACTTCTGCCCCCTGGCGTCGTCCAGCGCGGCCCTGATGTCATGCGCGTGAGCGTTGCCCTTCTTGCCATCGAACAACCCCTTGTAACGCGTGACGCTCAGCACGGCCTGGCACTGAGGGTTCTGCTCGATCAGCGAATCCTCGTCGTGGGCCGCCTCGGCTCGGTGGTCCTCCCACCTCTGGAGTAACTCGACGATCTGGTCCGACGATTCGAAGCCGGCCGTCTCGGCGTCGATGTTCACGTGCCCTCCACCGAGCGTGGGGTTCGGCGCAAGACCGTTGAAAGGCGATTGAGACGCCGAGAACAGGCCATCTTCGTTGCTGAGGACGAAGTCGTAGGTCGCTTGAACGATCTCGCTCTCCCAGTTCGCGGTTTCGGGGTCCCAGCTGGCCGGCCCCATCTGCACCTCGATGACTTGTGGGTCGAGACTGATGGTGAAGCCCCAATCCTTGGCCAGGGTTTGCAGATGCTCGGGGGCGTCTGGATGCACGTCGGAAATCGTCACCCGGAGGTTGCTCACCTGACCGCTCTTCCCGCCGAAGTCCTTCTGAATGTCCTCCACGAACTCGATCGAGACCTTGGCATTGTATGCGCTCTCGATGAGCGGTTTGAGATTCTCCTCGATTTGGTCGCGCAGACCCTCCATAAATTCCTGGATCTTTTGATGCTCGATCGTCGGGTTGCCCTCCTTGAAAGAAGCCTTCGTATAGTCGTTGGCGAACGTAAGCTCCAATCCAGCAAAGAACATGAGCGCTCCGATGGTGTCGTGTCGCCGCTGGCTCGCACTGACGGGTGATCTTCAATGTCGCGTCGTGCCGCGAGCCGGCCGTGAATGGAACCACGGTTTTCCGGCGCGTGGGGACGAAAGGGGCCTCGTCCCGTACTTGTCGGCGAGCTCCGTGAACGCACGCGTGCGAAGATCGGAAGCTCGCGGTCCTCGGCGCAGTCCTAAAGGGCGAACACGCGTTCGCGTAGCTCGGACCCTTCTATTGACGGCCCCGAACTTCCCGAGCGGCCGACACTGCCTGCGATGAAGAGGCCGGCACCGTCCACCTGCAAAGAACTCTTGCAGTGCTCTTGTATTGTCCTGTCGGGAACGAGGCCGAAGTCGCAGTAATCGACTTTCTATGGCTACGTGTCGCGGCGGCGCATTCCAACGAGACGGAGTTTGAAGGCGACGATCGGCTCGTCGGGCCCTATGATATCACGCTATCGATCGGACCTGGGCTGGCCGGCCAGTTCGTCGTCCCAACGTGTAGTTGCGAACCATCGATCGCACTGATCGCTTCCTGATGCGCCCATCATGATCGGCATCCCCGGCCGCCACGGCCGCGTTCATTGCGACCGAGGCAACCCTTCGCGTGAGCCAGGCCACCGGGGCGGATCGTGGTTCGCCGTCGACAACAAGCGACGTTTGTTGGCAGCGCGTCCTTGTCCTCGAGCCGAACCGTCGCCTTCGTCGAGGCCGCGTCAGCCGGAGAAATCACGCAAAGCACCTTGAGCATCGCCGCGGCGCCGGGTACCGATCTGCCGGCGACTTCGAGAGCGCCTTCAACACCAGTGCATCTAAGGCCGGCGGCACATCCGATCGCATCCGGCTCGGCGGGATCGGCAACGAAGTCGGGTGCGCGCCGAGCAGATCCGCGAGGTCGACACCGAGAAACGGAGCACGCCCGGTGAGCAGATAGAAGATGACGCCCCCGACCGCGTAGAGGTCGGTCCGCTCATCGATCGCTCCCTGCATGATGTGCTCGGGCGACGCGAACGCCGGCGTCCCGATGACCTGCCCTGCGCCGTCGGCACCACCCCACCGACGCGCTTGCGGACCTTCTCGTCCACGATCTTCACGATGCCGAAGTCGAGCACCTTGATGCGCCTCGGCCCTGCCCCCTCCGCGCGCAGGCGCATGATGTTGTCGGGCTTCAAATCGCGATGAACCAGCCCCGCCTCATGCACACACGTCAGCGCGAAAGCGTCTGCGCCGCGATGTCGAGCACCTCGGGCACCGTCAGCGTCCCGCCCTCGCGCACCTTCTGCTTCAGCGTCTTGCCGTCCAGCCGCTCGACTACCTGGCTTCCTTGGCGGGGCTGACGATTTCGTAGACTGATGCCTTCAGGCAGCAGCCCCGAGCACGGGAGGACGGACGCCGTCGCGTACCGCGCGTAGGCCGGTCCCGTAACAACGGTCCATCTTCGACGCGACCCTCTTTGGCCCAGTCAGTCATAGTAATGAGCAAGTAATATTGAGAAGTCTCAGGCCCGTAGAGAACTTCCGCAACATTGAAACACTCCGGCCTTACCAACCATCACCTGAGGCGCGCGTCACGATTCCCCGCCGCGGGACCGCTCTCTTTATACGACCTACCCCGACGCGCTTGACAGTGAGGAGACATCTCCGCGAAAGTGCACGGTCGCGGACGGCTCATATCCGCGTAGTGCAAACCGGGGTCCCTTCGGTGTCTTCCGCAGGTACTCGGGCTAGGGCGCATTGCCGGCGCCTCGCGCCGTGGCTCCTAAAAAGACCCTTGCATAGCGATTCCGCTTCCTCCGGCATCGGAGGGTCGCGTAACGTGTGAGGATCCGTCTTCACTGCCGAAATGTGTCGCACGGGTCGGGGGACATACATGAGCGGCACCTGCCCTTTCTGCAACGAAGAAGCTGAAACCAGCGTCCTGGTCGCGACGGAGCCGGACGACGCGGACGTCGAACAATGTAACGAGTGCCACGCCATACACCGCGTCCGTGTAGGCACGATTCGGTACACATCAATACTGCGACTGCCCGGTGGAGGACAGGCCGATGACCTGCTCAAAGCCGAGAGCTCCGACCGCACCAAAGTAGTCATTAAGCGATTCAACCGGCCCGAGGTGCTGAGGCCGGGTCTCGACACAGGCCTACACCGCGCAAAAATGGAGGCACAGGCTCTTCAAAACGCCCAGCACCCGAACATCGTCAGGATCTACCACTACGTCGAAACGGCTGCATTCGGCGCCCTCGTGATCGAGTTTGTTCATGGGGTTACACTTCAGAAGCTCTACGAGCGCGCAACGCTCCCGACGATCGAGGCTGTCGTAAGCATCGTCAGGCAGCTGCTACCGGCGCTGCAGCACATCCATTCGCTGCAAATCTACCATCGGGACCTTGCGCCACGTAACATCCTCATCGACAAAACGGGTCATATCAAGCTGATCGACTTTGGTCTTTCCCGTTTGCACGGTGCGACGCAGACGCGACTCGCAAGCGGAGGGACGCTCAACTTTCTTGCACCCGAGCAGGGGAACGACCCGACGGACACGGGCATCTACGCAGACCAGTACGCTGCGGCGGCGCTGATCTTCTTTCTGATCACGGGTCGTGCGCCGCATGAGTTCGCCAGCGAGGCGGCCTTTCAGATTTTCCTGCGCGACAAGACACCTGTCTCGCTTCCGACCTCTCTTGCCGGCGACGAGGCGGGCGAGCGAACGAGACTGCTCCACGCGCTCAGCGGACCGATGCTCCGTGCGCTCGAATTTGAATCGCAACGTCGTCACGAGAGCATTGCAGAATTCGCCGGAGAAGTCGCTGCCCACCTGCAACGCGCGGGGTTCGGATCACCGGACCGCCAAGAGCCTAATCCGGCCGCTCCTGTTTACGTATCGTTGCCGCCCAGCGCGCCACCGCCGCCCATCGTGGCCCCAGCAAAACCGGTGGCGCCACCACCTGCTCACGCATCGTTGCCGCCGAGCGCGCCACCGCCCCCCGTCTACGCTGGTATGACTTCGGCCGGCGAATTCCAACAGGTGGGGCCTGACTTCCGCAACACGCCGTCGAGCCGGCCGGCCCCGTCGGTGCTTCCGGTCTCGACGCCCACAGCCGTCAGCAACCTGCCGCCGAGCGTGACTCCGCCGGTGGCAATCATTCCGCCCCCTCCCGCCCCGCCGCCAATTCGCGCGAGCGAGAAAATCGGAAGCCAGCGCGTTTGGCCCGGCGTGATTGCGATGATCTTCGTGGCGTCCGCGATTGCGGCCGCGATTATCGGCTTGGTTTTGCTGTTCTCCGAACGCCCGAGCGGGCCGCCGAATGCTACCGGTGCTCCACCATCAAGCACCAAATCTTCGCCACCCGTTGGCGCCGCATCGGATGGATCTCCGAACCCGTCAACAGCTGCGCCCGCGACCGCAGTTCCCGCCGAGCATCTACCTCCGCCCGCGCATTCGGAGCAGGATTCGACGCCCGAACCGTCGAGCTCACCCGAAGTCTGTGAAGCCCCCGCCAGGCGTCGGTGTCCCGGCGGCCAGTGTGTCTTTAACGGTCTGCCCGAATACGGCTGCTACGGCCAGTCATGCCAGCCGTGTTTCGACGATGACGACCACGTCGCTACCCCTCGGTGCGACGGCACGAAGTGCGCAATCCAGCGATGCGACACAGACTACAAGGACTGCGACAAAAGTGCGTCGAGCGGCTGCGAGACGGAGCTCGGAACGGCCGCTGACTGCGGCGACTGTCGTGACAAATGTCTACCCGGAGCGCACAAGACGGCGAAGTGCCAGAAGAACGAAGGGGTGTACGGCTGCAAGCGCGAGTGCGACTCGCTCGATTGGGGGGACTGTGACACCAATCCGACAGACTGCGAACGCAAGCTGACGACGAAGTCCGACTGCGGAAGTTGCGGAGCCAAGTGTGAGGCGCAGGAGGAGTGCCGCAATCGTTCATGTGAGTGTGTCCCCGGTGCGCTCGATTGCAGATCCGACGTTCCGGGATGTGAGACCTCCATCGACAAGGACAACTGCAATGGTTGCGGAACCAAGTGCCCCGGGGTGACACACGGCAAGGCCATCTGCACCCCGCAGGGCTGCGGCTTCACCTGCAACGCGACCTTTCAGAAGATCGGCGACACCTGCGTGTGTGGGTCCAACTTCAGCGAAGTCGATGGCGCCTGCACCTGTCAGTCCCCCAATCTTTCATGCGGATCGAGCTGTTGCCCAGCGCCCGCCAATGGAACTGCTGTATGCACTCCCGGAAACTCGTGCGGCGTGCAATGCAACGCAGGGTTCGAGAACGTTGACGGAGTCTGCCAAGCTGCCGCCCCAGGAGGCGAGCCCCCGCCCAATTGAAGCTGGCGGCCGACCCAGATCGACCGCTGCAACGCGCCCCAAGAGCCGGTGTCTGCCACCGCAGCAAACTCGACCTGGCGATCACGCCGCGTCCGAGGTTCCCCTCGATCGCTACATCGCAACGGAGGACGCTCCCCAAGACTTCTCTCCCGGTTTGCGGCCGCGTTTGGGGCCGATCGGTTCTGTCGCAGTGAATCCGAGCATGACGCGCGCGTCAGACTCAGCGAACTCATTACTCAACATTACTCAGCATCAGCAACGATCTTCCTTCCATTCGGGCTCCATGTTGGCGCAACGTATGTGGCTCTATCGTCGGACCGATTTGTGGTTCGAGCAGAAATGCAGGTGAGGGAGCGATGGGACAGCCAGAGGACAGATATGCGGTGCAGTCGGCAACGAGCCGGTGCGCCGAGACACGGACGGAACCGTCTGCTTTCGCACCACGCGGACCGACCGACGGCTAAACACGTGCGCGCCGCGCGGGCCGGCTGCAACCGTAGTGCACGGCGACGAACCAGAGACGACGCAGCTTTGCCGTTGACGTGCCACCCACCTCGTGCTCGTCTCGTATGTACTGGGAGATCCATTCTTCATTTCACCTCTACGACGGTGACCGCGAAAATCGCGCACGCGGCGCTGCTACGTCTACGAAACAGACGCACGGCACCGACCTAAACCCGCATTTCTCATTAAGGCGTTCAACAAATGCGAGTACCCGCGACCATCGAAGCGCCGGGCTTCAAGCGCCCATAACCCCATCTTGACATCAGATACCGATGAGCACGAACGATCCTCTCCTCGTCAATGTCACCGTCGCGAAGGAGCCCGCAGACCAGGCCCAACATCGGCCACGGCTGGACTTCGAGAAGCTGACGAAAGGCATCGCGTTCGTGGCCGGCGCACTCGCTGCTGGCTTCAGCGCCTGTACGTTTCTCGCGGGAACGGAGAAGTTTCAAGCCGAAACGACGAGAGCGAAGATCGAGGCTCAGCAAGCTAGAGCGGAGGCCGCAGAGAAGAGTAAGGACCTCAAGATGGATCTCAAAGTGACGCCGCTGGCCGGGCAGGGCGCCGGTTGGCACAATGTAATGGCGGAGATCCACCGCACCAACTCTGGTAGTGAGACCATGGTCGTCCTTACGACCAGGTTTCAATGCTCGTATGCAGACATGTCGACGCATTGGAAGCCGATCGACAACACATCAGACCAACCCGAGCACGCCGACGCACTGGCTATATGGGTTAACACACCGGTCTCTGGTGACGAGCCTGGCGGTCTTGACTGGCACCCCCTCGGACGGCTCGTAACGTACCCGCTCGGCGGAACTTTTCATGGAAACCACCCACAGTCTCTAAGCGGAAGCCCGTACCAGCCGAACGGTGTTGGGATCTATTTGCCCGGCGAAACGATGGTCGCCACCCACGAAGTCCTCGCCCACTTTTCGGCGACGGCTGCCGTTGGATGTGCGGCCGAGATCGAGTACATCACCACGAACGAAAGTCGGCGAGAGATCCTGGTAAACTCCTCCGATCCGGAATGGCCACCAGCTAGCTTCCTTCGTTATCGTCAACCATTCGTCAACACGACAATACTGGTTTGTGGCGCCGAGGGTTACGATCGCTGCAGCCGTCCTTTGTGCCCGACGACGTGCACAGGTGCGCCGTGACTGTGGATGCCTCGTGGGTCGGATCGATCCTTGGACCGATGGTATCCGGAAAAGCCAGTCGCGTCACTTGGGTCCCCACAACGTCGGCCATCACCAACGCGGCCACGAACTGGTCGTGCTCACGGACAAACGTTCCGCCAATATAAGTGTACTTCGGGGACGGTACTATTATTCAAGGGGCGTGGCAGCGGTGAGTTTTGGCGTGCGGGCGAGGGTCATCGCTTTGGCCGCGATCTCGGGAACGTCGACGTTCAGGCCGACGAGGTCATCGTCCGGCACGGCGTCGATCTGGTCCTACCCGGCCGCGAGCGCGTCGCGGTACGTCGCCATCGTGGTCACCGGGTGTACCCCCTTCCTTGAAGCCACCTTCCCTCCGCGGGAGGTTCAAACAACGCCAAGGTTCCGCCAGCTACTTCCGACAGTCCCCCGACTTAAAGATGTTCGTACCCCATTTGCGGACGCATTCCACAATATCCGGCGCCTGAAGGTAGGTACACTGAGCGGCGGCACCCAATACATAGGACACGAGCGGTACGTCATGAGTGGAACGGCCGCGATCGCGAAAGAGTTGAGTGTATCTGGATTTGTCACTGGTCACCGTATGCGTCATCTCGTGGACGAGGGAGTTGACCGCACACGATTTCGCCACCCGCTCGTCCGAGCGCCATAGACTGAGCACGTCCCGGCCCAGTTCAATTTGAGCTTCGCCCGAATGCCCGGGCGCGTCGCCTGTCGTCCGTTCGGCGCCCCATACGAGCGTGGTCGCCACCATTCCGTACCGGCCATCCGTTCCGAGAAACGCAGCGAGAGCTTCGTCTGGCGTAACGGTCGCCCCGACCGGTGAGAGCCAGAGAGACGGAAAGGCTCCGTTGAGCTTGCTGACATTGTTGCGAAAAGCGTGCGAACTCAAAAGCTCGTCGGTCGTCTTTAGTAAGCTTCGTGTATCGCGCTCATCGTCCACTCGGGGAGCCTCGAAGCGCATTTCGGGGACACTGACCGGACCGCTGAGAACGCTTGCGATATCGATGGTTGGCCTCGGAACAGGCTTAATGCATGCCGTGGCCGAAAGAATGGTCCAAACTACAATTAGAGATCCGCGTGTTCGCATAGTGCGGTGTCCCAGTTCTCGTTGTCGAAGTCTATGGGAGCCATTACGCACGCCCTAGCGGCGCACCTACCCGACCTCGTGACGGCATCTTGATCATTGCCGCGCGCTCGCAAGATAGCGTGAAGCGCGTGTGCCTTCTTGCCGCTCGTCCCCGCCAGCGCCCGTCGACGGTCTCGACGCCCCCGGACGGCGGGTCGAAGCGAAATCGCACGCAACGCTTCACATCAGTTGAAGTCGAAGAACGGCACGTAGTAGCTCGCGTAAAAGACGCTCCATCGAAGTGCGCCATCGGCCATTGTCACATCGTCGGAGGATGCATTGAGCGCCGGCGAGTACCGGATGTCGGTTCCGACGAAAACCGCTGAGCTCGGGAGGCCGAACAGGAACCCGACGGAGGCGCTGATCGTCGCGAAGTTCGCCCAGGTGGGCTCGAAGACCTCTTCGCGACCGTCGGTGCCGACGAACTGCCCCAGGTCGATGATTGACACCTGCGCATGAAATCCCGTGAATCGTAGCCGCGCTGCTTCGTTATCGTCCGGTAGTCGTTGAATCGCGACGCCGACCGGCAACATGAGCTGAGGGACGACCATCTTCTCCACCCCTGGACTACCGGAGACGGGCGATTGCAATCCCATGCCGAAACCGACAAGCGAGCCAAGCGAGGTAACCCAGTGCCCGCCGCGGGTCGAACGGTCCGTATACGCATCGATGAATCCCTCGATCGCCTTGCGCCTTGATTCGTGGAGCTGCTTTTCCTTCTCCGGGTCGCCGTTCGTCTCGTGCGTGTAGGTTGCCGCGTACGCGGTGATCGTGCCGGAAACGTTCATCAGCAGATTGATCGCGCGTTTCATATCAGCATCCACCTCCGCGTCGAGCGCCGGTTGGATGGCGAGTTGCAAGAGCTGTGTGCCCGCAATCAGCGCTGCCGACGGGTCCTCGCGGAGGATGGCGGTGACGAGCTTGCGGCTTGACCGCAAGAGCTCGCACGGGCGCGCGGCAGTGTAGCGGTCCTTCGCCTGCCGCTCGGCGAGCGCATCTTCAGTCTCTCCCTGGGTTGCGGCGAGTTCGAGATACAGCACATCCCTGGCACAGGCACGCTTCTCGATAAACGCCGAGGCAAGCTCAACGACCGTGGCTGCGGTCGACGCGGCAGTTGCGTCCTGTCGTGGCTGGATTACCTCGAGCCCCGTCATCACGAGCGACTGAAGCTCGGGCCAATCCTTGCGAACCCTCCCGATCTGGTGCGTCAATGCTTTGCTAAGCCCGTCCGTTTGGAGGAACGTCTCCGGCTTCAAGAACATGTCAGCGATGTCCTTGGGCTTGCATCCGCCCTCTTGCGCTGCGCATACGCTCAACATCCGAAGGGCAAGCTCCAGGCCTACTGCCCACTTGCATCGGTACGAGTACGGTCCGTTCTTTTCCGTGCCGCTGCCATCTTTGCAGAGCCCTTGGAACGGCGCCTCCGCGAGCCGCTGCAGGACAAGCAGCCCGAGGCGATCGGGTGGTTGGTCGTGCTCGATGAGCTCGAGCGTGAGCACGGTCGACTCGGTAAGAAGGTCACCCAGCCACTGGGTCATGTCGCTCACGAGCACCTCGTCGAGTTTCTCGTCGAGACCGAATGCTCGGACGACCGCCTTCTTGAGCACGCGGTCCAGCTCTTCCTTGCCGAGCGCTGCCAAGTCGGCCGTGAGAGGCTTCCCGAGGTTCTTCGCAGCGGCCGAAAGATCCTCAAGGCGGAGCGATTTCAACGCCGAGCACGTTCGAGGAAGCAGCGGCGTGCTGGTCGCGCCAAGCGGGCTAGGTAGATGATTGGTCGAATCGTAAACCAGATGCTGACAAACCGCGGTAACCAGCCCTTTGCGGACGAGCTCGAACGTGCCCTCCTCGGCCCGCTCGACCGCGACCTCCGCGAGTGTTTTGAGCAGCTCCGTAGCAACACCCGATACGGGGTCAAGGCTGCGCGCTCCGGGCGCGATGGGTGGTGGGACCGGCACGAGCTCGAATTCAATCTCCTTCGCGGGCGGCAGGTGCTTCGCGACAAATATCTTAATAGCCGCTGGCCCAGTCTCGCCATTCGCGCCAAGCGTCTTCCAACTTCCCGACGTCACCTCAATCGGCGTAAGAGTGCAAAGGTCATATACCGTATCAGTGCACTTTGCGCTCCCAGCGTCTGGCGAAGTGCGCGGCGGAGAATCGGGAATCGGCACCGGAGTGGAACCCGGCGCCGGAGTCGAACCCGGCACCGGAGTGGAACCCGGCGCCGGAGTCGAACTCGGCGCCGGAGTGGAACTCGGCGCCGGGGTGGAACTCGGCGCCGGCTCGGGAGCGGCCCAGCGCTCGGGGCCCGCCGGCGCATTGCGACTGGCTGGCGCATCGCGGGGGGCCGGCGGTGTGCCGCGCGTTTTTTTACAATCGGCGGCTGAGATCTCCGCATCCAGCACGTCCTGCGGAATCTTTGAGCAGCGCACACTAGTGTCGTATCGTAGGAAATACGCCCCGTCGCCGGCGCTCAACGAAACGGAGTCCGCGGCGCACGCAAGCTCCCAAGAGCTGGGGTCTCCTGCGAGAGCAACGCGCTTCGATAGGCCAGTCAGATCGGCTGGGTCCCATTCGAGGAGAATTTGTTGCCGTGTGCTCGGGTTATGCACCGCGCACCGCACGCGGGTTGCTGGCGGCGCCTCCAGCGAGAAACTCAATAGCGTCTGCTTCGGTTGAAGATTCCCCGGCTTGCCCTTCCAAGTGATTTCCGTCGTCGTCGTCGTCGAGAGCGTCGGTTCCTCGTCCTTTTGAGGCTTCGATCGCTCCGCTCCCAGTTCTTCGTCGAGCGGGGCTTTCTTCGTGGTGTCGGGCGCCTTCTTCTGGGGATCTGCGCCCTGTGGGCCGCCGGACGGGCCTTTCTTCGGGGCTCCTTGGGCTTTCTTTTCGGGGTCTGCTGCCCCTGCGGGACGCGCTGAAATGGCAACAACAACGGCGATCAGCCAAGCCCACAGCACCTGAATGAAAGTGCGTTTCACCTCGTGCCCTCCCTCAGGTTCTCCTCAACCCACGGCCAGATCGTGTCGATGCGCGTATAAATGCCACCGTATCCGCAGAGTCGGCCGGGTAGCGGAACGCCGCGGGAGGTGACGGCGACCAGGTACTCCTCGCCATTGGACTCTTCCAAGACCGCGCCGCCACTATCGCCACGGCACGTGTCGAGCCCTGTGCTGGAAAGCAGCACCAACTCGTGTGCTGCCTTACACCCCAGTCGCTTCGCGCGCGCGGCGTCGCATTTCGAGCTGCTGCGGGGAACGTCGAAGAACCTCTTGATGCCCACACCGGTCGTCGCTGCTGCGTTCGTCGCTCCGAACCCGATGATTCGAACAAAGGCGGACCCGTCGCTGCTCTTTTCTGTCCGAACCTTTCGCGCTGTCGTAGGTGGCGCGGTCTTCAACCTGAGCAGCGCAACGTCCACATCGGGGCTCGGGTGCGAGAGCGTTCGCTCAATGGCTATCGCCTTGGCGGACCCCGCGTCGTTGCCCATGAATATGGACCCAGCCGGCAGGCAGTGCTTCGCCGTGATAGCCCATCTTGACGCAATGAGGGTCGCACTGCATTTCAGCCCGCTGCTCCCGAGGACACCCAACACATCGGGGTAGCGGGTGGTTTCGCCCTTTCGGGCCGAGCGTGAAAGGTTGGGCGTTGCATTCTTCGTCGCGCGCTGAGGGCTCGCCGAGATTGCCTCGTCGCCTTCCGACGCGGTTGGCGTACCTATCGCCGGCGATCCCGATTGAGCGCCGTCCGACACCGGTCTCGGTAGCGTCGACCGCATCTGTGCGGGACTGCTCGTTCGAGGGGACCCCGCCGGTGCGGGATCGGGGCTTGATACGCTAGCGCTGGGCGACCCAGGGCCCGGTGACGGGCTCTTCGAGTTGGGTGCCGCCCCTTGGGCGAGCGCTACCCCCGTCGCCAGGCAAGCAGGCAGCACCACCATCAATGCTGCCCGAGCCCCCGGCTCGAGCGAACTGCCGCGGACACGCTGAACGCGCATCGATTCAGGTTGCCCTGAACGTCCTGCGCCCGGCTATCCGCAAAATTGCTTAGCCGATCTCAGGCTCCGCAATTCGTTGTCGCTCTGCGCTCACGATCCCATTCGCGAGTGCGAGCACCTCGGTCAGACTACCCGCTCCGAGCCTCGTGTAGACGTGATGACAATGCGATCTCACGGTTGCGGCGCTGAGCCCGAGGCGAAGCGCTGTCATCTCGGCCGTCGCGCCGGTTGCAAGCTGGCTGAAGACCTCCCGCTCTCGCTTCGAGAGTCCCAGCGCCGCGAACCGTTCGCGCATGATTGTCGCGGGCGGAGGCGGCGGCGCGATCCATTCGCCAAACATGGAGAACCAGTTAGCTGGTAGCGGTTTCGCCACAATCATAGCCCGCGCGAGCAACGCCTCGCGACTCGCCTCGGTGAGGTCGCCACCGGTCATCAAGACGATCGGCTCGTGGGCCTGGCGAGCGCGGATCGCCGGTAACAGGCTGGTTCCAGAGCCATCGGGAAGACGCAGGTCGATCAGGAAGCCGGCCCAATGCCGCTTCCGAACGGCCCTCTCCGCGTCGTATACGGTCGAGACGACCTCGACCGAGCAATGAGCCGCAAGCCGACGCATGAGCGAGCGAGCAACGAGCGGCTCGTCTTCGACCAAGAGAACCCAATGTGCGCGTTCCAGCAAGACGGTACTCCGTTCCACCCCTTCGTCCCCAGACCGCCCTCAACCTATCAGGGGAGCTATCGAGTTGCGAGCTTCGAGCCTCTTCCGACCGCAACTGAATCCAGGCCAAGACCGGTGGGTCTCGACGCTAGTTCGACTGGATCAAAGCAAAGAAGTCCGATTCGCCGATGATCCGAATCGGCTGCCCTGCGTCGATGAGCTTTTCAGCCTTCTTGTGCTTCGAGCTCTTGCCAGACGGACCAACGATCCGCGCGTCCTGATCGCCCACGACCAAGATTGTCGTTTGCTTGGTGACTCCGACACCGATCTCGCATCCCGCGGCGGCCGCGATTCGCTCGGCGTCGGCGCGCACCATCACCAGCGAACCCGTAAACGCGATGGTCTCGCCTGCGAGCGTCTGGTCTCGACCCGCGTGCTCCGTCGCAAAGGCCTCATCCACGTCCGAGAGCAGAGCGTCGACGGCAATACCCGCCCAAGCGCAGGAGGCGATGAAGACTCGCCCGATCGCCTCGGCACGTGCTTCACCGTCACCTATCAGTGGAACGGTCACACGAAGTCCACCGGCGACGTCCGGCAAGGCGAAGCCAACGGAGACGGGCGGACTGATACGCCGAACAACGCGCAACACGTCGATCCAGCGTGCACCAACGGCTGGCGCAGCTATTGCCGCGCAGGCGCGCTCGATGGATCCGCGAGTAAATGGCGAGAATACTGCAGCGACCGTGCCCTGCAGCGTGGTCCGGAGCCTTGGCAGCACCTCCACGAGCGAGGGCTTTCCTTGCACCGCTTCGGCGGTAATGCCGTTGAGGCGAACGTTAAGAGGTGAGAACTCCTGCGTGGGGCCGGGGTCCACGAGGGAGCTCCACGAATCGGTAACGGTCGCGCCGTCAAACGTCGCCGTTGCGACCTGACAGATGGATGCGGACTGGGCATTTGCCGTCTGCACGTCCACCGCAACAAAATGAGCCATTCGAGCATGCTCGCGCCTAACGGGATAAACGTCAATGGCCGGTCAATCGGGGCCGCTTGCGGCCAACGCACGCTGCGCCCCTACCAGCCGTCAAATTCCGCCGCCACCAACCGCTTACGACGGAGATCTCTTGCTTGTCGGAACCGTGGCGCACCTTCACCGAGCTCATCCGGGGCGCGGTCGCAATCACCGCAACCTCGATTTCCTCGAAGTACCGCATCTCCAGGATCCGCCTCAGCCCGGCCGGCAGTAAATCCAGCGCCACGCGCTGCGCCTTCATCAGCTTGCAACTGTAATCTTTAGTAACAACGACCTCCTCGACCCCCGTTCTGCGGACGCGCCATCCTCTCCCGACAAAACACCAATGCCCGCTCATGATACCGCCGCGCCGTCGAATAACTGATCCCAAGCACCTCAGCGATCTCCGGATAAGACAGCGCCTCATCGTAGTGAAGCTCGAGCACCCGCCGGAGAATCGCCGGCAGCTCCGCTAGCGTCGCGACGAGCGCCGTGAGCGCCACCTTCGCGTCGATCCTCCCGGCCACGACATCCTCGGACCCGCGAGACGCGCTCAACGTCGCATCCCCCATCACCGACGGGCCGGCAACGTCCCCGGCGAGCTCGTCCGCATCCACGGCCTCCGCCGGCCGCGGCTGTCGCGCATCGGCTCGGCGCGCCCGATGGACCTCTCGGTCGACGACCTTGCGCGCGAACTTGTCGAACCTGACGCCTCGACCGGGGTCGAACTTCGCCGCGGCGGAGCAGGCGCCGAGGGCTGCTGCGCCGCTGATGTCTCCCCACCGGTCCCTTCGATGACGGCGCATGGCGCTGTTGACGACGTTGCCTTCGACAATGAGCCGCTGCTGATCGCTGCTGAGCCTTTGCACACCCGCCTCCCCTTGCTGTTCGAGAACCGAGCGCGGAGTCACGGCGGGCGGCTGGGCGTGGACAGCAAATCGTCACCCCGAACCCGGCAATGAAAAAAGTTGGGTCCAGCCTGAGCAGGCTCGGGCGGACGGCTCCTATTGAGGCGTATCGGTTGCCAACTCGGGCGGCCGGTAGGCGCCACATGGCTCGGCCATGCCGGCTCCTGAAACAGGGGGTCGCCGCGCGTGCGGCGCGAAACGGTTCGGCACGCCCGTGCGTGCGAAGAAACGGAGCATTTTCATGTCTTCCTCAGCACCCACATCCATCAACCCGATCATTGCGGCGAGCCCGCCCGGGGTGACGGAGACGCAGTTCGTCGACGCGTTCGAGCTGACGCGCGACGAGATTGCGCAGGTTCCCGCGCACACGTTCATTCAGATCAGCATGGATATTCCGGCAGCTGTCATCACGGCGCTGGGCAGCATCCCCAACATGCAGAAGCACCGCCCGCAGATCGTTCGCGAGCTGCCGGCCTTCGACATCTCGACCCTCGATCGCCTCGAGACGTTCGCGCTCGCCGCCGGACAAGCCCACGCGCGTCATGCGCTCGCTTCTGCGCCGCCGGAGGACGTGGCGGAGCTGGTGGAAGAGCTCACGGATCTGCGCGAGCTGCTGGTCCTGGACGTCTCGGCGCTGGCGAAGCGCAAGCTCCTCGACGGCGACCGGCTGAAGAAGCTGAATGGCCCGCAGGGCTACAAGAACGTCGGCTTCGACGTCATCTCGCTGTGCGCGATGCTCCGCGAGAACTGGAACACGGTGAGCGGCCGCACGGGCCTGCAGATGACGGAGATCCAGCACGCGGAGGGCCTCGCGAAGCGCCTCGCCAAGGCGCTCGGTGCGCGCGAGCAAGGTCCGAACGAGCGCATCGAGACGGCGGAGACGCGCCAGAAGGCGTTCACGCTCTTCTTCCGCGCTTACGAGCAAGTGCGTCGCGCCATCACCTACCTCCGCTGGGACGAGGACGACGCCGATCGCATTGCGCCGTCGCTCTACGCGGGTCGCGGGTCGCGCAAGAAGAGCGAGGTCGAGCCGGAGCCGCCCGCGCCCGAGGCGCCGCAGAATGCTCCTGCCCCCTCCCCGTCGCCGGCTACGCCGGTCACGCCGATGGCGGCCGATCCGAACGCAGCGCCGGGAATGCCGTTCAACGATCCGTTCGGGCGTCGCTAATCCCATAGCGGAAAACGGAAGCACCCAATGAAGCCGTCACTTCTCCTCGGGGTGATGCGGCCGCTGGACGGTCGCCCCGAGGTCGCTCCCGCGTATTTGCCCGCGCACCACCTGGTCACGCACGGGTGCGTTTTAGGTATGACTGGTAGCGGGAAAACTGGCCTCGTGACCGTGCTCGTCGAAGAGGCGATGCGCGCTTCGGTGCCGGTTTTGGTCATCGACGTCAAAGGCGATCTTCCGAACCTGCTCCTCACCTTTCCAAGCTTCGATCCGGCGTTCGTCGCGCCGTGGATCGAGGCCTCCACGCACAATCCGAGCGACGATCAGGCCCTCGCCGCGCGCCTCGCGGAGGAGCGCAGGCGAGGTCTCGCTGCCTTTGGGATCGGCGAGGTCGAGCTCGTCGATTTCTGCAAGCGCACGCAGGTGCGTGTCATCACCCCCGGCGCCGACGCGGGCGAGCTATTGCACGTGCTGTCCGCGCTCGAGCGCCGCTCGTCACGCTGGGACACCGACGTCGAGGGTGCGCGCGCGGCCTTGAGCGCCGCCGTCTCGCTCATCTTGCGCTTGCTCGGCCGCGATCCAGATCCGGCGCGCAGCCGCGAGCATGTCCTTATCTCTGTATTGGCCGAGCGGCGTCTGTCGGGTGGACAGGCGGCGGACATCGGCTCGCTCCTCCCCGAGATTGTCGACCCGCCGCTCACCACGATTGGGGCGCTGGATGTCGAGGGATTCATGTCGAAGCGCGCGCGGCGCGATCTCGCCGCGGCGCTCAATACGCTGCTCGCGTCGCCGTCGTTTGCGAGCTGGCGTCAGGGCGAAACGCTCGATGTCGCTGCGTGGATGAAGCCGGTCGATGGCAAAACGCCGGCTACGATTCTCAGCGTCGCGCACCTCGACGACGACGAGCGAGCCTTGGTCCTCGGCGTCGTGCTCGAGGAAGTCCTCACGTGGGTGCGGAGTCTGCCGGGAACACAACGCCTCAAGGCGCTCATCGTGTTCGACGAAGTCTATGGCTTTCTGCCGCCGCATCCCGCTTCGCCACCGACCAAGCGCCCGCTCGTGGCGCTCATGAAGCAGGCGCGTGCGTACGGCGTCGGCGTGCTCGTCGCCACGCAGAACCCGATGGATCTCGACTATCGCGCCCTGAGCAACGCGAGCCTCTGGTGCCTCGGAAGGCTTCAGACCGACGCCGATCGCGAGCGTGTCCTCGACGGTCTCGCCAATGAAGCCGGAAAGGGCGAGTCGGCGGGGGAGCTCTCGGAGGTGCTCAAGCGTCTCGGACCGCGTTGGTTCGTGGTGCGCGATGCGCAAAGCGGTGGCCCGAGCGTCCTCCTGCAACCGCGCTGGGCGATGTCCTTCCTGCGCGGCCCGATGACCCGACAGGAGATCCGCCGGGCGCGCGGACGATAAGAAACGCGTCCCGAACCGAGCCGGCTCGATTCGATTGTTGCACGCGCTATCTGCCTTTCGAGCCGGCTCGGTTGAAATGATGCGACTGCGAGATTTTTTCCGAGCTAGCTCGGCGCCGATGTTGCGTCCGCGGCAAAGAATCCGTGCCGGCTCGGACCCGATATTGCACTGCCAAGATCCTCAATGAGCCAGCTCGGGAATTTCGTTGCACCTGCGAGATCCAAACCGAGCCAGCTCGGAAATTTCGTTGCACCCGCGAGATCCAAACCGAGCCAGCTCCGGAATTCTGCTGCGAGTGCAACATGGGTAACGAGCCGGCACGGCCGATTTGGCTGCGCGGCAACAATTTAACCGAGCCAGCTCGGAATGGATTCTGGCGCCACAACATAAAAGCCGAGCTGGCACCGAACGGTGGCCCCATGAAGCCTATTCACCACCTCTCGGACATCCCCGAGATCGAAATCGTCGAGGCATTCGAAGCGCTCAGGCCGGAGATCGAAGCTCTCACGGATGAAGAGCTCCTCCCGGTGACCACCGATATCCCCTCCGCCATCATTTCGGTGCTCGGCTCCTTGCCCGGGCTCACGGGATTGCGCGCGGCCATCGTCGCCGAGTCTCCGACCTACGACATGACGGCGTACGATCGAATCGAGCTCTACGCGCTCGCGCTCGCGCACGCCCACGGCCGGCACCAAGTCGCGTCGCTGCCGCCCGAGCCGGTCGCAGCCTTGGTGGTCGAGGCAAACCGCGTCCGTACCGAGCTATTCGACGACGTCACCGTCCTCGCCCGGCGCAAGCTCGTCGACGAAAAGGCGCTCAAGCGCCTCCGGCGGACGAACAGCCAAAAGAACGTCGCCTTCGACCTCGTGGTCCTCGTCACCCTGCTACGTGACAACTGGCCTGCGCTCGCCGGGAAGACCGCGATCTCGAGCGAAGAGCTCGACGCCGCATCGAAGCTCGCGAACCGATTGGCCCGCGCCCTCGGCGCCCGAGACCACGGCGAAGCCGTCCGCGTCGAAGCGACGCAAACACGATTGAAGGCCTACACGCTGTTCGTAACAGCGTACGAACGCGTGCGGCGCATCGTGCAGTTCCACCGCTATGAACAGCGGGACGCGGATCGGTTTGCGCCGTCGCTCTATCGGGGGCGCGGAGGTCGCGGCAGGGCGCCGAGACCAAGGCCAGCAATCGAGCAAACCGAGGATCCGCGATGAGCCGCAAATACCTGAGGCCCCACGATACAGCGCGTGCACCGACAACTCTACGCCCACTCACCCACATTTCCCGCGCGACGCAAGTCGCCCCTTCGCTTGACGCGCCCCGACCTGACAACTACTCCACCCTAGCAACGCAGCGAAATCATGTCGAAGAACGATTCACGACTTGCGATTCCCGGAATCCTGATTTCCGCTCTCCTCGCGGCGTGTGATTCGCCGCCCCCGGGAGAAGAGGACCAGTCAGCCCCCCACGGCGTAGCGCGCTCGACCTACTTTCAAGGTCTCGAGGAGACGGTACTGCTTATCAAGGCGCAGACCGGCTCGATCGCCGTTCGCCCGAATGGGGAGCCTCTGAGCATCGCTGCGCTCAAACAACTCGATCGTAAAGCCTGGCGAACGCGATACGGCGCGATGACGCCGACCCTCGTGGACGCGCTTCGCACGACGGTCAGCACAGACTCATCCCCCGCCCCCGAAAGCACTTCGCCCGCATCCGAACCGGGCGCCGCGCAGCAACCAACCATTCCGTTTTACGTCGTGGTTCCGGCAGGGGGCGCTAGCGGTCCTGCACAGGACGCGCTCGACGCTGCTTTGCGATCGCCCGACGAGCAGGTTGCAAGCGGTGCGCGTGCCACGCTCCAACAACAGGTGACCTTGGCGCTCGACGCGATCGTTCCCCAACTCGAGGCGCTCGGCGTCGTCGTCGAGGGGCGCGGAACACTCATGCCGTTGCTTTGGGGCCGTGGGACGGCGGCACAGCTGGAGGCAGCAGCTTTCGTTCCCGACATCGTGGTGCTCGGCTCCGCGCAGCCCGGGACGCCGCTCGACCAAGCGGACGTAGAGAGTCAGCCCGTGTTTCACGCCTCAAGCGCTGCTTTCCCGGGGCTTACCGGCGCCGGGGAGAAAGCGGCGGTCATCGACAGCGGAGCATGCAAGGTCCGGGATACGCACCATTTCATCGACAGGTCGGTCAACTATCAGGACACTGGTCCGGCGCCGTCGTGCAGCGGCCCAACGGATTCGTCGTGTAACAATACGTGCCTGAGCGAGGACAGCTACTGCGAGGCGGGGCACTGCCTGGACGGCCATGGTACGGAGGTCCTCGGCATTGTTGGCCAGATGCTTCCCGACGCGGAGCTCTATTACCCCAACGTCGGTGAGCCCAACTGGCTCGACATCGACTCCGTGCAATGTACTCCGGCGATCGTCCACGCGTATGAGTACCTGGTATCGAACGGCGTAAAGTTCGTTAACGAGAGCTACGAGTGCGAGAACGCGCCACGGGACTTCGATGGCGTCATCGAAGACTATTTTTCGCGAAAACACGGCGTTCTGATAACGAAGTCCGCAAACAACAAGGCTAACCTAGCGGCTTGTAGCAGCACTTGGAACGGTATCTGCGTCGGGGGTGTCAACCTCGACAAGGAAATGTATTGCAACTCCTCGTACCGCAATGACATCGCCGGCGACACCGACCGTGAGGAACCAGACGTCGTCGCGTACGCAGGCGACGGACATCCAGCGGATTGTCCTGGTGTTCCCGACCAAGACGTACTGGTCGCTTCCGCCGCGGGAGACAGTCTCTACGCCGGGAAAACCGGCAATAGCTTCGCCTCTCCCGCCGTCCTCTCATTGGCGGTGCTCATGAAAGAGTTTTGCGAAAGCCAAGGCCAGGGAACGCCGAACAACCTCGAGCTGCGCGCGATGATCATCAACGGCGCGACGCGAGCCAATCCAGACGGCTGGCGGTATTCCACGTCCAAGCCGGGCCAAGACCACAAGGACGGGGGCGGATTCATCGACGGACCTGGGCTCCGCGTCTTCTGCACCACAGGCGGAAACGAGATCGCGATCAAGGGGGCTGGGACCATCTACCCGCAAGAAAGCGGGACGCTCGGCATGCCCGAGTCGGATCCCGAGTACCCCGATGTACCGCCGCAGTCGAACGACGGGACGCTTCAGCCCGCAAACCAGGACCTTCTGCCGAGCAAGGATGGCGCTTCGTACAAGTACATCAATCTGTTCGCCACACAGCCAGGCGGGGGCATCGAGCTCGAGAAGGGCAACCGCATCCGGGTCACGTTTTCCTGGGAGGCGTGCGCGTACGATGGCAATGGTGACGAGCCGGTGACCGACGCCGCCGATCGAAGCGTCGCGACCGACTTCGACCTCTTCCTTTACAACGCCACCATCGGCAGGATGTTCTATGCATCGCAGTCCTTCGACGACGTCAACGAAGGCTTCGATGTCACCATCCCCAGCGCCGATTGGAACGGGAGCTACCAGGCGATCCTCGTCTGGCCGAAGGATGCAACGGGATGCGACGGAAAAGAAAACTACGCCTGGGGCGGAAGGGTGTGGCGATGAGGCACATTCCGGTTCTCATCCTATTCGCCGTGGTTGCTGCCTGCAGCGAAACCGTCGAGGTTGTGCGTCCCGACCACGACTGCGGGCGGTTGGATGATCGTGGCGATTGCTTCTACGATCCGCATTGCGACTGGGCGTACGAGCCAGGCAATGATCCCGACGACACTGGGACATGCCGGCAGAGCTGCGACGTCGATGACGATTGCCCGGAAGGGCAGCAATGCTTGGTACGCAGCGTCTGGACCGTCGATCAGGATCCGGAGCTGCTGGTGTGCGTGTCAGATGCCTGAGGCGTAACACCAGGTCGCGGTTGATCGGTCGCCGCTCCGGCGGTGGCCTTCCATAGGGGCACCGGGCGCGGTTGCGCGCGAGCGTTGCGCGTTGAGCCCGAGAGGTCGAACCGACTTCCGGCGGTAACGTGTCCTGCCGCGCGGCCTCATGGCGCCCAAAGAGATCCGTTTTGCACGGGGGAATGAGGATGTTCCGCACGCACCAATGGTTCGCGACCCCTCACCTATGGGGTCGCCTCGACTACGCCGAAGACGACCTCCTGCGCCCCGACGGCGACACCATCCACCTGCGCGACGTCATGCTCCTCCACGGCGGCCGGCGCTGCCGCCCGCACGGCGGCGCGCTCGAGGTCACCATGCCCGGCCACACCCGCCCGCGCGAGCTCACCTTCCGCGGCGGCGAGCGGCCGTACCTGCCCATCCGCCTCTCCGGCCTCGACGCGCCCGAAGCCCATTACGTCGCGAGCGTGCGCCCCGACCCGACCGGCCCCACCTACCGCATGCGCGAAGGCCGCCACGTCCAGGTCTGCCAGCCGTACCACGAGCCCGCGTACCAGTACATCCGCAGGGTCGAAGCCCGCGCTCGGTATCTACTTATCGAAGTCGACCGCGACGTGACAGACAGGCGCGGTCGCGTCCTCGGCTTCGTGTTCGCCAGCGACGAGGAGGCGAACAAGAAGACCTTCGTCTCGCTGGAGCTCGTTCGGCGCGGCCTCGCCTTCCCGTACGTCTTCGAGTCCGCCGCAGATTACCGCCCCAGGCTCTTGGCGGCGGGTGCGGCGGCGCGGAATAAACGGCTCGGCGTGTGGGCTCGATACAGCGACGCGCCGATGCCGTACCGCGATGCTGCGTGGGCGGTGCTGGCGGCGAAGAGCGGCATCATCCCGAAGGGGCGGCTCAACCACCCGATGATCTTTCGGCGGGTCGTCGAGGCCGGGCAGCTTCACGGATTCGAGCTCAATGCTGCGTTGAGGAAGTACGACGTGATCGATAACGCAACGGGAGATCTGTTTCCCGGGCACCGCTATGAGCGCGTGCCTGTGGAGCGGCGGGTTTGGGCGCCGCATCGAGGGTGATGGGCCATGTGGGAATACTTCACGGACGAGGACGCCAAGGAGGCCGAGGTGCTCGTTGAAGAGTCGCTCGCGGATCTGACCGAGGTCGTGCCGGCGCGGATCATGAGATCGGTCCGGGCGGCGATGGTGGAGGAGCTGCTCTGCTCGGAGGATGGGCGGGCGATCGTCGCGATGTTGAGGAGGGCGCGGTTGCAGGAGCGGAAGTTGGACTGATCCGTAGCGGCGCCATGGGAACATTGCCTCGATGAACGCTACGCTTCGCCAATGGTAGACGACGAGCGCCCGCTCTTTGCATTCGTGGACACGAACACGCTGCTCCACTTTCGCCCCCCGCGAGATCTCGACTGGTGCGGGCATCTCTCTGCGAGTGCGGTTGTGCTCGTGGTCTCGCCGGTGGTTACGACCGAACTTCAGGAGATCAAGGACGGCAAGGGCAGCAACGGCCGAACGCTGCGAATGCAGCAGCGAGCCCAACAGGTGATGAAGCTCATCGAACGTGAACTCTTTCCGGACGCGGCCACGCCAAGCCCCGCGGTCAAACTTAGGACCGGTGTGAGTTGGGTATACCACCACCAGCGCGTTCCGGAGGACATCTACGAGAGTTACCTCCTCGACTGGCGGCGCGGAGACGCCCAGCTCGTCGCAGCAACTCTCCACGCGCAGACGGAGGGGAGGCGAGTGTGTGTGGTGACAAATGATTTTGGCGCGCGGCTCCTCGCAAAGGCGCACGGCCTTAGCGCGCTCGCTCCCAGTGCGAACTGGGCGATAACGGACGAGCCTCATCCAACTGAACGAGAGAACGCGGCCCTTAAGACACGTCTTCGAGAGCTTGAAGACAGCCGACCGAAGCTCAAACTCAAGCTGCCAACCGACCTGCGTCACATTCTTCACCCACCGCGCGCCGACGTTCTCGCGGACATCGACGAAGCGATTTCAGAACTACGGAAGCAGTTTCCGCGATTGAGCCTCGCTGCTCCATCCTCAGCGGATGCGACAGCGCCGCACCAGCAGGGTCATGCCGCGCGCATCGCCGAATACGACCTCCAGATCCCATGGTTCCACCAAGCCATCAAACCCGTGTTACCGCTATTGGTGCGCCACCAGGATGAGGTTGACCGGCGTGCGCTAATAGTCGGCATTGTCCTTTCGAACGACGGCACCGTGCCGGCCGAGCGGGTGAAGGTGACCTTGGCCGTACCCGCGAGTTTGCGGCTGACCACATGGGGACCGGAATCTGTTCAGATACCGATCCCACCGCGAGACCCTGATTCAAAGAAGCCACATCGACAGGGAACTCGACCATACCGAGACCCGCGTCTTCCTGACCTTAGCATCACCCGATTTTGGTCGGAGGCGACCAATCATGCATGGGGTGAATTCGACGTCGTACGTCACGACGATCAACACGCGCTTCCGGCACTCGCCGTCGTCCTTCCTACGTTCGATGCTGCTCCCGAGGAGATCGAAGTGCGCGTGCGGGTACAGGCGTACAACCACGAAACCATCACGGATACGTTTCGGCTTAAGATTGTACGATCTTCAGACATCCCACCCCGACCGCCACTCGCGGACATTTGGAAACGCGAAGCGAACGATCGTTGACTGGGCCAGCGCATTTTGTCGCCTACGACGTATTCGGTTCGGGCCGAGTCTTTTACCGCGCCCGTGCAGCATTTGCGCTCAGGTTGACGCGCGGGCTTCCCGCGGCCCCACAAGCTCGCTAACGGCGATCGATCTCCAAGATCCCGGCATGCATCCACCCGATCGGCGGCTCCGTCGCCTCGGTGCGAACGGCGCACCACGTTGCGCCCGACGGTTCTGAAACGCACGTCTCGAGGTAGACCCGAATGTCGCGGTCGAGCGTTGACACCTCGTCGGCGGTGAGTCGAGGCAAGCGCCGAACTGTTCCGTTTCTAGCGGTTTGGGGCAACTTCACCCTTGACCACCGCTGCCATTTCGTTGTTTTTAGCGTGCTGACGCGCGGGAGAGCGGCGGCGAACCGCGTATCGAAGCCCCACGCCAAGCCCGTTAGGAAGTGATCCTCAGCGCGAGCCTTGTCGCCATCAGCTTCTGCAATCAGCCCTAGGTTGAGGTGGAGCGCGCGAGTGACGTCTGGCGCTTTCGCGATGGCGAGCCCCGCCTCACATTCGCGTCGAGCATCAGCGTATCGCCTATCTAGAAGCAGCTTCCCGCAGGTCTCGGCATTGACCCAAGGGTTTCCACTGGGCTGCGTCGTCGTCGTAGATGCTTTCCGGCGCGGCGCCGACGCCCGCTCAGCCTCGGGCTCCTCGTCGGCCACTGACCTTTTGGAGCTTTTCGCGCGGCTTGGATTCGCGACGACGGCGACGACCGTCAAGACGCTGAGTAGGGTCAAGGCCAGAAACGAGATGCTCGCGAAAGCGCCAAAACATCCGCCGCCGCGAACCGTCCCCTGCGACTCGAAGGCCATTCCGGCACGCTAGCAAGTTGTTGCGGAGCTCGCTACCGTGATGCTGTGATAGGCGGGGGCGTTCGACATTGCACCAACTGCGGACAACAGCTTCCTGCACCTACGGCCGCATGTTTTCGCTGCGGCGTCGTGCCGAGAGTTGAAGCGTGGACGCCGGAGCCGACGGAGCTTCTGGCCACCCAACGTGTATCGCCGCCCTCTGCTCTGGGCGTTCCGCTCTCCGCAGAGAGCGGAACGACGCAGCGTTCGTGGTTTGAACGGTTAGGTCTAACCGTCCTCTCGGTGTGTGACTCGATGGACCGCACGTTGGGTCCTTGGCGGTGGTGGGTCCTAATCGGTACGGCTGGCGTTACCGGCGTTGCGGAGGCGGTTTCTCGATGGTTTGGCGTCCAGAGTAAGTGGGTTGGTCCAACGGCGGCCCTGGCCTTTCTCTGGGTGTTGTTCGCGCTCGCGCTCGGGCGGCTCTCGACGTTTCGCGACGACAACAACGAGTGGAATCTCGGTCCGCTACGGGAATCGTGCGCCGCCTGGTGGCAGTACGCTGGAGATCGCCTCAAAGAGCCGTCGTTTTGGGGAGCTCTCATCGGGATTGCCTCCCTCATCGCGATGGCGGTCGCACAGGTAGTGGCTCTCGGAGCCACGCTCGGCGGGCTCTTCCGGCAGGACGTGGCAGCGCTTGAGCGCTCCGCCACTGACGTCCGCGCGATCGCGTGGCTGGGCGCGCTCGGGGCCGGCGTTCTCGGGGCGGTACATCTTGCGAACTGGTGGACCGGGGAGCCTGGGCCGAAGATTCCGCCACTTCCTGAAGGTGGACTCGGCCGGCTGCCGGTTTGGGTGGGCAGGACCGAGCTCGCCGGCCAGGCCGACCGTTGCGAGCATCCTCTTCTCGCCGACCTCCTACGCCACCTCCGCCACTGGCCGACGAAGCGGTGGCGATTCGAGACGGGCTACTCGGACGACCTGCGGCACTTCCTCCGCAAACGACTCCGCAAGCACAAGGTCGAACGCGAGCGATTTGTCGGAGTTCAGGCCGAAGGCACCCGCGGACGCGCCGACCTCGTCATTCAAGATTCCGTCCTTATCGAGCTGAAGCGCGAGCTCGCCACCGCCACCGCCGACCGCGCGGTCGCCCAGGTTGAGCGCTACGCCGGCGTGTGGAAAGCGGGGCCCGTCGTGCTGCTCCTCGTCGAACAACTCCGCCCGGAGCAACGGGTGCGGGTTCACGCCGACATGGAAAAGCTTCGGCAGAGGAAGTTGCCCGTACTGGTGGTAGACCTCAGCCGGTAGTGGCGTCGTCAGCTGACCGGCTGAGGCGACAAACTCTTCAGTACAGGCGAACGCCGAGTGCACCGTCAAGCCTCGCTGGGCGGGTGCAGCACCATTTAGTGAGGCCTCGACAACTCGCCCCCCCCCAGCCGCCGGGCTACGACCCCGGGTTCGTTGGAGCACAAAGCATCTGTTTTCTAATGCTTTTCTCCGAGCATCCCCTGACCGATCTACGGACATAACTAGACGTTACTCCATTCGCCATGAGCTCCCGCTCCCAACACGACGTTAGCGGCTTGTAAACGAAGACTCTCTCTGCGAACGTGCTCGATCCTGGGCGGGACAAACGCGCCCGCCATACGATAACGATGAGCACCTCTACCTATCCGTCGCAGCCCGAAGGCGCCCCCGTTTCGCACGTGCAGGCAAACAAGCCCGCAAACCTCATCGACCTGCTTTATGACGAACTCGGCGACAAGCTGGCACCGGCGCTGGACGAGTTCATCGGCCCCTCCGTGGCGCGCTTCGCGTGGAAGTCGCGCGCAGCCAGCGGGGCCAATGGGCAGCTTGAGATCTCGTTGCAAAAGGTGAATCGCTCGTCACGCTCAGGCGCAGCCAAGCTCGTGCTCGACTTTCGGTGCGAACCGAAGGGTGGCGAGCCGGTCGGCGTGGCGATCACCTTGAACCCCATCCGACAGGTCGCCAAGGGCACCCTG
Organism: Polyangiaceae bacterium; assembly: GCA_013361525.1. Lineage (GTDB taxonomy): Bacteria > Myxococcota_A > Polyangia > Polyangiales > Polyangiaceae > Xiheicaenibacterium. The sequence goes on along the minus strand of JABFXY010000059.1, from coordinate 51,721 downwards.
ACCTACCGCATTCAGATCGGCGCAAACAACCGAGAATGGGAGTGCGCCGTCTACGAAAACGAGGAGCTGACGTCGCAACCTGGCTTCGCTCGCCCCACCGGCATCGCAGCTCTCGACCACTTCGGCTCGATATGGTGCGCAAACCAACAAGAGGCAGCAAAACACGGCGTTGCGACCGGTGTGGAGCGGCTAGGCAATCCGATTCTGAATGCCAACATCGAGGCCTTTTGGCCGCGCTTTCAGCTTGCTTCCAAGAAGCGAGAATGGGCGCTCGCGAAGCCTCCGGCGATTCAGGTAACCGATAAGGTCACCGTCAACGCGAAGGAATGGGCGTCGGGCGTGTTGGCCTTCTGCCTCTGGGCGCTGCTTCTGCGAACGGTGACGGAGCCCGACGAGCGGATCCCGTTCGACGCGCTGACCGGCGCGGACCTGAAGGGTCTACCCCCGCCTGACCTCTACTGGCCGCGACGAGCCGTCGATCTCACGGCGCCACAGGTTCAAGATGCTCTTCTCAAAGAAGGCCTCGTCATCCCGTGGCACGTGATTGAGGCCGCGTGCGCCGCACTTAATGCTGGCAAGCATGTGATCTTCACGGGCCCACCAGGGTGCGGAAAATCGAAGCTCTCGGGGGTGCTTGCCAGCCTCGCTACGGGCCGAGAGCCGCTGATGGTCACCGCCTCACCGGCCTGGACGTCGGGCGACCTTGTGGGTCGCTACTTCCCGCGGCGCGACGGCAACGGCCTCGAGTTCAAGCCGGGCTTCTTCCTCAAGTCCATTGATGAGGGCAACCGCTGGCTCGTCATCGACGAATTCAATCGCGCGAACATCGACGAGTGCTTTGGTGAGCTGTTCTCCGTTCTCGCGGACGACGTGGTGGAATTGCCGTTCGAGGAGGAGCTCTCGGAAGCCACGGAGGCAGCACCGGCGAGGTTTGGCGCGGTCCGCATTCTCCCCGCACGCCGCGGGGTGCGCGGCGCCGAGACGGCCGTGACGCATACCAACACGGTCGACTACGCGGTGGGACCGGCATTCAGGCTCATCGGGACGATGAACGACGCAGACCGCTCGAGCCTTCACCAGCTGTCGTTCGCGCTGCTCCGTCGCTTTCACATCATTCGCGTCGAGGCGCCGCCCGCAAACGAGGTCGAGAAGGTCATCCAGACCGCGGTGAAGACGGCGACGGAAGACCTGACGCTCGAGACCGCCGCATACAAGCTCACGCGCAAAGGAAAGCGCGCGACCTCCGCGTCGATCGAGCTCCCAATGGCGCTACCGCGGCTGACCGAGCTATTTGCTCGTGACCTCACCAAGCGCAAAGACCGCGCGTACACGGACCTTGTGCAAGAGCGAGTGGTTGGGCTCGCAACCGTGCAGGACATCGTTCGCTTCGTGGCCGAAGGCATTCGAGGGCCGACCACGGGGAGAGACGCCGCACAGGTTTCGACCGATCACCTCGGAGACGACGCGAAGCTGGAGGATCACGCTCAAGCGATGTGCGCGAGCTTCCTCGCCATCGGCGTCGCGCTATCGGTCTTCCCGCAGCTCGACGCCCTCACCTCAGAAGCGCGGCTCGCCGCCGTGAAGCATATCGTCGACGTGTTCCAACCGAAGGGCGGTCCGCCGGTACTGATGCGGCGCATCGAGGCGGGCGATCGTGGGACCGAGGGGGCCCTCAAACTCGCCCTCATCGACCACGCCGATCCCACGCAGTTCGATTTCGATAACGACAAGCACGTGAGCATCGCCGAGTTTCTGGTCGAGGAGCTCTTCCAGCAATACCGCGGCACCGAGGAGGCTCAGGCGTTCGCGCGACTACTGTCTGATAACGCGACCGGCTCATGAGCGTCGACCTCCAGTTGTTCATCGAGCAAGCGGGTTGGGTCGCCCCACGATTGGAGGACCCTTCCCGGATTGGCGTGATGACATGGGTGGGGCGTCGTCTCGAGCCAGCCGCGAGGCGCCGGTTCGCTGAGCACTTCCCGCTCTCGCATCGCGCCCAGAAAGACGGCGAGGCGGGCGTATGCGCCCTGCTCAACCGCGCGCTCGTCGTGCATCCGTCGCGCCTCCTCGTCCAAGAGGAGGTGTCGCGCGCCATCGACTGGAGCGCAACATACGCGCGAGCGACGGCGGGCCACCGGCCCCCCTACCCGCTCCTCGCACGCTTGCGCTACCCAGTGCCCGATCGCTCGTCCCTCGGCGCCCTCCTCTCGCTCGCGCGCACTTGGTCGAGGCTGCTCGAGATGGCGGAGACGCAAGACGTCGCCGGTAGCGACTACGCGGTCCGCCGAGCCGCACTCCGACGGGCGAGTGCGCCTCAGTTGGTGCGCGGGCTGAGTCCCACGCCGTTCGGGGCTCGTCACGCTCTACGGCTACGGCGGCTCGACGAACAGGCGGCTGCGAATGTGAAGTGCATCGAAGAGGCGATGAGCTTCTGGATGCGCATCTTCGGCTCGTCCAATGCAGCGGACTCGGATGCGCTCGGGCACGTTGGGCGTCTCTTGCAGGTCGCGGACGCGAAGAACATCGACACCCTCATGGAGGCGACGGTCGCTCTGTCGATCGCGCGCGCCGCCCTCGACGCGACGAGACCGGATTGGCCCACGCTATTCCCGTGGACCATTCGCTCCGTCGACGACCCGCAGTCGATGTATCCGGTCATCCGGCTTCAGTCGGGCGACCTCATCTGCGAGATCTCGAAGGGAACGCCGCTCGGCGGCGAGGTGAACGGCACACGGAACAAGATCGCCGACTGTCTCTCCCCGTGGGCCGACGAGGCCCTGCCGAGCACCGGGAAAGCCCGCTCGAGCGGCCGGCAACCCGATCTCGTCGTGTCGTTCTGGTTCGAGGGTGATCCGAGCCGGATCGTCTTCGCGCTCGGCGATGCCAAGCGCAACGCCACGGGGGACGGCGAAGGCTACATCCGAGCATCACTCGACGTCGCCGCGACCTATCTCATGTCCTTCGGCCATCGAATGGGGCTCACCTTGGCGGGCGCCGAGGGAGGCCCCCATCGAACGGCGCTAATGCCGGGCGTCACCCTGTTCTGCCGCCAGGGCACCGGCCGCGACGCCAAGAGCGCCATTGACCTGCTCCGCGCGGACCGAGCGCCCGTGGTAATGGCGTTTGATCTTGAGAAGCACATGGAGCCCGAGGCCCGGCCGTGGCACGCGCCGGTGCTTGCTGCATGGCTTGGCTCGCTTGGGCGGCAGGCAGTGAGGGCTTTGGGGACGGCGCCGCCGGTACGGAGGCGTGGCCGGCGTTAACGCTTGGCGCACATGGGGACGATGAATCGCATCCAGCTCATTCTCGTCTGGGTCTTGGGATTTGCCTGGTTCAGCAAGCCCGACGCGTCGTTCGACAGGCGGCGAAGGACGACGCTCGCTCTTGCCGAGTTCTCACGGTACGCAAACAGGCTCGCGTTCGCCGCCCTCGCATATCGACTCAGCGTTTACGGCGGCTATTCGAACGAGCTCTTGCATTTCGTTCCGGACGATTCAACGTGGACCGCGCTGTTGACGGGGCCGGGCACGAACGCGCTCGAGCTGAAGACGGTCCTCATGTTCGCCAAGGATTGGGGCGGACAGGCCGCGGCAATCTTTACACTTCGCGCAATTCATCGACGGCTGGTTCGCATCGCCGAAGCGGACCATGGGTGACTCAGAGCCACGTTTATCGGACTCCGCAATGAACCATTACGTCGCGTATCACAGCGTTCGAAAGATGGGCTACGACCTCGACACGACGGGCGACCGCCAGCGTTTCCTGAGCCAAAAGCCACAATCGACACTGGAGAGGGCTCTCGGCAATCCAACCTGGATGGTAGTCGGTCACGATGAGGGGGCTCGGACGCGGTTCGAGCTTGCGGGTGTCTTCTGGCCGGACGACGTAGACAGTGCCGAGCAAGAAGGAGTCCTCGAACTCTCCGGTCCGGCAGTGCATTTTGCGCGACGCTTGGATGCGGCGTCCTTATCGTGGTTTCCAGATCTCAAGCGTGAGCAGGCAAACTTCAGCCTCGGTTTTCACAAGGTTTCATCAGCGAACGTCAAGGCCGCGCTCGACCTTGTCCTCAACGAAATTCGCCGGAAGCCGAGCTCCGGAATGAGCTTTTCTCGCGATGAGCGCCGGACATACTTGCTCGGCTGGAATGCCCTCGAAGAATGGCCAACGAGAGACCAATCTGCACAAAAACTCCGGCACCGAACTCTCGTGCCCATTCGTTGGACATGTGGACGTACCAAAGGAATTCTACCTGGCGATCGCGTTTTCGTCGTACACCAGGGCACTAACAGCGCGGGCATCGTCGCGTCTGGTTGGGTCAGTCGTGGGACCTTCAACACGGGGGAACGAACTGACCCTTCAAGCCGCATTACCCCTCTGGTCATTGAGTTCTCCCCCGATGTCCTTCTGAGCTCGGCAGAGCCTGCCCTTGACGTGCAAGGTCTCGATGACGCGGCTGTTCGGGCAGTAAATTGGTCCAGGGTTTCTTCGGGCGTCGGCATCTCGAAGGCCTCGGCAGAAGCACTCGAAACGCTTTGGTCCGCCCACGAACACGCGCTCCACCTAACACGTGACCGCGGGTCCCCCCAAGGCACCCTACGCGTGCTCAACAGCGGGGCGGACGAGGATTGGCACACGCTTCGCGCGTCCGCTCGAGACGGCGAACAAGCAAGCTGGTTCGCGCCCAAGGGAACCGAGATCGGAGATGACGTTCTCTTCTTCATCCAGGGCCGTGGCATCGTCGCAAAGGGCAGGGCTTGCTCAACCGCCACCTACAAGGGCGACGATCCGCGCGCGAGCGCCGAGATTGGGGACATCGAGCTTGTGGAGCCGGCCTTGACCCCGGCCGACCTTCAGCAGGCGCTGCCTGATTGGAAATGGCTGACGTATCCCAGGAGCTACACGAGCCCCAATCCTGACATCGCGACGCGACTCTGGGAGCTCTGCTCCGACCGGAACCCAGACGCCGCGCCGGCCCACGAGGGCGCAGAGGAGGGCGAGTTCGTCACGGTGCTCCATCGGCGACGCGAACGCGATCGCGGGATCGTCGCGGCGAAGAAGGCCGAGGCGCTCCGCGCAACCGGATCGCTGCACTGTGAAGTCTGCCAGTTCGACTTCGAGCAAGTCTACGGCGAGCGAGGCGAAGACTGTTGTGAGGTGCACCACCTCGATCCTCTCGGCGCCCGCGACGGGTCTCGGCGAACCAAGTTGGAGGATCTCGCCATCCTGTGCGCCAACTGCCATCGTATGGTTCATCGTGCGCCGCTGCTCACGCCCGCGGAGCTCAGGAGCGAGTTGGCCCGACGTCACCGAGTCCGCGTCGACGGAGCCGCGGAAGAAGCTGCATCATGACTACGACGCGCCTTACCTGGCCTTATCAACCTGCTGCGGCCACCCACGAGACCCTGCTTGCATGGCTCGACACGGCGATCCAGGGCGTGCCGTTTGCTCATGCGCGTGTGGTGCTTGCAAGACGGCCCGGTGATGCTCCTGATCGCTGGAGCCCTGCCTTCGGACGGATCGATTTAGCACAGGACGCCGACGTACCTCGCGTCGAATGCCATCCGCGAGGACCAGTGCGATTCCTCCAAGAAGCAATTCCATCGGCAGCCTTCATTGAGCGGCTACGACCCGCACTCCGGGGCGGACCATTTGTTGTTGCAGGTGAACCGGTTGTCGCCCACGGCCTCGCCGGCCCCTGGGAAGCCTATCGTCACAACAGTGATTGGAGCGAGTTTGGCGCTTCGTGGCCCTGCACGGTCGCTGCGCCATCGAACGGAGTAGAGCGCCGCCCCTATCTGAGTGAGATTATCGAGGACGAGGACCCGGCGACTGTCTTTCCCGATCTCGAGGCATTATTAAACCACGTCGCTGGGATTCGCAGGGTGTACGTTCCCGGCGGCCAAGACCTACGATTCAGCAGGATCCAAATCATCCAGCAAGACTACCGCGGACGCATCGACACCTTTATCGTCCAAAAGGACCGCGTTTCCGTCGAGGTTACACCCAAGGCAGACCCGCTCCTTCGACTCGTTGGGGTAATCTCGGGAGACGGCGGACCACGGAATATCGTCGAGATCGGGCCGTCCAAGCATGAGTTCCCGCTGCGCGAACCGCCGCAGGAAGTGAAGCTATCGCTTCGCGTCGGAGACGAAACGCTCGCCGAGGTATGGCGGGATCCGCGTTTTGAACGAGCACAGCGGCTGTTCGCGAGCCCCTCATTCGACGATTGGTCGCGGGACGACGTCGAGGAGGAGGCGGTGGTCGACGATGGGTTTGCCGAGGCGATGCTCGCAAAGATTACCGCGGCGATTCAACGTGCTCTGCGCGAATTCTTCGAGACGCCTCCAAAAAACGAGAAGGAGGTGCAGAAGGCTGTCGACAGGGTCCTGCGCAGCGCCGGAATAGAGTTCCACAGGGAAAAGGAGCGCGCGCCTCTCGGGCCGACGGCTCTGATCCCCGATTTCACCGTTCCTGACGCCGATCTCGCGATCGAAATTAAACTCGCCAAGCACAACCTTCGTGACAGCAAACTCATACAACAGCTCTCACAGGACGCAGGCATCTACAGAACCAAATGGCGTAACATTATCGCGATCATATACGACCCAGGCGGTCACATTAGAAACCCAGAGCAACTCAAAACAGCCAGCCTTCAACTAGGCATCAACACGATCGTGATCAAACACTGAGAAAAGCGCACCACCACAAGTGGCCACAAAATCACCGGCCGGAACGGGCAAACCGGAACAATAGCAACGCCACCGCCATCGCTTCCGCTCGGGTCTGGACGCCGGCTCCGCCCGGGTCCCGTGGGGGCCGCCCGAGCCGACGGCCAAGGTGATGGCGAACACGTCCGCGGTAGCGATATCGGCCGGGCACAGATCAGCGGACGCTCGCCAGCCCACTCCGCCTGGGCCACCGGATCGAACACTCCTCGACAACCACCGGTCTTGCCATGTCCCCATTCGAACAACTCGCAGACACCCTCAGAATGCCGCTCGTTCAGGGCTCGCAGAGCGGCCTACGACGCGCGCAGATCTCGGCGATCCATTCGATCTGCTCGCACTTCTGGAGCAGGCAGGCGCCGTGTCTGGTCGTAATGCCGACCGGAACCGGGAAGACGGCAGTCATGACGGCCGCCACGATATTGCTACGCGCTAGACGCGTCCTTGTCGTTGCCCCGAGCCGCCTGTTGCGGGACCAGCTCGCCACGGGATTCAGGACGCTGAAAGATCTGCGGAGCGCCGGAGCGATTGAGTCGGAGGCAGCGCAACCCAAGGTCATCGAGGTGCGCAAGCAGCTCACCGACAAAGACCGTTGGGAGGAGCTTCGTTCCTACGATGCGGTCATTGGCACGCCGAGCGTTCTGAGCCCCGACATCGATGCCGTCAGTGATCCCCCACCGGACCTATTTGACGTCATTCTGTTCGACGAGGCGCATCACGTACCAGCACCAACCTTCACCGCCATCGCCGAGGCCTTCCCTTCGGCGCGACAGGTCCTGTTCACCGCGACACCGTTCCGCCGCGACGAGCGCGAAATCCGAGCCGACCTCGCCTTCATTTACCACCTCGCCGACGCGCGTCGCGAAGGCCTTTTCGGCAAGCTGACCTTCGAAGCGGTTACCGCGACAGGCTCTGACACGGACGACGAAGCAATTGCAAGAGCGGCGTGCGCTCGCCTCGCGACCGACAGGGCCAGCGGGCTCGACCATCGGCTATTCGTCCGTGCCGCGAGCCGTCCGCGCGCGATCGAGTTGGAGAAACTCTACAAAGGAATCAGCTCCCTGCAGCTGCCGCTGATCCATTCGGGGCATGCCGCAAGCAGGATCGACGGCATCATCAAGAAGCTGCGGGCTGGTGAGGTTGACGGGGTTATTGCCGTCGACATGCTCGGCGAGGGTTTCGATCTCCCCCAGCTAAAGGTGGCCGCGCTCCATGCGCCGCACCGGTCTCTTGCCGTCACGCTCCAGTTCATCGGTCGATTCGCACGAACCTCCGGGGACAACCTGGGCCCTGCATCGTTCTTCGCCATCGCGCGGGAAGTAGAAGGTGAAGCGCAGCGCCTCTTTGTGCCTGGTTCCGAATGGAACGAAATCGTCGAGGATCTCAGCGGCAAGCGCATTGCGCACGAGAAGACGACGCGCGAAACGATCGGGAGCTTTCGACCCTCTGGAAAACTCTCGCCCGACCAGGCCAATGCCGCACGCGACAGCGCACTCCTATGGTCGATGCGCCCGTTCCTCCACGCCAAGGTCTACCACACGCCGAACAACGTCGACCTCGGAGCGACGCTCGCCGTACCGGACGACATGGAGCCACTCCTCGTCCAATACAGCGAGGCCCACCACGCGCTGTTCTACGCCGGACGAACGGTGACCCCTCTGCGGTGGTGCGCCGACGAAACGTGGCGGGACGTGAACCATGACATGTTCATGATTCTTCACGTTCCGGAGAAGAACCTCGCCTTCGTCTTCACGTCCCGGCGGCACAATGCAGTATACGACGCGCTCATCGGCTCGATAACGTCGGGCGCCCAACGACTCGCACCGGACGAGACCGGCCGCGTCTTTAACAAGCTCCAGCGCCGCGAATTGTTCTCGGTCGGCATGCGCAACAGGGCTAGCATTGGCGCAGTTAGCTCTGAATCATATAGAATTCTAACCGGGCGAGCGGCACACAAAGCGATTCGAGCGGCCGAGACCACCCTTTATGAGCAGGGTCACGCAATGTGTAGGGGTGACGACGGCAACCAAGCAGTTACGCTTGGATTCAGCAGCGGAGCAAAGATTTGGACGAACAGGTGGGACCAGATTCCAGCTGCGCTGGAGTGGGCGCGGGAAATGGCCGCAAGAATTCGCGACAGCACCGTCAAGGATCCGGAATCGTTGTTCGACCAGCTCAGTAAGGGACGGAGAGTCAACGCACTACCAGCGATCCCCATCGCGGGCGATCTCCCCCCGCAAGCCTATCGTCGACACAGCGCGGTCCTGACGGCTGACGGCAACTCCACCCCGCTGACAGATTTTTCCATCACAATCGAATCCAAAACCGAAACGAGCATTACATTCTCACTGCGCAACAGCTCACACGAACTGCCGTTTCTCTGTAGCTTCGCACCGCATCTCGAGGTCCAACCGCTGGACGCAGCAGCATCGGAAGCAAAAATTGTCGAGAACGCAGCGCGCAGCGAGGATACCCTTGCAGCATATCTCAACGAACACCCACCAATGTTCCTTCTTGCGAACCTGGCCATGGTTCAGGGGGACATCCTCACCGACGCACCAACGGTATCGAATGTCGCGATTGCCAGTCAGATCGAGGAAGTAGACTGGCCAGCTCTGGGAATCAACCCGCACATCGAGAAGCCATCCCGCAGCGGCGGCAAATCACTCTTCGACTATGTTGAGGACCGAGCGAAGAGCGATGGTGCGGCCGTGCTATTTCTTGACGATTCCACGAATGAGATCGCGGACTACGTCGCTGTGCGAGACGGGTCTGGAGGCGTCTTGGTCCAGCTGTTTCACTGTAAGGCCGCGAAAGGCAAGCGCGTTCCTCGCGATCGCGTAACGGATCTCTACGACGTCCTCGGTCAAGCCATCAAATGCCGACGATGGCTAGATGCGAGAGCGCTGGTTACTCAGATCGAGCATCGAGAATCAAAGACCAGTTCGCGATTCATTGTCGGCAACCTTGCGAGACTCAAGAAGCTTCTGGCTGATGGCTCCCGCGTTGGATTTGAGGTTGTCATCGTCCAGCCGGGCCTTAGCACCCAACCTAAACCGGTTGTGGTCGACCTGCTGCTCGCGGCTGACGCCTACCACCGCGGTGCTAATAGTCATCCCCTCCGGTTTATCGGCACGAAGCCGTGACTCCATCCTCGCGATTGCGGCCTAGCGGCTATTGACGCCACCTACAGCCAGCCTCGCCCCCTCCACATCCAACACACTCTCCACCAACAAATCCTGCAACAACCTCTCCGGCAGACACGGCTGAAACTTCGACACCCGGCTCCTCACGGCGCCCTGCGCGTGCCTCAGCGCGTCCTCCCGGGTCGGCCTCCCCTGCCCCGCCATCTCCGCCAAGACCTGCCTCACCCTGACGGCGCTGACGGCAGCCTCGCCCTTCAACGTAATCGAGGTATTCCGGCTGACGCACTGGCCGCCGAGCTCCCCCTCGAGGACCCGAGCCAAGAGCACGTTGGCGGCACCGCCGGCGAAGTTCCACCACGTGATATCGCCGTGGCTTTCGATGAGCGGCGAGGGCTCATCCCGCAGGAACTCGTGCTCGGCGCGCATGGTGCCCAGGACGGCTTGCGCGCGCGGTGACCACGCGGGGTGAATCGCGTCCTCAACAAGGATTCGGCGCATGGCCTGGCATAGCTGGTACCCCAGGTGCCGAGGCGCTCCGGCCCAACGGGGGGGCCGCCCTGCAGCTGCCGGGCGGACGACGCAGATGCCACGTCCCCATTCGACGGTGATGATTTCCCACGCGCGCCCGGCGAGGGTGAAGGTCCCCGGCTCGAGGTCGGAGTCCAAGGTTGCAAGGAAGTTGGCGTCGACGGTGCCGACCTCTTCGGTGTTGTGGCGGACGGTGATGAGGCGGGGGACGTCGAAGACGGCGTATAGCTCGCGGAAGTTGGCGCGGCCGTACTTCTTCTCGCCAACGCGGCCGAGCCAGAGTTTGCCGTCGCTTTCGGAGAGGATCTCCGATTGGACCATGTGCTCGACGATGGAGGCTCGTTCGCTCGGCTCGAGGCCGTCGAAGGAGGTTGCGCCGTCGAGCCAGGCCCACCAGTCGCCGCGCGCAATGCCGCCGGATTGGACGGCGATGCCCATGAGCTGGTGGGCAAGGATGTGCGACGCGCGCCGGCTGGGACGGACATCTTCGACGTAACCTTCGTCGCGCAGGCGGAGGATCGCAGCGCCTTGGAGGACGAGCTTGTCCTTGAGCGTGAGAAAGGTGCAATTGGGTAGTGCTCCTTCACGCCGGCCGGTTCGTCCCATGCGCTGGAGGAAGCTCGCGACGCTCTTGGGACTGTCGATTTGCAGGACGTGGTCCAGGTCGCCGACGTCGATGCCGAGCTCGAGGGCGCTGGTGGCCACGATGACGCAGTCGCTTCCTTGTTCGAAGGCGCGCTCGGCGTCGCGGCGCTCTTGGACGGCGAGGGAGCCGTGGCTGACGAAGGTCATGACTCCCAGCTGTTTGAGTATGTGGCCGAGGCCTTCGGCGACGCGGCGGGAGTCGACGAAGACGAGGCGCTTCTTCCCGGGATGGAGCGCCTTGATCATCGTCGCGGCGTTCTCCAACGTTTGGACGAAGTCGAGGGCGAGGATAGGAGCTTTCTTCTGGCCCTTTGGATCGACGACGACCGACGCGCGTTTGGAGCTTCCTTGGATCCAGCGCAAGATCTCTTCCGGATTGCCGACCGTCGCGGACAGGCCGATGCGCTGGACGTCGCGCCCGCAAAAGCGCGTAAGCCGCTCCATGAGCGCCGACAGATGCGCGCCGCGGTCGTCGTCGGCGAAGGAGTGGACCTCGTCGATGACGACGCTGCGTAGCCCGGCGAAGAGCTCGCGCGTTGGGACGCGCGGGCTCATGAGCATGGCCTCGAGAGACTCGGGTGTCGTCAACAGGATGTCGGCGGGATCGGCAACGAAGCGCTTGCGCTCACCGGGGCTGGTGTCGCCATGCCATTTGAATGCTCGCCGGCCGACGAGGCCGCTGAGCTTGATGACGCGCTCTTCTTGGTTGTTGAGGAGCGCCCGAATGGGCGACAGGTACAGGACGGAGACCGGACGCCAATCCTCCGTGTCCATGGCGGAGATCAGCGGAAAGAACGCGGCCTCGGTCTTTCCGCCGGCGGTCGGCGCGAGCACGACGGCGTTGTGGCCGGCGAGGATGGGCCCAATCGACGCCTCTTGAACCGGCCGGAGCCCGCTGTAGCCGAGCGTGTTCGCGATTTGGTACTGCAGCGCGGTCGAGAGGTCATCGAACGCGCTCATTCGATCTCGCTCGTGCCTCCAGCCTTGCCGTTCGCAGGCATGCTGATGTCGAGTTGGATATCCGCGACGCTGCGGACGACACCGGCAGCGTCGCGCTCTTCGTCCGTCATCTCGTTGGCACTGACGACGAGCTCATAATGGACGCGCGGGTCGAACTCGGCATGCAGCTCGACTTGATCGAGCAGGCCCACGAGTCGCTTCAAGAAGAGGCGCGGTGCCGTCCCGACTTTGCCGCCGAGCTTGCCGGCCACGCCGCGGGCGAGCGTCTCGAGCAGCTCGTCGTCCACATGCTTCGCAATGCGATCCGCGTTCTTGGTGGGGAACAGATCGCGAATCCGTCTGCCGACCTCGACGAGCTTTTCGTGGCTGAAGGGCTGTAGGCGGATCTGGATTGCGCGAGGGTTATCGAACTTCGCGAGCTTGCCGAACTCTGTCTGGAGGCGCTGCGCGAGCGGCGGCAGGCGTTGCACACCCTGCGTGCCGTCGAAGAATTGCGGCGTGCCAGTAATGAGGACATACAGACCCGGGAACCGCCCCGCGGCGAGGTCATCGATGAGCTGGCGCAGGGCATTGAGGCTCTTCTCACGGCTGTCCGCGCGAACGCGCTGAATGGTCTCGACCTCGTCGAGAACGAGAACAAGACCACTGCGGCCCGTTTGCTTGAGAAGCTCGAGCAAGCCGCGGAGGAAGCCGGCCGCGCCGTCATGGTCGACGTCGCCCTTCAAACCTGCGGCCCGCTTGATGTCGGCGGAGACGTTGGGCTGCCCCATGAGCCAAGCGACCAAGCCCTCCGCGATTGCATGCTCGCCTTTGACGCGGGCGGTGTGACACCGGCGTAGCGCCGCGGCGAATTGCGGCTGCGTCGCGCTGACCGAGGCGAGCCTTCGCTCGAGCAGATCGCCGACAGCGTGGCCGACCTTGTCCGCGTTGTTCGGGTCGACGCCCGCTTCCCCGAGGACCTCTTCTTCGAGGTTGTAAAACCAGCGATCGATGAGCGTGCGAAATGCGCCGCTCGACCACTCCTTGGTCTGTAGGCTCTCGATCGCGCGGCGGTACACCGTCTCCATCCGATAGAGAGGCGTATCGGTCTCCGAGACCTGAACCATCGCGCTCGCGAGGCCGCGCTGCCGTGCCTTGTGCTCGAGCCAGCTGGCGAAGAATGTCTTGCCGGTGCCGTAGTCACCGCGAACGGCCTTGAACTTCCCGCGCCCGGCTGCGACGGCGTCGAGCTCCTCGTCGAGGGTTTGCGCAAAAGGCTCGAGACCGACCGCAAAGAGCTCGAGACCGTGCCTCGGGACGGCGCCATTACGTAGGGCGTCGATGATCTCGGTTCGTTTGAGCGGGCTTGCCGTGCTCACAGGTCTACCTCGAACTGTTGTGCGAGCTTCTCTCGGTCGAGGTGAATCGTCTTCGTCGCTGGGTCGTAGCGAATCACCTGGTACCCATCGATGTTGAGCCGCTCGGCGAGTTTGGCGACGACACCGCCGACACGCCAGCTCGGCACGTTCAACGACGCGGCGAACGCCGCGTCGGACGCGACACCATTGCGATCGAGGAGGAACTCGACGGCCTCGATAATCTGTTTGCGCTCGATCGGCTGCTTCACGACCGAGGAGAGGACAGCCGAATCCCGGAACGGGGATGGAGGCGGCCCGAGCGTCGGGAGCTGCAACTGGTTCGGATTGACCGCCTTCTTCGGCTTCGGCGCCGTGTCGCTCTCTTCGACCTGGGCTACCGGCGGCCTTACGTCGAAATGCCACCACGCCGGAACGTACGCTGCCCGAACGTCGAGACCGCGATCGTCCTCGGCTCCCCCGCCGAGCTCTTCGCAGCCAATCAACAGACACGGGGCAACCACCTCGGCGAGCGTCGCGCCGCCATGCTCACCCGCGTGGGCCGCGCCCCCATAGCGACAGGCATCATCCATCAAGAGCACAACGCCGTGCGCCCCGCGTGGACTCCAAACCGTCTGCCCGCGAAATCCGATTTCGTGGGGGCCCAGTGGCTCGTCGGCGGACGTCCACGGACGCCACCGCGCGCCTGCCTTTTCATAGGTCCCGCAACTCGTGAATCGGTCCGCGGGGACATGGCCATGGTCGCTCGCGAGTAGAACCGCCCGCCCCGTGTCACGCGCGCGCTCGAGCAGCTCTGGCAAGGATTGAATGCTCTCGACCGTCCAAGCATGCCGCTGTTGGGCGTCGGACTTCAGCGACGCGTCGATCGCGTTGATCACGATAGCGACGATCCTGCGCGACTTGTCGCTCACCAGACTGAGAGCTTCCGGCGACGCCGCACCTCCTTGGGTGTGCCCCTCGGCGCGGAGCAGCAGCTTGGGCACCGTGTTGTCCGGGACGAGCTTCGCGACATCGCGGTTCTCAGCCCACCGCGTGACGTCCTTGTCGGTCGTCGTCGTCGTCCCCGGAGCAGCGGCCTTGCCGCTGAAGAACGCGGCGCGGCTCACCTCGGTGACGGTCGGAAGGTTCGCCAGCACGGCTGGGTAGATCCCTTGGCCGATCCTGCCCCTTGTCGTGCCGTGCCACGCGAGTGGGCCCCACGGGGTCGTGCGCTGACCGAGCGATTGCAGGATCTCGACGGCCTGCGCCCAAGCCATTCCGTCGAGCAAGAGCACGAGGAGCTGACGCGACTCGTTCTCCTCGAGGAATGGCACGGCGATCCTTCGCACGGCTTGATCGATCGGGACCACCTGCGTCGAGGGCCGCCCCGCTTCGACCCAGCTCGCGAGCGCGCGCGCAAACCGATGATCGAGCGAATCGCGCGCCGTGTCCGCCGCCGCGACGACCGCCTGTGCACCCGATCCGAACGCGTCGGCGGCCGAGCCTCGCGCGAGCTTTCGCGCCCAATCGACATATCCGCCTTCGGCCGCGTACCAACGTGCCAAGAGCTCGGCGTCGGCATAAGGGGTTGGCGCGCCGGACAGATCCCGATCGGGCCGAACGGCGAGCCAAGCCGCTAGTCGAACGGCCATATCCGCGCGCGAGATGAGCGCCGTCTGGTCTCTATCGGTGTAGAACGTATGGCTCTCGAGTGCCTTCAGCGCGTCCGCAGCGCGCCCGACCGTGCCCACCGACGGATCTGCAGCGACGGCGCCGAGCGCCGCTCCCAAGGTGTCGAGCCGAGCACGCCACGCGGAAGGCAGACGCCGATCCGCGAACAACATCTCGCGAACCTCAGAGCCCTCGACCAGCGCGTCCGCTTCTCGGACGATCTGGCGCGCGACATTCGGCGAATCGTGCTCAATGTGCCGAAACGCAGCATCCGCCGATCCACCGAGCGCTGTTGCGATCACCGGCATCTCCGCCTCTTGCGTGACGCCGAGCGCCGCTCGCGGCGCGAGCTTGATCCACATCTTGACGCCGGCGTGCTCGCTCGGCGCAAGGGTTTGAAAGAGCAGCGCATAGGCGAGGACCGTCCGGCCCTTGCCCGATTCCCACGCTTTCCACACGATCGGCCCTGCAGGACCAAGCTGCGACGCAAGGTGCGTTTGCAGCGCGTCGCGCACGCCGGTGGCAGCGCTCTGCTGCATTGCAGCGGTGAATTGCGATCCTTTGCCGTCGAGCGCAGCCCAGCCGAGCAGCGCATCCAGGCCGAGGCCGCCTGCGATGGCGACTCCCCACGCGGCGTTGAGCCAGGCATTCCAAAGCACCGGTGCCGTAAGTCGTCCGGCGGGCACCTTGATAAATCCCGGCGCGACGGTCGCGAGCAAATATGCAGATAGCGGACTCTTGCGAACTTCGTCGTCGATCTCGGTGACACCGAGCAAGTGGAAGAGCCGAGCTTCCGCACCGACGCGCAGCACGCGACCGCTGCGGGCAAACCGTCCTGCAAGATCGATCGGAATGTCACTGGTCCACGGGACGAGGAATGCCACGCGCGCGTCCTCGTCCTCGAGCGGAGGCATGCGCTCGCGGAGCTCGAGCTCGCTGCGCACGGGTACAATCATGAATTGGCCCGCCGCGACCGTATTCACCGCCTCTTCGACGCCAGTCCCGAAGAACGCCACGAGGTGGCGCTGGCGGGACGGATCCATCTGATACAGCTTCTCGAGCTGATCCGTCACGTCATGGCGGCTGAGCGTCGGCGCGCTGATCATCCTCGTTTGCTCTTGTCGATCGAAATGGTCACCGTCAGCGTCACTGGATCGCCGTCCTTCGCCGATTCGACGAACTTGACGGCATCACGCAGCTTCGCGAGCGCGTCCGCTCTTCCCGCCGCATCGAAGCGACGTCGCTCCGCTCCCAGCGAAGGCTCCGTACCGGGCGCGGGAGCGGGAGCGAGCAGACGCTGCCCCTCTTCGGCGAGCGCCCGCAGCTTCGACGCAAGCGCCTCGTGGAGCTCATCCTGACGGAGCGCCGAAAAGACGCGGTCGACGACCGCCGGTGCACCTGCCAGCTCGTCTTTGCGGCCATAGAGCTGGCTGAACACACCAAAGACCAGTGCGTCTTCCAGAACGCGAAGCGCCTCCGACGACGATGCAATGCTCTTACCGATGGCGCGCGCGCTCGTGTCGAACACGAAGGCGGCGAGCGTCTCCACCTGCGATAGCCCCGAGTGGTCGCGCAAGTCCGCACAGAGTCGCTCCGCAATGCGCGCTGTCTTGAGTCGATCCGCCGTCTCCGGTTGCCCAAGCTCGACGAGTCGTGCACGCAACGCGTTTGGCAGCTTCGCGACGGCGGTGCCTGCCGCGCTCAGCCGATCCTTGAGGAGCGCCTCGAATCGCTTGAGATTGTCGGCGTGAAGCGCCTTTCCCGGCAGGGCGATGCCGAATGTGTCTCCCGCGACGGTGAGCGCCTTTGCCCATTGCGCATGTCCGGGCAGCGCGGGCTTTTCCAGCACCACATCGTCCGGGATCTCTTGACCCGCTTTGGGCTCGAACGGCTGGCCGTAGCGGACGAACGTGCGCGCAGCCCAGCGCGCGTAGCACCGCGTGACAAGGTCGAGCGCCTGCACCTGAAGGCCCATCTTGCCGCTGTCATCGATCCACCGGCGCACCTCTCCCACGGTCGGTGTATCGACGGACTTCTGCTGGCGCTTGCGCTCGAGATCTTGAAGCGTTCGCTCCTCCACGAGGTGCACGGCCGTCTCCGTCGTTCGGACGAGGCCGAGCTCCACGAGCGTCGTCTTCATTTGTTTGATGAGATCGCCCTCAGCCGGAATGCGCTTCTCCTCGGCGTCGATGATCTCGCCAAACTTCTCGATAACGCGGGTCACCCGCGCATTCGTGAGGGGATCCTGAAAGTCGGGATGACGCGGATAACGGGCCTCGAGCAGAGCCGGAATGTACGTATCGAGCGCCGCGCTTAGATCCGCCGCCAACATCGGCTGGAGCTTTGCCCCGGGTTTGAGCAGCTTGAGGTGCGCGTCCACGCTGAGGCTCGGATCCAAATCGCCCTCGCGAGCCTTCGCGAGGCCATAAGCCTGTTCGAGTACACCCACCAGCCGCGCCTGTTTCTGGCTCCGGAGGTTCTTGAGGTCGAGGAGAGCGCGCGCTTGGTTCTCGACCGAGAGGTGCGCGACCGCCCGTCGTTGGGTATCGCTCGACTCCAGCAGGTAGTCGAGCACAACGAGATCGCCGAGCAGGTCCTTCATCGCCTTGGAGAAGAAGCTGGGAAGCCAGACCAGCGTCCAGCTCCCTGTCCCCTTCTCCATGAACTCGTCGCAGACCTCGAGATCGCTATTGGGGCCGAAGCCGTCGTCGTCGAACGGGTAATCGACGACGAGGCGCCAATCGTGATCTTCGGGACACCGAAGCTGCTCATCCCCGAGCTTGCGGACATTGCCGAATCGAAGGTGACCGAGGCGCTTCGTGCCGCGCCAGACGAACACGCTGTCTTTGCCCCAGTCCGCCACCTTGTCGACGCCCATCGCCTCGAACAACATGTCGCGAATGACTCGCTGGCGCGCCCCCGGTGTGTCTTGATCGCGCGCTTGCGCGAGGATGGGGCCGAGATCGACCCCTTCGAGGACGAGCCGCACGACCGGGTCGCTCTGCGTGCCTACGTGCAACTGCCCAATCGCGCTCGCCCAATTGCGCAGCTTCTGCGCGACGAGGGTCGCCTCAGCCCCCGGGATCGGCACGCGCAACGTCCCGTGGTTGAGCTGCGCGAGCTTGCTGGCCGTGAGCTCCTTCAGCACCGGAATCTCCGGAACGAGCGCCGCGACGATGAGCGTCTTGATAAGGCGGTTATCGAGCCGGCACGCGCGCTCCTGACAATTCGAGCAGCCGAGCCGCACGGGGTGAGAAGGACGCAGGCGCTGGCATCGCTCGGCCGTTGTCGTCCCATTCGCCTCTTGGATCATCGGGAGGAATTGATGACGGTAGGTCTGCTTCGCCGCCTCGAAGCGCGCCTTCATCACACCGTCGGCGGGATCGTCGCCGCCGGAAAGGACATCGAAGAGATCGCCGACCCCCACGACGTCTCCGAGCTTCAGATCCTCGATGTGCTCGACGAGGAGCTCCATCAAGAGCTTGATCGCCGTGCGCTCGCGCTGGAGGGAGTTCGAGAGAGCGACGAGCGCTTCGACCAGCGCCGGGCTGAACGGGTACAGCTTGCGGAATGCGGCGGCGTTGTCCTGCCCGAGCAGCGTTTGCCAAGAATTGCCTGATGCGCTCTGGAGCTTCTTGAACGCATCATCCAGTGAAGCGCGGGCTTGATCGCTTTTCGCGCGAAGGACACGCTTCTCCAAGATCGCGGGAAGATCGCGGTCCTCGAGGGCAATCGTGTCGTAGCGGCCTTCCCAATGCTTGAGGGAGTCGTGCAACCGCGCCGTCTCGGCGCCGGCGTATTGGGTGCCGACCATCTCCGCCAGGTTGCGCTGGCGCGCGATGAAGCTGACGACAGGGATCGGCCGCGAGGTGTTCTGCGCCTCGACCAGCTTCACCATCTTCTGCGTCTCGTTATGGAGCCAAGCCGACTCCGACGCGCGATGCGCTAGCCAAAGGATGAGCTCGTCGAGGAAGAGGACGATAGCGTCGTAACCGAGCTCGGAGGCGTGGCGCGCCATGGTCCAGAGCCCGCCGTCGAGGTCCACGAACGCGCGGCTCTCTTGCGCGTAGGCCTTGAAGCGCGTCTTCACGAGCGCGCTGAAGAGCTGCTCTCGGATCTTCGGATCCGTAGATACCACCGCCTCGTCGAACCGCTCGCGCGTCCAGACGCCTGCCGCGGCGATCTTGCCCCATCCAGCCTTCGGAGCCGCGCCGGCGTTCATCGGCCCGAAGAACTTGTCATCGCCGAGCTCCGCGAGCATGCGCTTCGCGTCCTCGAAGAGCTGATCGTCCGCGAACAACCCAGGGATTGCCGCGTCCGGGTGCTGCTTGCGGACGTATTCGATGTAGCGCCCAAATACCGCCGCTTCGATGCTGACTTGCCCGACCATGTGGAAGTGAAGCTGGAGCAGCTTCTTCTTCCCCACGAACTCGTGCTTCTCCCGCAGCGAATGAAGCTCGGGCAGCCGCCACGCATCTTCCTGCGCCGCGAGCAGGTGGCTGAGGAGCGCCATGAAGTGCGATTTACCGCTACCGAAGCTGCCGTGCAGATACGCTGCCTGGCTTCGATTGTCGCGAATCGCCGAGCCGACGAGCCGCATCGCGCGGTCCAACGAATCGACGAGCGCCGGCGTCGCGACGTACGTCGTCGCCGTCTCCTTCGGCTGCTCGATTCCCTCCGTGAGCTTGAGGACGAAGTCGCCCTTCCGAACCTGCTCGGGCAGGTCGAAGAGCTCACGGACGCGTACCGATGCGTTGATCATGCCTCAGGCTCCGATTCCAACTTCTGCTTCACCTTGCGCGGCGCACGCGGCTTCTTGGGCTTCGACTTCGGCGCAGCCTCGGCGCCCTCAGCCCCATTCTCGGATGCGGCGCTCTCGTCCGACGTCGCCGCCGCGCTCTTCGCCTTTCGCGCAGCGCGCTTGTCCGCTGCCCGCCACGCTCGAAGGTCGTCGTGCGTCAGGCCCAGCGTGCGGCACTCCCCGTCGATGAAGCCCTCGAAGAAATCGCCGAGCCGCATTCCGCCGTATTCGTCGCTCGGCTCGTTGTGCCACTGCTTGATCCAGGGCAACAGCTCGAGCAGCCCCGCGAGCATCGGCGTGAGCCGGTCTTTGCCCCACGCTTCCTCGGTCCTGCGCTTCTGATAAAGCGCGGCGAGGGCTTGGGCGCGCTGGAGGTGGTTCCACCCGGCCCAGCCGTAGACCGGCTCGCCGTCTTGGTCGCTTTCGCAGCCGGGGTAACTGATGAAGCGTTCTTTGGGGACGTCGAGTTTGCCTCGGAGCTCCCAGTATGTGTCGAGCTCGAAGTCTGTCGGCTTGCCCCGGCTCCCCTGGCTGAATGAAGGTGGAACAGACAGCTCTACTTGGTCACCGCGGTCTTCCCGCCTCTGAAGGTCCCATAGCTCCGCCCATTCTCGGTGCTTCGCAAACCCCGACGGGGTGTAAGTGTATGCGGCTAGAAAAGGAACGGCGTTGGCGCTGAACGTACTCCGTAGGGCCGAAGTCAGATCAGAGTCGTCAGTACCCAAAAGGCGGAGCACACCGAGCACTCGGTTGTCGCGGAGCGTCCTAATAGAAAGGTCGCGAGCACCCAGAGTTTCCTGCGACCCTTGCAAGTCCATTTCAACGGCGTTCGCGAGCCACGCATGCGCAGCAAACCGTGTCTCCTCCGCGTAGGACGCGCCGTAGCGTCCCGTTTCGTTCGACGCCCCACGCCACAGTCGCTTCATCTCGGTGGTTTCGATCAAGCCTAGCATCGGCTCTGCCTGGAGAGCGGCGCGTCGTTCTTGATACGCGGTTTGAACCGCCAAACCGAGACTCGGGGGCCGGTCAGCCCAGCAGAACGGACGGTCGCGTTCAGGATCGATTTCATGCAAGCCGTTCACGACCCCCAACTGCGTGAGACCGAAAAGACGATAAACCGCCCAATCCAGCTCTTCCTGCAAGAATGCCATTTGTCGCAGGAGGCTCCGACGCGAAGTCTCCGCCCGATGCAGCTCATCCGCCAGCGACGCACCATCGCGCCATGTCTGCCTGTCTAGGACTTTTCCAGGCGCCTCATTGCTACACATCCGCGCGCATTCATCTAGACGTAGACCCCAATCTCGGAGTTCGCGCCACCCGGCAGGCAGAGGCAGTTCCGAGAGTCCGGTTCCGGCAAATTCGTATCGATTGCTCTCAGGCGTGATTGTGTCTCGCGTCGCCGAGCCCTTCGGCTGAAATACCTGCTTCATCCAGAAGCACGCCGTCGAGCTGTTGAGGTACGCCAGGAGCGCGAAGTGGTCATCCTCGGTGGCGGTCTCGGGGAGCTTGATGATCGGCGCCGACTGCTTGAAGACCTTGCCGCCGTGGTCGAGGACGAAGTGGTTGTGGGTGGCGACAAAGGCGAAGGCGATAGAGATTGGAGTGCGGAGCTTGTCCGCATAATGCTCTAGATGCTCCCACCAACGACGCCCGGACGCCTTCATCTGTTTCCCGAAAACGGTGCGAGCCTCGAGCGTTGAACGCCAGGGCCATAGCACCTTCAGCAAGGGATGATCGTGACTAACAACCTCGCCGCCGAGCACTTCGTACGGATACAAAATCTCCGGACATTCAGCCAGCGTCCAGTCGCGAACGCATTCGCCGATAACAAGCGGGATCGCCACATCACCGACACCGCGCCGCGCCCATGTGCCTGATGGAGCCATCCAGACGTCGTCCTCGCCGGCGACAGTCGTCCTCCCAATCGCGGCCACGATCTGACCGAGCGTTCCGGTCGCCCGCTCCTCAAGCAAGTCTTTTAACTCAGTGGCTCCTCCACCACCAAGACTCCATGGATGCTTGCTCAGCCGTTGCCGCTCGATGCGCGCGACAGAGATGAACTCATTCTCAAATCCGAGGTCGGACCAATGCTCAGCGATGCTCGTCCACACAAAGCCACGCTCAGCATCGTTAGGCGTCGTTGGTTCACCTCGTTTAGCGAGCACCACGAGCACGTCGGCGCCACTCGGCGGCTGCGACGCCCCGAACAGCAAGACTGTAGGCGTACCGTGACCAGGAATATATGCCCCCGATGTGTTGACCACGAGTTGAAGGTGAACTGTCGGAAGATAGCCTTCGATGAGCTTCGCACCGAATTCGCGTTTCATGAACGAATTGGCGGTAATCATACCGACCGCACCTTCTGACCTCGCAAGCTGAAAGAATCTTTCGGTAAACGGCACTCCCAGGGAATAAGTCCTATACGCAGTCGAATACATCTCCCGGTAGCGCTCTCGCAGCACCGCATCCTTCACCGTAATATAAGGCGGATTCCCCACGACCGCCGCATACCGCCGGTGCAGCACGTCCCGCGCCGCCGCCTCATCCTCGAGCGCGAACTCCTGACCGCCCCAGGTCTTCGCGGACTGTCCCTCCAGTTCCGCGAGGCTCCGCTGCTCGAGCTGCACGTTGTGCAAGAGCGAATCCGCCACGACCAAATGCAGCGGCAACGCGGGCGCATCGGCCAACCGCGAGAAGCCGGCCTTCTCTAGATACGCCAGTGTCAATCGGAACCGCGCGATTGCGACGGCGTACGGGTTGATGTCCGAGCCATACACCGCATCAAGCGCCCGGCGCGCGGCTTCACGCACGTCGAGCCCCGGCTCCTTTCGGAGGCGATGGTCGAACAGCCTGTCGAATGCGCCTAGGAGGAAGTGACCGCTGCCGCAGGTCGGATCGATGAGCGTCGCCTCGTCGAGGCCGAAGCGCTCGATTGCGGGCTCGAGTGTCCTGTCGAGGATGAACGATTCAACGAACCTGGGCGTCTGCAAAAGGGCATATCGCTCTTTCACCGCCGCATTGAGGTCTTGGTATAGGTCGCCGAGGAACCTTGTATCTGGCTGACCGAATCGAAACGCGGGCGCGTCAGCGTTAGGTAGGCGGAAGAGGCCGAGCAACGCCTTCGCCGCTTCTGCGGACGGGGTTAGCAACCATACGGGGTTGTGCCGCGCGTCAAAGAGATCGCGCGCTGCAGGGAAGTGGCTGAGCTCGCGGAAGACGGTGAGCAGGTAATCACGCTCCGCGAGCGACGGGGCGAGGTCGAAGAAGAGGCGCTGGCTGTCGGACGCGCCCGGGCCGGCGAGGCGCGGCTGGGCGATGAGGCCGCGGTCTTCAAGGGTGCGGACGAAGACGCACGAGAGGAGCCAGGCGGCGGCCACTTGATCGACGAGGTTCGACTGCCAAACCGTGAATGCGTCGGCCGTCCGGCGCGCGGCCTTCTCGGCCTCGTGGCGCGCCTCCAATGCGAGGGTGACGGCGCGGGAAGCTTTGGCGCGCGCGAGGAGGTCCTCACCGAGTTGCTTCAGGACGGGCCTCGCCGCAGCGAGGAACTTCCCGGCGTCGAGCTCGGCCGTCGGATCCGATTGGCCTTCGAGATCGGAGGACGCACGCTTGGGGCTCTTCTTTGCTTTGGCCATGGGTCAGGCTGCTGCGTTGTGTTTGTTGGCGAGCCAATGGGCGGAGACCCAGAGCCCGTCCGAGGGCAACACGCCTCGGATGGGGAGCTCGCGGTTGATGAGGGGGAGCCCGCCGGTGTCGTGCGCGGGGACGAGGAGGAAGATGGCGGCGGAGTCTCGGTCTTTCGACGCGTCGATGAGGGCTTGGAGGAAACCTTCGAGCCGATACCGAGCGAGCAGGCCCGGCTGGACGAGGATGAGCGGGTTCTTCGGCGGGAGCAGCTTGCTCGCGACGTCAGCCGCGGCGGCCTCGGCGAGCGCGAGGAGGTTCGGCCAAGCGGCGCCGGCGGGGCCTTCTGCGTCCGCGCGGTGGACGACCTCGGGATCGACCTCGTTCGTCTTCATCGCGGTTCGCATCGCCGCGATGAGCTCGGCGTCGAAGGAGACCGGGCGTGTCCCGGTCCGGCGTGCCAATGCGAGGGCAGCATCCCGCGCCGAGTCGGCGCGGACGCCGACGATGCGAAGGAGCCGGCGTTCGACGGCATAAGCGATCTTTTCATCGAATGCGCGCGCATCGATGGCTTCCGGCGACATCGCTCGGTCTTGTCCGCTCGATGCGGTGGGCAGACGCGGGGGCGCGCGGTACGTCGTCTCGAACGTCGTGGTCTGCGCTTCGCCGACACGGCGATATTGCGCCTCGCGTTCGGCCCAGATGAGGCCGTGCGGCTCGAGGAGCGTGTCGAGCGCAGGGCGATCGGGCAAGGGAGCCGCCTCGGGATATCGTCCGGCGACGCGCTTCTGGATTTCCTCCGGGCCGAGACCGCTCGCGAGGACCGCTGCGCTGAGCTCGAGCGCGCGCTCGGGCGGAAGGCCGCGCGGGTAGATCTCGAGTCGGGCCGATCGCGCCGCAGATTGGCTCGCTTGCGCGGCCATATCGGCAAGTCTCTCTGGGCTTATCGCCGCGAGTGGTGTGTCTCGGGCGATCTCGGCGAATTGGCGGGCAGCTTCTCCCGGCGACGCGAGGACGCTCCTGGATGCGAGCTCGTCAGCCGCCCTGCCGAGCGCCCCGACAACCTCGACGTAGGCCTCGGTCGCGAGCGCCCACGGTGCCCCTGCTCCCATCCGCAAGATCCGAAGGCCCTCAGGGAGCTCGCGCTCCACCTCCGCGACGATCCGGAAGAGCGCAGCGCCTCGCGCGAGCAGCATGCCGGACGGCGCAGCCTTGTCGAACGGCATACGTACTCGCAGCGCCGCCGACGCGTGCTCCAACGGAAGCGCCCCACCGGCTTCTTCCACGAGCGCGTGCGCGAGATCGCGAAGCTCACGCATCGCGCCGTGTTTCGACCACCCGTCCCGGGCCTCCCCGAGCGCCAGGTAAATGGCGGCGGTCGAGCGAGCATGGTGCTCGGCCACCTCGCGCACGGTGACGTCGATGCGGTCGAGGAAGGGCTCGACTAGCCCATAGAGCGACAAGAAATAGGCAGTCCGCTTCTTCGCCTTCGGCAGGAGCGCATCGAGCCACGCCTCCAGCGTCGGCGGCTTGGCGCGGTCACCCGCGTTGCGGGCCTCACGCTCGAGGAGATCCGATAGCAACTTCGCATCGAAGCCGCGGCGCTTCGCGATCGTCGTGATGTGCGAAGTCGGGGCTGCGGCCAGGGCGCCGAGCGTGTGGACGCCGGCATCGACGAGCGCCAGTACGACCTCACGGTCGAGCTTCGTCGTCTCGAGCATCACGTCGTCGCCGGCGTACGCGCCCGGGAAGAACGGGGTGCTGACCAGCGGCGCGAGCGCAACGGCGCCCTTCCAGCGATCGCGGAACGAGAGGACCTCTTTGGCGACGCGCAGGCCGACGCCGCGGATCGACGACAATCGATTATCCGGTAGCTCGAGGAGGTCCTTCGCGTGGAGGACGCCTGCGCGATCGAGCGCATTTTTGGCTCGAACCGAGAGAGGCAATGCCTCGGCCGGCGTCATTGGCGAGATGGCCGCGAGCTGATCTTGGGTAAGCCCGTCGGCCGACGGCGCGATGCTGTCTCGCTCGGGCTCGGGTGCGCTGGCCGCAGTCGTTCGTACGCTCGGGGGCGGAGCTTCGACCGGTACGTCGAATGCTGCGATCCAAGCCCGGTGCATCTCGCGCGCGGATGCGAAGCGCAGCTCGACATCGGGCGCGAGGGCCTTATCGAAGAACGCGATCAGGCGGTCGCGAACGGCCGGGTCGAAGCGCTCGGCGGCCAGCGTGAGCTTCGAGGCGGCAGGACCTTCGCCCAGCGCTTCGATCGAAGGCCGGGCTCCAGTGAGCATCTCGTGGAGCGTCACGGCGGCGCCCCAGCGGTCGGCCGCCGGGTCCCATGCCCCGCGCGCCCGGAGGAACGGATCGCGATAAACCGCCGTTCCTACGCCGAGCTCACTGAGCGGCGCCATACCCAACGAGAAGTCGAAGAGCGTCAGGTGCGTGGCGCCTTTGCCGGGCGTGCCGACGCCGACGTTTGCCGGCTTGATGTCACGGTGAATGATCTTCTTCTCTTCGAGCTGCTCCAGCGCGCTGAGTAGGTCTTCACCGAAGCGGCTGGCATAATCGAGCGACACCGTGCCCTCGCGCGCTAGGAGCCGCTGGAGCGTTTGCTCGCCGGCGTGCGTGAGGAGCAAGCACGTGCGATTGGCGATCGTCAGCGGCGCGACACAGCGAACGATTCGAGGGTGCTCGAGCTGATCGAGGATGCGCCGCTCTTCGATCAGGCGCTCGTCGTGCTCGATCGCGAGACTCACCTTCAGCGCGTAAACTCGCCCGTCCGATCCGCGCTCGACCTGAAGAACGCGAGATGTCGCGCCATAGCCGAGCACCTGCTGCACCGTGAGATCGCCATTGAGGACGTCTTTGGCGCGCGCCTCGAGCGGGTCGATCTCCGCGATAGCGACCTCTGGCTCGGGTCGCGTCAGCCCGTCGATCAGCAGCTCGATCCACTCATTGGCTTCATCGACGCGATTCGCGACGAGGCGCTGCGTCGCGAACGTAATGGCTTCGGCGATCGGCGCGGGGATGTCGTCACGCGCGGCCCTCGGATCGAGCTGGCCTTCCCTCTGCAGGCGCTCGTCGAGATCGATGACGTTCTTAGCGGGTGCGCTCCCAGCGAATACCAAGTAGGCGATCGCGCCAAGGCTGAAGAGGTCCGAGGAAGGCGTCGGCCGGCCTACCTCTTCGCGGAGCTCGGGCGCCTGGTAGAGCTCCCATGGATCCGAAGAGAGCGCCGAGGCATGAACCGTCCCCCGGACGTGCTGCCCAGCACCAAGCTGGAAGTTGAAGAGGCGCGTCTGAATGCGGTCATCCTCGGAGCTGCGTCGCACGAGGATCGCGTGGGGGCCGAGCGCACCGTGCCGAACTTCCTTCTTGTGGCAATGCGCGAGCGCACGCGCGACCTGCTCCACGATGTCGACCCGATCCTGAAATGGCAAATCGGGATTCTTTCGGAGGAACGCATCAAGGGGAGACGCCCCGTCGAATGTATCGAAGAGCAGCGTCGGACCGAGCGGCGCATCGGGGATGTAGTCGAGCAGCGTGAGGACGTTTGCGTGCTCGCGCACGCTGTGGAGAAGCTGAACCTCGCGTTCGGCGGCACGCCGTAGGACTTGCCGCCGCTCGACGGTCGTCTGCTGGGGGATGAGGTACACACGCGCCCGCCGGCTCAACGCGGGCGTCTCGCGGTGCTGCGCTTGCCGGTCCTGGTACCCCGAGGGGGCGGACGGGCCTTCGCCGCCGCCGTCGAGCTGCATGATGCCGTCGTCGATCAGCGGTCCGAGCTCGTACGCGCCGGCGAACAGCTTGCCCTTACGTTTCCGCAGTCCGAGCGACTCGAGCGCCTGCGTTACGTCCTTCTGAAGCGGCTGATCGATGCGCTGCGCACGCCAATCCGAAGGTGCACCCGGGAACTCGTGGCGCGTAATGGCGCGAACGAGATCCCTTCGCGTCACCACGCCTGCTCGGCCCTCGGTGCTGAGGCGCAAGTCGATATCCGCGTGACTCAGAAACACGAGCGCCTCGACGCGCGGTGCTCGGTCGGGGTTGCGCATCTTCGAGCGCAGGCGGCTCTTGAGCACCTTCGCCTTCAGGTTCGCGAGCCGCAGCGGAGGATCCATCCAGCGCGTCGGTTGGTCAGGTGCTGTCCTGTACCAGTCGACGTTATCGCCCTCATACTTCCCCGGGCCGCTCTTGATCTCGACCAGGTAGAGCGCCGAATACCCCAAGACCAAGAGGTCGATTTCGTAGAGGCGCCCCGTCGCCGGCTCGAGCAGCTCGACCAATCCCCACGCCGTGTAGGGATCCGTCCCCGGCAGCTCTTTCACCGCGAAGTCGATCGCCTCTTGCTCGTGCGCATGAGGCGTCTCGCCGACCAGGATGATGCGCGACGACGCCAGCATCAGCCCACCGCGTGCGCTTTCGCCCAGGCAGCATCTTCGGGTGCTGCGTCGGCGGATAGGACGAGCCGGCGGCCCGCCGTCACTTTCACGTTCTCATCCGGCGTCATGAGCGCGCTCGGCTTCGTCGCGTTCAAGAGCGCGCCAGCGAGCGCCGCGAGCTGTCGATGGGCTGGAGGCGTCGCGACAACGATGACTTGGTCGGCCCAGTCGAGGTCACTTCCTGTAGCGAACAGGCCGATGAGCGTCGCAATCGCGCTGGGGCCGGCGACGATGAGCTTCTCGGCCGCGCCGACCGGCGCTGTCTCCACGGGGGCGAGCTTTAGCTCCCACGTGGCGGCGGCGGCGACGAGCGCGTCCTTCACCGCACTCGGAGGCGGCTCCGCGATGACACGACGCCAGAGCTCTTCGGCGTCGACCGGATCCATGGGCAACCACTCGGCACCGAAGGCCTCGTCCTCGGCGGCGGCGCGAAGCGCGAACACGTTCCGCGCTCCAAACGAAGAGGGCCACTGCGCGTCGGCGTCACGAAGGAGGAGGTCCATGCGATCCGCGGTCGTGAGATTTCCACGGAACGCACCCCACCGCGCGTCAGCGTCGGCGCCGAAACGGCGCCCTGTCGGCGAGCGCCGCTCGACGAACTGGAGCGCACGCATCGCGGCCTCGTAGTAGCGCGCGCGATCCGCGTCGTCGGCCAAGCGTGGCCAGGGTCTCTCCATCGTGCTCATGACACTCTCCGAGGTTCGGCAGGGTAGCCCGGGCGGGCACAGTACTTGAAGCGTGGCGCGTGCCCGATGTCGCAGTTCGCGACGCGTCGAGCTAAGGTGAGCGACGAGCCATGCAGCTCTTTGAGGCCACCCAAGAATTTCCGGTGATCTGTCGGTTCGGACGGGGTTCGCCGAACGTCGTCGCAGGAGCGAACGTCGTCGCTGACGTTCTGCTCGCGCTGGACCCACAGTCCCTCTACCTGCCGGTGCCCAGCCACCTCGATGGCCCTGCGTTCGTCGTGACGACACTCGCGAGGCAGGTAGGCCCGGACGCGGCGGATGCAGTGGCAGGCGCGATGCACGCGTCGCCCATGCCACGCGACTGGTTCGACGCGCTCCTTCCAAAACTGCACGGTCGACGCCTCGTTGTTGATCGAAGGCCAATCGTTCGTTCTGACGCGACGAACGAGATCAGCTCGGTGATTCGCGGCAGCTGGGGTTGGCTCAAAGAGCTCCTGAAGCTTCCGGCCATCGAGCTCCGAGGAGGATGGACCACGAAGTCCGCACCTCTGCCGCCACTGGTCCGGCCTCGAGCGGTCGGGATCTGGGACGCGGAGCGCGTGTGGGCGGCCGTGGAGCACGATCCGGAGAGGTACGCCCTCGCGGCGGCTCACGAAATGCTGGTGGGGCCAATGCCCGCAGGCGCAGTGCTTCGCAATACCCACCGACTCGCTCAAACACTTTGGTCGGGACTCTCGGCAGAGCACAGAGAGCTGATCGCACTTCTGTGGGTGCACGACCGGCCAGTCGCGAGGACGGATCTCGACCAGCTCCAGTTGGTCGATCGCGGGACGCTCGAGACGGGGCTCGAGTCGAACCTGATTGACGAGCGCCGAGGCTACCTCGCGCCGCTCGACGGGCTCGGGTCGCTTCGACTTCTCGAGAGCCCGGGCGCAGCACGGGACCGGCACCAGCGATGGGCGGAGGCGTACGAGCGCGCAATCTGGGCGTCGAACATCGATTCGGCGGTAGCGGTGCTCGAGGCCCACCGTCATTATGCCGCGGTACCTCTTCCGAGCGACGCGCTTCGTCTCGCCCGATTTGGCATGCCAATCGTCATGGAGATGGCCGTCGAGATGTCTCACAGCGGGCGCTGGCGAGAGGCGGCGGACGTTTACCAATCCCTCGGGGCAATCCTTGACGACGCGGGACTTGGTCCGGCGGCGGCACGTCGGATGCGCGCCTACGTCACCCATTACCTGCATTACAATCGATACAAATCCAACCTCGAGCCCCTCGACGAAACGGCGAAGGGCTATGAGCGCGCTCTCGAGCAATGGCCCGACAATGCCTTGTTCCTCTCGCGCCAAGTGCGAGCGCTGATCCACGATAGGCGTGAGCCCGAGGCGCTCGAGCGCTTCGAGGCCGCGTGGGGCGCGGTGCCGTCCAAAGCCGAGAGCTGCAAGTACCTCCTCGCCCGGACGATTCGACGCCTCCTCGAGCGTAGATTCGTCGTCCCCGCAGTAGCGCTTCTCTCTCGTGTCCCACGAGGGATTCCGACGGAACACGAACGCCGAATTCTCGAGATGGCGCTCGAGCGGGGCTGGAAAACAAAACGCCTCTGGGCTCCTTCGCTGCAGCCCGTAGAGCTGCCCCAGCCAATTCATTGCCAGGCGTGGACCCACGAGAATCACTGGAAGGCTCGGTTCGGGGAAGCCGAGGCTGTGGCCGATTCCGCGTTCGAGGCGGTTACGCGGGCCACGCGCTCTGCAATGTTTCATCACTTCGCCTCGGCTTGGCTGAAGGGAACTGGCCACCTGGCCAGCCGAAAACGCGCATTCGAGCACCCGCAATACGTCGCGATCATCAACCTCGGGGCCGAGGTCGTTCCGGACATCCTCGCCTGGATTCGGGATGGGAAGGGTGGTCACTGGGACGCGGCTCTCGCGGCGCTCACCGGAGAACAGCCGCAGCTGCCACCTGGGGACGTCACGCTTACGCAGGTTGCGCAGGCATGGCTGAGGTGGGGCTCTGCTCGTGGTTTGCTCTCCTCATCGTGAAGCCTGATTGGATCGACTTCGCTCCGCGGCTCGCAAGCGACAACTGTGAGCTGACCAGCAACGCGACGGAGGACTACAACTGCCTTGCCTTCGCGGCTGGAGTTACGAACCAGTGGTGGGAGCCCTACGTCATACCACCGAGTCGGCCAGGCATCTATTGGCCCGCAGGGGTGTTCCCCGACAACGGTGTAGAGCATTGGGTCGCAGCGCTCGCGACCGTCGGGTTCAGGCCATGCACGGACGCCAGCCTCGACGAGGCCTACGTGAAGGTTGCAGTCTATGGCTGCGACGGCGATGCGACCCACGCGGCGCGGCAGCTGAAGGATGGTCGATGGGCGTCTAAGCTGGGGCTGCTGGAGGATATCATCCACGCAACTGCGCAGGATGTTGCCGGCGGCGACTACGGTGAGGTCGCCGTTGTACTGGCGCGCCCCCGAACCGAGGACGACCCGTAATCCCATAGACTGCCCGTCTTCGATCAAAGCCACCGAAGCGACCCTTCGTCCGTAAAGAGCAAGCCCGCTTTCACTTCACG
The DNA here is from genome assembly GCA_013361525.1 of Polyangiaceae bacterium. Lineage (GTDB taxonomy): Bacteria > Myxococcota_A > Polyangia > Polyangiales > Polyangiaceae > Xiheicaenibacterium. Next base: position 20,585 of record JABFXY010000059.1, on the reverse strand, counting down.
CTCTCCGCTCACGCCTGCTTCGTGGAGGAGCGCGACGTAGGTCTCCACCTGTTTCACGTAGGACGGAAAACCCTCGCGCAGCGGCGTCGCCGCATCCGACCGATCGGTCTTGAAATCGATCAGCCGAAGACCGTCCTTCGTGGAGACCAGCAGGTCGATGTAACCGACCAACATGTTGCCCGTCAGTGCTTGACCGACGATCGGATATTCGAGGCGCAAAGCGTCCGTGCCCTCGAGCGTCAGCCCGTGGTCCTCGAGACAACGAAGCCCACGCTCGACGTCACGCACAGCCTCGTCGACGTGCTCAACGAGGCCCGTGCGTGCTGCCGCCCGGTGCACCGCTTCCACCGGCGATAGCTCTCGCCGAAGCGCTTCGCCGAGCGCGCGGTGCACCGTGTCCCCGAACACAGTGCCGAACCGGGATGGGCGATAGGACGGTTGTCCGGCCGGGTCGCTCTCCCCCGTGTGCACCAGGTGCGTCGCCGATGCGACGCCCACCGGCCTGCATCGCGGCTTCGCGCTCGACGCGAGCGCGGCTGCCCAACGGTCGGCGCTCGCGTTGTTATCGACGTCCTGTGGAGCGAGCGACCGTGCGGCGGGCGCAGCGATCGTCCGAGCCCACGTGGGCAGCTTGCCCGAACGGTAGGGCTGGAGCTCGAGGGACAGCGGCCCGTGACCGCCAGCCAGCAGCATCCCGGCGACGTGCTTGTCACCGGGGGCACCCGCTTTCGGAACGACGACGAGATCTCGCGCCCGCGTCGCCGCCACGTACACAAGACGTTTGCGCTCAGCATCGCAATAGCGCTTTTCGGTCTCCTTCAACGCAGCGCCGGCCGGCTCCTCCCACGAGAGGCGATCAATGGTGAGCTGCCATGCGTTTCCGTCCCGCGTGACGTGCCACGGGCCGTGGTCTGCGCGAGCGCCGAGCCCGGCACGGCCATCCCACAGCACAACGACGGGGAACTCCAAACCCTTGGCCTGGTGCACCGTGAGGATCTGAACCGCGTCGGCACCGAGAGGATGAGGGGCGTCGAGCTCCACCGGATCGGTCGCCCAGCCGCGCAGCCGAGCGGTGACACCGTCGTAGTCGAGCGCATCGCGTGCGGCCATTTCATCGACGATGAAGCAAAGCTCTCGCACCCGCTCGAGCCTCTGAAGTCCATTGGGCCCTAGCGCGATCGACCGGCCGAACGCCGTTCGTTCGAGCAGGTCTCGTGCGGTCTCTCCCGCAGGTCGCCCGAGCCGCTTGGCACGGAGTTCCGTGACGATCTCCTTAGCGCCGGCAGCCGCCGGTGTGTTGGAAACGAGATCGGCCACCTCTAGTGCAAAGAACGGCGGTCGAAAAAGCGCCGCCTGCGCGACGCCGTCCTCGCGGTCCGAGATCGCGCGTAGGCCGAGCAGAAACTGCCGGTGCAGTGGATCCTGCAGGAAGAGCTTCCCGCCACGCGCAGCGTGCGGAACACCGACCGCATCCAGCTCCGGAAACAGGATCTTCAGGTTCGTCGTCTCGAGCGCGAGGATGGCGACGTCGGCATACGTTACCGCGCGACGTTCGCGCGACACGGGGTCGAGGACCTCAAAGCCACTCGCGATCAGCCATCGGAGGTAGCGCGCAAGAACCTCCGCTTCGAGCGCGCGGTAGTCAGCCGCACTGGGCGTCTCCGTGTTGGGCTCGAAAGAAACGACATGGATGGAGACCGACTGCCCGTCGCGCCTCCCGTACTGCAGCTTCTGGTACGCGACCCCCCCCGTTTCGGGCGAGAACGCAGCCTCACCGGGCTTCGGCGGCGCGCCGAGCAACGCTTCGAATCGCTCGTTGAACCAATCGATAAGCGGCGGGGTCGATCGAAAGTTCGCCGAGAGCTGGACCGCGCGGTGCGGGCGCGAGGCCACTTTGCTCCGAACGCTTTGGTACATGGCGATGTCCGCTCGACGAAACCGGTAGATGGACTGCTTCGGATCGCCGACCAGCGTCAGCTTTCCATCCGCGAGCTCGACATCGGCGGCGGTCGTCGCAATGGGCGTCTTCTCGCAGAGGTAGAGAATGATCTCGGCCTGGAGCGGGTCCGTGTCCTGGAACTCGTCCACGAAGACGTGATCGAAGAGCACCTGGTACCGCCCCCGCACGTCCAGGTTGCGCGCCAGCAGGTCGCGGAGCTTGATCAGGAGATCAACGGAGTCGACCGCCTGATGTTTGGCTTTCACCTTCTCGTACAGGGCGACGACAACGGGGAAGAGTCGAACCAAGCGCGTTGCCAGCCACCGCGCGAGCGGAGCGAGCAACTCGTCACGGAGCGGCGAAGGCCTCGTTACCTTCTTGTTGGCCCCGGTCGTGAGGAGCTTCCAAACATGCCAGGCGTCCTGGTCGTTCTCGAACACCTCACCGAACGTCGGCGTCTTAAGAGAATGCAGCGCCGGATACAGCTCGGCATAGAGGACGACGGGATCGCTGATCGGCATCAAGCGCCCGAGCAGCTCGCGCAGATTGGTGACCCAGCGCGCACCGGTCGATGAACCATTCACGCGGGCCGCCAGTGCGCGAAACTCCGTCGAAGCCCTCTCGAACGCTGCGCGATCAAATGAGCGCAATGGTGGGTCGCGAGGTGTCACATCACGCTGGCGCACGAACGAACCCACCACGGCATCGAGCCCATACCGCGTCATGAACTCGCTCTCGTGAGACTCGGGCCGAAGCCCCGCCCGAATCGCATCCAGGACGGTTCCCTCAGCCTCTTTTGCGCGATCGCTCGCGGAAGATCCCGCAAGCTCGGAGGCGAGCGTCCCGCTCTCCGCCGAGGTCATCAAGAGCTCGAACGTCTCGCGGACCAGCGCGTCGTCGTCCTCGGCGATGGTGTAGGAAGGGCTCAGGGCGGCTTGGACTGGATGCAACCGCAGCAATCGATCGGCAAACGCGTGAATCGTCCCGACGTGCGCCACGTCCAGATGGCTCAGCGCATTGCGCAGGCGGTTGGCGCGTGGGCGCGAAACCTTCGGCTTCCCAAGCTCGACCAATAGGCGCTCGCGAAGGCGCAACCGGAGCTCGCCGGCCGCCCGCCTCGTGAACGTCACGGCCGCAATCCGCTCCATTCGCATCGGCGCGACATGGTCCTCGTGAGGGGCAACGAGCGCGATCAGCCGCTCGACGAGCGTCGACGTCTTGCCCGTTCCGGCTCCGGCGTCGATAAGCACATTCCGCGCACGCTCTTTAATGGCAGCGTCGCGGTCGGCTTGGTCAATCACCGAAGGACGGGGACTCATGCTTCTTCCCCAAGTTTCAGAACACGCAGAGAACGGAGCGGCTCGTTGGTCGTCTGCTCGAACATCTCTGCGACCTGAGGGTGAAACGAGTCACCGCACACCGCCGCAAAGCCACAGAATCGGCAATCACCCGGCACCGGCGTGCGCGGGAAGGCTCGCTGCCGGAGCAATGCCTCTGCAATGGCCAGCCACTGCTTCGTCGATGATTCGAGGGCGCCAATGTCATCCCGAAAAGCCCGCTCGCGGTCGCCGTGGAGGCCGGTGTACACGTACGCAGCGCCAACGCCGAGCCCCTGCGCCGCAGCCATCGGCCGGACCATCAGCGCGTACAGGCCAATCTGGATATCGAGAAGCGGCTGAGGCTCCGCCTCGTCCCCGCGACGCGGGTGCGGGCTGCCGGTCTTCAGATCGCGCACCATCAGGCGTGGTCCCTCGGCATCGATGCGATCGATGAACCCACGCACGAAGAGCTTTCCGCCGTCCACCTCCACCGGCGCCGGTTCCGAGAACCCAAACGCATACTCGGCCTCGACAAATCGGGCCGGGATCGGCGCCCCCCACTCAGCGTTCAGGAACCGGTCCAAATCACCAGAGAGCCTCGAGAGCTCCTGCTGTCGCACGGTGTCCCCGAGCAGAGGATAGCGCTCGAGCAGCTCCTCCATTGCACGCTGGGCGCCATTTCGCACCTCCGTCTTCCAGGCGTCCACGGATCGCTCGCGCGCCGAGAACGCCTCGCCGTGCTCCCGGAAGAAGTCTTCGGCCACCTTATGGAACAACGAGCCGTAGGTCATCGGATCGAGCTCGCGTGGAGGCGACGCGCTCGCAGGCTCCCGCCAGCGGAGCACTCGTTGGAGTAGGAAGCGATAGGGACACTGAAGTAGGTCCCGCAACGCCGATGCGGAAATTGGGCGCCCTGGCGTCAGTCCCGGCAGGTCAAGCTCAACCCCGGGATCCAGAACGCCGTCGGTCGCCCTTGCGCCGCCGCATGTGAGGTAGCTTTGAATGCGAACGAGGTCGACTGCGGGTAGGTCGAACCAACGCTTCGTCGGCCGCTCCTTCGTGTACCGCGCGACGCGCATCTGCTGGGCGCCTTCGGACACGACCCAGGCTCGACGGAAGGCCTCCATCGCGCGACGGGCCGGGAGGAACGCGTCGCGCCGTAAAAGCCGTAGATCGGGGACGGTCCCTACGGGCTCTCCCTTCGGCCCGGCACGGCCGAGTGCGCTCGCAATCTCGAGGAGCAGAGCCGAGGGCTCTCGCTGCGAGCGGCTCACGTCGACCCTCGGTGTCGATATGACCACCGAGTTTCGGGCACCGCGCAGCACCATTGCGAGCGCATGCAGCTGAGAAAGCGATTGGTCACCCGCTGAACGCAGCCACGCACCCGAAATGGTCGCTCGAAGCGCCTCGGGGAGAACGGCGTCCTCACGTGCAACGGATGGCCAATGCCCCTCCGCGAGACCGACAATGCGGACGGAGTGGAATGGCAGTCCAATGGCGCCGCGAATCGTGCCGACGTAAACCGCAGGGTCACCGAATCGGGCTGTCGGAACGCGGAGCGCCGATAGCTCGTCGTCGATCCAGGCGAGGGCATCGTCGCCCACCAAACCTCCAAGCTCCGGATCGCTGGCGGCAACTGCTAGTGTGCTGGCGATCGCCGGCTGAAGGTTGGTCCCGTCCGCCTCGATCGGTAGGAGCACCCTTGAAGCAAGAAACGCCGCAATCGAGGGTGCGACGTCGCGCAGAGGTTTGGCGTCGAGCAGGTGCGCACAGAGCTGAACGAGCTCACGGATGGCGGGCCCAACCATCTGCAAATCGCCTAAGAGCCGCTCCGCATCCCGAGCGTCCGGATCCTCGTCGGGAGCCGACTCGACGGAAAGCCGAGCGCGCGCGAGCGCGCTTTCCAGCTGCGCGATCCGCTCGGTGATTCGCGCATCCCATGTCGTGGCGCCATGCGGTTCCGCCGGGCTCCCGCGAGAAGTCCCGAGCGAATAGGCAACCGCGTACGCCCGCCCCCGCGAAAGCCTGCGAGCCTCGGGATCGGCGGGTCGAAAAGTCGGAAGAAGCTCCGCGAGCGCCTGCACTGGCAGATAGTCGCGAAGCGCCCGGACGACGGCCAGCGACCGGGCCCCCGCGGAACAAGTCTTTAGCGGACGACCTCCCTCCACGAAGACCGGGATGCGCGGGGAATCGGCCATCCCGACGCCGATCCTCGCGATTCGGTCCGCAATCATCGCGACCAGTGGCTCACGACGCGGCGCCAGGACGGCGATCTGATCGAGCGGGGTTTGATGCTCAATCACTTGCTTGGCCACCCAATCAGCCGCGGCCTCGAGCTCCGCTTCGACCCCGGCGTGCTCTTCGAGATGCACGGTGTCGTCGATACCGCGAGACCGCGGACGAGCTGCGTCCGCGAGAACCTCGGGTGTCTCGAGGAAGTAGGCCGCGAGCACATCGCGCTCAGAGGCAGACGCCGCGTTCGCGGCAACGTGAGCCCGAGCGTCGAGAGGCTTCGCTCGTAGCGCTTTCGCGAAGCTGCCGCCTAGCACCTCGGCCACGCGGTCGAGGTACGTCTCGCGCACGGGTCGCGCGGCAAAAAGCCGGACATGGGCACCTGGAAGAACGGCTGCAAAGTGCGCCTCGGCCACCGAAAAGGCCGGAGCGAGCGCGGCAAGCGTTGGACCGTCGAACGGCCACATCCGGATGTCCCGAGACAGCACGGCTGCGGCCTCGGCGAGAGCACGTGAGCCGCTCCAGACGTCCCCAGCAAGGTCCTGGGTCGCCTCCCAAACGGTGGCGACATCGTGAAGTTGGCTCGACGCACCCTCGAACCGCAGATTCATCGGCCGCAGTGCAGCGGCCTCGAGCTCATCGATCGCGCGCGCAAATGCGTCGGCCCAGCCCGTCGCCCCCAGCAGCAGCTCACGCGGGAAATGCTTCAGGTCGAGGTCGAGACGGAATGCCCTCGAGAGTCGAGCCCGGCGCCGCTTCGACCCGTCGAGCCGCACCGCGATGCCCGCGGCGTGCAAGACCTCGGTGGCGGCCGCCACCGGCGTCATGAAGCGCGTGCCCGCAAGGACGGATGCTCGACCCGTCGACAGCAGCTCGCGACGAAGCGCGTGCGCGGTTCGCTCGTTGAACACGAGGACAGTACGACAGGGGAGCGGCCCTGAGACGGGCAGGTCCGCGATCGCGTCCGCCCAGGTCGCTGTGTCGAATAGAAGTGTCACCGGGCCACTCGGATCATACGGTCATCCGGCGCGAGCATCCGACGCGCCGCCGAATAGAGCAAGCTCGGAGATGATCTCGTATTCGCCCTTTACAACCGGTGCAGCGAGTCGCAATGCACCATGGTCCTCCGTGACGAGCAATCCACCACCGAGCTTCTGTCGCACTCCACCGTCAACCGTGCACCAAAGCCGATGGAGAAGCCGTACGCGCTCGACCTCAGCAGCATAGAGCGCAAGCTCTCTGAAGTCGTCGCGACGCAAGGCGTCCGACTCCTTAATAAAGTCGTACACGTACGTCGCAGCCGGAACTAGCGCATTCGCCAAAAGCACATACGGATTCACCAACTTCGATGACGCAAGCCCGATCGCGAGCCAAAACGGCGACGACCCATCCAAGACGGTCCCTGACCGCTCGGGGGGCGGGGCCTTCGGGTCCGTTCGATACCCGAACGCAAGCTCGACCATCCGCATCGGGAAGCGGCTCATATCGCGAAATTCCTGTTCAAAGCTCTTCAGCTCGCCCTTCATCACGCATCGTTCCCAGTCAACCGCCGGATCTCCCGCCCACCGCTCGATGTTCTCGTAGTTGATCGTAATGGGAACCTCGGGCTGCTTAAGCAACGACTCACGAATAATCGCGCATGCATTAAACCGCTCCGCTCGCGCCAATGCACGAAACTGCCTGCCGAGCAGAACGCGCTGCGATGCCACGACCCGGCGAATCTGCTCGAGCTCGTACAACATCGCCTGTGGCACCGCCATTTTCTTATTTTCCGCGATCGCTGAGAGTGTGGCGTACGCCTCCCGCCCAAGATAGTGGGAGATATCGAGATCGAGAGAATCTCCATCCTTGTGGGCGAATACCCAGCGGCGGATCATCTCGTAGGTCCACGGGATGCGTCGCTCCTCCTCGAAGCGACTCTCCTCGATCTGCACGAGTTTCCTCTTCTCCCACCATTCAAGAACGCGCGTGACCGCGTTCACCAGCTGCGCCGCCGCCCCTACAACACCAGCTGCGGCATCGAGCGCTGCCGCCACGCTCGCCGACGAAGTCGGCTCGTCCTCGCCGCGACTTCGCTCCGGGGTGGGCGACGGCGAACGAGAGAGCAGCCCCCCATCGCCATGAATCCACTTTACACCACTAGGGGTGTATAGAATCGTAAACGGAGTACCATCGTCCTTCGTACCGACAAACGTGCGCATACAGCTGCTCCTTTACGCCCACTATTCCGTTGCGACCTCGAGCGCGCTCACCGAATCCACCCGCAGCTTGCGCAAAGCCTTCTGGATGCATTCCTTCTCCGTCGCGCTTCGCCACCCATCCTCCGACCCCCAAATCTCCGGGAAGAGTTGCTGCATCCCCGACTGATGGGGCCCCGCGAGCTTGAGAAGCTTTGCCCGCAGCTCATGCCCCGGGCCAAAGCGACCATAGACCTCACGTCCGAACGAGCGCACCACGGCCGGTTCGTATCGCGCAACGTATCGAGCCATCATCCTGACAAACGGGTACCGAAAGCGGCTCGGAACGAGCGGCTCCAGACGTGAGGACTTCTCTCGCAAATCCTTCAAGACCAGATGCGATACCTTCAACAAGTTCCGCAGAAATACGAGCACCGTAAGGTTCTCGAGATTGCTTTCCCGAAAGATCGCCCGGTATTGGGCATCCTCAAACAGATCTGTCTCCTTCGTCGCAACGGACAACGCCGGCCGATCCAGGACGAGCGCGACCGCTTGAGCGAGGTCTTCCATAGTTACGGCGGCCTCGACGCTATTTCCGAAATCTTGCGCTAACTCATCAGGCCGTGCCGCCTTAAAGTTATCAAAGGCCCCCTCCTGACGCTCGTAGAATACCCCCGCAGACCGAAACCGCTCGCCTAGCCGAAGCTGAAGCGGATCGTTCGCGCGAAAAGCTGACGGTCGCAGGGCGGTTTGGCGATTGTTCGCAACAGCGACTCGGCGCACAAAGTCTTCGTCACTCGACACAACCACCCGCAGCGGGACCTGAATCGACTCCCAACGAACGGCATCGATCTTTCCGCGGAATGCCGGATCCTCGAAAAACAGAAACGCGTTCTTAACCGACTGGCAGCCATTCAGAACGCTCGGCTTTCGAACAACGAGACTATCACCCTCAAAATTTGCAGTCTGAGCATAAAGCGTTACACCATTGTGAAACATCGCAAAATGCTCTGCCGGCATCGCGCGCTCCGACGGAGCGACCGTAATCGCGCTCAAGGTCTCGCGCAGGTGCCTCCCCGGTCCCTGTTGTCCGGCCTTGTGCAGGTACATGCGCACGTTCTTTGAAAAAAGGTAATCCCCGTACTGTCTGTAAAGGCTCACGAGATCGGCGAGACGTCCGATGCCCGCATAGTACCGCGCCGCGCCGGCTGTCTCCAGCGGTGCGCCGCTGAAACGAACTCGGCAGGGTGCGCCTGGAACGTGACTGGCCGCCGCGCCTGGATCAAACTGGTGCGGCCCGAGGAACGACAGGGTAAATTGATAGTCACCGAGCTCCGCAATCGCGCGCCGTTCAAAGCGCTCCCGAGCGTCGGTCATGCTCCGATGGATGGCTTCTTCATCCTCACCGCACAGGTGCAACACAACAAAATTGATGCGCATGCTCCTGGCATGCTCGCGACTATCGACGATCCGCGCCGCCAGCCTTGTAAGCACAGGGTTGGTTGAGCCATGGGGCAGCCCCCCGTTTTCAAGCATGTGTCTGAGCGGCGGGAGCGAATCCTCGAACCCCGTCACCGCCGTCCGAAGGTACGAGCGGCTGTCACTCAGTTTCGCCTGGACGAGGTGAAGAACCGGCTTGCCATCGACTGCCTCGAGGTAGAACCCGTCAATTCCCTTATCACCTGGCCCATTCGAGCAGAGGCTTACCGCATCAAGCGGCGCGATCTCGAAGCGGCGCCAAAGCCACCACGCTGGGAATGCATCCGCCGCAGAATTTCCAATGGCATGCTGCGCGTAGAATTCATTGACCCGTGCTCGAACCGCGTTCGCCTTCGTAAGCGTGTTCACTCATCATCTCCTTTCAACATCGGCCCGTTCTCGAGCCCCGGCGGCAAACTCCTTGAGTTCGGCCTTCACGCGCAGCGTGCGTTGTTCGATGGCGGCCGCCACTTCGACGGCCGAATGAGCATTCGGACTAAGAAGCTCCCCGCTAATATCGACATGTGCCGCCCAGCGCTCGACCTTCGACGGGTCCAACTTGAACTCGTGAACGCGTTCAAGAAACGTGCGAAGCGGATCTGCGCCCTTTGCGATATTAAACGACTTTTCCAGCAAGCAGCAGTTACCGAGCGCGTTCACTGTCGACTGAACATCGACCCCGTCCGCACTTTCTGTCGATGTGGTGGGGTCTTCTTGCCCCGTGATGAGCGACCAGAGCTTTACCGCGGTGATATGGTCGACATCTAGGCTCAGGCTCCCTCGTTTCGTCTCTCGCAGGGGCAACTTCGAGGCCGTCCACCGCTCGGCGTCAAGGCGGTGCCACAGCCAAAGAGGCAAATAGTACTGGTGAACAGCATCGCGGGTGAGCACGCGAAGCTCATCAATGTGCTTCTCGGCGTGCGGCACCAATTCACTAATCCACCGGTCCATGCGCTGGTCCAGCAAAGCGAGGACGTTGGTCGAGCTCTCCTCCGCGCGGACGCTGCGCCAATCCGACGCAAGGTTCGCCACATACTCGGCAAGCACCTTTTCCGTAGACCTGCCCCACCGACCGGACCACTGGGAAAGGATGAGCCATCTGTCACAGTAAAGCGCGAAGGCGGCATTAAGCGCCTTTTCAAAACTGTCAGACTCGGTGACCCTGAGGCGACGGTCGGCAAGCCACTGACTACCGATCAATCGCCACGCCGCGAGCAGCGTAAAGACATTCAAAGATAGATAGTGTGTTCCGTATTCGAAACCGCGATCATCAAGAGTCTGCGCCGTTTCGACGAGGTTCGACGAAATCACAGCCCATCGCGCGCCGAGCTGTTGTGCCATCGGACGCACCTTCTCACCTCGCAGCAGGTCGTCGGCGGTCAGCAGCTCGCCGTTCCGGTCCAGTATCGACCACATCGCCGACACTACCGCCACGACTTCGTCCGGGCCAATATCCACTCTCTCCGCTTTCAGCTGCTCCCTAAGCTCGTCGAAGCACTTGCCGGCGGTCCGCTCTTCGGTCTTTGAGCAATCCCACCCATTCTTGATCCAAGCGAACGTGATCTCCTGGCGGCTGAGCGCACGACCGGCGCTGTTGAGCCGCGTGAAGATGTTCACGATGGCGTCGTTATAGACTTCATGGCTAAAATCCCTCTCGTTGAATGGCTTGAGCCAAAGGTACGATACCTTTTCGTCCTGGATGCGACGGAGCGTAAGAACCAGCTCCGAGAGTGGATCCACCACGGACCCCAGCGCCTCTGGCGAGGCTTCGTGGGCACTCAGCAAGCCACGCATGTCCTCATGGAAGTGTCTCGGAACCGCCGCATTCGGCCGCGCGGCAGCTGCCTTCCACAACCGACTGAGGCGAATGAATCGTCCGCGGTTCTCGATGTCGAGCGCACTCGGCACAGCGAATTTGTAGTTGGCAGGGCGCTTGAATGTTGACCGGCCATCGGTCGGGTCGAGAACTGCCCACTGCAGGACGTCGCGAAACTCGAGATGCGCAAGCTCACCAATCTTTGTGATTGCCTCGCGGAACTGCCAGAGGTCAAGGCACAGATGGGCGCGTGTCCAATGCTTGCGAGCGAACTTGCCGCGCGGTCGCTCCGCCTCAAGCACCGTAGACCATTGCTCGTCGAGCAGGCGAAAGCCGTAACCGTCGCCAACGAACGCGAGTACCAGGCTTTGGAGCCGCTGCTGCCCGTCCAGAACCATCCTGAACTCAGCCGGCGGTAGACTGCGGCCAACCTGCTCATCGTCAAAATCTGTCCCCGTTCGGTCCACCACCCGCCAGAACGGCCGGGAAGGGATGCTCGCCAGATCCTCCTTCTTGACGTCCCACAGGAGGAGTGTGCCGAACGGCCCACCGCGGAGAAGCGAGTCGACGAGCAGCGTGACCTTGTCCGGATTCCAGACATATGGCCTCTGAAGATCGGGAACGAGAAGCGTCGCGCCGTCCTCTGCCGAGGCCATCCGGAGCAGGTCGAGTAGGGGCTTTGAATCGTGATCATAGATCTGCATGGTCAAATCCTCGGCCAGGAGTGATTGGCCCGTTGACTTGCGCCGTCGCGACCAAAGCCGATGCGACCGGCGACGCACGTCTGCAAGCCGCCGATGCCGCGATAGACGCGAAAACCGCGCTGACCGCACCACGACGTAGTGGCCTCGTGAGAAGAGTGATTGGACGCTCTCAATGAAGGGCCGGAAGTGAGGCCTTAGGCGCTACCTATGAACGCCCAACAGGTTTCGCATCGTTGGCGGTCGTCGACAACAAGACAAGCGCACCTTCCGCTAGCCGCGCCAAGGCTTCGCGCTCACACGTAGGCCCCCTCCCACTTGTGGTACGTCGAGTAGGCGATCTCCGCCGCTTGCGGCGACAGGGTGCGCGCCAAAGGCGAATGCCTCCGAACGCGGTCACAAATCTCCTTCACGAGCACGCTCAGCGCACCAACACCATGTGGGTTAACGCTTGTCTGAAGAACAACCGTGTCGCCCTCATTATAGCCGTTCACCTCGAAACTGTAGCCATTGGGCTCGCGCAGCGTGTCAACCATCCCCTCAACGGCTGCGCGAGAAGGCGTGGCCCCCAAGCTCTCGAACCCGCTCTTAACCTCTGGCCATGGGCGGGGGGCATCGAGCACAAACACCGGATCTTCCAGAGCAAAGGCTCGCAATGCCTCTCCCAGAGTATCACTCTGAACCCTCGATTCGTAAGCAAATCCAAAGACAGGAATTCGGGAACCAGAGAACTTGGCAAGCTCTTCTCGAACTTCCTGAGATTCCGCCTGCTCGCGCGCTTCCTTCTGCAACGCGGGCCCACCCTTCGCCATCGCAGCCGCAAAGAAAGCACCAAATGCTTTCATTTGTTCGCAGAGCTCGCCAACGTGCGCGCTGCTATGTAGGGTCGATTTTACCTCGACGATTGCGCCCACCGAATGGGCCGGAACGCTCACTCGACCCGTCGGCCCAACGTAGATCGGGGGCAACGCCGCCGCACTGTAGACGATGATATCGCATTGAGGACTTCTCTCACCGTCAACGTCAACGACCTCTCCGCTACCGACGACCCAACCCGCGGGGAAGAACGATCGCAATGTGTCGGCGAGGAGACCTTCGTTATTTTCGCCGTACAGGCCACTGTGCCGAACCGCGCCGCGCGCCTCGGCAGCCTGGCTCACCAGGGTTCGCGTCCGTCGACCTATAGCGTCTTTCGTTGCATCAGACATTCGTCGGCTCCTCTAGCAGCGTCTTTCGAAGCGCCGGCCCAAGCCGGATGCCGGCGGGCCCGACGCGCGATATCAATGTTTCCTGATAGACCCCCAAGATGCTCCGGATACTCGCTGCTCGTCGAGAATCGCACAAGCCCCTTGTGACCGAAATCGACATGACCACGACGTCAGGCTCCTGATCAATCGACGCTGGATCGTTTGAGGTCCAACCACCTCACCCCGCCCTCCCCCGGTCGCTTCCTCACTCCACCGGCAACTCAGCCGCCCCCAACGTCGAGATCGAAAACCCCTTCACATTCAAGATCGTCGCCCCAAACGCATTCTTTCCCCGCACTTTGCACACGGTCACCCAGCAGCTGTCGGCGCTCAGCTTCGGGACGGCGCACTCGGTGACCTCGATGGAGTCGGGGTCGTGCGCGTACTCTTTGACGGCGCGCGTTACGGCGTAGATGCTGCCGTCCCATGCGGAAGGATTGGGCCTTTCGCCGCAGATGGCAGAGTAGAGCTCGGCCTTCTGGCGCTCGTCCTCCGCCTTCTTCTCGATCGCTTCGAGCTTGGGCTTGAGCTTGTCGCGCTGGGCGGAGGCGCGCTTCTTGAGTCGCCTGTAGTCGGCACCGGAAGAGGCGGCGGTCGGGGCGGCTTCGTCGAGCTGTGCCTCGGCGGCCTTGAGCTCCTCGGATGCGCCGGTGAAATCCCGCTTGATGAAGAGGGTGTCGACCTTCGCTAGCCGTTTGTCGAGGTCGGCCACCTTGCCGGGGAACGCGGCCTCGATGTCCGCGATGCGCTGCTTCTCGGCTGCGGCCGCGCGTTCGGCGGCCTGCTGGCGCTCGACGTCGGCTTTGGCGGCTTCGCGCGATTGGACCTCTGAGAGCCGGCTCGCGGCGTTGGCGTACATCGTGTCGAGCTCCGACTCGTAGGCCGTCCCGACGACCGCGCACCGCCTGCGCGACTCCTCGATCGAGGTCTGGAGCGAGGCCCACTGCGACGGAGTGTCTTCCGGCGCGGCGGGGATGCCATCTCTCGACGCGCGCAGGGACGTCATCGACCGCTCACAGGTTTGATGGTCACTGCGCACGCTGAGCAGAGCGAAGCCTGAGCTTAGCGTCGTAATGGCGACGCAGTAGACGACCGGCTTCCAGCGTTTGCGCAGCGAGCCGGTGACGGCGGCGAAGCCTCGTACCTTCGCGCCCTGCCCGACGAGCAGCACGCCCATTGCGCCGATGGGCAGGAGGAGGAGCGTCCACGCACCCCCGACGCTGCGTCGTAGAACGAAGAAGAGGACGAGCGTCGCGACGAAGCCGACAGCGCCCCAGATCGTGACCGCCGTCTTCCACGCCGCCGCCTTCTGCGCGGCGTGCTGGCGGCGCGCCCACGCGTCCCAGGCTGCGCGCTGCGCGTCGGAGTGCGCGACCGCGACGGCGGCGTGCGAGTGAAGCCGAGCGCCGTACTCCCAGAAGACCGGCACCTCGCGCATCGCGCGCGGCGCCGCCCAGCTGCTGTGCCGAATCAGCGTCGTCGGCGAGACGACACCCTGCCGAATCCAATCGTGGACGACCGCGTCCGAGTCCGCGGGCTGCCATGCCCCATCAAGCTGCACCATCCACATGGTCGTATCCCCCAGTCGTGAAGAGAAAACACGGCCGCACGATGCTCCGCATCGTTACGGCTAACGAAACAGCAAAGCCGATCCTTAAGAATGAATCGTCATGACATCGAAGTCAGCCGACTGATCCGTAGCGCCGATCGTTGGAGGACCAAGCATCACCGCCGCCCTCCCCTCCTCCCATCGGCCAAGACGCGATACACCGTCCGCTCCGTCACCTTCAGGAGCTCCGCGGCCTTCGCCCGGTTGCCTCCGACGTGATCCACGACACCGCGCACGTACTCCTTGCGCACGCGGCCGAGGTAGTCGTCGAGCGGCTCCTCGAAGCTCGGCGCGCGCTCCTCGACCGCCCTCGCGACGAGCACCACCACTGCGTCGTAATCGCCGGCCTCGACGTCGACGGGCTCCGCGAGCGCGAGCGCGCCGTCGGAGGCGACGGTGGCCCGCACACGGACAATGCTAGGTTGGCTACGACGGAGATCGCTCACGGTGTCGGTGACGACATTCGTAAGCGGCGGCTGACCTCCGCGGTATTGGGCAAGCGTGCAGCGGTGGGACAGACAATGTCAGGGCCTGCGCTGCGCCGAAACCGTGAGTGATCGCCGGCGCAGTCCTTCCAGTCTCAGCGTCGAGACCGGCGTCGCGCACCTGGAGCACCCCTGGCTCAGCCGTGGTCGACCTTCCCGACAGGCCCAACGCCCTTGACAGCCCGCTTCGCAGAACGATGGTAGCTCGACGGCTACAGCGGCCGCTAACAGGGGGGGAGGAGACTTGAGTAATATCATGCGCCACCGCGTGCGACAAACGGTCCGCGGCTGTCGACGGACGACCTACGAGGTTGATCTCACGCCACCGCTCCGACGAGGGACTCAGTCTCCGTCACCTGGCCCAATAGCGCGTTCCGTACCAGCGGAGCTTCTGGCTGGCGACACGACGCCGTCGGAGCCGCCCTCCGACGCGGCTCTCGGTCGAGCAAACACCACCGCTGGCACTCAGGGGTGCTGGGTGAAAGACATCGCCCTTGCGACTGAGCGCAAGCGCTCGCAACTTCGCGCCACTTATGCGCTGACCATTCCGGGTGATTCAGTTCCGTAAGGCGACCACGATTGACGCGGAGTGAACCGACATGAACTGCGCTCTAATAGTCAAGCCTGGCCAGGCCCCGCGCGTCGTCTCCGCACGGGATGCCGTTCAGCGGTCGGAGCCCAATCGGTTCATTTGCACGATCTGTGGGCACGACGCGTTCCTCCGAGCTGGAACCGTAAAGGAGCCGCATTTTGCGCACTGCGTGGGCGCACCAAGCAACTGTGCCCTGGCCGCGAATCGTACACCCGCAATGAAGGTGGCAGTAACCGGGGACACATGGAGGTTCATCGAGACGTGCAGCGACGAAGCCCCCCTCCCCTACATCTTCTTCTATGTTGAAGTGGACGGAGCTCTTGTACCGCTTGAGTCTGGACACCCCATCGAACCACGGGCTCGGTACATCTACGTCGCGCGACGTGAGCACCAGCCCCCCTTCAGCGCTAACGACCTCGTACAACTCGACGGGTGCCATCTCGGATATTTCGCGTGGCGCCTCGACCTTGGGACCCGAGTGCCGGCGACCTTCGAGCGGTGGCTCGCTGCGCTTGGACATCCCGTAACGTATTTCAGTAAGCCGTCCGAGACGCAGAGACTGCTCTATCTGGTCGCGAGCGCCTGCAACAGGCATCCCAAGCTGGGCACAAACGGGACCTCGGCCCTTTCGAAGAGTGCGTGGACTCTACGCGTGAGGTCAGGTGCCAGCTTGGGTGCGGAGTTAAAACATGCGCTTCAAGAACTCAGCACCAACATCTATCAAAATTTCACGTCGCTCCGCAATCAGCCGCTGCGAATGCCGAGCGTGCACGCTCGACCGGATGGACACGACCTGACCTTAACTTTCAAGCCATAGCGGCCCTCTCCATCAGGCAGCTCAGTCACGTCCAGGGTTTACCGCCGGCGGCGGCCACGCCGGCGGGAACGTCAGTCCGACGCCAAATATTGCCACCAAGTTGCGATTCCCACCCTGGTGCGACATCCAACAGGAATCTGTTCGAATCCCCGCGTCCGCCGCTATACGGTCGGCAAACGACCAAAACAGCGGCCGAATATTGGGTCGAACAGCGTACGCGAAGATGATGGCCACGCCCGGGACTCCGCTTTCAACAAACGGCCGCAGGGCGCGGCCGATCCTCTCACCGTCGGCGCGATAGAGCTTATCGTCGTCTCTCAGACGAGCCTCACTGTAGGTCATCGGATCCATCGAAAGCAGCCATGGCGACTTCGTTCGCGATGGCGATGCCCAAGTATGCACGCCGGCGCCAACCATTTCCGGCCGCCACGATCCCAGGATCGGCTTCACCTGAGTACCCTGCCACCGCTCCATAAGCTGCGCGTGCTTCGCACGATCGACCTCGGTAATGCCACCCGAGAGTCTGAGACGTCCAACAGAAGCGGCGATGAGCTCTGCGCTGTTTGGATATTTCTCCAATGAAGCGTTCGTTGCGCGGTAAGCCTTGACTACAGCAGGCTCCTCCAAGCTCGGCGATGCCTGTCCCAGCTGCAACGCCCTACACAATGCTTTCCGCGTCTGCCCGTGCGGAAGGGACCCACAGGCCTGCGTCGGCGCCATCCCATGCGTAAGCATGATGTGGAGTCCCCCATCCGGCGAAGACTGAGCAAGCGCCACCGCCAGCGCCAGCTCGACGCTATGCTGCAAATAGTTCCCGTCGTTACCCTTGGCCATGTAATTGAGTTCCGGCGACATCAGGCTGCTCGCTCGGCGGCGCGTCACTTGGTCATCCAATCCTTCCCGAACTGCTCGTTCCACGCGTAGTTGCGACAAGCAGCGCTGCGCTTCTGATTCAGCTTGGGGTCCGCATAGTGCACGGCCGCAAGCGCATCGGCTTTGGTCTTGTCTTCGCTCACGCCGATGAGCACCAAGTCCTTTCCGATCGTCGCCACGCCGTACCGAATGTCCGCAAGCTCCGCGTGTCTTCGAAGCTCTGCGCGCGTACCCGAATAGTCGTCGGGGCCTCCGGCCGCAGACAGCGTGTACAGAATCACGACGTAGCAGCCCGGCTCTGCCGGAGCCGTCATCGGCGCGGAAGCCTCCTCTCGATCCGCGACGACCTCCGCGGCCGATCCCGTCTCGACAACCCGAGCCCCCCGCGTCAGCTCAATCGGCGCGTCCTCGCTTCCGTCCTCCGCGCCGCTCGACCGCCCACCCATCCACCCGACCCCAACCGCAATCGCGATCACCCCAAACCCCGCGACGACCAATCCCACCCGTGACGACCGCGGCCTACTCGCCGTCTCGAGCGGCTCACTGCCAACGTCATCGCTACGCGTCACTGGCGGCGTCCACGGCGTACCCGGCGCGGTCTTGATCTGCATAGCAGCCGGCCTCTGCACGACTCGGTCCAGCTCGTCCCTGACCTCGCCCGCATCTTGAGGCCGCCCACTCGCACGCAATTGCAAACACCGCGCGAGAAGCTGCTCGACAGGATCAACGAACCCGTCGACAGGCAGCCACGCGTCCTCAGCATCGACGTATTCCGCGTACCGGGCGACGAGCTCCGCGTCGTCGGCATCAAGCGGCAATCCAGTCGGATGCCGCCCTTTGACGAGCAACCAACCGAGGACCCCGAAAGCAAACACGTCGAGCGTGGGCTGTGCTTCCCGCGAACGAAACGTCCGCGGATCGAGCGCTTCGGGCGCGAGGAACGGCGTGGTCCCAGGGTGACCCGCTTTGGTGAGCGGATCGGGATTGCCGATGAGGACGGCGATGCCGAGGTCGACGAGCTTGAGGTGGCGGGCCTCTTCGGGCGCGGCGAAGAAGTCGCGCGAGACGATGATGTTTCCGGGTTTGACGTCACGGTGGACGATGCTCAGCCCGTGGAGGTGCGCGAGGGCGTCGGCGACGTGGCGAAGAGCGTGAACGCGCTGCGCGGGGGATAACTCGACGTCGCCGAGGTCGTCGCCGTCGACGAGCTCGAGGGCGATAGCAAGGATTCGGCGCGCGGGGTCTTCGACGCTGGCGTAGCAACGCGGCAGAGACGGGTGGTCGAGCCGCTCGAGGGCGCGGGCCTCTTGTCGCGCGCGGGCGATGGCGACGTCGCTCTGCGTGGGGATGATCTTGAGCGCGACGTTCCACCCGTTCGTGCGGTCGAACGCACGCCAGACGGTCCCCTGCCCTCCGCTACCGAGCGGCTCCAAAAGCGCGTACGGACCGACGATGTCCCCTGGGCGTAGTCCCACAACCGGCCAGCCTAACCCGATCAGGGTCAGAGGCTGATCAGTTGATCGCGATCAATCGCCGGGACCGCGGCGCCCGGAAAATCGTCAGGCACGGCGGCTGCTTGAGCGACCGGCGAACCTGGAGGGAACGATGATCAACGTGCTTTTCGCTGTCGCCCTGTCTGCCTCGCCCGCGCCTCTCTGTAATGACGCGTGTAATGACGCCCGTGCCATCACGACGACGATGGTGAAAGAGAGCCTGCCTGCCTTGCTCGCCGCCGAGGGGCTGACGCGTCCGGCGAAGCCGGTCTTCACCGTGCGCGCGGTCAACCTCGACGGCGACGCGTCGACGGCCGAGGCGCTCGTCGACGTCGTCGCGCCGGAGCTCTGCACCCTCGCGGCCGAGTGCCCGACGCTGGTCGTGCAGCTCGATTGCACCGGAGCCCTGCGCACCCGCGGCCACGGCCGCTGGCTTCAGGTGCTACAGAGCCGCTCGCAAGGCTGGGCGGATCTCGCGGAGACGATGCTCGTCCCCATTACGACGCGCGCGCTGAAGTTCGATGGGAAGCGGTATTCGTGACTTTCGGTCATCCCCGCGGCGCGAGCCCCCGCGCGCGCAACGTACTGGGCTTCGGCCACTCGGCTACGACGCCAGCGTCGTCATTCGTACGGAACGTAGCCGTACAGGTCGTAGGATGATTTGTAAGGAGCTACGACTTGCTGAACGGCACAAACCTTAGCTCCCTCGGGCACATAGGTCGGAAAGACCTGCAAAAAGGACGCGTGATCAAGCCACCCCTGGGATGGATCGAACATCTCAGCGACCGTGGGACAAATACCGTCGACCGCAACAAGCCAGTTGTGCCATGCCCCCTGATTGAGGCCCGTCACCACGAACGGGCCGTCGACCAGCTCGAGAACACCCTCTGGCTGGTCTGCCTCGGTGACGCCGTGAAAGACACGCTGCTGCGCCGCGTCCGTATCCGCCGTTTTGACGCGCCTATCCGCCGCGGCACCCTGCATCTCGTGCTCGGCCGACGGCTGCTCTCGCTGAATCGGAGGCGTTGACTCACACGCGGTCAGAGGGAGCAGCAACATGGAAAGAGCGACTCGAATAGGGCTGTGCATCGTCGCATGTTCGGCGAGCACGCCCTCCTCCGCAAGGCGCTATTAGCGATCGAGGGCACGGCCGACCGCGCGCATTCAGTCTCACAACGTAGCCTGACGACGTCGTCAGTCGGATCGATCAGGCTATTCGCGATTGGCGCTCATCCCCGCTGCGCGAGAAACCGTCGCAGCGCACCCCGGCTCACGCCGAGCCTGCGCGCGGCCTCGGACTCGTTGCCGGCGGTCTCGGCGAGCACCTGTTCCACACGCTCCTTCGTGAGCGCGCGCCCGGACGGCGTCGAGGTTCGCCCGAGCACCTCTTGGAGGGACCACATCCGTAGGCCGGGCTCTGCGTCGATCACGCGGACGCGCGCAAGCACGCTCGCGAGGTCGCGCACGTTGGCCGGATAGCCCTCGAGAAGGAGGCGCTCGACGGCTTCGATCTCGACCGACTCGGGCGCGAGCGTCTCGCCCCGCGCCGAGGCGAGCGTCGAGAGCACCGCGAACAAGTCCTCGATTCGATCGCGCAATGGTGGAAGCTCGACCACTGCTGCGGTGAGGCGCGCCAATAGATCGCGCCGGAATGTCCCCGCCTCGACCATTGCGGCGAGATCTCGATTGGTCGCCGCAATGAGGAGCACATCCACCTTGTGCGGTCGCTCGGCCCCGACCGGCTGCACCTCACGGTTCTCGAGCAGACGCAAAAGCTTCGGCTGGAGCTCGAGTGGCAGCTCGCCA
>JABFXY010000233.1 GCA_013361525.1 Polyangiaceae bacterium | reverse complement strand
TTCCTTCACGACAATGCGTCCGTCGGCCATTTGGATCCGCGGCTCAACCGCGTCGAATCGCCCGAAGGTACCGTGTTGCAGGTGACCGGGCGGAGCCCTCGCTGCGTGAGCCAATGGGGCTCCGACGCGATTTACGACATGGTCGGCAACCTCGACGAGTGGGTCGACGAAAAGGGCGGCGCCTTCGCCGGCGGCTTCTACGCGCGCGGAACGAAGAGCGGCTGCGAGTCGCTCATCACTGCGCATCCCGCTGCGTATCTCGATTACTCGACTGGCGTCCGCTGCTGCAAAGATCCGAATTGAGGGTTCAGCGGCGCGCGGGGTCGTTTCCGCAGGCGTAGCCGAGCGCGACCATTGCATCGGTATCGGCGAGTCCGAGCCGCGAACGAACCGCGTCGTCGTAATAGCCGCCTAGCTCGTATCCACATAGGCCATCCTCGGCGAGGCGCAGCGCGAGGTTCTGCGCGTAATGGCCACACTCGATGAGGAGGAAGCGGCCGCCTCGTTCGGCATAACGAGGAAGGATCCGACTCGGGAATGCGGCGAAGAAGAACATGGCGGCGGGCCGGCTCGATTCAGCCGAAAGGCCTAGCTCTTCATGGATCGCGCCGTAGTCGGGGCACTGTCCGACGATCGCCAGCGAATGGCGCGATCCGTCGTAATGGACGATGGTCTTGTCGAATTCGCCCTCGGCCGCGAACAGGAAGGCGAAGACCTCGATGGGGTATCGGCCGCCGGCGGAGGGCAATAGACGCCCGCCGGCTCGGTGCGCGAAGGCGCTGAAGAGCCGGCCGAGCTCGACGATGGATAGCGGCGTCGGTGCGAAGGTGCGCTCGCTCCTTCGTCGGGCCATCAAGGTGAAGAGTCGGTCCGCCTCCGCGGGGAGCGGGCGCGATTGCGAATACGCGAGCTCGGACGTCTCGTGCACGGAGCGATCGTCGCGCTCGAGGCCGGCTGCAAAATCGCGAATCGTCCGGCGATTGAGCTTCGAGTTTTCCCAGAAGAGGCGAAAGAGCGTTGCTTCGTCCGTCTCGTTCATCGTGGCGACCTCGCGTTATCCGAGGGGGTGCGGGTGGGGATTGACGAATCGAACCTCGGCCGGATCGACATCAGGGTAGCGCCAGGCGACATCGCGCGTGCGACCACCGAGAAACGGGAAGCGCTCGTCACCGTGAAGCAGCGCGAGATCCGGTGACAGGGCGCGAACGACGAAGAGGCCGACGTCGCGCACATCCGGGAGGGTGAGCTCGCGATAGAAGAGGCGAATGCCTGCTTCGCCCAGGCTGCGTCGCAATCGATCGAGGCGATCGCTTGCGTGGGGCAGCGCCTCGGGCACGGGGCGCGGGGGCTGGAAAGGGCGGCTCCAGGCAAGGAGCGGGATATGGTGCCATCGATCCGGAAAAAGCGTGTGGTAAACACCGTGTTCCGGAAACGTCCGGATGTCGGTGGGCCGCTCGAACCGCAATCGCGGGTTCTCGCGTGCGTAATGGCCGGCGAAGACGACGCCCTGCACCCACTCGAGCCAGGCCTTTTCGAGCGCCATTTCGTGGTTGAATCGGCACGCGGCGCCCATCGAATAACGTTTGGTCCCGCGCAATGGCAGCTGGCCCATCACGACCACGACAGGGTGCGGATTCCACGATTGCGTGAGATCGAAGGCGCGAATCTCCCCTCCCCGCTCGATGACCGGTGCGCGTCGCTCCGCCGGAATATCAATCTCGCGGCCGCCGAGCGAGGCGAGCCAGCTCACCGTGAGCGCGTCCCGTTCGAGCAGCTCCTCCACCGCGCTGAGGAGCGCGCTCATCGGATCCGCGGCGGCGGCGAGGCCTGTCGACGTCGAGGGGAGAAGCGGCTGCTCCTCCCGCGAGCCGAGGCCGACGAGCTCTTCGGGGACCCATTGCGATCGATTATCGTCTATCGCAAAGACCTCGGCATACCGTGCCTCTTCGCGGTGCGCGTACGGATAGGGAAACCCGGATTGCGCGCGTTGCTCGTCGGAGAAGAGCGAGAAGTCGCGCGCGTCGAGGATTGGACCTTCGATATCGCGACCTCGCCGCACCTCGAACCTCGCCATATGGGCGGCATAGCGCTCGAGCGCTTCGGCAATGGCGGCACACGACGCGTCGGCCAGCGTTCGGCCAAAGCCGCCGGCGACCGCGTGTTCCTCCGAGGTGGGTCCACTCGGAACGAACACGTTGTGCAAACCCGGTAGGTCGGCGCCGGTCGGCGGAACCTCTTGCCAGGGCGAAACGATGCCGTGACGAAAGCCGCTGGCTTGCGCCAGCGTGTGCGTCACAAGTCGAAGACGACGGCGATCCAAAGCCAAGCCTCGAGCGCGAAGACAATGGGCAAAAGCAGCAATAGGCCGCCTATCCACTTCCAAGAAAGCCCCGTCTTCGAGCGAAGGAGAAATAGGCCGCCCGGATAAACGACGCCGCCGACGATCGCGGCGGCGGTGTGAATGTTGATGCCGACGCTCACCGCACCGAGCGACACCGGGAGCAGAAAGAACGCGAACGCCTGCCAGAGCCCGCGATAACGCAGCTGCTGGAGATCACCCGAATAGGCGGCGAGATGGGCCGACGGCGCATAGGGATTGAGCGCATGGGGATTGAGCGGCGCGGTCGGCCCAGCTCCCTGCGCGTAGGGTAACGGCACCGGTGCGATCGGTGTGCTGGGGATATTCGGATTGGAGCCTGGAACGGCGCGCGCGGTGAGGACACCGGCGCCGAGGATGCTCACGACGCAGCAGCAACAACAGCAGCAGCACCCGCTGCTCTTCGGCGATGCCGCCTGCGTGCGGGTCTTCGGTGAGTCGAATTGATGAACGAGTCGAATCACGCGCTACGCCTTCGACCAAGGTAGCGCAAACGAGCCGCCCTTCTCAGCCGCGTTGCGTGGAAAACACACGGCGCACCACGGCAAGCGGTGGACGCGCTCCGAACGTGTGGCAAGCGACTCCATATCGATCGAGATGGTGCGTTGAACGAGCCTGTCGCAGGTTCCGGTGGCGCGAAATGCCGCAAGCTGATCGGCGATCCATGCGGCAACGAGCGGCACTTTGGAGAGCGCCATCGGCTCGGGCGGCGGCGCCGGGTCTCCCCAGGTGAATCGAATGCGACCCGCGAGACAGGTGACGCACGCGGTCTCTTTCGGAAAGACCAGCGGCCCGAGCGACAACGTGTGGTGGTACGCGAGGTCGCAAAAGAGATGCGGGACCTCGAGCTTGGCGGCGCGCTCGCTCGCTTCGAGCAACGTGCCGCCTGCTCGGGCGACGACCACGAGATCCGCGGTGCGCTCGTCGACCTTCTCGAGGCCGGGATCGGCGGGATCGATCACGCGGTCGAGCGCGCGTGCGAGGCGCTCGATGTCACCGACCCCGACGAGCGACCATTTCAAACGTTTTTGCGGCTCGCCAGCGACGACGACGGCGCCGGCCCGTTTCAGCTCGTCGATCGCGCGATCGATCGACGGCGTGCCCGAAGGCCCGAGCTCGTCGCGCTCCCAGCGCTCATAGAGCTCGCGCGCGGCCTCGGCATCCAGCGTATCGAGGAGAAACAGCGCATCGGCGCCCGCGCTCGCGACGAGCCGGTCCCCTTC
The DNA here is from genome assembly GCA_013361525.1 of Polyangiaceae bacterium. GTDB lineage: Bacteria > Myxococcota_A > Polyangia > Polyangiales > Polyangiaceae > Xiheicaenibacterium. The sequence goes on along the minus strand of JABFXY010000233.1, from coordinate 4,071 downwards.
GAGGAACAGTGTCCAACTAAGGCTTCGCCGTAGCCGAGGGGCAGTCGACATGAAGGGAGGATCTTGTCACGCGGGCGCGCGCTATAGGCTTGTCATCGAGTCATGGCCCAAGCCCCCGAGACCCCCGCGACCCGCTTCCTCACGGCGCACAAGATCGCCTTTACCCCGCATTTGTACGACTACGAGGCCCACGGGGGAACGCGTGTTTCGTCTCGCGAGCTCGGCGTCGAGGAGCACCACGTCATCAAGACGCTGGTGATGGAGGACGAGAACAAGAAGCCTCTCCTCGTCCTGCAACACGGAGATCGCACCGTGTCGACCAAGGAGCTCGCGCGCCAGACCGGGCGAAAGAAGATCGAGCCGTGCAAACCCGACGTGGCCGAGCGGCACACCGGATACATGGTCGGCGGGACGAGCCCATTCGGCACGAAGAAGACCATGCCGGTGTTCGTCGAACGGACGGTCCTCGACCTCGAGTGGATGTACGTCAACGGCGGTCGCCGCGGCTTTCTGGTGTGCATTCGGCCGGCCGACCTGGTGAAGGCGGTCGGGGCGCAGCCGGTCGACGTGGCTCTGGACAAGTAACGGCGGAGACAGCCGATTTTCGTGGTATGTGACCGCTCAGTCACCATGAGCAGCTCTGCACCCGATCTCGAGAACCCCACCGAAGAACACCGCATGATGCGCCAGATGTGCCGCGACTTCGCGCGCACGGTGCTCGAGCCTCAGGCGGACGCGCAGGACAAGAAGGGCTGTCTCAACGTCGAGCTCATGCGCCGCGTGGGTGAGCTCGGCCTGCACGGCATCACCATCCCGGCCGAAGACGGCGGCGCCGGCCTCGACGCGCTCGCCGCGGTCGTCGTGCACCACGAGCTCGCGAAGGCCGATCCCGGCTTTACGCTCGCGTACCTCGCGCACGCGATGTTGTTCGTCAACAACTTCTATTACGCAGGAAACGCCGAGCAGCGCGCGAAGTACCTGCCGAAGGTCCTCTCCGGCGAGTGGATCGGCGCGATGGGCATGACCGAGCCGGCCGTCGGCACCGACGTCCTCGGCATGAAGACCGTCGCGCGCGAAGATGGCGACCACTACGTCCTCAAAGGGCAGAAGTCGCTCATCACCAACGCGCCCGAGGCCGAGGTCTTCCTGGTGTACGCAAAGGTCGAAGGCCGCCTGACGAGCTTCATCGTCGAGCGCGCGTTCCCCGGCGTCTCCACGCCGAGCAAGTTCCCCAAGATGGGCATGCGCGCGAGCTCGCTGGGCGAGATCGTCCTCGACGAGGTGCGCGTCCCCAAAGAGAACGTCCTCGGCACCGTCGGCGGCGGCGTCACCAACATGATGCGCAACCTCGAGATCGAGCGGCTCACCCTCGCCGCGATGAGCCTCGGCATCGCCGACCGCTGCCTCGAGATCATGGTGAAGTACGCGGCCGACCGGCAGAGCTTCGGCAAGCCCATCGCCGATCACGGGCAGATTCAGCGGTACATCGGCGACAGCTACGCCAAGACCGAAGCCGCCCGCGCGCTCATTTATTCCGTCGCTCGCACGACGAGCCCCGGGAACCAGAACCGCCTCGGCACCGACGCCGCGAAGCTCATCGCCGGCCCGGTCGGCAAAGAGGTCGCGGACAACGCGATGCAGGTCCTCGGCGGCTGGGGCTACTGCGACGAATACAAGGTCGAGCGGTTCCTCCGCGACGCGAAGCTCATCGAAATCGGCGGCGGGACGCTCGAATCACATCAGAAGAACATCACGAAAGATTTGGTGAGGGCGCTACGTTGAGGGGGAGCCCATGACCGAGACCTCGGCCGCCGCCCCGCCGTTTCAGAGCCCCCCTCCGGCGCGACCGGACGCCCTGACCGTCCTCGTCGTCGACGACGAGCCGAGCAACCTCACCAGCATCGAGAAGATTTTTCAGAAAGAGGGCATGCGCGCGATGACGGCCCAGAGCGCCCGCGAGGCGCTCGAGGTCGTCCGGCAGCACCGCATCGACGTCGTCCTCACCGATCTGATGATGCCCGCGATCAGCGGGCTCGAGCTCCTCCGAGCCATCAAGCAGATCGCCCCGGACGTCGAGGTCGTCATGATGACCGCGTACGGCACCGTCGAAACGGCGGTCTCCGCGATGCGCGAGGGCGCCTACGACTTCGTCGAAAAGCCGCTCAAGCGGATGACGATCGTCAAGACGGTGAGGAAGGCCGCCGAGCGCCGGAGCCTCACCCTCGAGAACCGACAGCTCAAACAAGAGATCTCGGTCCTCACCGGGCGCGACATCGTCGGCTCGAGCCCCGCATTGCGGCGGGTGCTCGACATTGCGCTGCAGGCCGCGCCGTCGAGCGCGACCGTTTTGGTTCTGGGCGAGAGCGGCACCGGCAAAGAGCTCCTCGCGCGGTTCATTCATCAGCACAGCGCGCGGAGCCAAATGGCCTTCGTCGCGGTCAATTGCTCCGCCATTCCGGAAGCGATTCTCGAAGCCGAGCTCTTCGGCCACGAAAAAGGCGCCTTCACCGGCGCGCACGTGCGACGCGAAGGTCGATTCGCCAAAGCCGACGGCGGCACCTTGTTCCTCGACGAAATCGGCGAGCTCTCGCCGAGCGTCCAAGTGAAGCTCCTGCGCGTGTTGCAAGAAGGCGAATACGAGCCTGTCGGCGGCGACACCACGCGCGCCGACGTGCGCATCGTCGCGGCCACCAATAAAGATTTGCGCGCCGAGGTCGCAGCCGGCCGCTTCCGCGAAGACCTCTATTACCGACTGAACGTGATCGCGCTGACCGCGCCGCCCCTTCGCACCAGGCGCGAGGACATCCCCCTCATCATCGACCACTTCATCGGCATCTACTGCAAAAAGAACAACAAGACCCGACTCGGCATCGCGCGCGAGGCCCTGGATCGATTGATGGACTACTCCTGGCCCGGCAACGTCCGCGAGCTGGAGAACGTCATCGAACGCGCAGTCGTCTTGTGCCGGTCGGACAGACTGACGCTCGACGATCTGCCCGACATCGTCCGCGAAGCCGAGCCCGCCGAGGCCAGCACGCTGACATTCAGCGTAGGGACGCCGCTCGACGAAGTGGAGCGCAGGCTGATTCGCGAGACGCTCAGGCAGGCCAAGGGCGACAAGAGCGTCGCCGCTCAGCTACTCGGTATTTCGACGCGCACGATTTATCGGAAGCTCGGTGAGATGGAGGGGTGACGATGAGCGCCTCGACGCTGCTACTGGTGACGGCAACCTCGGACCAACGCCGTGAGCATTATGCGGAGGTCCTTACCACCATCCGCTCGCTGCTCGATGGCGAGGACGATTGGGTCGCTGCAATGGCGACGGTCGCGTCGGAGCTGCACCACGCGTTTGCGTACTTCGATTGGACCGGCTTCTACCGCGTGACGAAGCCCGACCTTCTCGTGATTGGGCCTTACCAAGGCGGTCACGGCTGCCTGCGCATCCCGTTCGAGCGCGGCGTGTGCGGAGCGGCCGCGCGCACGAAGGCAACGGTCATCGTTCCGGACGTGGAGAAATTCGAGGGTCACATCGCTTGTTCGAGCACGACGAAGAGCGAAATCGTGGTGCCCGTGGTGACGGCCGATGGACGCCTATTGGCGGTGCTCGACGTCGATTCGAATGAGCGCGATGCGTTTGGTGAGGAAGACCAGCGTGGGCTCGAAGCGATTTGCGAGGAGCTGGGGCGGGCTTTCGCTTAGCGGGCGCTGGGCGAGCGCGCGAAGAGACGCAGTACGCTTCTCGCTATCGTCGGCACTTCTTTCGCGCCGAACGTTGGCTACGCGAAAGAACTCCGCACCATTCTCGATAACGCGGCCCGTTCCTTCGCAATGGACGCCGCTCGCGCGAAAGAACTCCGCACCTTTCTCGCTAGGGTCGGCATTTCTTTCGCGCCGGGGCGTCGCGCCGAGAACCACGCCGAAATCACAGCGACGCCGGGTTCCCATTCGCCCAAAAAGCGTATGGTACCCAGCGCGTTTACCACACGCTTTAATCGCGCGAACACAAACCCATGCCCGGGCCGGGGCGCGGTCGCGGCGCGCCGGGCCAGGGCGCGCGGTCGCGGCGGGCCG
>JABFXY010000034.1 GCA_013361525.1 Polyangiaceae bacterium | reverse complement strand
AACCTGGTGACGAATTACGGGTGCCCAGCCGGTAGCGGGGGCTCCACAGGTCCTTCTGGCGCGTCCGGTCCCGATGGCGGCGATGGACAGCCGGGACGGGTGACGGTGCGCGTGCGGCGCTGACGATTATTGCGACCGCGTTCGCGTGGCAAAGTGGCGTTGGACCGTTCGCAGGCTCACGCCCAGCCGCCGCGCGACCCGCGAGCGATTGCCCCGCTCGAGGCGAAGTGCGTGGTCGTAAATTCTCTCGATGGATTGATCGAGCGGGTCCGACATCGAGATCGCGAGTGTCTCGGATTCGCCGTTCGTCGGCTGCGTCGGATCGACCGGGGCCGCGCGGCGAACGTCAGGCGGAAGATCCTGCACGCGTACTTTGCGGTCGTCTCTCAACAGGGTGACGAGCTCCATGACGTTCCGCAGCTCGCGGACGTTGCCGGGCCAGTCGTGCGCTCGCAACGCCTCCGCTGCGGCGCGGGTGATCCGCGCGGGTTTGACGCCGTGGCGTGCCGAGAGCTCTTGCGAGAACTGCTGGACGAGAAGCGCGAGATCGGCAGAGCGCTCCCGCAGCGGCGGCACCGATAGCGTGATGCCCTGAATTCGATAATAGAGATCGCCGCGAAAGCGACCGGCGCGAACCTCCTGGTCGAGTGGACGGAGCGTCGCAACGATCAGTCGCGCGTCGACGGCGATTTTCACCGTACCGCCGACGCGCATGAACTTTCGGTTCTCGAGGAAGCGCAGCAGCTTTGCCTGCATCGACAGCGGCATCTCGCCGATCTCGTCGAGAAACAACGTGCCCCCGTGGGCCGCCTCGATCTTCCCGTGCGTGCGTTCGGTCGCCCCGGTGAACGCGCCCTTCTCGTGCCCGAAGAGCTCGCTCTCGAAAAGGCCGTCGGGAACGGCGGCGCAATTGATTGGAATGAACGGGCCCGAACGTCGCGATGACAGGTCGTGAACGCGGCGCGCGAGAACCTCTTTTCCCGTTCCGCTTTCGCCCACCAATGCGACGCCGACGTCCTTCGGGGCGATGATACGTAGCGTTCGATCGAGCTCGCGCATGGCGCGAGAGCGCATGACCGGCTCGAGAACTACGTCAAATTGTCGTGATTTGCGCCTCATAACGGAGAAACTATGCGCCGATCCGTCGATCGCTGCCACCTCCGAGCGCAACTTGCAGGTGGAGAGCCGAACGCGCGCGCCTCGCAGCCCGAAACCCGAGCGGCACGACCGTTGCGATGCACGCTCCCGATGACCCGAGCCGGCCCTCGAAGCTCTCCGCATTCCAACAGCGAGGTGGTGATCGCCTCCGACAGCCCCGAAACGCTCGACGGGCTACAGTCCTATTTGGCCGCCGCGGGCTTGCGCGTGCGCGGAACCCGCAAGCTCGACGGCGCGGCGCTCACCGCGGAAAACGTCGCCGCCGTGGTGGTGTTCGCCGACGACTTCGACGGCGACGCCGTGCTCTCGCTGGTCGCGAGGATGCTGAAGAGCCGCGTCGATCTGCTGCCGCTCATCGTCAGCGGTGAGCCGCGCCGCTTCGACGCGCTCGTTCGCACCGACGCGCCGGACGAGCCCGGCCCGATCGTGATTCCCAAGCCTGCCTGGGGCTCGATGATCCTCGACACCATTCGCAAGCGATTGAAGGGGTGACCGTGGCCACGAAAGCCCCAACTCATCGCGGGATACCGCGGCCTACCGATTCGAGCCGATATTCGGTCAGCGACGGTGCGCCCATCAGCGCGGGTCTGCCGGGCAGACCGCGTCGGTCGGAGCTGCCCATTGCAACTGCGCTGCGGCGCACGTTCGCGGAGGGCTACCGGCTGTCAGATCTCCGTGTCGACGCCCTCGCCGGATTGGTGGTCGGGATCGTCGCGCTGCCGCTGTCGATGGCGCTCGCAATCGCCGTCGGCGCCGCACCGCAACACGGGCTCTACACGGCCATCTTTGCCGGCGCCCTTGTCGCGATCTTCGGCGGCTGCCGGTTCCAAGTGACAGGACCAACGGCTGCGTTCGTCGTCATCCTTGCGCCGATCGTGACGAAATACGGTCTGTCCGGACTGTTGACTGCCGGCTTCATGGCCGGGTTGATCCTCATCGCCATGGGCGCGGCGCGGCTTGGCCGGCTCATCCAATATATCCCGCACCCGGTGACGACCGGATTTACGACGGGCATTGCCACGGTCATTGCGACCCTCCAAATCAAGGACGCGCTCGGTCTTCAAGTCGGGTCGATGCCCGAGCACTTCACCGACAAGGTCGCAGCAATGTGGTCGGCGCGGTCGACCATTCAACCCGCCGAGATCGGCGTCGCGGGGACCACACTGGCGCTGTTGTTGCTGATTCCGAGGTGGACCAAGAAGATCCCAGCTCCACTCCTCGCAATCTCGTTCGTCGCGGCCGCGGTCGCGCTCGCACAGGTGGTGTTCCCCTGGTTACACGTCGCGACGATCGGGACACGCTTTCACACCGTCGTCGACGGTGTCGAGGTTACAGGCATTCCACCGGTGCTGCCGGTGCCCGCGTTTCCTTGGCGCGGAGATCTGAGCTTCGGCCTCATGCGCGAGCTGTTTCCCGCAGCGTTTGCGATTGCGCTTCTCGGCGCGATCGAATCGCTGCTCTCCGGCGTCATCGCGGACGGCATGACCGGGACCCGGCATGATCCGGATGCCGAGCTGGTCGGCCTCGGTATCGGGAATATCGTCGCGCCGTTCTTCGGGGGGATTGCGGCGACCGGTGCGTTGGCTCGAACGGCGACGAACGTACGAGCCGGTGCGCGATCGCCGTTTGCCTCGGTCATTCACGCGGTCGTCGTTCTGGTCTCCATGGTCGCGCTGGCGCGCCTCGTCGCGTTCGTGCCGATGGCTTCGCTCGCGGCTCTGTTGTTGCTGGTTGCCTGGAACATGTCCGAAGTACGGAGCTTCGTCCGCGTCGTCCGTGTTGCACCGAAGAGCGACGTATTCGTCCTGCTCGTTTGCTACGGGCTCACCGTCCTTTTCGACATGGTCGTCGCGGTGACGCTCGGTGTACTGACCGCCGCGATCTTGTTCATGCGCCGAATGGCGGAGATGACTCAGAGCCGTGCTCTCCTCGACAGCTATGCCGAGGAGTCCGGAGTCCGATTGCCAAAGGGCGTTGCCCTCTACGAGATCCACGGTCCGCTGTTCTTCGGTGCGGCACAAAACGCAATGGGCGCCATGCACGCGATTCGCGGTGACACGTTCGCCGTCATGATCCTCAATCTGGGAAAGGTCTCCGTGATTGACAGCACCGGTCTCGTTGCGCTCGAAAACGCGATCGCGCGCTTGGTCGGTGTTCACAAACACGTCGTCCTTGCCGGACCGCTCCCCGAACCTTCCACCATTTGGTCGAAGGCGAATCTTCGAGAGCGTTACAAAGGCGTTCACGTGGCGCCGACCCTCGAAGCCGCAATGGCGCTCGCCGAAGAGATCGCGGGCGGCCCCCCCAGCAGCAGCGCAAGCCGCACCCTCGCCGCGGAGGCGCCGTGAGCGACATCGCGGTCCGATGGTCCTCGGCACGCCTCTCGTCCGGCCGTGTCGGCGACGAAGAGTTCGACCTCGTCTACAATGTTCCGTGGAGGCGCGTGTCGGCGCGCTATTGGACGCCAGTCGACGTCGCCTGTCGCGCCGCGCAGTGGCTCACCGAGGGCGGGGCGAAGACGGTGCTCGACATCGGAGCGGGTGTCGGTAAATTCTGCATCGTTGGTGCGTCGACGACGCCGGCTTCATTCGTCGGCGTCGAGCACCGTTATGGATTGGTCGCCGCGGCGCGGGCCGCCGCGCAGACATTGAAGGTCACCGAACGGACGATGTTCATTCACGCCGAGGCGAGCCTACAGCTCATGCGCGGCTATTCTGCTCTGTACGTATTCAACCCGTTCGGCGAGAACCTTTACGCGCAGACGGCCCAGCTCGACAACCACGTCGAGCTGGGCAAGAAACGGTTTTGGCGCGACGTGTCGCTCGTCGAAGACACCTTGCGCCTGATGCCCGTCGGAGGCCGGCTCGTCACGTACCACGGCTACGGCGGCCGCATCCCCGACAATATGGACTTGAAGCGCGAAGAGCCAATCGGCTCCGACGTATTGCGCCTCTGGGTCAAAGCGGATCGACCGTCGACCGGCTCGCATCTCGAGACGGACGCGGGCATTCTCCACGTCCCGTCCGGGCAGGCGTCGCGAACCGACGAGGCTGCGTACGAGGTGCTGTTCGTCGACGACGACCCGACCTTGCTGCGCGCGGTCGAGCGCTCGCTTTCGGGGCACGGCCTCGTCATGACCTGCGCCTCCAGTGGGGCTACGGCGCTCGAGATGATCATAGCTCGAGCCGATCGTTATTCGGTCCTCATCACCGACCTCGAGATGCCCGGAATGTCCGGGCTCGAGCTCGCCGAACGAGTACGAAAGCATGCGCCGCATGTGCGCATCCTTCTCTTCTCGGGCGCGCCCGCGGGCACCTTCGAGGCGACCGACAACGTCGACGCGGTCCTGGCCAAACCGACCAGCATGAAGGAGCTCGCAATGCGGGTGAGGGCGCTGATGAAGCCGGAGGAGCCGCAGTTCATCGGATGAAGGCGGGGTCTCGCAGGCGTTGTCGTCGAGTCGGCCTCGGCACCGATTGGATGCGGCGCTATGCCTTAGCGGTATGCCGTCTTTGGACCTGCCCCAAGCGCCCGTCACCGGCGCCGTTCCCCGGCTCGAAGCGCGTGACCTGCGCGTCGTGGTCCAGGGCCGCGAGATCGTAGCTGGGGCGTCGCTCGCGCTTCGGCGGGGCGATGTGGTCACCATTCATGGAGCTTCGGGCGGTGGTAAGACGACGTTCCTTCGCGCGCTCGCGCTGCTGACCGAAATCACCTCGGGGGCGATCCTCCTCGACGGCATCGACGCAGGAACCATCGCTCCGAGCACGTTCCGGAGACGAGTCGCGTACGTGCTTCAGGAGTCGCCGATGTTCGACGGCAGCGTTGCGGACAATGTGGCGACAGGCCCTCGTCTTCGCGGCTCGAGTATGAGTCCTGCTGCAATCGCCGACGCGCTCGAGCGCGTCGGCCTCAGCGACTTCGGTCCTCGCATCGCTCGGGAGCTGTCGGGAGGGGAGAGACAGCGGGTCGCGCTCGCCCGCGCGCTCGCGAATGACCCGGACGTGCTGCTGCTCGACGAGCCGACGTCCGCCCTCGATCCTGCCTCTGCAGGGCGCGTGCTCGCGGTCGTCCGCGCGCTCGCATCTTCCGGGCTCGCAGTCGCCGTGGTCACACACATCGAGGCGCACGCGGCGGAGCTCGGGGGCCGTCGCTTCGCTTTCCGCTCCGGCAGGCTCGAACCCTCTATCGATTAGCGGACGGACCATGAGCTACGTCGAGGTTTCGGTTCCACGACTTGCGATCTCGCTCGTGTTCATTGCGATCGCGGTCTTCGTCTCGGCGCGTCTGCGGCTCGGCCTCGGCAGCTCACTCGCCGTCGGAGCGATGCGGGCCGCCGTTCAGCTCGTCGCGATTGGGTATTTTCTCGTATTTCTGTTTGCGCATGACCAGGCGTGGATGGTGCTCGCCCTGCTCCTCGCCATGTTGGTCGTCGCGGCGATAACGAGCGCTCGCCGGCTCGAGCATGGGCCCCCTGCACGCGTGCTCGTCGTCTATGCGCTCGCGGCGATAGGCGGCGGCGCGGCGGTCGCGCTTGTGCCCGTGTTCTGCTTCATCGTCGTCCCACACCCGTGGTTCGAGCCGCGCTACCTCGTTCCGATCAGCGGCATGATGCTCTCGAGCGCGATGAACGTGGTCGCGCAGGTGTTCGAGCGAATCTTCGCGAGTGCGCGCACCGAGCGGGCTTCGATCGAGCAGCTGCTGGCCCTCGGTGCATCTTCCGCTCAGGCGCTGCAGATGCAAACGCGGTCGGCGCTGCGCGCGGCGCTGATTCCGACCATCAACGGTCTCGTTACGGTCGGCTTGGTAGCGCTGCCGGGGATGATGACCGGACAGATTCTGAGCGGTGCCGATCCCGAGCAAGCCGTCCGCTACCAGATCGTGATCATGTATCAGCTGGTCGCGGTGGCCGCCGTCTCGGGGACCCTGTCCGCGCTGTTTGCGCGTAGAATGCTGTTTACCGCCCGCGAGCAGCTGAGGGAGTACGGCGCCAAATGACGATAGGCGAACGCAACTCTGCGCGAAAGCTACCGCCGCGCTCGCCTGCCCGCCATCACCACGCCGAGATGTGTCATCAGCTCCTCTTCGGTGCGGAACGTCGGCTCCGGTTCTTCGCGGCCCTCGCGTGCCAAGAGCGTCACCCCACATCCTTCGGCAACGCGGTCCTCGATCGACACAGCCTCCTCCTCGATGCGCATCTCGACGATCGATGAGCCGGTCGGGAACGCGAGCACGTCGACCTCGGCGTCTGGGTATGCGAGGGCCAAGAGCTTGAGTAGCTTCGCACGCTCCATCATCGCCATACTCCCACCTCCCCAGTCCCCGGCGCGATGAGCACGGGCTCCACATAACCCGCGATTGCCACGGTTGTTCCTTCGCGCATCACCATCTTTGCCCGTGGCTCGACGCTGAACGGATGGTGCCGGCCTGCCGACGTCGCCGGCGGGGCTAGAGTAGCTGTGTTTGAGTGAGTCCGCGCCCGGCGCGCAGCGCAGCGGTCATTTCCGGCGACAGGTGAATGACATGCAACAGACCCTCGTCGAGATCGCCGAGTCCGCCGTGAAGCTCGGCGCTGCGGTGCTCGTCGGCAGCCTCATTGGTTTGAACCGCGGGATGCATCACAAGGCGACGGGACTTCGTACGCTCGGCTTGGTCTCCCTCGCGACGTGCCTCGTCACGATGGCGAGCGTCGGGTTTGCGAAGACCATTACCGACATGAATCCCGTGAGCCGTGTCGTGCAAGGCGCGCTGACCGGAATCGGCTTCATCGGCGCCGGCGCCATCGTTCGAGATCGCGAGACGGGCAGCACCAGCGGGCTCACGACGGCCGCGAGCGTTTGGATGACCGCGGCGCTCGGAATCGTTTGCGGTCTCGGCGCGTGGTTGATGGTGCTCATCGCTTCCATTTTCGCTCTCTTGCTCCTCGTGGTCGGCGGTGGAATCGAGGGGTACTTCCGGAAGAGAGTCGACACCCGCGAGGACACCGGCGGACATCCGCCTCGCGACTGACGAGTGTCGGCGGGCGCCCTCGCCACGGCGACGCGACCTTGACACCGGCTTCATTCCGCGACCCGATCCGGCGTCCGCACGGACGTTATGGAATGGTCACCCCTCTCGATGCGTGCTCCGACGCCGCTCCTCGGCCGTGGGGTCGATCTCGAGCGCCTTTCGAGGGCGTTCGAGTCCGGCGCGGTCGTCGTTACGTTGCTGGGGCCGCCCGGTATCGGCAAGACGCGTGTCGCGCTGGCGTTTGCGGAGCGGACGCAGGACGCGCGCCCGGTCTTCTTCCTCGATCTCGCGAGCAGCCGGAGGTCCGACGGAATTCATATCGCCCTCGGACGCGCGCTCGGCATTCCCATCATGGCGCGGAGCCGAGACGAGGAGGAAGCCGTCGTCGCCCGTGCATTGCGGCACGTCGGCCCCAGCCTGGTCGTCTTCGACAACGCGGAGCTCGTCGCCTCGGAGCTCGGCGTGGTCCTCGGCTCGCTCGGCCGTCGAGCGCCGGACGCCTGGTTCGTCGTGACCTCGCGCAGTCGATTGGGTCTCGCATTCGAGACGGTTCAGGAGGTAGCGACCCTCCCGGTCACCGCGGCGGACGGCTCTCCCGGACCGGCTGTGGAGCTCCTTCTCGAACGGGCACGGGCAGCCGGTTGGAGCGGCCACGCGGATCTGGCGATGCTCGTGGGCATTGCGGAAAAGCTCGACGGTTTGCCTTTGGCGCTCGAGCTCGCCGCGCCGAGGATGCGCATTCTGTCGCCCGAGCAGCTGCACGACAAACTCGATCGACGCCTCGATTTACTTCAATCGAAGGGGCCCTCCGTTCGACCGGGCCACCACAGTCTGCGATCGGTGCTCGACGAAGCGTGGGAGCTCCTCGACGCGACGGAGCGGCTCGCGCTCGCGCGGTCGTCCGTCTTTCAGCGCAGCTTCGATTTGGCCTCTGCAATGGCCGTCTTCGGTGGCGTCGAAGGTGAGAGCGACGTCTTGTCCGCGCTCCAGGGGCTTTGCGACAAATCCCTGATAAGCGCATGTTCGAGCGACGATCGGAATATGCGCTACTCGCTCCTCCACTCCATTCGGGCGTACGCGAAAGACAAGCTCGACGCCTCGGGGGAAGCTCCTCTCGCACGTGCTCGCCACGCCGCCCATTTTGCGGTGGTCACCCCGATCGCAAGGGAAGACGTCGACGACGTCATGAGCGCGATTCGCAATGGTGCGGCGCTCGGACGAAAGGATGTCGCCTTGCGAGGCGCGACGGCGCTCGCGGATGTCCTGCTGTGCAGTGGACCGCTCGGAATCGCGGCGGAGTTGCTCGACACGGCGCTCGGGGCGTCGGGTTCTTCGAGCCCCGAAACCGCATCGCTCGAGCTACGTGCACGAATCGCTCGCGCTCGCGTCGCTCGGTCTCGCGGACGCCCTCGAGAGGGAATCGGGGATGCCGAGACCGCGCTCGCGATGGCGAAATCGCTCGGTGACGTCGCGCTCGAGGCCGAGGCCCTCGCCGAACATGCCTATGCGCAGCTCCAACTCGGCCGCAGCGCAGACGCCGTCACCGCGGTAGCGGCGTTTACGGACTGCGGACGTGTCATGTCCTCGGCGCTCGTCGCGACGAGCGGCATCATGGCGTTCTACGAAGGGCGAATGGAGGATGCGGCGCGCCTGGCGATGGATCTCGTGGTCGTGGCTCGGGAGCAGGGCGACCGGGCGTCCGAGGCGCGCGGCCTCATGAACCTGGGCGCCGCCGTGTACATGCTCGGCGATACCGCGCGGGCGCGCTCGGCGACCGAGTCGGCCGCGGGGCTCTATCTGGAAATCGGGGATGTATTGTCTCATGCGCGAGCGTCCGCGAACGCCGGTCTCATGGCCGGGGATCTGGGCGAGCTCGAGCAAGCGCGAGCTTCGATTATCGCCGGGATCGAGGTGCTCGAACGCTGCGGCGATCGCACCGATTTCGCGAGCTCGCTCGCGCAGCTCGCCGTCGTCGACATCGATGCAGGTCGCATCGACGATGCCCGCGCGTCGCTTCTTCGAGGGCTTCCGGCGTCGACGGCAATGACGAAGCCGCTGCTGCTCGCCGAGCTCGCACGCGTCGCTCACGTCGGCGGCCTGATCAGCGAGGCCAGCGACCTGTACGAGCGGGCCCTCGGCTGCGCGAGCGTCGCGAAGGCACGTATCGGTGTGTGGTCGGCCGCGGCATTCGCTCAATTGGGTCAGCGCAGTCGCGCGCGCGAGAGGCTCGACGCCGCACGCGCGGTGGCGCAAGAGGTGTCGGATCGGGCCGCCCAAAATCTCGCCGTTTTATGCGAGGGATTGATCGATCCCGAGGTCCGTCATGAAAAGCGGGCATTCGCACGTGGCCTTCCGCCCTCGATCGACGCGCGGTTCATGGCGCGACTGCTGGACGCCGAGCCGACCGCTCGTTCTGCGTCGAGCGCTCCGGAGGACGCGCCCGAGGGAGCGCTCGTTCTGAGCTCGCGCACACTCCAATTGCGGCTTCCGGATGGCGCAGTCGTCGATCTGTCCACCAAGGGCCATCAGCGGCGGCTCGTCGAATCGCTGATCGAGCGCCGATTGAGCGCGCCGGGCCAGCCATCCAGTGTCGCGGACCTCCTGTCGGCCGGCTGGCCCGGCGAGCGTGTGCTCGCGCTCACCGGGGCCAACCGGGTATACGTCGCCATGTCCGCATTACGCAGGATGGGGTTACGCGCCCATTTGGTCCGTCGCGACGACGGTTACCTCCTCGCGCCGACCCTGCCTGTGGTCAGGCTTTGACGTCGCCGCGTCTCACCGAACCGTGGGAAGCGCCGCCGCTGCTTGTGCGACGGCGGTGTCACCGATTGGCTGCGTCGGGACCTTGAACCGCGCGATGCTCGTGAATGCTTTGAGGCCGTACCCGGCGGCGAACAGCACGATGAAACCTAGCAATAGGCCGAGGGGGGCCGGCAGTAGCCCGAGCTCCCAGTTGTAGCTCTGACCGCTCGTCGCCGCGTCCGTGAGCCGGCCGGTGAGGGCGGACATCGCAACCAAGACCACCACCGGAAGCGCAAGGCACCACCCGAGGGCGAGGATTCGCCACCGGAAGAAGGGCGCGAACGTCTTCATCGGAACGTTGTTGTTGAGGCGTGCTCGAAGAATCGCCTGGAGCTTCCCCAAAAAGAGCGTTCCGGACGCAACCATCAACCCGACCGCCAGGACGACGAAGAGAAGGACACCCGCGAGGGCGATATAGACATATGCCTTCGACGCACCCGGCTGCACGAATACATATTCCATGGTCGCCGTCAGCTGCCCGACGAAGATGCTCATGGCCGGGTAGGCGACGATGCCCATCGTGACGGCCGTGACGAGCGTGATGAGGAAGAGAGCTCCGAGGGTGCCCAGCGTCACGAGGATTTCGTTGCGTACGCGGCGGAGCACCATGGCGAACACCTCGGCTCCCGAGATTTCACCGCGCATCGCTCGTTCCGGAGCGTGGACGACGTCTTTGACGAGGTCTTTGATGGATAGAAAGAACAGCGCCACGGCGAGGACGACCATCAATGCAGGCACGTAGCCCATGAGCGCCTTCGCGCCCTGGAGCGACGATGCGATGGATTGGAAGACGGCGAAGTCCTCCATGAATTGCGGGACGTTTTCGAGCACGGCCGCGCCGAGATCTTCCTTTTCGCCCGAGCCGACTTGTTGGATCGGCACCATGATCGCTCCCGGGTACGCCGCGAGATCCTCGAGGTTTGCGTCGAGGGCGTCGAACGTGGCGTCCTGCAGCACCAGCTGCGGATTGGTCTGCTCCGCGAGGTCGGCCTGGACACTTCGCATCGTCACGAGGACACCCGTGAGTAGAATGAATGACAGCACCAGCGATGCGGCCGCGAGCGCGCTGTATCCGAACAACTTCCCCAGCTGACCGGGGTATTTCTTCCGTTGTACGAGGGGCAGGAGCAGAAGGAAAAGGCCGCTCGAGCTGAGCAACAACAGCGCGGTCGCGACGGTGCCGAGCTGCTCGGACGATTTCTGGCGAATCTTGGCGGCCGTCTCTTCGTATTTCTTCTCGCGCAGCTTTTGTAGTTGCTGGCGGATGACTGGTAAATACAGTTTTGCGAGCTTGTCGAGATCGTCGGGGTGGAGGCCGCGCAGCGCCTCCGCTTGTTCTTCGAGGTCGTCGAGCGCCGCTGGGCTCATGGGCCGGTCGACCTCGAGATTCCCTAATTCCGCCGGCGTGACTTCCGTCAATGCCTTGGCGGCTTCGCTGTCCAGCCCTTCGATACCATCGAGTGCGCTCGGCGCGAGCTCTTCGTCTTCGGCGTTCACGCCGGCTTCCGGCGTCGGGCCTTTGGTGGGTTCGGCCGGCAGCTCCTCCTTTGGCGCGCTCGGCGCGGCATCGGCGTCGGGCGCCGCCGGTGCCGCCGTTTCAGCCGGCGGAGGCTCGTCGTCGTCTTCCGCAGCAGCGACCCCGGGAAAGAATAGAAGGACAATCACCATGAGAAGCGAAGCGTATTGTCTTTTCATGAGCGCTCATCTCGGTTCGCGTTTTACTCATTCGGTACGCCGCTCTCGTGCAGAACGACGCCGTCGACGATTGGGTCATTGGGTCGGTTCCCGAGCGGGCAGCCGTTCTCCTCGCGGGCGCCGCTGGCGCCCCCGGGCCGGTCCGGGCAAGCATCGAGATCGTCGGCCAATCCGTCGTTGTCCCGATCGCGCACCGGACAGCCGTGTTTCTGAGGGTCGTTGCGTGGCACGCCTGCGTCGTCCGGGCACGCATCGACGTCATCGGCGATCCTGTCCCTGTCGTGGTCGGCGGGATTCGGTCCGACATAGGGCGGTCGCTCGTCGGCGTCGGGCGTGTACATGAAGCTGAAGACCCCACGCACATCGGGCGTTCCGATCCCGCGCGTCAGGCCGGCGCCTGCTCCGCCGCCGAGCTCGATGAAGCGCAGGACCCGCCACTTGATGCCTGCGAGCGCTTCGATATGGGTGTTCCTGCCCGAAGGGTCCTGCAGTGTCATCGCACCCGAAGTCTCGATCCCGAGCTGCACGCTCTCCGCAGGGCCCACGAGCCCGCCGAAGCCGGCTCCCCACGCGAACTGATGACCGAGCGCAACGTCGTCCGAAAAGTCGACGCCCTTCAAGGTTGCGCCGACCATCATGGTCCAAACGAATCGATCCACGCTGCCGCCGAGCAGCGCTTGTGGCTGCCCGCGCACGGTCGCGTTGGTGATGTATGCGCCGTTCGTCCCCGTTGGAAACCACGCGTAGCCGCCGAGCGCGATCTGAAATGGCTCGTCGTACTCGCCATAAAGGCGCACGCGAACCCCTGTCCGCAAATCGCCGAAGCCGGGCCCGTGGGGCGACGTGAGGACGAGGCCGTCTCCTGCCACTGGGCCGTCACCCGTATTCACCAGCGCAAAGGGCATATCCACGTTCAAGAGGATGTGGTCGACGATGGCCAGGCTCAGGTCCGCGTGAATGAACATTTGGTGCTCGACCACCGCCCCGGCCGCCTCACCGTCCGGGCCCTCGAGAACCAACGGATCGTGCGCGTAATCGACGACGAATCCGCCGTGCGGTGTCAGCTCGCCCGCAGCGTACGGCGACGGAACGCCGAAGAACCGGTCCCCTGCCGGGGATGGATCGAGCCTCGGCAGATCGACGTTTTGCGCGCGTGCGATCCTCGGGACTCCGACGAGGCCCCATAAGAGCAACGGCGCGAAGACAGAATGGAAGAAAAGCCGACGCTGAAGCATGAAGATCCCTCTCGGCTCGACGCCGCCCCACTCGCGGCGGATCTAACCGCCGCACCGGCGGACCGCACCTTAAGGAACCTGATCTTTGGGGCGGTCACGAACCGGCTGGTCGCAGCCACCTGGTCTCCGCATGAGCCACCACGCAGCCATCCTCGGGTTTCTGACGCTCGCTTCGTGCAGCGCCGCCACGATCCCGCCGGAACCCCAGCCGAAAGCGGCGAAGACCGCCGTCGCGCAGGTGGACGTCGGCCCTGCAAACGCTCCCGAGGATCGCGGGCTCGAGGTGGCATCCGGTGCGGCATCGAATGCCGCCGGCGTGCCGGTGACGGAGACACCGCCCGAGTGCATCGACGCCGTCCTCAACTGGCAACTCGGCAATTGCATCGCGCCGTCGCTATCCATCACCGATACGTGTGAGAAGAAGCTTTATTCGATCGTCAGCAATGCCTGCATGACGCCGCAGGTGGACACGAGCCAGCTCGTCACCACGGGGGAGCCGATCGTGACGGTCCTCGAATCGGATCAGCGCAAGAAGAACGCTCCGCGCATTTCGGCGAGCGCGATTCGGGGACGCCTGGACCTCGCCGTCGTCTCGCCGAACGGCCTCGCGCCGTTCGATGTCGTGATCGAGCTCTCGCGCGACGGCGCCCCGGTACGCAAACACCTCGTCGGTGTCGCGAGCCGAAGACATTGAGGGATCTGCTCACTGCCGATCACCAAGGGTGCGCGCCGCCGAGCCTTCCCCACGAATAGGGGGGTAGCAGAAACGTGGGCTCGACCTCGAGGCCGAACGTGACCTCCCACGGCGAGGAGAGCTCCGGCCGTAGCCTGGTCGTCCCATAAAGACGCATCACCGAGCCGAACGCGGGGAGCATTTTGAGCAGATCACGTCGATTGCCGTAACGACCCCAAAACGATCGAACGCCGCCGCTCGCCGTCAACGTGAGGTGCGGCATTGCGATGCCGTCGACGACGCCATAACCGCCGCCGGCGCGGACGTCGAACGTGCCCCATTGGGCGTGATCGACCTGGGTGAACGTGAGGATGAGCCCGGCTTCTTGCAGGCCGAACGCCGACCCGAGGCAGGTCTGCGTCCAGGGACCGAGGCGCCATTCATAGGAGCCCCCATAGCCCGAGGGGTTTGCGAGCGTGCCGAGCCGAACCGTGAATTCGGCACCGACGCTGAAGACGCCGATTCTCCCGTCGAGCGCCGTCGGGCCCGAATAGGCTTTTCGATAACCGCCTCCGGCGCCGAGCCAATACGTCCACTCCGCCGAAGTGCCGTCCTCCACCGGTTGCGCCGAGGCTTCGCGGGGCGCGAATACGAGGGCGACGAACAAGGCTACCGCCGCACTCTGAACCCGGCGCACCGGCGCGATGATACGTCGAGATGGCCTCTCGGACCGCGGTTTTGCCGGTCTTGGAGAATCGTGAGGGTCAGTGGCGCAGGCCGAGCGCCGCGAAGAAGAGCGCGAACGCGAGCGCTGCGAGGAGGAATCCGATCAGGGCGAGGACGACGAGGACGTGGCGAGGAATCGTGGTCTCGAGCCTGGAGCCACGTAAGTTTCGGCTCGGCATCGGTCTGCGTGGGCGGCGACCCGTCGTGCGTGGAGACACGATCCGTCGCGCGTCCGCGGTCGAGCGGAGCGGGCCTCGAGCCTCGTCGGTGGGTGCGGGTGGACGAAGAGGCAATGCGCTCGACGTTCCCGGCCCACCCCATAACAACGTCGGGAGATCCGGCGGGCTGCTCGTCTCGAATTGCTCGAGGCGATGCTCGAAGAGCGGGCTGCCGCCCTGCGAGAGGCGGGCGAACTGCTCGAGCGCGCGGACCGGGGAGGTCGCGTGCGCCTCGTCGTCGGGCGAAGACGCTCGCGCTACCTCCGGATCGAAGGAGACTCCGTCGTTTTGCGCTTCGCGTCCGCGATAAAGAGGGGAGATCGAACCCGAGACCGCCGCCTCGAATGCGGCCGCGAGGTCGCTCGCGGACTGAAAGCGCCGGCGCGGATCGTCGGCAAGCGCGACGCGGAAGAAGTCGTCGACGGCCGAGGCGAGACCCGGCAAGAACGACGACGGAGGCTCCGCTACGCGGCCCGCACCGAGCGCGGACTTTTTCGCAGCGGGCTCGAACGGGACCCGACCCGTGAGGCATCGATAGACGAGCACGGTCGCGGACCAGAGATCGTGGGCGGGCGTTGGCGGGGCCCCGGGCGTCTCTTCCGGACTTCTGTAATCGTGCGCTCCGAGAAACAGGCTCGCGTCGGTCGTCGCCGGGTCCAGGAGCGTGCGTCTCGAGATGCCGAAGTCGAGCACCTTCAATAGCGGTTTGGTGCTACCGGGTTGTGCCGACAGAAAGAGGCTCTTCGGGTCGAGGCCGCCGTGTACGACGCCTTGCGCGTGCGCCGTGCCGAGTGCCTCTGCCATTTCTTTCATGAGCCAGAGGCATTGCAGCGCGGACAAGCGACGCACTCGCTGCAGGTGACGATCGAGCGTCTCGCCGTCGAGGAGCTCGAATGCCATGTATGGTGTCTCGGACGCGACGCCATAGCCCATGATGCGCGCGAAGTTTCGCCCCGTCAGCTTCGCGGCGAACGACGCCTCGGCGCAGTAGCGAATCTCGGTGATGGCGTCTGCCGGGCCGCATGTGGTCATTACTTTGAGCGCGACACGCGTCGCGCCGCCACCGTTCACCCCTTGAAGGTCGGTGGCGCCCCAAACCGAGCCGAGCGCACCTCGGCCGAGGTATTCATCCAGACGAAATCTGCCAGCAAAGACGGCCCCTTTCCGGAGCATCGAGTCGGTGGCGAACCGGGTGAGCCGAAGCCCGGATCCAGGATCCGATGCCATTCGTTGAGGGCTCCGTCCCGATCGTGCGATCGCAGCGCTCGTCTTTTGCAGCAGTGGCTTCGGCCCCCGCATATCGTTTCCTCCCCGTGACGAGCGCTGCCAGTGCAGCCGACATGCCAAAGAGATTTGACGTTAGATAGACCATTTGGCGACGGCGACGCGACCGAAATGATCGCACAGATCGCCCACACTTGAGGCGCTTGCGCAGCGCGTACGAAGCTTCATGACGGCGACCTCAGGTTGTCGACTAGTGCTTAATTCGATTGTTACACGACATTACCGAGCTGCCGACAAATCGTGGCGAGCGCGGATGATCGCCATCGCGAGCTCGAACAGCTCGACCCCCGCTTCTTCGACGTCGATCGATTCGAATGTGCGGTCGTCGCCCGGCGTGCGCCGATACAGCTTGCCGGAAACGACGCCCATACAGGCGTCCGCGACGAACCTCATCGTCGTCTCCAGCGAAGGCATCGTTTCGTGCGGCAGATAGCGATGCGCGACGACGGCGATTCGATCGGCGAATCGATCTCGCTCGCGCACGACGAGCCCGAGGAGGCCGAGCTTTCCAATGCCGGCGATGAGCGTCCTGGTTCGAGCCGGATGTCGCAAATAGGTTTCGGCGACGGATACGCCGACGCCCCTCACCACCGTCTCGAAAGAGCGATCCGGCGCCGCATCCGCGTTGCGCAGCAGGTCGTCGAAGTTGTCTCGCGTCGCCTTCTCGACGAGCGCTCCGATGAGGGCGTCCTTGTTCGAGAAGTATTCGTAGAAGGACCCGATGCCCACGCCCGCGCGCTCGACCAGCGTCTCGAGGGTGATCTGTCGCTCGTCGGAGCTCTGCCGGAGCATCTGATCGAACGCCGTGAGGATCGCGCCGACGAGCGCGCGCGATCGCGCCTGGACCGGTTGTCGCTTGAGCAAGCGAGGCAACAGACGCTCGAGGCTGAAGTCGTCGGGATCGGCGCCCGGGTCCTCGCGATGCGGCCGCTTCATCGACTCCGAAGCATACCCAAGCGGCCTCGGCTCGCCTCAACGACGTTTTGGGGTGCTCTGCGCCGGGTGTCAGCGGTTGATGGCGAGCAGGATGACGAGCCCGAGGATGATCCCGGCGACGATCGCCGCGATCACGATCGAGCGCCGCTGCGTGAACGGATTGTCGCTCCCCGGCTTGGACGGGGCGGCGGCTTCGGGTTTCTCGACGGGAGCCGGCATCTCGAGCGGAGCGATCGGCTCCTGCGGAATCGTCGGCAACGGCAGTCGATGCGGCCGCGCCGTCGCTGCAACGAGGGCGGGTTGGGAGACTTCCGGTGTCTCCGCCTCGGGGCCCAAGACCGACGGCAGCGCGAGGATCTCCGAGTCCGTCATCTTGCTGCCCGGCGTATGTGACGCGCGCGGCAATGGCATCATCACGCGGCGCAGACCGGCTGTCGCACGCACGTCGAGCGGCTCGGGCAGGGCGACCGGAGGGGGCGGTGCGGGCGTCGGTTGGCGAGGCACCGGGGTCCCCATCGCGCTCATGTCGGCCCTCGCGAGCAACGGCGACGCAACCTCGACCGTCGGGTGATGGCTGATTCGATCGTCCGAGGCCATCGCGACGTAGCTCTCGTAGCTCGCCGCGGCCATCTGCGTGCGTTCGCTCAGCGGCTCGGCCTCGACCCCATTCGTCTCCGCGGGATCGGGTCGGCTCGGCCGGCTCCTCAGCTGGCGGCGTGTCGTGCGCGCGTTCTGGGCTTCGGCGCGTGCGCGCTGGCTAGCGACCACCGTCTCGGCCGCAGTGACCATCGCTGCGATGTTCGGAAAGCGATCTTCCGGCTTCTTTGCGAGTGCGCGATCGAAGAATGCGTCCCACGCCGGGATCAATCCTGCGACCAGCTTCGTCGGCGGCGTGTGTTTCTCCGTGACGATGCGAACGACGAGGCGCGACAGGTTCCCCTCGAACGGCTTCGCACCGGTGATCGCGCGATAGAGGATCACGCCGAGCGACCACAGGTCGGATCGGTGGTCGACCTCCGTTGCTTTCGCCTGCTCGGGGCTGACGTAGTGCGGGGAGCCGAGCAGTGCACCTGCGTGCGTGAGCTTCGACGCCGTCCACATGTCTTTTGCGATACCGAAGTCGAGGATTCGAACCACTTCGGTGTCGCCGGTGCGAGCGAGGAAGATATTGCTGGGTTTCAGATCGCGATGCACGATGCAGAGCTCGTGCGCCGCACCCAGCCCGGCACCGATGCCGCGCACCAGATCGAGCAGCGCGCCGGCCTCCAGGCGTCCGACGCGCGACAGGCGTGATTGCAGGCTCTCCCCTTCGAGGAGCTCCATCGCGAGGTAGGCGCAATCTGCGTTCACGCCGTGGTCGTACACCGGTACGAAGCTCGGCCCGGTCAACTGTAGGGCGACCTCGATCTCACGCCGAAATCGTCCCTCGAGCTGCGCTTTGTCCCCGCGATCGAACGAGACCATCTTCAGCGCGACGGTTCGCTTTTCGACGAGATCGTGCGCTGCGAAGACGCGGCTCATCCCCCCTTCGCCGACCAATGCGTCGAGGCGATAGCGATCGGCAATCACTTGCCCGATCTCTAAGGGCGATTCGGTCGTCACTCTCCGCTCACCAGACACCCACGAGGGGCTGCCCTCGTCGTCGTCGTTTACATCCCACGCCGCTTTCACGGCGCGGTCTGCTCTTGGTGGGTTCGACCTGACATCCATCGCGACACCCTTCACGGTACCACCCGCGCGAGGTTCCGAGGCAACGTGCCGCACTTCGGTGGGACGTGCGGGTACATCCTCCGCCCGTGAGGGGCACCGACAGCAGTGCGATCTCCATAAAACTCCGAGAAACGTGCGAGCGATGCGATCGCTGGCTACGCACCCACACGTGCCTGTAAAGTTCTGCCACATGAGACTCACGGGCATCAGCATCCTCGGTTGCATCCTTCTGCTGGCTTGCAACGACAAGCCGCCGCCGCGCCGCCCGATGGCACCTTATGGCGCTGGTTATGGTCAGGGTTATGGCCCGCAGGGTTATGGGCAACCTTATGGTTATGGTGGCCCCGGCTATGGCCAACCTGGTTATGGTCAAGGGTACGGCCAACCTGGTTATGGTGCGCCGCCGGCTCAATATCCGCCCGGCTACGTCGCGCCGGGGCCGACCGCTGCACCTCCGCAAGCGACCGCTACGGTCGCTCCGGCAGCGACGGCACCTGCTCCCGCCGCGGGTGGGAAGCCGCCGGAATACGAGAAGTGCATGGGGACGGACGGCAAGAAGGCCGATTGCGTCGCCGCGCTCGAGAAGCTCGTCCAATCACCCCAGCCGCCGAACACCATTCGAGACACGTACAAGCGTGGTTGCGAATTGAAGGCGAAGTTGCTCGGCTGTGGTGCATTCAAGTCGACGGCGGTGACCGAAGCCGATCACCCGACGATGGAGCTCTTGATGGCGTGCGAGGTCGGTAGGACCGAGGCATGCGAAGAAGTGAAGACGAGCTCCGCGCCGCTTCAGGCTTGGTCGAAGACCTTGCGCAAAGATTGGTGCAAGAAGGGCGAAAACGCGCTTTGCGACAACTACAAGCAATGCAAAGCGCCCACGCAATGGAAGTGCGAGACGGGCCCCGCGACGCCCGGCGCGCAGGGGGCGCAAGCCTGCGGCTGCGCGCCGAAGTGTGACGGCACGCTGGCGGTCGGTGTGTCGAGCAAAACCTGGCCCGACGGGTCGCAGCGCGCGAAGTTCACCTGCGGGAAGTAGGGCTCAAGGCTCAGCGCACGCGGGGGCCAGCTCGGTGAGGATGGTCCCCGACGATGGTCCGATGTCGAGCGGTAATCCCGCCAGCGCGGCGATCGTCGGGGCGATGTCCCGCAGGTAACGCCGCGTCGGTGACGCGACGAAACCGCGCGCAGGGACCGGGCCTCCGGCTGCGACGAGCCAGCCGCGGGCCGACTCGGGGTAGTCGCGTCCGTGATGCTCGAAGTCGTCGGCACGTCCGTGATCCGTCGTGACGATGACCAGGGTATCCATTCCGTCGTCGCGCCAGTCGTCCGCGATGCGCATCACCTCGCCGACGAAGTCGTCGGCGCGTCGCAGCGCATCCAGGTAGGCGCCATAACGACGGTGGTGCGCGTGCTCGTCGGTATCCCCCAACGATACGAACATGAACCTCGGCTTTTGCAGATCGAGGTATCGGAGGGCGATGTCGATCGTCAGGCTGTCGGCGCGGTAGTCACCCCCGAGCACCGTCGTGGGCGCCGCCGCGGCATGATCGACGAGCGGTCCTATCTCCGGGAGGCCGAAGAGCGTCTGTCGGGTGGCGCCGCCCGTCCTTCCGGCGGACACGATCGCATTGCATTGCTTCGAGCCCGCGACCCGCTCGATGTTCGTCCACGACGAGAACGCGACGGCGCGCTCGGGATCGTATTGGTTGGAAAACGCGTCGAGGAGCGTGAACGTCGGAGCGCTCTCGCAATCGTTCTCCTGGCAATCCGCCGGGCGGCCTTGCAACAGCTCCGCGTATCCGGGTAGCGAGACGAAGTTCGGCCCGCTCGCCGAGAAGGGCTCACCGACGTCCGGCGCGCCGAGCGCGACCCCACGGCGCGCGAGCGCGTGGATGTTCGGCGTCAGCTGCTCGCCGGACTCGTCGGTGTTCGCTGGGGGGCTCTCGGCGAGCCGCGGGTCCGTCCCGATGAAGACGTCCTGCCACCGCACACCGTCGATCGCGATGAGGACCACCGACAGCGGCTGTTCGTACGCACAAGACGCGGGAACGCGGCGCTCCGTCGGCTCGGTGCCCTCGAATCCGAGCCCGGCGGCGAGGAAGGCACAGCCCACGGCGATTGCGGCGCATCGCCGACCGATCTCCGCCACGCGCGTGAGCCACCGAGACCCCTCGTGCTCGAACCATGGAAGGAGGCGGCGTCCCACGGATGACCTCGTGTTCGGCTGAAGCCCGCGGGTGGTCCGCAGGCGCTAAACCGCCTTCGCAAGACCGAGGCCGCAATCCCCACCGGTTTCACGAGAAGATTTCAGTCGGGTTTGGGGCGATGTGCCTCGTGTGCGACCCCCGACTTCACACAGCATTCGTTCTGCCGCCGCGTTCCTGCCCATTCGGCGTCCGAATGTGGTGTGCGGCACGGCTGGTGCTCTTTGGTCTCGTGGACCCGGTGAGTCCGCAATGGGTCCCCGAGGAGCCCCAAGGAGCCCATGCAGTGTCCTGCGACGTTGGTGCGCGCCCATCGCGCCGCCTATCTGATCGATGGCGAGGCCTACTTCCGCGCCCTCGCCGAAGCGCTGGCCCGAGGTCGGCAATCGATTTACATCGCCGGTTGGGACATCGACGCGCGCACGCGCCTTCCCGATCCATTCCATCGCGGCAAGCGCGTGAGCTTTCGTCGGTTCATCGACCGCCTCGCGAGGC
This sequence comes from Polyangiaceae bacterium, assembly GCA_013361525.1. GTDB lineage: Bacteria > Myxococcota_A > Polyangia > Polyangiales > Polyangiaceae > Xiheicaenibacterium. Next base: position 62,657 of record JABFXY010000034.1, on the reverse strand, counting down.
GACGGCCGAACCTTCACGTCTATCTCCTCGGGTGGGACTTCGCCGCGCTGTTCACCCTCGAGCGATTGCCGTTCCCCGCATTGCACCTCGGCTGGCGGACGCACGAGCGCGTCCATTTCTTCGCCGACGGTGTCCACCCACAAGGGGCTTCGCATCATCAGAAGCTCGTGGTCGTGGACGACGCAGTCGCGTTCTCCGGCGGGTTCGACGTCGCGGTGAAACGCTGGGACACGCCGCTTCATACCCCCGACGATCCGCGCAGGGTCGATCCGATCGGAATGTGCTACCCCCCATTCCACGACGTGCAGATCGCCTTGTCGGGGCCGGCAGCGACCGTGCTCGCGGAGGTATTTCGAGATCGCTGGAGACGCGCGACAGGCGAGGTGCTCCTGCCTTGTGAACGAACGCCCGTCGAGCCCTGGCCTCCGTCAGCTCGGCCGGACGCGCACGATGCTGCGCTGTCAATCGTCTGCACGCAGCCGGAATGGGAAGGCTACTCGGCGATCTGCGACGTGCAGAGGAGCTACGAAGAAGCCATCCTTTCGGCTCGGAAGTGGATCTACATCGAAAACCAATATCTATCGTGCGAGGCGATCGCCCAGTTGCTCGTGCGGCGACTCGAAGAGCCGGACGGGCCGGAGGTCGTCGTCGTCTCTCCGCGCGCATGCTCGGGGTGGCTCGAGGAGCGCACGATGGGTGTGTTGCGAGGCCGGTTGCTGTTGCAGGTCGCTGCCGCGAAATATGCGAAGGAGCGCTTTCGAGCCGTGTATCCCGTGGTCGGTGACGCATCCGTTTATATCCATTCGAAGGTCATGGTCATCGACGATGCAATCGCGCGTGTCGGGTCCGCGAACCTCACGCAGCGGTCGATGAGGATCGACTCCGAATGCGACGTGTCTCTCTACGCGGGGCCCGACGGCTCGCATGCGCACGCCGTCGCGACGTTGCGCAATCGATTGTTGGCCGAGCACCTCGGCACGACGGAGCAAGCCGTCGAGCGCCAGCTCGGCGCACACGGGTCCATCATTCGTCTGGTCGACCAGCACGGCGCCGGACCGCGCGGCGTTCGTTTGCTCGCCGACCCCATCCCCTCGGACGAGCAGATTGCGTGGTTGAGGACGATCGCCGACCCGGAGCGACCGCTCGACGCCTCGCGCCTCGTCGACTTCCTCGGTGGTTACATGAAACGCAAGGAGATGGCCGGGCGGCTCGCGATGATGTGCGCCGCGGCGGCCATGACGGTGACTTTGGTCATCGTGATTGCGGTGGTCGGACAATGACGCTCGCGCCTGCTCCTCCGAAGAGTGGACCGGCGACGAGCCTGAAGGTTGCGACCTACAACGTGCACGGCTGCGTCGGGCGCGGCGGGCTCAAGCCCGAGCGCGTCGCCGACGTGATTGCGTCGCTCGATTGCGACGTCATCGGCATTCAAGAGATCGACGTGCATCGGCCGCGTTCCGGCGCGATCGATCAGCTGACGTTGATTGCACGCCGCCTCGGGTATCAGGCGGTATTCGGCCCGGCATGGGAGTGCGACGTCAATGGCGCGTACGGCAATGCGGTGCTGTCGCGCTTTCCGATCGTCGAGTCGTGCACGCACCCCTTGCCGGAGCATTCGGGGCGCCGGTGCGAGCCTCGCAGCCTGATGGAGGTTCGCGTCGAGACCCCGCGCGGAGAGATCACCGTGTGGAACACGCATCTCGGCGTGCGTGGGTTCGAGCGCGAAGCGCAGGGCCGCGCGTTGATCGATCGCGCCCACGAGGTCCTCGCGAGCGACGACGCGCCGCTCGTCCTGCTCGGCGACCTCAACGCGCGCCCCGGCGCGCCGTTCATGCGCGCGCTCGGGCACGTTCTGTCCGACAGCCGGCGAGCCTCCGGCGCGCGCGCACCGACCTATCCGGCGTGGTGGCCGATCTTGGCGCTGGACCACATCTTCGTGAGCTCTCCGCTGCGCGTGGTCGACCTGCGTACCGATCGAACCTCGCTCGGCGCGGTTGCATCGGATCATCTTCCGCTCGCCGCGACGGTCGAATGGACCGCGAGCGAGGTCGCGCATCCACCGGCGCACGGGAAGGCGGCCGCCGGCGGTCCGCCGCCGGGCGCCGATCCTGCCGCCCCCGAGCAACCGAGCTTCACCGAGGAATGACGGTGGTCCGCGCCGTGCCTGGTGGGCCGGCGCGAACATGACCACGACCTCGCCGCCGTCATCCATGGGCCTCCCGCGCGAACGCGCGCTCGCGTTCGGCATCGCCGAGCTCGCGGATCTCGAGCTGCTCGCGATCGTGCTCGGCACCGGCGCGGCGAGGACGCCCGTCGTCGATCTCGCCGCTCGCGTGATGAGCCAGGCGGGCGGCCTCGTCGGCCTCGCGCGCTCTTCTCCGGCGTGGCTCTCCGATCAACCCGGGATCGGACAGGCGAAGGCGCTTCGCATCTGCGCCGGATTCGAGCTTGCGCGCAGGGCCGCCGCGCTCGAGGTGGTTGGGCGCACGAAGCTCGCGTCCTCGTCGGACGTCGCGGCGTACGCGCGCGCTCGCCTCGGGACGTTGACGCACGAAGAGATGTGGGTGCTTGCGCTCGACGGCCAAAACGGTGCGCGGGCCTTCCGGCGCGTCGCGCAGGGCGGGCTACATGGCTGCTCGGTCAGCGCGCGGGATATTTTGCGCGTGGGGCTGCAAGAGGCTGCGAGCGCCATCGTCCTCGTACACAACCATCCGAGCGGTGATCCGACGCCCAGCGCCGAGGACATCGCGATGACGCGCGTCCTCGCCGAAGCGGCGGACATCGTCGGCATCGCGCTCGTGGATCACGTGGTCGTCGCGCACGATTCGTACGCGTCGCTGTTGGATCTAGGGCTTCTGCCCTGAGTCGAGTGGGCCGCATGCTCCGCCCTCACGGCTTCAACCGAGACATCTCGGACGAATGGTTCGCGCCGATCTCCGACGAGAACACCCGCATCGGCCGAAACGCGGCCGAAACAGCGCCCGAGGCCCGGACGATTCCGTGCGTGACCGCGGCATGGGCTCTCGGGTACCTTCTTCCGCCAGGAATGGGCCTTTCCGAAGCCATCCACTACTTCCCGAAGACCGACATCGGTCGCGCGCGAGATCTCAACGAGGACAACTTCCTCGTCGACAAGAAGCTCGCGCTGACCATCGTCGCCGACGGTATGGGCGGGCACGCAGCGGGCGAGGTCGCGAGCGCGATCGCCGTTCGCGTGATCCATCAAGAAGTGCGAAAGCGCGTCGATCTCGTCAAATCGTACGAGCACGGGCGTGCCTCGCGCGACGGTGCGCGCGAGATTCAGCATTTGATGGAGTCCGCGGTCCTGCGCGCTTGCTCCCGCGTCCACGAAGAGGCGAAGGCGGACGCGTCGAAGCGCGGCATGGGCACGACCCTGTCGTCACTGCTCGTAGCAGGGCACCACGGGTTCGTTGCGCACGTCGGCGACAGCCGCATCTACCTCTACCGAAACGGCAAGGTCCAACAGATCACCGAGGACCACACGGTCTACAACGAGCTCGTTCGCCGCGGCCGGCTCACGCGCGAGCAGATCGAGAAGGTCGCACAGAAGAACGCCGTCACCCGCGCCGTCGGCGTGTACGAGCGGGTCGACGTCGACACGCTGATGATCGAGCTCCTTCCGGGCGACCAGTTCCTCCTCGCCTCGGACGGGCTGCACGGATACATCAACCACGTCGCCGAGCTGGAGCCGTACTTCGAGGACGAAGACGGCGAGCGCGCCGCGGCCGAGCTCGTCGATCTCGCCAACAAGAAGGGCGGCAAGGACAACATCACGTGCGTGATGGTCCGCATCGGCCGGTCGGATCAATCGACCGCCGATCAAGCGCGCCGCCTCGAGCAGAAGCGCGAAGCGCTGCGCAACATGCCGCTCTTCTCGAAGCTTCAGGAGCGCGAGCTGCTCCGCATCATGCAGGTCGCCGAGGTGCTCGAGTTCGAGCCCGGCGAGGACGTCGTCCGCGAGGGGGATCGCGGCGACGAGCTGTTCATCGTCATCGACGGGATGCTCAACATCCTTCGCGGCGAGCAGGTGCTGAGCGAGGTCGGCCCGGGCGAGCACTTCGGTGAAATGGCGCTCATTCGCAGCTCGCCGCGCTCCGCCACGGTGCGTGCGATCGAGCGCAGCGAGCTCATCGCCCTGCGTCGGGGCGACTTCTTCGCGATCCTTCGCAAAGAGTACGAGCTGGCGGTGAAGCTGCTCTGGCAGTTCTTGGGCGTCCTCGCCGATCGCCTCGATCAGACGTCGCGCGACCTCTCCAACGCCAAAGAAGAGCTCGCTGCGGAGGACATCTCGGACGCGCTCGTGCCCGAAGATCTCGACGAGCCCGCGCTCGCGGCGGCTGCCGCTGCGTTGCTCGCCGCGCGCGAGAACGGCGACGACCTGACCGAAACGATGCTTGCCGATACAGCGCAGCTGCCGTCCGCCCCACCCCCCGACGGAGGAGACGGCGACGGCTCCGATGGTGTCGTCTCGCCGGCTCTCCCGCCGGTCACGTCGGCGAAGACGCTACCGTCGCTCTCGACGGAGCTCCGGCAAGAGCTCCGGACACGCCTCGCCGCACAAGATCTCGCCGCACGAGACCTCGCCGCACAAGACCTCGCCGCACGAGACCTCGCCGCACGAGACCTCGCCGCACGGGACCTCGCCGCACAAGACCTCGCCACCAAGGACGCAGCGTCTGCGGCGCCACCCGTGGACGAGGCCGATCGAGAGCGCTCCTCGACGTGAGGCTCATCGTCGCCGGTGCGACGAGCTGCTTCATTTCGCTCGCCGGCGCCGCTCACGCCGAAGAGCCACCGGTGCCGGGTGAGCCGCGGATGATGCGCGAGCCCGGTGAGGTGGTCGACGTCCCGGATGCCGCGGACGATCAGGATCCCTTCGACCTCGAGGTTCTCCTCTCGTATCAGCTCGACGTCGTTCGCAGCGTCATCACGCGAGGTGAAGGGGATGGCCGCGAGGAGCTCGCGCGCGCCTCGGTTCTCTCCTCCCGCCTCATCCCAGAGCTACGGATCGGCATCTTTCGCGACATCGCCGGTATCGCTCGTTTGCCGATCGTTCTTTCCGACAACCGCGACCTGACCACGCTCGGCGATGCGCCCAAGGGGGAGGTTCAGAGCGAGGGCGGGGAGACCCTTTTCGAGCTGCCAATGCGCTCGCCGGAGCGCAGCGGTGTCGAGCACATCGCGCTCGGCGTGCACGTCGGAATCATGAACCAGGCACGCGACCGATCGCTGCCGACCTGGACGGCTGCGTTCGAGACGGAGGTCTCGATCGGCCCCGCGCTCTCCGCCTGCAACGAGACTCCTCCCGAGGGCCAGGTCGTCTGCGCGGACCCGGGCGATATCAATCGCGACGGCATCGTCGACGACGACGAGCCGGACGGGGGCAAGGCGCGCGACCCCGGTATCTCGCGCGGCACCGTCGGCTTCGTCCTTCGCACCGCGATTTCCCGTCGCTTTCAGTACATCGAGCCCTTCGGCATCCTTCGCGCGAGGTTCGAGATACCGATGTCGGACACGCCGCTCGCGACGACCTTCGAGGACGAACCATCCCTCTTGCCCGTGCGAGCTGAGGCTCACCTCGGCATCGGAATCATCCCTTGGGAGAACCGCGAGCGCTGGTCGCGGGTGTGGATCGACGCGCGAATCGTCGGCGAGCTCGTCACGCGGGGGCGCGATTACTCGCTCCTCTTCGATGCGCTCGGCTCGAGCCCGGCGCCCTCTCTCCGTTCCCCGACCGAAGCGTCCGGTGTCCGCGGCTACGAGACCGGCGTCACCGTCGTGGACACGCACGGCTCGCTCGGCGCTGCAGGCTCGTTCGTTTGGCGCGCGAGCCAGCTGATTCGGCTCGGCCTGTCGGCGGCGTTCAAGCACGAGTTCGAGCACGTGATCACGGACGACGAGCCATGCGCCGACGACACTCCGGGATGTGATCCGCCGACGAACCCCGACTACCGCGACGTGCTCGACGGACCGTCGGGCCGCCTCTCCGCGTCGCAGAGCCTGGTGGTGCAGATCGGCGTGACCGGAGGCGTCCTCTTCTAGCCGGCGCTCACTCGCGTGCGTCATGCCTGATCCGCGCGCGAACTTTCGACATCGTGTACTAGGATGCTCGACGCGATGCGGTTCACGATCAGTGCTGACGACGCGGGGGTGCGGCTCGACAAGCTGCTCTGCGCGAAGCTCCCCGGTATCGGCCGAAATGCAGTGAAACGCCTGTTCGTCGATGGGCACGTGCGCATCGGGCCGGAGGGCAAGCTGGCTCGCCGCGCCGCGAAGGGCGACGTCGGCGCCGAGGGGCACGTCGTCGAGGTCGACGTCGAGGCGACGGATACGGCGGCCGTTCCCGATCCGACGGCGCCGCTCACCGTCGTTCTCGAGACGCCTCAGGTGCTCGTCTTGGACAAGCCCGCGGGCCAGGCGACCGCGCCGCTCGCTCCAGGCGAAAAGGGCGCGCTCGCGAACGCGCTCCTCGCCCGCTTCCCGGAGGTGGCCTGCTGCGGCTTCTCTCCACGCGAGCCCGGTCTTTGCCACCGGCTCGATACCGACACGTCCGGTCTCGTGCTCGCCGCGCGCACGGAGGAGGCGTTCACCACGCTCACCCAGGCGCTGCGCGACGGCAGGCTCGACAAGCGCTACCTGCTCCTGGTCCCCGCGGATGGCTTACCCGAAGCAGGCACGATCGACATTCCGCTCGCGCCGCATCCGAAGGACCGCCGGCGCGTTCTCGCGTGCACGCACCCGCGCGACGTCGCCCGCTACGTGCCGCGCCCCGCCGTCACCACGTGGACGAAAATCCGCGAGAGCAATGGCGTCGCGCTCGTCGAGGCGCGTGCCCCGCGCGCGCTCCGCCATCAGATCCGCTCGCACTTTGCCGCCATTTCGTATCCGCTGCTCGGCGACTTGCTTTATGGTGGTGATCCGTCGCACGGCCTCGGGCGTCACGCGTTGCACGCCCACCGCATTGCGTGGGGCGGGGACGCCGTCGTCCCTGCATTCACCTCGACGAGCCCGCTTCCGCCGGAGCTCGAGCGCCTCGTCCCCGGCTGAAGGGGCCGGGTTCAGCGCTCGATCGGCAAATCGAGAGAGGACTCGCCGAGCAAGAGCTCGATCCCGCGCGAGCCCTCGATTGCGCTGAAATGGTCGCAATCGCCGAGCGTCAATACGAGCGCCGCGCGATGGCCCGGGCGGAACCAATACGACGTCGGAAGCAGCCCGAACGAAAGCTCCATCGTTTCACCCGGTACGATCGGCTTGCCGTCTCCGGCGTCGAAGGAATGGTACGGCGTCAATGGGACATAGCCGCGCTCCGGCGTCGTCTCGGCGCGGTGCAATGCACGGAGCTGCCCCTCGCTGACGTACGTCCATCGATTGTCCGGGCTCACGTCCGCGAGGTAGGCCATCAATCCGAAGTCGCTTTGCGCACGCGCGAAGACGCGCACGATCGGATGGCCGGTCACGACGCAGCCACCATCGAACGGCGCGCTCGCGAAGGTGACCTGTCCTTTGATTCGCTCGCCGAAATCGGGATAGTCCGCCGGTACGAACCCGGCGAGCAGACCGCGCCATCGCGATCGCTCGCCCGTCCCGAAGCTTCGGTCGTCATGGACCTCGACGCGCCCCTCCGAGCGCGGGCGCGACGAGGTCAGCGTGCCCGAGACGTCGAGGTACATCCGCTCGTCGCGCACGTTCGGCGGCGGCCAGGTCGGCGCGCTCTTCCATGCGTTTTCGACGAGCGTGAAGTACCGAACGGGGTTCTCGGTGCTCGCTTCGCCTCGCAGCTCGCGATCGAAGAACTCGAAGAGCTCGACCTCGTGCGGGAACGTCGCCGGCGTCGTTCGATTCGCCGGATCATGAGAGAAGAAGCCGGCGTGCCCCCACGGGCCGAGCAGCAGCCTGGAACGCGAGCGCGTCGATTCGGGGCGCGAAGCAGCGAGGCTCGCGAAACGCCGCGTCGCGGCTTGCGCATACCCTCCGTCGAGCCAGCCGCCATAGCTGAAGACCGCCGCACCCGACGCGGCAATGGCCTGCAAATTCCCGCGAGGGCTGACGCCCGCGAAGGCGACGTCCTCGTGGCCGGGCGCGACATCGTCCTTGTAACAACCCTGCAGACAGAGCTGGTGCACGTCGCCGTTCGCGACGTGATCGAGCAGCGCGGCGGCGCGCAGCGAGCCGTCGGGGTCGTCGTCGACGCGCCGTCCGCCTCGCAGAAAAACGCCGAATACGAGGCCGATCGCGCGCGTCGCGCGCTCCGGGCCCAAGCGCTCCAACAAGGTCCGCACCGGCCCGCTCCAAATGGCAGGCTCGACCGAACGGGCGCGCGCTATCACGTAGACGAGCTCCGCCATTGCGTCGTGCACGCGGTGGTCGTCGAGCAAACGGTTGTAACGAGCCCAACGCTCGGTGAACCAAGCGAGGTGGACGCCGCCCGGGAAGGCGACGTCTTCGTAGGCGCAAAACAGTGAAAACCGAGGAGCCACGGCGCGCACGGCCTCGTGCCGATTCGCGAGCAGCATCTCGCAAGTCGTCCCTTCGTACGAGATGCCCGTCGAGCCCACGAGCCCGTTCGACCAAGGCTGCCGAATGATGAAGTCGACGATCTCCGCGCCGTCCCGCACCTCTCCCTCCGACCAGGGGCCCGGCCACGAGCCGCTCGACACGCCCGACCCGCGCACGTCGACGTCGACCCACGCGTACCCCTTCGCGAGGAACCGCTCACGCGTCGCAGCCACGATGTCGAACGCGTCGCGGCTGAGGCGAAAATCCAGCATCGGGGGCATCTCGACGCTGCGGAAATACCGCGTCTGCCGCAGGATCGTCGGCAGCCTCACCCCGTCGCGGTAGGTGGTCGGCAACGTCACGTCGATTGCGACGCGCGGACCGTCTCGCATCGGCAAATAGAGCGAGCGGCGATTGCCCGGATCGCGCGCGAGCCGGTGACCGTGCCAGCGCGGATCCCAATGAGCGTCGGCGGCGGATGGACGCTCCGCCGTCTCGCGGCGGCCGACCAGATTTTTCAGCGCGGTGATCAAGGGCCCCGAGTCTTACCGTGCTCGACCGACGACTCAAGAGCGTCGAGCGGCGCGCTCGATCAGAGGGCGCCCCGTCACGGAGCACATTGGGGATGATCGAAACAGTCTGCGCATTGGCAGCCTTCCACGAACGGGTCGCAGCCATCGCCGTCGACGCAGTTGGCCGTGTCACTGCAGAACGGGTCCTGCCCGCAGACGGGGCACACGCAGTCAGCGATGCCCTGGGCGTCGTCGACGCAGGTCGCGAAGTCGCATCCGGAGCACGTGCACGTGTCGGCGTTCGGCGCCGTGCAGGTCTCGCCGAGGAGACACACGAAGTCCGAGCCGCTACCTCCACCGCCGCCTGTGTCCGAAGTCGAGCCGCCTTCGTTCCCCGTGTTGCCGCCGGCTCCAGCGCCGCCTTCGGAGCCTCCGCCAGCGTCTCCCCCGCCACCACCGTCGCCGGAGCAGGTCTTGCCGTCCGCTTTGTCGCCGTCGACGGAGCCACCGTATTCGGTCACCGACGTGCTGGCGGACATCGAGGTCCCATCGAGCGCGAGATCGACCGTGAACGAGGGAATGTCGAAGGTCTTGGTGCCGACGATCGGCACCTCCACCTCGACGCTCGGCTTGATGACGAGTGTGCCGCCGCGCGTGAGGTCGGCCGCATAGGAGGCGCTGTCGCTCGCGATCCCGGCGCACGTCCCCGTGACACCAATCTCGACGAAGCTGCCCTCGCCGACCTCGAGAACCAGCGAACCTGGGATCCCGCCGGGGAGCGGAATCTTCGGCAGCTGTGTCGGCGGAATCGCCGCACTGACTTTGACCTCTTTGCCGACCGAAAATGGATCGAAGCTCGCCGTGCCATCGACCGCGATATTGACGTTTTCGATACCGGGGATGGGTCCGTCGTACGAAGGCAATCCGTCGATATCGATCTTGAGCGTCCCGATCATCGCGAATCCACCGGTCACCTTCACGCTCCCGGAGTCGGGGATACCGGTCAATTCGGGGGAGTCCGACGAGCCGCTCGGCTGCGCCTTCATTTCGACGACGGTCGAGCCGGTGGCCGACACCTCGAACGAGGCTTGGACGGGGGAGCCCGGCGGCTGAAGTCCCGTCGAATAAGAAAACCCGGGGAAGAGCTCGTCTTCACCGTGGAGCGTAATGGGCGAGGGCTCCGATTCGCACCCCGAAGCCCCGGCGCTCACAGCGAGCGCGAGCAAACCGAACATCCCGAGCAGCACACCGTTTCTCGTGTTGGACATTGCAAGCCTCCAAGAACTGGAAGGCATGCTTAGCGACTCAACGCGGTGTACGCGCCTTAACGAAATTTACTGTTTGCTCTCGCGCGCGCACGACGGCTTGGGTCCCGCCCGGGGGGGGCTCGCTACGCTCGCACTGGGCACCCAAGCCTGTGCGCGCCACAGACCGGTAACGGAAAACGGCGGCAAACCTGTTGCCGCCGCTTTCGTCGAATTTTGCGCTCAACAGCGAAGACCGGTTGCTTTGACCGGTCTTCGCCATCATTCGCTGCGCGCGCGGTCCAAGCGAGCGCCGGCGACGATTTCACCGGCGCGAGCCTCGAATACGAGCTGCTCGCCGTCGGAGCTGAACCCGGCATCTACTGGAATATTGTCGGCGCACCGTCCCGCGCCGTGGGTGATGTGCTCGGTCGCGCGAATGCGACTCGCCTCGGAGCCTCCGTCGCAGGTCCAATAGCCCATGCAATCGAGATCCGGATAATGGACGATGGCGCAGGGGCCTTCATCGGTGTTGGCGATGTCGAGCTCCATTTGCCAGCGGGGTCCGTCGGATTGACGCCCTTCGCCGACCCAGCGCCCGCGAATCGATTGACCCTGGAACAGCGGCGATTTCATCGACGCGTAAGGGTCGGTTTTGTCCTCCCAGTAGCCCGGCGCTGGGCCGCAGGCCGCCACCCACAACGCAACGCCGATAGCCCCACTCGTGTGTACGCCCCGCATGGCGAAGCTCTAGCACACGCTCCGACGTCGTCCGCATCCACGCGTCGATGGGCGAGTGAGTGCGCCTTCGATTGCGAAGCGAGAGCGACGCCTTCCGCCACGCAATGGCGAGGCGCTCAGCGCCGGCCGCCGCCGAAGACAATGCCAGTTTCGTACACGAGGCCGAAGCCGGGATGTGGCATGTGAGGTCCACTGAACGCCGGCAGATCCGTGTACTCGACGGTGTAGCGCGAGCTCTGCAGCGGCCATTCGAAGGTCGGGCGGAGATTGACGAATACCGTGCCCCCGCCGGTGCTCATGTCGCTCTCGATCGCGAGGCCGAGGACGAACCCGCCGCGCATCACCACGGCTTCGGTCTCGAGGCAGGACTCTTTGCCAGGATGGTCGAGCACCTGGGAGAACATCGGGCCCCGGTTCGACGGCACGTCTTCGGGGCTTCCACGCACGCACACAGAGCTCTGCGACCAGCCGAAGCCGATCGTCGGCGCGAAGGTAAAGACCTGCTGCGAAAGTAGATCGTAGGCCGCCTCCATGTAGAGGCTCACCCCGCTGAACGTCGGCCCGCGGCTCGGATCGTCGGCGCCGTTCCAGTATTTCCATTTCGGCGCAAACGACAGCTCCCAGCCGTGGATGAAGCCCGAGGCTCGTAGCCCGAATGCCCCAGTCGCGACGCCGAGATCTTCGTACCCATGGCGCCTCAGCTCTTCGTTGAATTGGGCCCGCCCGAAGAGAAAATCCACCCCGGCGGTTCCGGAGAAGCCGACCGCAAACGCCGGATCCACAACCGGTGCTCGCGGTGCTTCGGCCGGGGCGGGTACCGCGGCTGTCGCGCCGGAAGAGGGCGGGGGAAGGGCGTCTTGCCCGAGCGCGTCGCTCGCCAACAACAGGAACGACGACGACAAGCAAAAGAACGCGGTGCACGCGCGGAGGACGCTTCGAGTCGTCACAGCAACGCCTCATCCCGTTTCATGGTGCCCGCGAACAATCCCGCTCGACGCGCCGAGGGGATGACGATTTCGTCAAAGGCCGAGCGATGGATCCGCGCCCGAGCGGGTCGAGAGAGCTCACCGTGTTTTTCGAGCGCGGGGCTGCGAGCACCGACTCCTTCGGTGACGACGAGCGTTTCGGCGGCTCGTCGAAGTGCAGAGACCGCCGCGTCGCGCGTCTCGGGATGAACGCGAATGATCCACGCAAGCGTCCGCCACGCGAGGGCGGCGTGGCCTGTCTCGTCCGCGGTGAGCCGGCGAAGCGCACGCTGGACGCCGCGATCGGTCGCGTGGGCCGCGCGTGCCGCGAGCTCGGCGACGCCGATGGTCTCGGAGAAACATCCTTCGATGACCAACCGCTCCGTGAACGTCACGGGCGATACCGGCGTTTCGGGCCTGGGCGGATCCCAAGGCGCCGCCTCCCAGCTTTCGCCGGCGTAGGCGCTCGCAATGGCGAAGCAAAGCTCGGCGTGCGCGCTCTCCTGCGCGCCGGCCAGGCGAGCCGCGCGGAGGAGCGACGGAGGCGCGCCGAGCGTCAGCAACTCGCTTATGAACACTGCGAACGACGCCACGGCCGCGTGCTCGGCGAGGGCGCGCTCGAGCCATACGTTCCCGAGATACCGGCGCGCCGTCGGCGACAGCTCGTCGGTGCGCGGGCACGTTCGCGCGGAGATCGCCCATTGGGTTGCACGGACGCGAACGTCCGGCTTTGCCGCGACCGGCCCGACGAGGAGCGGCCGACCAAAGCCGTGGCAATTGCTGCCCCAACACTCCCGCGCCGTCTCGGCCGCTTCGTAGCAGCATTCCGCGGGAATCGTGTATGTCGTGTTCCCGTCGACGTATTCGCGCGCAGGCCACTTCTCACCCGGCGCGAGGACGAGCTCGACCTCGAGCGCCGCGGCGGCTTCATCCTCCGACGGGCACGCGTCGTCGGCGTCTTGCAGCTCCAAGCACTCCTCGCCGATCGGTTGCACGACGTCGTGACAGCAGCCTTCCAGGGCAATGGCGACGGCGATGGCTTCGACGAGCCGCGCCCGCGCGGCTCGATACCCGTGGATGTCCGGCATGCGCGGCGCCCGTGCAAATGGGCTGCCACGCTATTGCCATTAGGAATCGCGCGAAATTGCGAGACACGGCATCGTCGTTTTGCCATCTGCGACCGACTCTTCGCAATGGTCCGCTACGCACCTTCCGCGCGAGCGCGCGTCGCCGTTCGCACGCGCGTCGAGGAGGCCGCCGATCTAATCGAGATGATTTCCTGCTCCGTCGATATGCGCGGGGACACCCTCTGCCGGGCAGCCGACGAGGGCCGCGAGGTTCGTGAACTTGTTCGTGTCGCCCTTCAGGCGCACGTACGTGTACGCGAGGTCGAGCTCGTGCACCTTTCCCTTCGCATCCTTGACGGTGACGATGTGAAGGTCGCCGCTCTTGCCGCGGGTTTCGTGCCTGGCGACGTCCACGATGTAGCTGGTCGTCGTGTTGTCTTTGCAGGGGGCGCAGTGCTCGCGCACATCCTTCTGCTGATTGAGGATCGATACCGCCTGATCCGCTTGGGTCGCGCTGACGGCCATGCACTGGTCTGCCCGGGCCTCGAGCGCGACGAGGGCGAGCGCCGTGGCGAGCGACGCCGCGACGGGAATCGATTTTGCGAGAAACCTCAAGAGTCACCTCCTCGGTGGTTTGCGACGGGGATGTCGATCCCTACGGAGTCACGGGACCGTTCCATCGCGCACGACCGTTCGAGGCACGCTTGCCGCCACATTCGAGGCACGTACGGTCGCTGATGTGGCTGTGGGAGCGCAGCTGGATCGCCCCATGCTTCGATCTGCGGCATGCGCCGTCTGACCGTCACCGACCTCGTCGGCGCTCCGCTCGCGATCGCTTGGGGAGCGGTCGCGTCGGTGCTCGAGGCGCGCCGGCCCCTTCGGCCCAGGGTCGTGGAGCGGCGCGACCGATACCCCATCAATGCCTCCTTCGCGCTCGGAGCCGCGCTGGCGATCCGGCTCGTGCTCGCACCCGCCATGGTCGCGACTGCGTGCGCAGCCGAGCGACGCGGCTTCGGCGTTCTACGGTGGACCCGCCTTCGTGGGCCCGCGGGACTCCTCGTCGGGTTCCTCGTCCTCGACTACGCGATGTATTGGCTGCACCGAGCCGACCATCATTGGCCGCTGCTCTGGCGATTCCATCGGGCGCACCACGCAGACATCGACGTCGACGCGACGACCGCCGTTCGCTTCCACCCCGGCGAGGTCCTCTTGACCATTCCCGGACGGTGCCTCCAGGTTGCGCTCGCAGGGGTCGGCCCACGTCTCGCGCTCGCGTACGAGGTCGCGCTCCTTCTCGCCGCCCTGTTTCATCATTCGAACATCGATCTCGGCGACGGTGTCGATACGCGGCTGTCGAAGATCGTCACCACGCCCCGTACACACGGCATCCACCATTCGATCGAGCCTGCCGAGCTCGACTCGAATTTCGGCTTGGTATTTTCGCTATGGGACCGTCTCCACGGAACGGTCCGCGCGAATACGCACGCCGAAGCCGTCGTTGTCGGGCTCGCGGATTTGCCTCCGCGCAATGTGCTGTCGGCGGTGCGGTCGTGGTTGCTTCCGTTTTCTGCGTGAGCGAAACGTCAACGGTCGATCTCCTGAGCCACGAAGTCTTTCATTCGAACCGGCGGGCGCCCAATCAGCTTCTCGAGCGTCGGGTCCACGGCGACGAACTCACCGCGCCGGCTCGCGACGAAGAAGCCCATAGCGATTTCGGCGACGGCGGGAGGAAGACCCCGCGCCGCGAGCTTCGTACGGTGTTGATCGTCGGTGAGAAACACGCGTCGAAGCGGCTTGCGTTGCAGGTCGGCGGCGATCGTCGAGAGCTCGGCGAGGGAGAGCGCTTCCGACCCGGTGAGTGGCGGGGTTGGTCCGTCGAAGCGACCCTCCTCGCAGAGAACGGCGGCGGCCGCCTCGGCCAGGTCGGCGTGTGCCGTCCACGAGACTTTTCCTTCTTCCGGCAGGGCGAGCTCGCCCGTCTTCAGCGCCTCGCCGAGCATCATCAGGCCGCTTTGCGCATAGAAGCCGTTGCGGAGCGACGTCCACGCGAGACCCGAGGACGCGAGCATCTCCTCCGTCGCGGCGTGATCGCGCATCGGGGGAAAGGCCGACGTCCGGCTCCCCGCCATATGACTCGTGTAGAGCACCCGGCCCGCGCCGGCCGATCGCGCCGCCTCGATCGCATTGCGGTGCTGGGCGAGGGGGTCCCCGCCGTGCGCCCTCGCATTCGAAGAGACCAGCAGGACCTGCGACGCACCCTCGAATGCGTGGGATAGGGACGCAGGGCTCTCGAAGTCTGCCTGCCGAACGCGGACGCCGAGTGCGGCGAGGTCGGCGGCTTTCTCCACGTCCCGTGCGCTCGCCCCCACCTCTGCCGAGGGACGACGTTGGACGAGGGCTCGGACGATGGCGCGGCCGAGCTGGCCGGTGGCCCCGGTGACGATGATCATGGCTCTGCTCCTGTGGCGACTGTGTGTTATCGGTGGTAACCGTTAAGTGGTATCATTGATAACACGCGCATGCAACCGAGCGAGCGGTGATAGGAATCGCCCGTGAGCGTCGTTCGATGAGCAAAGCCGAGCCCGAGGAACGTGAGGACGTGCGCGAGCGCATCGTGGTGGCGGCGGCTCGTCTCATCGCCGAGGGCGGGCGTGATGCAGCGACGACGCGCGCGGTCGCGGCCGCTGCGTCGGTGCAGGCGCCGACCATCTACCGATTCTTCGGCGACAAACAAGGCCTGCTCGACGCGGTCGCCGAGCATGCGGTCGCCACGTACGTCGCGAAGAAGGCGAAGCGCAAACCACATCCCGATCCGGTCGACGACCTGCGTGAAGGCTGGGATACGCATGTCGCGTTCGGGCTCACCCACCCCGAGCTCTTCGCGCTCATGAGCCGCGACGTCCGGCCCGGCGAAGCCTCGCCGGCGACCCTCGCGGGGATGGATGTCTTGCGGCGACGCATACGGCGCATCGCCGCCGCCGGCAGGCTCCGCGTCACCGAAGAGCGTGCGCTCGCGCTCCTTCAGTCCGTGTGCATCGGCATCGTGAAGACGCTCCTCGAAGAGGCCGAGCCCAATCGCGACCTCGGTTTGTCGGAGCTCGCGCGCGAGGCAGCCATCACCGCCATCTGCGGCGAGGCCATTGCAACGCCGAGCTCCGGCGTGCGCGGGGCGGCCATTGCATTGCGTGCGTCTCTCGACGACACGGCTGTGTTGACGAAGGGCGAGCGGTCGCTCCTCGAAGAGCTCCTCGAGCGGATTGCTTCCGGCGCCGAGCGCTGATCGTCTCGTTAGCGAGCGCTCGGACGACGTAATGGCGCGATTCTTGTTCTACTCAACGACGGGGACGACCTCCGATGAGCGGTCGACCACCCCGCGGGAGGAGCACGCAAATGGCCACAATCCACCTCAACCAGACGACCACCCTGACGCCGGCGCAATTCCTCGCAGGGCTGACCGACTTTGGGCCCGGCCGTGCCGAGATCTTCGAGCGCAGCAGCAACGAATACACGAAGGTGCACGGACAGAGTCCCGGGCACGCCGACGTCACCGAAGGATCGAGCGGGATCTGGGAGCGCCTGGATTACGACTGGACCGACCCCAAGCACATCGTTCTCAAGACCACCGATTCGAACTTCTGGGGTGGTGACTCGAGCCACACGTACACCTTGAAGGAGCTTCCCGACGGGATGACCGAGGTGGACCTCGTCGTGGTGCGAGAGGGCAAGAACATCAAAGGCAAGCTGCTCGAAGCGGTCGTCGGAACCGTCGGCAAAGGCATCTTTGCCAAGTCGTTCGAGAAGAGCATCAAGGCGATGGAGGCACGGAGCAACGGGGCGAAACCGTCGTGACGTAAATCGCGAGCCCATATATCGGGGGGGCGAATCGTTGGATGTCGAATGATGTGACGGTACGGCCACGGCGAACGAATCGCGCCATTCGTGGCGTGTCAGCGCCGTGCCGAACGGGAGGATCGGGCCCGGTCTGCGATGCATGCGATCGCATCACCACGGCCGCTGTGAGCGAAGCATTGAGGGATGCGACTCCGCTCGGCGATTGTGCATGACTGGGTCGCCAACGACGCGACCATCGGTAGCCTGACTGCCGAGGACCAGCGCACCTTCTGCGAGTGGCTCATCGCCGAAGAGGGCGGTCCCGGCACCGTCAAGGAGGGCGACGGATTCACGATCACCGTGGGGACCGTGGATGGCTGCGTCAGCGATTTCGACGCGTTGGATCCCGGCTGCACAGCCACCGTGGCTCAGGGCGAGACCTGCATCGTCCAGTTCGCCGCCGACCTCTGCGCCGTCGATTTACCTGCCTGCGCGGAGCTCAACGCCTGCTTTCCCGAGTGAGCGGCAACCTTTTGCGCGAGTAGCTCGCGCCCGAGCGCGGGCGCGCCACAAACGGAAAAAGCCGCGTTTCCGCGGCAATTTTCACTATCTTGTCGGGGCGAGAGGATTTGACCGAGCCCTGTACGAGCGAAGCGAAGTACAGGGTCGGCCGAAGAAACGAACATGCCTCGAGCAGCTATGCTGCGAGACAAGAGTCGGGGCGAGAGGATTTGAACCTCCGACTCCCTGGTCCCGAACCAGGTGCGCTACCAGGCTGCGCTACGCCCCGGAGCCTACGCATGCGTCCTCTTTCGAGGCCGCTTGTCGCGGCGACGGCGCACCATGGTCGGAACGAGACGTCGTGTCAAGGACCGGTTTCGTCGTCGCCTCCTCGATTTCGTTTCTTCGAGGACGGCGACCGTGAAGACGGGCCGAACCGCGCGGCACTGACACGGCTTCGTCGAGCTGGATGGCTTGCTACCCTGGGCGCCGTGACGGAGCGGCCTCTCGATGGTCTGAAGGTTCTGGAGCTGGGGCAGCTGCTCGCGGGGCCGTTCGCCGGGACGATGCTCGCGTATTTCGGCGCGGACGTGATCAAGGTCGAGCCGCCCTCGGGTGACCCGATCCGCACGTGGCGCGGCATGGATGGCGATACGAGCGTCTGGTGGCGGAGCCTCGCGCGAAACAAGCGCTGCATCGCGGTCGATCTGCGCACCGATGAGGGCCGTGGGCTCGTTCGCGACCTCGCGAAGAAGACCGATGTGCTCGTCGAGAACTTCCGCCCGACGACGCTCGAAAGTTGGGGCCTCGGGCCTGAGGCGCTGCTCGCAGAAAATCCTCGGCTCGTCTTCGTGCGCGTCTCCGGGTTCGGCCAAACCGGTCCGTACCGCCAGCGCCCAGGCTTCGCTTCGGTCTGCGAGGCCGCGGCGGGCCTGCGGCATATCACCGGCATGCCCGGGCAGCCCGCCGTACGGACCAATCTCTCGCTCGGCGACACGCTCGGCGGCCTTCACGCGATGATCGGCGTGCTCCTCGCGCTTCTACACCGCGAGAAGTCCGGTCGCGGGCAGGTCGTCGACGTCGCGCTCACCGAGTCGATCCTCAACGTGATGGAGTCGGTGTTGCCCGAATATCGCTCGCTCGGGATCGTGCGCGGGCCATCGGGTCCGACGATCACCGGCGTCGTCCCTTCGAATGCGTATGTCTGTAGCGATGGTCATCACGTCGTCGTCGGCGCAAATACCGATGGGCTCTTTCGCAAGCTGATGACGCTCGTCGGTCGCGCCGATCTCGCCGCCGAAGCCGATCTCGCGACGAATCGCGGGCGTGTCCTTCGGGCGCAGGAGATCGATGCCGCCGTCTGCGCGTGGACGGCGAACCGCCCAGTCACGGACGCCGTCGCGACGTTGCTCGATGCCGGCATTCCCGCGGGCGCGGTCAACGATGCCGCAGCGATCGCGGACGATCCCCATTTCGTCGCGCGCGGCTTGTGGGAGCCAGCCGACGCCGAGGGAAGGACGTTCGAGCTACCGTCGATCGCACCGAAGCTGCTCGATACACCGGGACGGACACAATGGGCGGGGCCGGAGATCGGCGCGCACACGGGCGACGTCCTCGCGAGCGTTCTCGGAATGAATGGGTCCTCGATCGAGGATCTGAAGCGACGCGGGATCGTTCGGTGACCGCGCGCGAGGAGACGGACATGAGCCTTCGCATTTTCATCGGCGCCACATTTCCGGACGATGCTTCCTCTCTTCTTCGTGAGGGGCTCGCAGGTCGGGATGTCGTCGTCGGGAGCGCCCCGACCCGCTCGAACCTCGTATCCGGGATCGACGACCAGGCGATGGACGACGCGGACATCTGCTTTGGTCAGCCCGCGATCGAGTCGTTCGAGCGCGCGCGACGATTGAAATGGGTCCACCTCACGAGCGCCGGCTACACGCGTTACGCATCGCACGAGGTCACGTCGGCATTGCGCACCCGCGGCATTGCCCTCACGACGAGCTCCACCGTTTATGCCGAGCCGTGCGCGACCCACGCATTGGCATTGATTCTTTCGATGTGTCGCCGGCTCCCGCAATGCGACGCCAATCAGCAAGGAGAGCGCGCGTGGCCGAGCGATGCCGTTCGCCGCGCTTCCCGCGTTCTGTCCGAGCAGCGGGTCGCGGTGCTCGGGTTCGGCGCCATCGGCCGGCGGCTCGCCGAGCTCCTTTGGGCCCTCGGCGCGCGCGTCGTCGTCGTGCGTGAGCATCCGCGCGGCGACGAGCCCGTCGAGACGGTGACCTGGCCGGTGCTGATGCCGCGGCTCGGCGAGATCGACATCGTGGTCAATACGTTGCCGGAGGCTTCCTCGACACGCGGCATCGTCGATGCCCGCTTCTTCGCGTCGCTGCGCAGCGGCGCCCTCTTCGTCAATGTGGGGCGCGGCACGACCGTCGATCAAGACGCGCTGCTCCGCGCGCTGCAAGATGGCACGCTCGAGGGGGCGGCGCTCGACGTCACCGACCCCGAGCCCTTGCCCCCCGAGCATCCGCTATGGCGCACGCCGGGCTGCATCGTCACGCCTCACAGCGCCGGCGGCCGCGCGACCGAGTTCAAAGCGCTCGTGCGTCACTTCCTCGAGAACCTCGCCCGCTTCGAGCGAGGCGACGCTCTCGGCGACCGCGTGATCTGAAGGCGTCAGCGCGCGAGGCGATCGACGAGCGCGACGTACTTCGTCATCGCGTCGCCTTTGTTCATGCTCTTCTTGGATGCCCACGCGTCGAACTTTGCGCGGCCCTTGAAGTCCATCATGCCGGGGCGTGAGCCGCTCACGTCGCCGCTCGTCGCCTGCTTGTAGAGCGCATAAAGCTCCAGCAGGTCTTCGTTCCCAGGCGTCTTCGAGAGCGTCTTCACGCGCTTCTGTGCGTCGTCGAACTTTGCCGAGATGTCGTCCACTGTGGCCTCCGGTCGCCGAGGCTAGCAGCTGATTGGATTTGCCACGATCGTGCCCCGGGCAATTTTCATCCGCGTCGAGGAATTGTCACAGAGGGGAGGGTAAATGCGCCCCGCCGATGCTCGACGTCTGGTCAAGGCCGCAACTGGACCCTCTGCGGATCAAGCGCCTCTTGATCGGCGGCGCCTTGGCGACCTCAATCCTCTTTGTCGGAGGGTACGGCGCCGCCACATTCGTCCACAAGGACGCGCCGCCGGAAAAGAAGAAGCGCGAAAAGATCGTCGACAACATCGCGCTCGTCGAAGAGCCCGGTGAAGCCGGCGGCGGGGGAGAGCCGCCCCCCGCGGCGGTCGTCCCCGCAGTCACCCCGCCGCCCACACCGCGCCCTGTCGTTCAACCGACGACGGTCACGGAGAAAAAGCGGTTCGACTACGCCGACGATACCCCGTCGAGCGGGTCGGGCAGCGGCTCTGGAAATGGCAATGGCACGGGGACCGGAAGCGGCAATGGGACCGGCGGCACGCCGCCCCCTCCGCCGGCCGCGCCACCTCCGCCTCCGCCGCCCCCTCCGCCGAAGGCGACGGCTCCTCCGAAGCCCAATCCGGCGGATTACGACCCTCCCAAATGCAAAAAGCGCGGTATCGACTCCGCGCGCGCAAAGGCGATTGGCGTCGAAGGCAAGGTCGTCGTCAGCTACACGGTCACCGCGTCCGGCGCGGTCACCAATGTGAAAGCCGTGAGCGGCCCGTCCGAGCTGCAAGCGCTCGCGGTCGCAGCGGTACAAGCGTGGACCTGTGAGCCCGCGCGCATGAAGGCCGATGGCTCCGCCATCCAAGTCACGAAGAAAGTCCCTCTTTCGGTCACTCTGAAGTGAACGAGAAGCGAGTCATCCCATGTTTGATCTCAAGCACATTTGGAAAGAGATGTGGTGGCCCAACAAAGCCATCACGGTCTTCATCCTGATGATGGCGGTGCTCGCCATCTCCGTCACGATCGAGCGCATGATTGCCCTGTCCAAGAGCGCAAAGCTCTCTCGCGAGTTCGCCTCCAAGGCGGAGCGGGCAATCGAGACCTGGGACACCGACAATCTGTTGGTCGTCGCGGGACAATACAAACTCAGCTCGCTCGCGCGCCTCTTCGGCTCCATCATTGCGAAATATCACTCGGTCCTGGGCCGCGGCGACGTGACGGCCGCCGGCCTCGAGATGATCAAGAACGAGTCGGCGCGCCAACAAGAGGCGCTCGGCACGGACATCCGCCGCGGAATGAGCATTCTCGCGACCATCGGCTCGATTACCCCGTTCGTCGGTCTGCTCGGCACGGTCATCGGTATCATCGCGGCCTTCCAGAAGATTGGCCAGGAGAACGCAGGCGGCATCGGCACGGTGAGCACGCAAATCGGCGAGGCGCTCATCGAGACGGCGCTGGGTCTCGCGGTCGCGATCCCGGCAGTCATTTGCTTCAACTATCTCACGGGCAGGGTGGGCGCCGTGGAAGCTGCACTGGGCCGCTCGGCCGGACAGCTGCTCGACGAAATGGAGTTCCGTCATGCGGATACGCACGAGCGCAACAGCGACGTCGAAACACGGCAAGCAGCCTGAGCCGGAGATCAACGTCACGCCCCTCGTGGACGTGGTCCTCGTCCTGCTCATCATCTTCATGGTCATTGCGCCGAACCTCCAGGAAGGCACGCCCGTCGTCCTTCCCGAGGTGAGCAAAGTGGACGAGGAGAAGCTCGAGGACGCACTCGAAGTCGTCCTCGACGACAAAGGTCAATTCCTCCTCGAAGACAAGGTCGTCACCAAAGCGGAGCTCTTCGAGACGCTCGCCGCCGTCCGCTCGAAAGAGCCGGAGAGGCCGCTCATCCTCAAAGCCCACGCGGCGTTGCCCTACGGCACCGTGCGCGAGGCGTTCGCTTCGCTCCAAAAGGTGGGTTTCGGGACCGTCGCGCTGAAGGTGGATGCGTGCGACGAGGACGGGAAGAGCTGACATGGGAATGGCAGCACCGGCCGCGGGATCCGGCAAGAACCCGCGGCCCAACGTCAATATCACCCCGCTGGTCGACGTCGCGCTCGTCGTGTTGATCATCTTCATGGTCGTCGCGCCGATGTTGACGAAGACCTTCTCGCTCAGCATCCCGCCCGACGCGAAGGACGACACGCCGCCCCCCGAGCAATCGGACGAGCCCCTCGTCCTCACCATCGACAAAGCGGGGACGATGCGCATCAACCGGGAAGTCGTGCAGCCGAACGAGCTCGCAGCCGTCATTCCCGATCGCCTCGCGAGAGCGAAGCACAAAGTCCTTCATTTCGACGCGGACGACCAGCTGCCCTACGGCCAAGTCGTCGCCGCAGTCGACAAGTGCCGCGAAGCGGGCGCCGAGTCGATTGCGATCGTCACGAAGAAGCTGCCCGAACCCTGATTGATATTTACTTATGAGACGCGTTGCCCGCCGATTGGACGGTTGGTTGTTGTCCATCTTCATCTTGTCGGGCGGCGTCGCGTATGCCCAAGACGAGCCCCCGCCGGAGCCGGAACCGGAGCCCGAAGCCGAGCCCGCTCCCGAAGAGCCGGCGGAGGAAGAGGTTGCTGAAGAAGACCCGGGCATTTCACTCAAACAGCCGCCCCCCAAAGGAAAGGGCGCCATCGTCGGCATCGTCACCGAGTCCAAGCTCGGCGAGCCGGCGATTGATGCATTTGTCGGCATCGTCGGGACGAAGATCGCCGTCTTGACGGAGATCGACGGCTCCTTCCGCCTGGAAGTCCCGCCCGGCAAATACCAGCTACAGGTCGCCTACGAGCTCCACAAGCCCGTCCGCATCCCCGACATCGTCGTCGCTGCGGGCGCGATTGCGCGCATCGACGTCAAGGTCGACCCCGAAGAGAACGTCGTCGAAGAGGGTATCGAGACGGTGGTCGAGGTCGACAAGACCAGCGTCGAAGGATTGCTCCTCGAGCGGCAGCGCTCCGCCGCATCCGGCGACTCCATCGGTCGCGCCGAAATTACCAAATCCAACGATCGCAACGCCGCCGAGGCTGCGAAGCGCGTGGTCGGCGCGAACATCGAAGGATCGAGGTTCTTGTTCGTTCGCGGTCTCGGCGAGCGGTACACCAATGCGCTGCTCGACGGCTTCCCCCTGCCGAGCCCCGAGCCGGATCGCCAGGCCGTCCCGCTCGACCTGTTCCCGTCGCAGATCCTCGACAGCCTCACCATCGTGAAGACCTTCACGCCGGATGTTCCGGGTGATTTTGCCGGTGGGTCGGTGCGTATCAATACGCGGCGTATTCCGAATGCGCTGACCATCGCCGGCAGCTTGACGATGGGGTTCAACACGAGCTCCACGTTCACCGAGTCGCTCACCTACGACGGCGGCAGCCTCGATTGGCTCGGAATCGACGACGGCTCGCGCGCCCTCCCCGAGGGCCTCCCGTCGTCGAAGATCGTTCGTGGCTTGGAAGACGAAAACGGCGAGCTCATCACGAAGGAGCGGATCGCCGAGTACGGTGAAAAGCTGAACTCGCCCCTTTCCGCGCGTCGCGCGATTACGCCGCCCAACCACTCGGGAAACTTCGTCATCGCGAACTCCTGGCCTCTCGGTAATTGGGGACGCGTCGGTGTGATGGGTGCGCTGGTCTACGATCGACGGTTCGAGAGCAGGACCAATGCGTTTATCGGACGCGTTACAAATCCCGCCGACGGCGCGACGGGATCCGAAATTGTTGACGGCTTCAAGAGGGACCAGAAGCTCCTATACGGGCGGTCCACGGACAAGGTCTCATGGGGCGCGCTCGCCGGTGTGACGCTGGAAATTGGCGAAGACCACACCATCAGCGTCACCGCCATGCACACGCGGGCGTCGGACAACGAGGCAAGCTCCGTTATCGGTACTCACAAGGATCGAGGCGGCGCCAAGGTCGCAGATACGCGCCTGTCGTTCGTTTCGCGATCGATGACCTTCGGAGAGCTCCACGGCAAGAGCGTGATCGCTCCGCTCAATCGAATGGAGGTCGAGTACGGCGTGGGCATCGCCCGGGCCAGCCGTGACGAGCCGAACACCCGCGGCGCTGTTTATCAGTACGACGGCAACTTCAATACCTATACGTTCGAGGACGACAGCTCGAGCGGATCCCACTTCTACTCGGAGCAAGGCGAGACGACGGTCTCCGCGAAACTCGACATCACGCAGCCTCTCTTGTCGGGTGAGCAACGCGACGACGTGAAGGTGAAGTTTGGAACGCTGATCAATCTCCGTGATCGTGAGTTCCTCGCACGACGTTTCCGCTTCCGTCCGGATCGCGAGGGCGCACCCGATGGATTCGATGCCTGCCCCGGACCGAACTTCGAGCTGAGCTGTCCAGACAAACTCTTCACGAACGAGAACATTCGAGGTGGCTTCCTCCAGCTCGAAGAAAATACCGCCAACAACGACGGGTACACCGCCGGACTGAATGTGTATGCGGGTTATGCGATGGTCGACGCGAAACCGATCGAGCAGCTGCGCATCGTCGTCGGGCCGCGGCTCGAGGCGTCAGAGTCGTTCATTCTCCCGTTCGATCCGACCGACCGTGACGCGGAGACGGTTCGTACGGAGTCCGACGAGATCGCCGTCCTCCCGTCGGCGTCCCTGATCTGGACCCCGTCACCGCGCATGAATTTCCGAACGTCGCTCACGCGCACGGTGGCGAGGCCCCAGCTTCGCGAGCTCGCCCCCTTTGCGTACACGGACTACTTCGGCGGGAATCAGATTCGTGGGAACCCCGACCTGGTGAACACGAGCATCGTCAATGCGGATACTCGTTTCGAGTACTTTCCCACGGCCCGTGAGGTGCTCGCCGTCAGCGCCTTTTACAAGCGATTCGAGAACCCGATCGAGCAGGTGCTCTATTCGGATACCGGCAGTGGCGTCCTCTCGTTCGAGAATGGCCTCGGTGGAAATCTCTTCGGCATCGAGCTGGAGGCGCGCAAATCCTTCGACATCTTCGCGAAGGTTCTTCGACCGCTCAGCTTGATCGGCAACGTCACGTTCGCGCACTCCACGGTCGACGTCGACACCAGTGGCCGCAAAGAGGCGCTGACGAGCAAGTCGCGGCCGCTGTCGCTTCAAGCCCCGTACATTGCGAACATCGCGCTGGATTTCGATTACGAGGAGACCGGCACGCGCGCTCGCATCCTCTACAATCTGGTCGGCCCGCGGCTCACGTTCGTTGGTACGAAAGGCATTCCGGATGTTTACGAGGGGCCACGTCACGGCCTCGATGTGACGGTCGGGCAGAAGATTGGAAAACACGTCGAGGTCCGAGGCTCTGCGACCAATCTCATCGATGCCCCTGTCGAGCGGCGCTACGGCGACACCTCGAATGTGTTCGAATCGTACGACACCGGCAGAACCTTCTCGATTGGTGTCGCTCTCTCATATTGAACCGCTACCAACTTGTCACGCACTCGGCGCGTCGCCTTCACGACCCCCCTGCACATTGCGCGCGCCATATGAAGGAGGCACGGTTTATGAGCTTTCACCGATTGGTGATGACTTCGCTGCTGATGGGTACCGTCGCGTTCGCTGGAGCGTGCGGTGATTCCGGCGACGACACGGACGGCAACGGCGGCAATGGCGGTGGCGACGGCGGGGGATCGTCGGACGGCGCCGGCGGTGAAGGCGGCGGAGCCCCCACCGAGGAGCAGACGCTCGAAGGTGAGCTCGGCTCGATGACGCTCACGAAGGACACGAAATGGACCCTCAAGGGTGTCGTCTCGGTCCCGGACGGTGCGACGCTCACCATTGAAGCGGGCACGACGATCGTCGGCGACAAGGCCACGCTCGGCACGCTCGTCGTTCAGCGCGGTGGCAAGATCGACGCGCAAGGCACCAAGGATGCGCCCATCGTTTTCACGAGCGCGCTTCCTGCGGGCGAGCGAGAAGAAGGTGATTGGGGCGGCGTCGTGCTCCTCGGTCGCGCGCCGATCAACGAGGCGGGTGGCGAAGCCGAGGTCGAAGGCTTCCAGGATCCCCAGCTCTTCGGCGGCGACGACGCCAACGACAGCAGCGGCACGCTCAAGTACGTCCGCATCGAGTTCGGCGGCATCGAGATCGCCGACGGCAACGAGATCAACGGCCTCACGCTGGGCGGCGTCGGCAAGGGAACCACGATCGACTTCGTCCAGGTGAAGAACACCCTCGACGATTGCTTCGAGTTCTTCGGCGGCACCGTCAATGCGTCGCACCTCGTCTGCTTCCGCAATGGCGACGACGGCTTCGATTTCGATTCGGGTTACGTCGGCTCGCTCCAGTTCCTCTTCCTCGCGCAAGACCCGAGCATCGCGGATGACGCGAACGGTCTCGAGTGCGACAACGACGCGGATGATCCGACGGTCACGCCGGTCACCAATCCGAAGATCTCGAACATCACGCTCTGCGGCCAGAACGGCGACCAGCCGAAGCAGCAATACGGATTCCTCTTCCGCCGCGGCTTCAAGGCGACCATCACCAATGCGCTCGTCACGGGCTTCGAGGCGGGCGTCGACTTCCGCGATGTGCCGCCGACCGACGTCGACGTGACGCACTCGGTCATCGTCGGCAACACGGTCGAGAACGTCGCGTACGTCGAAGACGCACCGGCGAGCGACGACGGTCTGCCGACCGAGGACGACGACGGCATGTTCGACGAGATCGCCTGGTTCACCGACGGCGAAGGCAACACCACCGACGGTCCGGATATGGCCGGCTGCTTCGCTGCCACGCCGGACGGGGCGCCCGCGAGCACGATCGCGGGTGGCACGCCGGTCGGTGACGGGGTCGATGCCTCGGCCACGTATGTCGGCGCGTTCAAAGACGCTTCCGACAAGTGGATGGACGGCTGGACCGACTTCGCGACCGAGTGATCGGAGTTTGTCCTTGATGCGGATGGTGGGTTTGCCACCATTCGGATCATGAAGCTCACGACGATCATTCTTCTCAGCGCGGCGGGCCTAGTGTCCGCCGCGTGCGTTTGTGAGCGCTCTACTGCGCGTACCGGCGCCGACGAGCTTCACGACGACGGCACCTGGGGCCCTGCAGAAGCATCGAATCCGTCGGCGAAGACGGGAGCGGCGCGCCCCGACCAGCTTCGGCGCAAGCCGCTCCCCATCGTCCAAGTCGCGCGCTAATCGGCTGCTGAGCGGCTCAGGCGGGCTGGCCCTTGCCCTTCTTGTGGCCCTTCTTCTTGCCTTTGCCCTCGCCCTTGCCCTCTTTGGCGATGCCGTACTTCTCGCGCATCGCTTTGCGCGTCTCCTTCGCGAGTGACCGAACACTCTTCGCCTCGTCGGCGGTGACGGTGCCGTCCTTCGCGGCGACGACGGCTGCTGCGTGAATCTTGGCGCTGCCTCGGTCGAACTCGCTGAGGATTTCCTTCTGCTTGTCGGCGGGGACCTTCTTGTGGTCGAGCTTCGCGTCGATGCGGGTCTTCGACTTCGCCATGCGCGCGTCGACCTTCTCGACGAATTGGTCGCCGTTCATCGGAAAGTGCTTCTTGTTGCCCTTCTTGCCGTCCTTCGCCCCTTGCGCGACCGCCGCATCACCATTGTCGGCGAGGGCGTACGAGACGGGGACCACCGAGAGACCGAGCGCGACGAGAGCCACCTTCATCCAGCGAGACATCGGGTTCCTCCTCATGACGGCCGCGGAGCTTTTTGCTCGCGCCGTCGAAACCTGTCATTGCAGCCTTGGTGCCAGGCGAAATGGCCCGAAAAGGCGCCGATTGTCGGGGTCGTGGCCTGCGGCGGGCGCTCCGCACCTGCGGAGTCTGCGGAGCCCGCTCCGCAGCGGAGTGTCAGCCGCCGTCCGAAGGCTCGTCCGCGAAAGCTTCGGCGTTTTCCGTCTCGCGCGTTGCCCGGGTGGAGCTCGCGAACGGGACCGGCGGGTAGGCGAGCGGTGTTCCGACCGTTCCAATAACGAGCAGAGGGCGGCGCGGGTCTTCGATCCCCAGGTCGACCGCAGCGGCGTTCGCGTTCGGCAGTGGCTTCAAGAAGGGCAGGGCGCTGCTCTTCATCGAGACGGGTGCCGGCTCTGCGTCACAGGCCTCGGCGGCCGGCGGAGGCGGAAGGGTGCGCGGGACCGTTTGCGCCGCGGATTCGTCGGGCTCGAAGATGAGCGTTCGCTTCGCGTCGTCGTCATCGGCGTAATCGTCCTCGGTGCGCGAAGGCGACGCGGCGACTGACGACATCTCGATCGTTCGCGCCGGAATGTGTCGCACGTCGGTGTCTTGCGACTCGGGCGCGGGCTCTACTTCGATCGGCGTCGGGGCGAACGCGGCGTCGTCCTCTTCGGGCTCGGCCTGAGGGTCGATATCGATCGGAGTGCGAGGCCAGGACTCGACCTCGTCGATCGCGACGCTGGTCAGGCTCGCAGTCGGATCGACGACGAGAAGCGCCTCGGCGAGATCACCGCCGTGTTGAAAACACCCGCGGAACGTGACGTTGCACGTCGCCTCGATCGGATCGAGCAGAATGCCGTCGATATGCAATGGCAATGCGATCGCCGTGGCGAGCTCGCCTCCGAAGACGATCGCAGCCGAAGGTATCGGGCCGGGAAGGATCGTGGCGAGGCGAATACCACCGTATTCGACCCCAACTTCGAGCGGCAATTGGGGCCACGGAATACGCTGATCGAGCGGTGCGTGCTGCGCGAGGATATCCGTCGGATCCGCGGGTAATGGGCCCAATAGCGCAGAACACACGGCGTGCTTCGAAAGCGCCGACGCGATCACGCGCGCCGGCGTCTCCTGATCGAGCAAAGCATCGCCGACGATGAGGACGTCGCAGGTGAGCTTCAACGGCGCGAAGTCGGATGGATATGTACGCGTCTCGTTCTCGTCGAGCGCGTCGCCCGAAAGCGGATCTGCGTCGACCATGCGCGGAGCCCAACCCGGTTGGCCAATGTCGTAGGTGACCTTGACCACGATCGAGTACGAGTCGGGCCGGTCCGTGAATCGAACGAGCCCGACGGGTACTGGGGCTCGCCGCGCGACCAGCACTCGCCAAACGTAACACCAAGCTCGCGGCGGTTGGGGTGCCTGCCGAGCGGCGATTCACGCTTCCGATCGAGTCCGATCGCACCCGCCGCGCGGTCGTGCCATGGTTCGGCGAAAATGAAGCCCAGCCGTATCGAACAGCGTCTCCTCCGACAGGTCGCGCAGACGTCCGCCGACTACGCTCTGCTCGAAGCAGGCGATCGGATCATGGTCGCGCTGAGCGGCGGAAAAGACAGCTATTCGATGCTGCACCTGCTCCGCCGGTTGGAGGCGAAGCTTCCTTTTCGCATCGAGCTTGTCGCCGTCCATCTGGATCAGCGCCAACCAGGGTACGACGGTGCACCGCTCCGGTCGTGGCTGGAGGCAAACGGGCACCGCTTCGAGATCCTGTCGGAAGACACCTATTCGGTCGTCATGTCGCACGTCGAGCCGGGCGGTACGTACTGCTCGCTATGCTCACGCTTGCGGCGCGGCATTCTCTACACCGCCGCCGAGCGTCTCGGGTGCAACAAGATCGCGCTCGGGCATCACCGCGAAGACACGCTGGAGACGTTTCTGTTGAACCTCTTCTACAGCGGCAAGCTTCAGGCGATGCCGGCTCGCTACACGACGGACGACGGGCGATTCGAGGTCATTCGCCCGCTCATCGAATGTGCGGAAGAGGACATCGCCGCGCTCGCCGTCGAGCAGGCGTTCCCGATTTTGCCATGTAATCTGTGCGGCTCGCAGGACGGCCTCAAGCGCGACGCGGTCGGGGCGCTCATCACCCAGCTCGAGGAGCACAATCCGCAAATTCGCGCGGTGATGCTCAATGCTCTGCGCAACGTACGGCCCACGCACTTGCTGGATCGCGACGTTCGCGCGGCGTGGGACGTACGCCCGCCCGAGGTTCGGCCTCGCCCGGTCGAGTCCGCGCCGACGAAGCGTCATGCGCGCGCGCTGCCCGTGATCAGCAATCAAGAGTCGTAAGCGGCGGCGCGCCGTCGATCGATCGCTACTTAGGCGCGGATGCCTTGGTCATCGCATCGACGGTCGCCTTGTTGAGCCGGTCGAGCTTGTCTTTGCCGATGGCTTCGATGCACACCTCGGTCTGCTGGAGTCGCTTCTTCGGATCGCCTTTTTTGAAGACAGCGCTCAGGCAGTCGAGCGTGATCGATCCCCATTGGTCCTTCTCACAGGACTCGATGTACGCAGCCTGGACGCCCTTCTTGAACGCTTGCTCCTCGACCTTCACGTTCGGCGGCGCGCTCTTGATGAGATCGTCCGCGTAGAACGCGCCGTACTCCGAGCCGACCTCGGCGCAGGTCGGGGCCAATCCTTTCGCGGAGGCCGACGCTGAGGCGCTGGCGTCGTTCTTGTTTCCACAACCTGCGAGGGCGCAGGCGGCGAGCAGGAGATGAAGTCGGGCATGTCGGGCGGTCATTGGTTGCGCCGTCATACGACCTCGTCACCGATCGCGTCGCCTCGGATTCGCGCGGTGCATTCGGGGCTATTTGCGGCGAAACCGAGCACCGTCGGCGCTCCTTCCCTCGGTTTTGCGGAGCGCCTACGTCGGAATCGAACACTGTTCGCGGAATCTCACGCCGGATCGGTCACAATCCTCGCGCTCGTGGGGACGAGGGGCCGTGCCGCATACTCGCGGGGCGGAGGATCAGGAGCCGATCGAATGAAACTCGCGACGTTCATCGGGTTGGCCGTTGCCGGCATGGTGGGGGTGGGCTCGGCGGTGTACGCGGTCACACCGGCAGGGGGCTTCGGGGCGAAGCGCGACGTTGCCGCCAGCCAGCAAGCCGTGGACGAAGCCGACGAGCTCATTGCGGGGTCGGCGGACGCACCGCGGGTCGACAAGACTCCGACCGAGTTCCGCATCGGCTCGACCCTGGTCGTGGAGGGCCGCGTCGGGCACCCCGCGATGCGCGCGAACCAATCCTCCGAATCGTTCGTCCTGCTCGAGCTCACGCCGGGTGAAGGGGGCGCCGCGACGGCGCCGCCCGCCGCGAGCGTCTCGCTCGTCATCGACAAGTCCGGCTCGATGAAGGGCGCGCGTCTGCCCAATGCGGTCGCCGCTGCGGTTGCCGCGGTGGATCGGCTGCGTGACGGCGACAGCGTCTCGGTCATTGCATTCGATACGAAGACCGAGGTCGTGGTCCCGCCCACGAAGATCGACGCCTCGACGCGCCCGACCATCGCGAGCGCGATCCGAGGCATTCAATTGGGCGGCGACACCTGCATCTCCTGCGGGCTGTCGGAGGCGCTGGCGCAGCTCACGGTTGCGCGGACCAATGGAGCGCGGCCGGACGTCGAGCGCGTTCTGCTTCTCTCCGACGGCGAGCCGACCGCGGGCATGCGCAAACCCGAGGAGTTCAACGTGCTCGCTCGCCGCGCGATGACCTCCGGCATCAGCATTACGACGATCGGCGTCGCGCTCGATTACAACGAACAAGTCATGACGGCGATCGCCCGCTCCTCGAACGGCGGGCATTACTTCGTCGAGAACGAGGCCGGCTTGCCGGCCGTCTTCGAGGCGGAGGCGAAGAAGCTCGAAGAGACGCGCGCCGCGAATGCGGTCGCCCACATCGAGCTCAAAAACGGCGTCGAGCTGATGAACCTCCCGGATCGCGAGTTCCAACGGTTCGGGTCGCGCATCACGGTGCCGCTCGGCGGTTTCGCCAAGGGAATGAAGAACACCGTCCTCCTCAAAGTTCGCGTTCCGGCGACGCAAGCTGGGCCGCTCACGGTCGCGGACATCCGTGTCGCGTATCGCGATTTGAGCTCGGCGAAAGACGTCGAAGAGACGGGCTCGCTCGCGATCGATCTCGTGACCGACCCATCCAAGATCGCGCCTATCGACGGCGTCGTCCTGGACCGCGTTCAGCGCACCGAAACGGCGGCCGCGCTCATCGACGCGAACAGCCTGTTTCGGGAAGGTCGCGTGGACGAGGCCGAGAAGCGGCTCGAGCAAGCACGGCAATCCGTCCAGAAGTCGAAGAAGGACGCTTCCGTTGCCGTTCCGGCGAGCCGCGCCGGCGGTGTCGCGAGCAGCTTCGACCAGCAGGAAGAGTCGCTGGACAAGGCCTCGAGCGGATTCAAGCGCCCGGCCCCTGGGAGGCCCGCCGAGCCGAACGCGCCCAAAGCGACGTCGCGATCGAATGCACAGCGCGCATTCGAGAGCACGCAATGAGCGAAAGGGGGCGGAGGCGTAAACCTGACGACACTGCCACCTGGTAAAGAGTCCGCGATGCGGCACTTTCACACGCGCGAAGATGAGCTCGTCTACGTCGTGGAGGGGGAGGTCGTGCTCTAACACCGTCGAGGGTGAGCAGACCCTTCCTGCCGGGATGTGCGCAGGTTTTCCGGCCGACAATCGAAATGGCCATCACCGCGTCAATCGCAGCGACCAGCCGGCGCGTTATCTCGAAATCAGTAACCGCGATCCGGAGGACTCGGCGGAGTATCCCGACGTCGATTTGGCGTACCGCAAAGGGCCCGATGGCCGCGGCATCTTCAGTCGCAAAGACGGCACCTCCTATTGAACGAGGGTCTGGCGGGCGATTCGCCGTGCGATCGACGTCTTCGCAGACGCCCCGAGCCCATTGGCTCCGTGGTCGAACCCACGTAGCTTCGCCCGATGGACTCGAAGTGTTCCGCTTGGTTACTCACCTCCGTGTTGTCGCTGGCTGCATGCGGGGACCAGAACGCGTCGACGGCGTCGGCGCAGGCTTCCGGCACCGCAGTGACGGCCGCCTCATCTGCGCCTGCTCCTGCTCCTGCGGCCGGCGAGGTGGCGATCACGAAGCATTATCCGGCTGCCGGCGACAAGACGACGCGCGAGCGAACGCAGAAGTTCGTCATGGTCACGAAGGAGAAGGGGCACGCCGATATCGAAGGCACCAGCACCTATATCGTCAACCGATCGGAGGAGTGCCTCGCAATCGAGGGAAAGCTCTGCTCGAAGGTGAAGGTCACGTACACCGCCAACGAGAGAAAATCGGCGATCGGCGGCTCGAACATGGACCGTTCGTCCCCCACGGCTGGAAAGACGTACATCGTCGAGGCGAAGAACGGCGCGACGTCGGTGACACGTGAAGACGGAGCGGCGCTGACGCCGGAGGAACGCAAAGATGTCGAGCCGCATTACCGACACTTCGCCGAGCCGAAAGATGCGCTCGCTGCGCTCCCGGACAAGGTGAAGGTCGGCGACTCGCTGGACGATTTCGCGAAGGCCCTCGCGGAGCAGATGGCCGACACCGACGACGGCGAAAAGCCCACCGTGACGATATCCATGAAAGTGAAGGCGATCCGCGACGAAGGTGGCAAGAAGATCGTCGTGCTCGACGTCGAGCAGACGAATGAGGGCAACGACAAGAAGCTCGGCAAGAAGAAGTCCAAGCGGAAGGGCACGATGGAGCTTCGCGCCGACACGGGATTGCTCGTCGCGAGTGACTTCAACGACGAGCTCGAAAACGTATTTCCCAACGGCGTCGACAGCATGAAGGGGACCGCCACCGAGCAGACCAAGGTGACGTACTCCTTCTGAATAGCGGGCTGCGTCAACGAAAGGGGGATTCGCCCTGTAGCACGAGCGGCGTAAATCGCCCTTTTTGGACGAGGACGCGGTCGTCCGCCATGACCGTTAGATTGCGCGCGTAAAGGCACATTTGCACCGTCGTTTTGAAGGGTGCGTGCGTGGCGTCGTCGGCAAACCCCAAGTTCATGTTGAGGCCCGGCAATAGCCCGTCTTGCGCGCGATGCCCGATTTCGGCACGAACCAGGTAGTTCGTGGGAACGATCACGGATGCGACCCGCCGTGCATGGGTATCGCTGGCGAAGTATTCGTCGAGCGCCGCTTGCTCGGACGGGATATCGCAGGTTGCTGCTCGAACGAACCCACGTGTCAGCTCGAAGCGCCCAGGATGCGCGCGCCCGATGGATCGTTCCGACGACGACCCGGCAATGAGCACCCCCCTATCGGCCACGAACGTTCCGGTGACGCTCACGGGATGGGTATAGACCTGGCCGGCCGGTAGCCAATGCGTCTCCCCGGGGGCGGGCCGACCGCAGAGCTCCACGAGCGGGAAGCGTGGGTCGAGGCGAATCTCCAAATCGGTGCCGGCTTGGCTCGTCACGGTTATCGTTGCTGCCGCCGAAAGCAAGCGAACGACCCGTTGATTGATCGCCGCGAGCTCGTCGGGAGCGGCCCGAATGCTCTGCTCGAATAGCCGGCGGTCGGCGTGCGGGACGTGCAGATGGCGGCACTGGTGCCGGTTGGCGCGGTTCTTCACCATATGCACGACCCAGTTCGGAAGGCCCGGCTCGGCAATCCAAATGACGGGGCCGCCACGAGACATGGCTCTGTCGACGCTCGCGCCAGCGAGCCCTTGGCCCATCCGCGAGAGCTCTTCGGCCGAGATGACGTCGGTCGAAACATCGGCGTCCGAAGCTGCTCTGCGCAGCAAACCGACGAGCTCCTCCGCCTTGTTGTGGACGATGACGAGCACCTCCCCAGGGCGTGCAGCGAGGTAGCTCTGGACGACGTTCTGGGCGCCTAGCTCGAGCGCGGAGGGCGTTACCACGACCTGTCAGTGTAGCCGATTGCGCGCGACGGTGACGCTCCGCCGTCGATGAATATCATCGGCACAATGCAACGCGAGCAACTCGTCATCCGACGCCTCGAAGAAGGCGACTCCTTCGCCGAGCTGACGACGTTGCTTCACCGCGCCTATGCACCGCTGGCCGCGGCAGGCTTGCGGTTCGGTGCGACGCAGCAGACAGAAGACGAGACGAAGCAGCGCGCGCTCGGCGGGGAGTGCTATGTCGCCGAGCTCGACGGCGTCATCGTCGGGACGATTACACTTCGCAGCCCGGGCCCGTGCGCGATCCACGATCGCGTGAAGCTCTACGCCGATCCCGGCGTGTACGCTTTCGAGCAGCTCGGCATCGAGCCCGTGCACAAAGGTCGCGGAATAGGCAAAGCCCTGATGGACCACGTCGAGGGCCGCGCGAAAGCGCTCGGCGGCGCTCGAATCGCCTGCGACACGTCCGAGCGCGCGACCCAGCTCGTCGAGATGTACGTACGCCGCGGGTACGAGATCGTCGACACGGTGCAATGGGACGAGACGAACTATCGCAGTGTCGTGCTCGCGAAGCGGCTGTAGCGTTTCAGACTACGTCACCGGCCGTTCTCAGCCGACACCTCAGTGACGGCTCAGGCGCCGCCGCCGCCATCATTGCTCGGCGTAGAGCACTCGATCGTGACGGTGCCGGCGACGCTGAGACACGAGGAGCCGCTGCCGGTGCACTCGCTCTCGATCCCTTCCAAACATGTGCTTTGGGTGCAGGACGGGTTTTCCTCGCAGCTCGAGGGGACCGCGCGGCACTCGCCCGGCTCACCCGAAACCGCGATGAAGCAGAGCCTGCTCTCACACTCGGATCCGTCCGCGCAGGGGTCCCCGTCGACTCCTGCTTCCTCTTCGCAGGCGGCGAAGGCGAAGAGGGTGAAGGAGCCGAGCACCGCAATCGAAAGCGA
Organism: Polyangiaceae bacterium; assembly: GCA_013361525.1. Lineage (GTDB taxonomy): Bacteria > Myxococcota_A > Polyangia > Polyangiales > Polyangiaceae > Xiheicaenibacterium. Next base: position 26,812 of record JABFXY010000034.1, on the reverse strand, counting down.
TCGTTTCAAAGTCATGGTCGCAACATCGCAGGACTCCGAGTCTTCTGCAATCGGGTGCGAGCGCGGCGCCCTGCGATGCAATGAGTCAGCGTCTTGCTGGACCGAAATGGTGGGCTCCGTTCCCAGCTCCGGCACGATTCGCGCGCGTGCGCTCGAGCGGGGCGAGCTTCGCGCCAGAGAGAGCTTCACGCCACGCGTTGAGGAGATTGCGTCGCACCCGTGTATTGGTCGCCGATTGAGCGAGCGCGCTCTCTTCGACCGCCAGGATCGCCGTTCGCCAGCCCAGCGATATGGCGTACTCGACGCGCACCTCCCAACGGCCGTCGCGTGGCTCGACACCGAACAGATACGCGTCCAGGTGCAGGTCTTCGAGCAAGCTCTGCACGCGCTCACGGGCCGCCCCCAGGTTCTCGTACGTCCACTGCGTCATGGCCGCTCCGTTGCTTTGCTCGAGACTCAGGAAACCGGCTGCAACGACCGTGCCGGCGCCGCTTAGAATGGCCGCGTGAGATCAAGCCGCATTCTCTTGCTGACCCTATGGCTGGCGTCGACGGGGAATGCCTGCGGCTCGGCTTCCGACGCTGCTTCGGCGAAGCCAATTGCCGGTGCGGCGACGCAGGTGATCTCCGCCTCTGTTGCGTCGTCGGCGGAGCCCGTGACGGACACCCCGCCCGTCGAGGCGACGGCGAGCTCGGACGCAACGGTCGTCGGCAGTAGTCCGGAGAACGAGAATCACTCGTCCGTAGGGCCGACCACCAAGAATCGGAACGGGAATGTCGTGCTCGGGACGGCCACCGCGGACGGTGTGACCGGCGCCGGAACCGTCGTTGCGCGTTTGCGACCCAGGCTTCGGCGTTGTTACGCGCGTGCTCTGCAAACCGACCCGGGCATCGCCGGGGAGCTGACGCTGGTCGTCGAAGTAGGGCCGAAGGGCGATGTGCTCTCTACCAATCACGGACCGTCGAACGCACCTGACCAATTGGTTCTCTGTATCGTTCGCGAGGTCTCTGCCACGCTGTTCCCGACTGCGGACAAACCGGGCGCGACCGTGACGATCCCGATGGTGTTTCTTCCGCCCGGATGAAGAAGGGCTCACAGTCGATTCGCGTCTTTGTCGGCTCGACAGGGGTGCTGCCATTTTTCGACGGACCGTGTTAACGGATCCCATGAAGACACGTCGACTCGAGGTGCGTGGAATCCTCGCGATAGCGGTATTCGTCAGTGCCTGCAAAGCCACCGTCGGCGTCGGAGGCATGGTCGACGTGCCGTCCGACTCCGCCACCACATGCAAAACGCATTGTGAATCCATCGGCATGAAGCTCGGCGCGGTGGCGATCATGGCCAACAACGTGGGCTGTGTTTGCCAGCCGCCGGACCAGCCTGCGCCGTCCAATGCCGCAGTGACTGCGGGAATGGCGACCATTGCGATGCAAGATGCGGAGGAGGCGCGACGGCGCGCAGCGCAACAGCGGCGCTGAGGGGCGGCCGGGACCCGCGCAGATCCATTGGAAGTCAGGGGTATAGCCAGCGTGCGAAGAGACGCGCGATGTTCGGCATGACGACGTACGTCATCAGGACGACCATCACCGCGCCGATGATCGCGCCGCGCGCGAGAGCGGGCAGCCAGTCGAGACGGGGGACCAGGAACGCGTTCAAGATTTGAATGACTGGAACGGCGCCGACAAAGCTGAGGATGGCCATCTTGTAGCGCGGGGGGGGAGGGGCAGTTCGGCCGTGAACGGCGAACCACCCCTCCATCCCGGTGAGCTCCTGCACGGTCGTCGCGCCTTCCGTGAGCGCCGCCGCCTTCGCGACCCACACCTCACGTTCGCGCGAGTTTTCCCATCGGCGCAGGCTCTTCGCCGAGTCGAAGCGGAAAACCAACAGGTACTCGCGAGCACCCGGCGACGCCGGACGAATCACGTTCACGCCGAGGTGTCCGGGAAATTCGCGCGCTACCGTCGTGATGTCTCGAAGGTACTCCTCGTATTTTGCTTCGCGGCCTCGCTTCACCGTCCGCGTGACGACGACGGTCACCGGGGAGTTGGTGTCGTCGTCGGGATCCCTCGCACCGTCCACGACGTCAGTGATCGAATCGATAGTCGAGCCAGACCGATGCGTGCTGCCCGAGCTCCGCCTCGAATCCGCCCTCGCCGCGAAGGCCGACCAGCTCCCCCGTCCCCGAACCGGGGACGACCGACCATGTGCCTTTGACCTTCGTCCCGACGAGCGTGCCCTCGTCTTGCAGGACGAACGTGCCGCGCTTGCCGGCGAGTGTCCCGGCAATTCGCTCGACACCGACGAAGCTCGCTGAGCCGTCCTTCTTCAACGTCTGAAGGAAGCGCACGGTTCCTTCACCTTCGATGTCTCCGGTAAACGTCTCCGTGACGTGGATCTCGACGAGCGTAGGTCCGTCCTTCAGCTCGTCGTAGGGTTTGGGATCCCAGCTCGTGGTCTTGACGGTGCCCTTTGCTCTATCGGTCTTGATCGACTCGCTCATTCGTTGCCTCCGAGCGAGACCGTAAGGCGCAGCGTGGCTCCTTCACCATGGCTGGCGTGCTCGAAGGCATGTCCAATCGTCTCACGCCGTCGACAACGCGTCGCCGACGTGCGAGCCGTCGGTGATGGACGTGCTCGCAGACGTGTTCTCCGCGATGCGCATCGGCGGGCTTCTCTTCGCGAACGAAGAGCACCGGGCGCCCTGGGACCTTCGCTTCAAGAAGGCCGCGAAGATCGGGTTTCATATCGTCGCCCGCGGGGCCTGCTGGCTCCGGGTGAGGGACGGGCGCGAACCGCGCCTCGTCGACGAAGGCGACCTCGTTCTCCTCCCGCGTGGTTGGTCGCACTCGCTTCACTCGAGCAAGAACGGGCATGCAAAACCCACGAGCAAGGTGACGCACCTGATATGTGGTGCATATGCCTTCGACGAGGAGGCGAGCCATCCGCTCTTGTCGCTTTTGCCGCCGGTCCTCCACGTGCGTCGTGGTTACGACGAGATCGAAACGCTGATTGCGCTGCTCGCAAAAGAGGCGGCGCAGAGCACGCCCGGCAGCTCCGCCATTGCGAGCCGCCTTGCAGAGGCTCTACTCCTCTATGCGTTTCGGGGCTGGATGGCGGAAGAGAACGAGGCCAGCGCGGGGTGGCTCGGTGCGCTTCACGAACCGCGGATCGGCCGCGCGCTCGCATTGATCCATCAATTGCCTGCCCGCCCATGGACGCTCGAGGGGCTCGCGCAGGACGTCGGTGTCTCGCGCGCATCGCTGGCGCGTCACTTCACTTCGCTCGTCGGGGAGCCTCCGCTCACGTACCTCACGAACTGGCGGATGACGCTCGCTGCACGCGCGCTCCGCGATACGAACAAGGCGATTGCCGAGATCGCGAGCGAGATAGGGTACGAGTCCGAGTTCGCGTTCAGCAAGGCGTTCAAGCGCGTTCGCGGGGTTCCACCGACCGAGTACCGCAAGCGCGACGTCCCGCCGCTCGAGCGTGCCGCGCGCGAAGGTTGACGCCATCGGCTTACGCAGCCAACGCCGACAACAGCGGGAGCACGACGTCTTTCACACAAGCATGATGCACGCGAGCCGCGTCGGTAGGGTCCAGCCTTCCCCACGTGGCGACCGACACGGGCCGTTCAGGCCGTTCGGCATTCGTGAGCTCGAGCTCCTGAACGAGAGCGGCGCGCACGGTTTGCAACATCCCGGCAATCGTGCGTCGAGCCTCGAGCGGCGCCGCTTCGAGCGCCCAAGTGACGATGGCGTAAGCGAGGCCGGCGTGTTTCGCCTCGTCGTCGGCAATGCTCGTCAGAGCTTCTCGAATGGTAGGAACGTCGCAATGTTCGGCCGCTGTTGCGGCTTCCAGGCTCGCGAGCATTTCGCCGATACAGCCGTCGAGCAAACACGCCTCGACGAGGGAAACGAAGTCGGTGTCCACCCGCGATCGCTCGACCGGCAACGTTCCGGGGCCAACAGGAGCCCCCTCCAAATCGCTCGCGATGGAGAATGCAATGGTGGCGTGCCGAAGCTCGTCGAGCGCGGCTTCGTGGGCTTGCCGCACCAGCTCCGGAGGGGCGCCGAGGGCGAGGAGCGACAACGAGAGACGTGCAAACTCCGCCGCCGACGCGTGCTCGAGGAGCGCGTCGTCGATCCACGCGCGCGCTGCGGCGCGCCGCTCTTCGGAGGGCGCGCCCGCCGCCAGGAATCGGCCGGTGTCTTCGGTCCACTCGGGGCGGCGCACGATCTCTGCGCGAATCGGCGTGCGCTCGCTGTCGCCCGTTCGGAGTGGGCGGCCAAGGCGCGGGCGAATGACCCTGAAACAGCACGCATCGGCGATCTTCTTCCGCTCGGCCGAGGTCGCATCCGGGTCGAGCTCGAAGCCATACATGCCATTTGGTTGATCAGGAATCGTCCGTAGCGCGTCGAACGGCGGAATGGTGCCGCAGTCCTTCCCGGATGGATTCGCATCGGAGCGCCCGAGGCAATAGTTTGCCCCGCTCTTCCAACCGGGCCGCCGCAACCGCACGGCCGACCCCTCCGTCGTGGTCGCGCTGGTGGTCGTCGCGGCCGGGTCCGGGCCCGTGGCGACCTCGGTCGCTTCACTCGTCGCCGTCGGGCTCGTCGCGGTTGTCGCCTGTGCGGTTGCCGTGGGGTCAGACGTCACCGTGGCTACCGTGATGGTCGAGCCATCGTCCTGCGTACCGGCCGCGGCGCAGCCGGCCGACGAGAGCCCAACCGTCAGGGCGATTCGCGCGCGGAGTCTTCGTGCCTGGGATTTGAGGACGTCCTGCGAGGTCGACTTCCGCCTGTCCATCCGCCGACGATACCGGCAATCCGAGGGGGCGGAGCGAAAAGCCCGTTCTCGGCGTTATTTCCGCGCGTCGAAACCCGAGTGTGGGTTCTACCGTTCTCGTCGTATGACGGGCCATGGCAACCGCATCGGTGGCTCCTCGCCGCTCCTTCACCGCGACGACCTTCGCCGCCGGATTCCTCGCGCTCCTCGGCCTCGGCGCGGCGGGTGTCGGGGTCCACGACTATCAACATCATCAACGGCATATGGACGAGACCCGCAATGAACTCTCGTCCGCGCGGGCAACGCTCGACAAGGTTCGGTTCGACGAAAAGGGGAACGTCGTCGCCGACGATCGGTCGGACTACCTCGACGCTACGCTGACGTTGAAGAGCGGCACGGAAAGCCTGCGAACCTTTCAGGCTTCGCAGACGAACACCTACCCGTTCATGGGTGGAGGTCTCGCCGCCTTCTTGCTATTCGCGGTTCTCGCAGTGCGCAGCACCAAGAATACGGTGTAGGGCTACTCTCCAAATAGCTGCCTCACGGCGCGCGTCAGGAGCCCACCACCCATCACCGCTGCTTCCGCGAGCTTCACGTACGTCGGAACATCCTCCAGCTCCGTTCGATATGTCGGACGCTCCCAGGCTTCGATGCCTTCGCGATCGAGCCAGGTGCCGTGCAGAGGGAACCCCGGGCGAAGACCGAGCTCGCCCACCGCGGGGCCGAGCTTACAAACCGGGCCCTCGGACAGTGCGGTTGCCGTGTCGAACACCCATATCTCGACGTGTGCGTCGTCTGGGCCCCAGACCGGTCCGACGAGCCACCCCTCGCGCGTCGACCGAGCGCCGGGCTTTGGAATCCAGACCGGCGTGCCCATGAACCAGCCGTGTGGGAACGCGTAGCTCGATTCGAGGTGGAGGTCATGATCGAGCGCGAACAGCTGCACGGTGTTCGATGAATCGGCTGCGCGCGCGCGATACTCCGCTTCGGGCACCAGCCGCGGATGATTCGCTCCGCGGAAGTTGTCGAAGGCGCGTTCCGAGGCGACATCGGGGATCCATCCTCCCGAGATCCAATACGTCGTATCGAGGCGCTCGATCGACCGCGTGAGATCGCCGACGCGTCCCGGCTCGCTCGCGGGTGCGAACGCGACCGGCGCGACGGGCGGCAAGAGGTTCAATCCATAGCGGAAGGTTTTCGGGTCTTCGGGATCCGGGAACGCCGTCGTCGAGATGCCGCCGGTGCGGACGTCGAGCACGTGTTTGCGAACCTGGTTCAGATCGGTGGAGCCGGTGAACAGCCCGAGAAAATCGCGCTCTACGATACGGCCGTCGACGAGGCGGTCACCTTCTTCGACCTGGTCCGCCGGATCCGCTCCGATGTTGTGTTGTGCGAAGACGGTAATCAGGCCGCCGGCGTCGTCGTAATCGGCGACAGCATGGGACAGCTCGCTAGGAAGGATGAAGCGGTGGGACTCGACGCGATCGCGTCCCTCACGCAGGGCATCCTCGATTTCGCGTTTAGCGATCACGAAGACAGGGCAACGCGGCGAGGGTACCGGGGCGTGCATCCATTGCGAGGCGGAGCGGAAGAGGCGATCGAAGACCGACCGAATCGCCGCCGGCCACGCGTCGCGCGCGGACTTGTGGAGCATTGCGAGGATCGGCTCTGCGAGCGCGGACCCGTTCAAGACGAGCGTCGCGTTGAAGACGACGATGTGATCGCGCGTGAGGCAGATCTGATGCGCCGACGCTTGATCGAGCACCACCGGCTCTCCGTCCACGCACACGCGAAGCGGCCGGGATGGGCTCGACGTGCCGTCCCAGCTCATGACATGAAGGTCCGCACGAATCGCGCGTTGACTCGGGTGTAGAAAGTCGAGCGCGCTCGGAACGAGGTGCGTATAGAAGAGGCGGCCTTGCGGGCAACCCCGGCTCGGCTCCGGGTCGTAGACGGGGTGGCCCGACGTCATGATCATCGGGCTGAACGAGCTGTTCACCGCGGGGGTGTATCGTGAAGTGTCGCCCACGGGCGCGACGGGCGTAAACGAGCGCGGGTCGATTTCCGACGGACGGCCGGCGTCGTACGTCATCAGCAGGCGACGGCCGGTGCGACCGTCGCGATTCGTCTGCGGGAAAGTCGGCAACGGCGTTGTGTTCGCGAGGTTCATCACCCCGAGCCAGCCCAGCTCGGCGAAGTCGGTTCGGACGACCGCGCGCGGGGCGAGCTGCCGGATATGCCAGGACTGCACCTGCAAGAAATTGGTTTGTAGGCAAACCGTCCCATCGCCCGCCGGATCGAGGTCGATCGACAAAAGGCGTCCCGGCGCCGTGAGCATGTGCGGATTGCTCGCGAGCGTGTGGTCATTGAACACGGCCTCGTACGGGAACACGGTGAAAAGAACGCGCCCCGTCAGATCACGCGGAAGCGCGCCCTCCGTCACCGCGTATCGGCAGGCGCGGTCGACGGTGTCACCGTGATAGATGTGCCGGAGACCGCGCGTGACGGCGGCGAGTTGCTCGGGCGAGCCGACATTCGACACCGCGTTACGCGGACCATGATATTGGCGGCTGTCGGCTCCTGCGCCCTCGCGCGCCGCGGCGACCAGTGCCTCAGCTGCGCGAAGCGGCGGCTCGTCGAGCGGACCCGCCGCTCGCAAAGCGGCAGAGGACGCGCGAAGCAGCAGCCAGAGCTTTCGTGCCGCCGGGACGACGGCACGACGCGTGACGGAGTCGAAGTCCGCGGCGGCGATCGTTCGGCCGATGTCGGAATAGACGAGACGGGCAGCGCGGATCGCGATTCGGCAGTTGCGCGGCAACATCGCAATTCCGTGGTCCGCCCGGCGATACAGCGCATGTGCTTCGTCGAGCAGGCGCCGCACGACGGCCTTCACCTCCGGAATCGGTGCGGGCCGCTCGAGCCAGGCCTCGATGTCCACTCCCTTCAGCCAATCGAGTGGTAGGTAAATCCGCCCCCGCCGCGCGTCTTCCCCGACGTCGCGCGCGACGTTGGTGAGCTGCATTGCAATGCCCAGGTCGCACGCGCGGGCAAGCACCTCCGGTTCGTTCACGCCCATCATCAGCGTCGACATCGCGCCGACGGTGCCCGCGACGCGCGCGGCGTAATCTTGAAGCTCTTCGAGGTTCGCGTAGCGCCTGCCCTCGACATCCCATTCCATCCCCTCGAGGAGCGCATGGGGCAATGCGGGCGGAATCGGCGTGTCTCGAAGCAGCGCGGCGAATGCCCGATCGACCGGGTCGTCGGATGCGCGGCCCGCGAACGCCTCGTCGAGGCGCCGACGGAGGCCATCGATCGTTCGCGTGGACGCGAGCGGATCGTCGTCGACACGATCGTCGGACACGCGACAAAACGCGTAGAGGACGGTCATGCGCTCGCGAAGCGGATCGGGCAAGAAGCGCGACGCTGCCGAGAAGCTCTTCGAGCCTGCTCGCAAGAGCGACTCACAGTGCGCGAGATCGTCGCGCCGGACCTCAAACGGTTGCATGGGCCGGGCTCCACTTGGGCATTTGAACGATCGAGTCGAGTACACGTGCCGACGACAGCACGCCCGGCACGCCGGCCCCCGGGTGTGTTCCCGCACCGACGAGGTAGAGCCCCTCGATGTCCTCGCTCTTGTTGTGCGGGCGGAAATACGCGCTCTGCGTGAGCACCGGCTCGAAGCTGAACGCGGCGCCTCTTTCGCTCAATAGCTCGTGGCGGAAGTGCGTTGGCGTCATCACGCGCGACGAGACGATGTGTCGCGACAGATTGGGCATGATCGTCTTGCCGAGATGCGCCTCGATCGCACTGCGGTACCGCTCGGTCTCGCGCGCCCAGTCGACATCGGCGTCGAGATGCGGAACAGGCGACAGGACGTAGAACGCATCGCAGCTATCGGGTGCGAGCGACGGATCGGTCGCGGTCGGGCGATGCAGATACAGGCTGAAATCGGGCGCGAGGTACTTCCGCGTAAAGATGTCGTCGAGCAGCGTCTTGTAGCGCGGCCCCAGCAAGATCGAGTGATGCGCGACGTCTTCGTACTTCCGGTCGGTGCCGAAGTACCAAACGAAGAGGCTCATCGAGAACCGGGATCGATCGAGACGTCGATCCGTCCATGTCTTGCGGTGACGCCCGTCTACGAGGTGTCGATAGGTCCAGGCGGCGTCGGCGTTGGATACGACGATGTCGGCAGCGATCTGTTCTCCGTTCTCGAGACGCACGCCGCGAGCGGTTTGTTTGTCGACGAGGATGCGGTCGACCGTCGCGCCGTAGCGAATCTTTCCGCCGAGGCCCTCGACCAGGTCGACGAGCCCGCGGACGAGTGCGCCGGTGCCGCCCATCGCGAAATGGACTCCCCATTTGCGCTCGAGCCACGCAATCAAGGTGTAAATCGAAGTCGTCGAGAACGGATTGCCACCCACGAGAAGGGGATGAAACGAGAGCACCTGCCGGAGGCGCTCGTTTTTGACGAACTTTGCGACGAGCCCGTAGACCGTCCTGTAGCTCTCTAGACGGAGCATGTCGGGGACGATTCGTCCCATGGACGCCCATGAGTCGAACGGCACGTGGGCGAGACGCTCGAAGCCCACCGAGAAGATCTTCTGGCTCATCGCCAGAAATTGCTCGTATCCCTCGAGGTCGTCGGGCGCGAGCGCGCGGATCTGCGCGCGCATCGATGCGGCGTCGCCGCTGTAATCGAAGATCTCGCCGTCATCGAAGCGGATTCGATAAAACGGCGCGACGGGAACGAGCGTGACGTGGTCGCTCATCTTTTTCCCGCAGAGCGACCAGAGCTCTTCGAATAGGAATGGGGCTGTGATCACGGTCGGGCCGGCGTCGTAGACAAAGCCCTTGTCCCGGAACACGCGCGCACGACCGCCGGGCTGGTCGTGTCGCTCGAGCACGGTCACGCGGAAGCCGCGCACCCCGAGCCGAATCGCGGCGGCGAGTCCGCCGAAGCCGCTGCCAATCACAATCGCATGAGGTTTCGTTTTCATTGGAGCTCCGTGAGGCGAGCCGCGACGCGCTCGAGCCATTGATCGAGAAGTTGCCCGCCACCACCTCGCATCGCGCTCGCGGACGCGTCCTCGACGAGCGTTGCCAAGTGACGGCGTGCTCCTTCGAGTCCCAACGAGCGAACGAGGCTCGGACGCGCTTTCGCGTCGTCCTGGCCAATCGGCTTTCCGATGACGGCGGCGTTGCCGATCGCGTCGGCAATGTCGTCCGCAGCCTGATAGGCGCGCCCCAGCGCTTCCCCGAGCTCGCGCCATCGGTCCGCATCGCTGCCGGACGCGATAGCGCCCATCGCAGCCGCGGCCTCGAAGAGCGAGGCGGTTTTTGCGCGGTGATACTCCTCGAGACTGACGAACGCTTCCGTTTCCCAGGCTTGGCCCGCGACGAGCCCTCGAAGGGAACCTGCAGCGTCCGAGAGCGTCTTCACGAGCGCGCCGGCGTGTGGCCCGCGGGCTGCCTGGTGAAATGCGTGCACGATCAACGCATCTCCAACGAGCACCGCAATCGGCTCGCCGAACACGCGATGGACCGACGGTCGACCCCGTCGCGCGTCCGCGTCATCGAAGCACGGCAGGTCGTCGTGGACGAGCGACGCGCAATGAAGGAGCTCGATCGCAGCGGCCGCGTGGATCGCGTCGGGGGGTGGCCACCCGCCCGACTCGACCATTGCAACGAGCAAGCAGAGCTGCGGGCGAAGGCGACCTCCGCCTGGAAAGACGGCATAGCGCAGCGCCTTCGCCAGCGTCGGCGGCGTCGACGGGCCGGTCGCGCTCGCGATCGATGCCTCGAGCGCTTCGTCGATAAGCGACTCGATCGCCGCAAGCGTCGGCTTGGGGGCTTGGAGCCGAGTCGACGAAATGGATCGCTGACTGGTCGGCGCTTCCGACTTCGTGCACGCGAGGACCGCTGGTTGAGGAGAGGCCAAGCTCATGTCAGGCCGCTCAAGCACGAGCGGTGCCAGCGCGGAAACCCGGCAAAAGCGGCTTCTGGAGTCGCGGGAGTTGGCGACTCGCGGTTTCTCGCGACGCGAATTCTTGCGAACGTGACATGCAACGCTGCGCAACACCCCGCTCGCGTCACGAGGGTCGGCTTTTGGGAGAAATCCCGGGTTCCCGCGGCCAACGCACCGGGCACGACCGTTGCGATGTCGCCGTCATGCTCCTACGAGGAACCGTTCTCGCCTTGTCGTTGATTGCTGCAGCGCCGCTTTCCGCCTGCATCGCCGAGCCCGACGAGCCCATCGAAGACGTCGACGCAATGGACGCCGCGATAGAGGACGCCGAGGTCCTGTTTGACTCTGTCCTCGTGATCGACGGACAGCCGGTCGCCGCCGTCGAAACCGTCGAGAAGCCGCACGGCAATCTGAGCTACGGCGATGTGAAGGTCGGTTTCAACATGTCACACGCCGGCGTCGCGCTCGATCTCGTCGACGGGATTGCGGAAGGCGACGTCGCGCCGCTCGAGCTTTCGGTGGTCGGCACCGACGAGACCGGACGGAAGCGACGCATCGATATGAGCGGCTGCCTCGTGAAGGAGCTGAGCTTGCCGAAGCTGGGAGCGAAGAAGCAGATGGAAGTGGCCATGACCATCTCGGCCGAGGCCATCACGGAGAGCGACGAGGACGGCGTGTTCGAGGCGCCGCCCGTGACGGAGATAGCCGGCGTTCGCGTCGAAGCGACTGGTATCGACGCAGCGTCGATCACGGCGATCGAGCTTCCGAAGATGACCGCGAAGATAGCCTCGGAATACGACGCGACGTCGAAACTAACGAGCCGCGGCTACGCCGGCTGGAGCTTCGATCCGCTCGTGGTCGAGGCGACTCAGGCCGAGCCGCTGGTGATCGATGACGGCGCGATCTCCGACGAAGAGTACATCGACTGGGGAGTCGATCTCCTCGACGGGCAGGGCGCGACCGTTCGGACCCTGACCTTCCGATCGAAGAAGAAGCCGGCCGAGCAGCAGAGCGGGATGGCTACGTGCACCGCGGCCTTCATGGTCGAGACGTTCAGCCCCGAAGGCATCGTGTTGAACCACAAGTGAGCTTGCGGGCTCCGCTCAGGGGGCGCCCTCGGCGGGCGTGAGCATGACGGTCGTCTCGAGCCCCGTGCACGAGAGGCCGAAATGACTGCTGCAACGTTCGTCGAGGGGAAATGAGACGGGGCGCATCCCGCCTTTGCTGATCGTCACCACGCATTCGCCGGACAGCCCGGGCATGATGGAATAGTCGACGGTTCCGTCAGGATGACCGGTGGCGTGCAGCAATTTCATTTGAGGGCACTTGATGCTTACGTCCGCGCCGGCGACCGGGGCGCCGTCTGCGGCGGAACGTACGTCCATCTGCATCGTGAACGCCGGATCGCACGCCGCGCATGCGAAAAGCAAAGCGGCGAACATTGGTCGGCCCCACATGGCGCGCGCTCGGTCGATTTGCATGGTCCCTCTAAACTGTTCGGCCGCCGCGGCCTTGCACCGGCGCGCACGAAACCAACGCTGCTAACCCCAACGGACTCGATACCGAGCCGTCCCTTCAGGGGCCACCTGTTCGACCTGGACCGTGCCCGGCATCCTTCCCAGATCGACCGCTGCCTCCAGACAGCCAGCGAGCCCTTCGACATAGCAGATGAAGCGATAGCGATGAGCGGGGAAGCCCGTGAGCGTCAGCGTGCCCCCGCGCTCGTTCTCCTCCTCGTAAGAAAAAGTGCCGCAGCTTCGTGTGATGAGCTCGTTCAGCTTCTCGGCGCGCCGGAACAATGCGCGCGGCGTGACGCCGAAGATCCCGGTCGTAAGGGCGACGAAGCTCTTCAGGAGCGGGCGGCCGAAGGCGTCCCGCATCGTCCAGCGCCACACTTCGACGTTTCGCTCCGGACCCACTGCGTCACGGATTGCGTCGGAAATCCGCATGTGCAGGGACATCGGTAGCCACCCGATGGCGAGAGCCGCCGTCGCCTCCTCGATGTCATGCGCGGGGATCGCCTGGAGGATCCGTTTCCCTTCGCCGGAAGGTAGCCGGCGCAAAGCCGCCAGAAGTGACTGGGTGAGTGCAGCGCGGATCTCCGGCTCGGGTAACGGCACGGGAGATTCGTATCATGTCGCGGCTACTCGTCGGCCTCGGGCTTGTACCGCCGCACGCCGCCTTGGCGCTGCGCAGCGAACTTCTTCAAACGGTCGAGGTTGTCGACGTACACCTCGGTGAACGCGCAGTCGCCGCAGACCAACGCGCGCAGATTGATGCCCACGCGCTCCATCTTTGCGCTACCGAGGAAGCCCGTTTCGCCCGTTTCGCCGTAGTGTGCTGTCAGCGTCAGTGGAACGACGCTGTTGGAATACTCGTAGTTCGGAATCTTGAGCTCGTCGACGACATAGATCTCGCTGCTCTCGCATTTGGGGCAGACGCCGTTCTTCATTGTCCGTCTCCGGAAGCTGCGGCTCGCAGCCGCTCGAGACCCGAGCGGGCCTGTTCATTGTTTTCGTCGAGCGCCAGGGCTCTCGCGTAGTCCTCCAGCGCACGTTCAGGCAAGCCGAGGCCCTCCTGGGCCATCGCGCGCCCGCAATACGTCAATGGGTGGGCATGCCCGAGCTCCACGGCTCGGTCGAAGTCGGCGACGGCGTCGGCGAACCGTCCCAAAGTTACCAATGCCTCACCGCGGTTGCTCGCCGTCTCGCCGTCTTCGGGGTCGAGCTGGAGCGCCGGTCCGTAGTCCTCGACGGCTTCCGCGACCAGCCCCTGAAGGTGGCGTGCGGTCCCGCGCGCCTTATGGCCTTGTGCGAGGACGCGACGCTTGAGGGGGTCGCCGTCGGCTCTGTCGCTGACTCTTTCGATGGCAAGCGTTGCCGCGTCGCACGACGGTCCGAGGGCTCCGAGCCGCATGAGGATCGACGCGATGTTCAAAAAGCACTCACATAGGACAGCATCGGCGTGCTCCTCCGAGAGTGCCTCGCTCAATTCGATGACGCGTGTGTAGTCGTCGAGCGCCCCCCGGAAATAATCCATTCCGGTCGCCTCCGCGACGGCCTGGGCCATTCCGGGCGTTCCGAGGCTCAGCGCGGACTCGTATCGAAATCGGGCACGGGCGACGAATGCAACGGGCTCGTCGGGATGCTTTTCGATCGCATCGGAGAGCGCCCGATCGCCGTCCGAGAGGTTCGCGGCGAGTTGGGCAAGGAGCTCTGCGCTGTCGATCATGCCGTCGGTTGCGGTATCCGTCGTCCCTGGTGAGGTCAAGGGTTACGGGGGGCAATAGACCCCGCCGTCATTGGAGGCGTCACCTTCGCTTGTTACTCCCCCCCAGGTGACAAAGCCGTAGTCCGTCCAGACGCCGGAGTGCAGGCGACGGCCGGGGGGCGCGCCCTCGGTCGTGGTCGGCACCCAGGTGCTCGTCTCGGGATCGAAGAGGCCCCCGGTATCGAGCAGGTCACCGCCGCCGCCCCAGATGAGCATTCGATCGCCTGTCCAGACTCCGGAGTGGTTGTGCCTGGCCGACGGCGCGCCATTCGGCTCGAGCGGTGACCAAGCGTCCGTTGCCGGGTTATAGCGACCACCCGTCGCAACCTCGCAACCAGTGGCGAGTCCGCACGTTCGGCCTCCGAAGACGATGAGCTCGGTGCCGGTCCAAACGCCGCTTGCCCAATAGGTTCCTTCCGGTGCACCGGCCGAGCTCGTGGATGTCCAGACGTTGGTCGAAGGATTGTAGCGTCCTCCGGAGCTCACGTATGGGCACGCGCCGTCGGCGCAGGCGCGGCCCCCCCAAACCACCAGCTCCGAGTCCGTCCAGCGCATCACGTACCCGTCGCGAGGTGACGGCGCGGAGCTCTCGTTCATCGGAGTCCACGTGTCGGTCGCAGGGTCGTATCGCGCTCCGGCCGTGGTGTCGTCGCCCCAGACGACGAGCTCGGTCCCGGTCCAAACACCTTCGGGCTCGTAGGTGGGCGGAGGCGCATTGACCGTCGACATCGGAGACCACGTTTTCGTCGATGGATTGAAGCGTGCGCCGCTCGCAGTCCCGCCGCCGCTAATATCGCGTCCACCCCAAATGAGGACCTCGCTGCCGGTCCACACCATCACGTCGTCGAAGCGGGCAGTCGGCGCCCCGGCGGTCGGTGTCGCTTCCCACGTGTCGGACGCCGGGTCGTAGAGCCCGCCGCTGTTGAGGTATAGGCCGTCGCCCAATCCGCCCCACACCATCATGTGGGTACCGGTCCAAACGGCCTCGTGCCAAGCGCGCTCAGACGGCGCGTCGACGAGGCTCGTCGGGGTCCAGGTATCGGGGTTGGTGCAGGCCTTTATCGGTACCTCACCGCCACTGCCGCCTTCACCCTGTCCACCCGCACCGCCGGTTGCCGCGCCTCCACCCGAGGTCGAAGTCGAATGGCCTGTCGCCGTCGACATGACGCCTCCGGTGCCTTCTACCCCACCGGTTCCCCCTACGCCCATGTTGCCCGCCGTCCCGGTACCGGTCGTTCCGTCGTCCGGCGCGCTCGGGTCGGTGGCGCATCCCGCGAGGAGATACGTAATCGTAAGGAGGACTTGCTGTCGGCGGCGCATGCGAGCTTCTAACATGACGAGTTCGCTACGGGCTCGCGATCCGAAAGCGCCCTGTTTCGCCGACGCGATCGAGTGGTTCGCACGGCGCGGTCGAGCTCGAATTCGAAGTTATCGATAATGGGTATACCGCGCGAGCATGTCGCTCGGCGAGCGGCCGAACCAGCGGCGGCACGCGTGACTGAACGCGCTCGTGTCCGAAAAGCCGAGGTCGAGCGCCGCCGACGTGACGGTCGTTTCGCCGTGTGTGAGCAGCTCTGCGGCCCGGTCGCGCCGGACCGCATCGACCGTGCGCCGAAAGCTGACGCCCTCTTCCCGAAGCCGACGGCGCAAGGTCCGATCGCTCATGCCGAGTGATCGAGCCACCCTTCTCATCGACGCGTCCGAAGGATCCGTCGCGACCGCAGCGCGCACGCGCGACAACAAGGAGTCGGCCGCTTCGGCGCAGCGAAATGCACGGTGACGCTGTTCGACATGCTCGACGAAGTGCGCGTACATCTGCCGATGGGATCGCGGCGGCACGGCGTCGAGCACGTCGCGATCGACGAACACCGCGTCCTGTTCGGCATGGAACCGGATGGGGCACCGGAAGAACGCTTCGTGAGCGAACAACGACGGCGGCGCCGCATGGCGAAAGCTCACCAGCGCCGGCGCGAAACCGTCGCCGACCAACCGCCGCAAACACCCGACCGCCTGGAGGATCGCTGTCTCGTTCGAGACGCGCTCGCCGAGGGTCGAGCCTCCGCGTCGCCAGACGATCGACATCGGGTATTGGGCGGTCGCCTCATGAACCTCCCACGCGCCGGAGTCCGTCACCATTGCGCTGTTTTGCACGAACAGGCGGACCGCCGTGCGCGCGGTCGGCGCGGTGAGCATGGCGAGCCCCAGCACGTCGAGGTCTTCGATTTCGGCGCGCTCGGCCACGCGGACCGGCAGCGCGGGATCACCGAGCTCTTTCGCGAGCGCGCGCCATAGCTCGTAAACGCGTGCGATCGCGATACGGTCGGTGTGCGGTGCGCGTCCCAGTCGGGCTGGATCGACCCCCAGCTCGGCTGCGCACGAAAGCGTGCGGGAGACGATACCCGGTGCGACGGTGCCGATTGTCGACTGAAGCAAGCCGATCAACCATAGACCGTGCACCGGGGTTGCGCCGGTCAATTGTCGCGGCCCGAGTCCGTGAAGCCCAGTACGCCGTGACCGACGAGGATGCGCACCGGGTTCGGCGGCAGTGGCTCCGTCGCGCTCAATACCGCAACGCCCTCACGCATGAACGCCGTGCGAACGCGCGTGATTGGTGACAGCCCGTTCGCAGCCGCGAGAAGCTCCATCGCCTCTGCCGGTATGGTGATCGTGCCCGCGTCGCTGAGGTCCGCGCATTGGATCTCGACCTGCCGGCCGACGGCGGTAGGCATGGCGAACAGCGGCAAACCGGAAATATCACCGTCCGTCGTGCTGACTCGAACGACGGTGGCGTCGCTCTTGCCGCACGCTCCCCCTTCGCCCGCGCAAGAGAAGGTCACCGAAGCACCGTCGAGCGGCACGCTCGACAACGTCGCAGCGGTCGCGTCGTCCAGCTCGAAGGCGCCCCCAGCGGTCACCTCGGCGTCGACCCAATCGAAGTGTTCCGCGCCCCCGGGCTCGATGCCGACCGTGATCGTCTCACCCCCGACGAGCGGGTCGACGGGCGCGCCGGGTATCGGCCCAGCACCGGCCAAAACCTCGAACGACGCATCGAACGACTCTTGTGCAGCTGCAGGCGCAGCGATCAGCAAGGTCTTATCGCCGTCGAGCCCCACAATCGGAAAGGAGCCGACATTCGACGGCGTGGTCGCGCCGCTCAGCCGCAAATATTTGCCGACGTGGGTCTCGTCGAACGTGATGTCGCCCGTGACCGTGAAGGAGGAAAGACCGTTTCCGATGACGAGGATCGACGCGGGAGCGTCACCGCCCTCGACTGGGCAAACGTAGCCGCGATCGGGGAGCAACGCGCATTCGATGGGATCGGGCGACAAACCGCCAATCATCACCTTTCCTTCGTCGGTCGCGATCGGCAGTCCATTGTCGGGGTCGCCGACCTCGTAGACCCAAGCCTTGCACCCGAGCGGGCTACCGGGCACTTCTTCGTAGTCCGGCGCGCGCAGCGGTGTAAAACCGATCTGCACCGTCAAGCCGTGACCGAGCTCCGGCGCGCCGTGAATTGCCACGTCCTGAATCGAGATCAACGCGGCGTGGGTCGGCATCACGGAGGCACCCCCTTCTCCGCCTACCGCGCCGCCGCCCTCGTTGCTGCCTCCACCACCTTCGGCGCCACCTCCGGGTGCCCCGCCGCCCTCGTTGCTACCTCCACCACCTGCGTCACTCTCGTTCATCGGGCAACCGGCGAGCCCGAACATCGCAATCAAACCAAGAAAGCATTTCATCTCTATCCTCCGTCGAAAGACGAAACGAATGTTCGCGATCGACGAGGGAGGGCGCTTGTGCGGAGCGGACAATCACGTGCGCCGAGCGGCCATTCGACCCGGGTCGGCGGCCACGAGCCACGAAACTGACGTACCTGTCCGGTGTTTCACGATCTCGCCTTCCGGTGAGCCGCTCTCCACGCGGCCGGCGAAAGACCTGCAGATTGCGTAAAAGCTTTCGTGAAGTGGGCCTGGGTGGCGAAGCCCGCGTCGAGCGCGATGGCTCCGACCTTCTCGTCGGCGTCCTCGAGCTTGCGCTCGGCGAAGCGGAGCCGCGCCTGGAGGAACTCGGCCTGAAACGTGGTTCCGACGTTCTGAAGCTGGCGCTGGAGATTGCGCGACGACACGCCGAGCGCCCGTGCGGCCCCGTCGAGCGTGTGCACCTCCCATGGGGGAACGAGGTTTTCGCGCAGGCGATCGAGCGCGCGCTGATGGGAAGACGCCGGTCCAATCGTCTCGATCGCGTCGAGCACCACGGACGCATCCGTGCGCCCGAGCGCATGGAGCGCGCGTAGGGGATCCACCTCCACGGAAACCGGATGTACAGGGCTCAACACCTCGGCGTAGCCCGCGAGCACCGACGCGACGAGCCCGTCGGTCGGGCGGACCACGACCTCCCGGCGGACCCGTCCGCGCTGCTGGCGGCGCTGCTCGAGGTGACGAGCCCACGCCGTGAACGCTGCCGGCTCGACATAGGTGATACGGCGGAAATCCACGAGCGACGCATACGGTGGATCGCTGATTCGGGTGGCCTCGAGCTCGAGAACCTCGACGAACCGCGCGACATCCTCCGCGCTGGGCACACCCGACGCGCTCACGCCCCAGAGGTCGAGGTCGAAGCACCAGTAAACGAGCGATCCGAGTCGCAAATAGCGGCCGGCTGGTCGATCGACGAAGTCCCGGGGGCCGGAGGCCACGTGCATCGCGCGGAGGATAGCCGAAGGCGCGTTTCGACAAACGATTGGCGCCCTTACGAAAGCGGTCGGCACATCGGTCGCGACATCATGGTGGTCCTCCTCGGGCAAACAGCCCGAGCACCGATAAAAGGCCATGCTGGAAGTTGTCTTCGAGGGTGCCAGCGACACGCTCTTCTCCGTCCGCCGAGCCCGCCTCGAGTTTGCGCTGGGGCGTCCCTTCACTGCGTCGTTGTTGGTCCGTTCGAGCGACGACAACGCCGACTTGCGGGGCCTCCTCGGGACGCGAGCCAGGCTCGTCGCGACCCCGCCCGTCGCGGACGCCTTCGAGTGGTCGGGGGTCTGCGTCGGTGCCCGGCTCGAGGAGGCCGAAGCCACCGGGCTCAGCACGTACGAGCTCACGATCGTTCCGTCGGTGTGGCTGCTCTCGCAGCGGTCGTCGTGCCGCGTGTTTCAGCGCCTCACGGCGCCGGCCATCGCGCAGCGTATCTTGGCGGAATGGGGCATTGCCTCGATTGCCGATCTCGCCCCCGGCGATCACGCGATGCTGGACTATCGCGTCCAATACAACGAGACGGACCTCGCCTTCATGTCGCGCATCCTCGAAGAGGCCGGCATTACCTACACAGCGCTGCCCGCGAGCGCCGGTCGTTCGCTGGTGCGTCTCGAGGACAATCCCGGGCACGGCGTGCCCGCAGGGCCTCCCATACCCTTCTACGCCGACTCGACGACCACCGGTGACCTGCCGTTCGCGACGTCGGTGCACCGGTCGGAGCGGCTGGGGAGCGATGCAGTCACGCTCCGGGATTATGACTTTCGCAACCCGCGATTCGATCTCAGCGGGCGTGCCGAGCTGTCGAAGAGCCGGTTGGAGCGATATGAGCATGTCCCCGGGGCCGCCGTGATCGTCAAAGGTCCTCCGCTCCCGGCGATGCAACACGATCGAGGCGAAGTCCGCGCGGACGTCGCGGCATTGCAACGCCTGGCGGAAAGAAGCTTGGATTCGTTGCGCGTGGACCGCACCAAGGTCTCCTTCGTAACCAACCAAGTACAATACGCGCCTGGCGACGTCGTTGCCCTTAGCGGCCATCCGCGTCGCGATATCGGCGACGGCTCGCCACTCCTCGTCGTGGGCTCGGTGCTCGAGTTCTCGACGCCCGGAGATTGGCGAGGAACGTATACCGCCTTCCCAGCGACCGAGCGATTTCGTCCGCGACGCGACACGCCCAAACCACGCATCCACGGCGTGCAGACCGCGATGGTCGTGGGGCCCGGTACCGAAGAGATTCACACCGACGAGCTGGGCCGTATACGTGTCCTGTTTGCGTGGGATCGTGAAGGACGGCGCGACGACCAGAGCTCGTGTTGGGTCCGTGTCAGCCAGTCGTGGGCCGGTGCCGGATTCGGGGCTTTCGCGTTGCCTAGGGTGGGTGACGAAGTATTGGTCTCGTTCCTCGACGGCGACCCGGATGACCCGGTGGTCGTCGGAATGCTGCACAACGGCGCCCGCCAACCTCCGTTCCGTCTCCCTGAAGAGAAGGCGCTGAGCGGTATCTGTACGCGATCCACGCCCGGCACGGAGGGCTACAACGAGCTGCGTTTCGACGACCGCGCCGGCGAGGAGACCTTATCGTTGCGCGCTCAACGAAATCTGGAGAGCGTCGTCGTTCAAGACCGTATCGACCGGACCGGCCGCGACCTCGCGACGCTCGTCGGCGGTGCTTCGTCCACGACCATAGACGGGGAAGAGATCCAACGCATCGGTGGGGGACGCTCGCTGACTGTCGGCGGACCCGTCGCCGAGCAGATCTCCGGGCCCACGCTGCGCACCCAAGGTCCCCGCTCCACCACCGTCACCGGGTCCGATCACCTCGCCGTCACCGAGAGCTCTGCGACCAAGATCGGCGGGTCCTTCCGGATCATCGCAGGCACCGCAGCGCCGAGCGACGCCGTCTTTCAAGCGAGCGGCGCGGCGCGGATCGCGGGCGCGACGCGCGTCGTCCTCGTATCCGGCAAAGCAATCGAGCTCGCGTGCGGATCGTCGCGGCTATCCCTCACGCCGGACAAGATCGTCCTGAAGTCGAAAGAGGTCGTCATCGAGGGTGAAGACGAGGTCACCTTGAAGAAGGGGGACGCGACACTCGTACTCGACGGGAAGCTCGCCGTCGGCGCCTCGGAAATCGCCCTCGCGACCGACTCCTCGCTGCTTTCGTTGGCGACGGCAGCCGAGCTCAAGGGCTCCAAGATCAAGCTCGTGAGCACGAGCTCCGCGACTCGAAGCTCGCAAACCTCGGACGAACAAAAAGGCCAGGCCCGCTTTCAGATCACGCGTCCCGACGGCCACGACGGCCCGCTGACGCTGGTCATCGCCGCTCCGGACGGATCCATTCTCGAAAAGCCCGTCCAACCCGGCGAAGACGTGTCGCTCGAAGGGTATGACGGCGAGCACTTCGAGCTTATCGAAATCCGCGCGGGTGATATGCGGCTCGCGCACGACCTCGAGGAGGACTGAGCGATCATGGCAAGTGTCTTCGGAC
The DNA here is from genome assembly GCA_013361525.1 of Polyangiaceae bacterium. Classification (GTDB taxonomy): domain Bacteria; phylum Myxococcota_A; class Polyangia; order Polyangiales; family Polyangiaceae; genus Xiheicaenibacterium. The sequence continues at coordinate 5,565 of JABFXY010000034.1, read as the reverse complement.
TGCTTCTGGACACCATGCCGTTCGTATTGGGCGCCCGGCGCGCGATGCAGGAGGCCGGCACCCCGTCGCTGACACGCCTCGCGGCGGCAGACCTCCACGATTGCATCCAGGCGATCGACAAGACTGCCGATTACCACCCTGCAGCGCCGAGGCTACCCGACGATCCCTCTGCTCCGTTCGTACAATGGCGGCTTTGGCGCTTTCGCCACCAGGGAGCCCAACCGGACAAGATCTCCGGCGTGACGTGCCGGGTGCGCGAGACCGGCTACAAGACCCAGCGCGTCTTGGAACAAGTCGAGTTCGGCTATGCGGGAGAGTCGCCGGACCACGCGGACCCCTTTCGAAACGTGATCAAGGTCGTACGCCCGGCCGAAGGCTCGGGTAGCGACACGACCCTCGAGCTGCCGCTGTCGCAGGAATACGTGCATAGCAAATGGAGCATCGGACTGGGGCACACGGCAGAAGGCTCCCACCCGTGGTACCCACTCCAAGCGACGCTCGATCGAGCGCTGGTCGTGGCATTCGCGTACGAGATCGGTCCCAGTGGTCTCGTCCCCTATCAGGCTCCGGCGGACGACGTCGGGGAGCAGGCTCTCCAGCAATACCTCGCGGGCCCCGACAGCTGCGCGGACAGCCCGAGCGATCGGTGGATCGTCCGCGCGACCCGCGGCTCATTCATGCCTGCCGGCGACGGTGTCAGCGCCCGCGCGGCGGTGGGCGGGAGCGCCTCGGTCGTCGTCACCTACCCGCGGATCTTGGTCGCAATCGCATTCAGCACCATGAGGGAGCGGCCCGACTTCGAGCCGGGCGGAATCGTCGGAATGGCGAGGATGTACCCGCATGTCATGGTCACGGCGAGCGTGCCTCTCCGGTCCATTCACGCAGCCGTCAAGCTCACGCGTCCGACACGAACGACCGCCTTGGACGAGGGAGATGGAACGAGGCCTGGAGGGTGCTGCAACGCACACGACGAGATCCGGGCGCTCCTCGTCGCCGATACCAATGGGCAGTTCGACGCCGTACCGGATCTCGCGGGCTTTCCGTTTTGGTCTGGACTGTTCGCCTATAATGAAATCAATCCCGAGCGCCGGTTGCCCAACCATGTCTTGCGCGTCGTGCGGCGCGACAAGCCCACCGAGCGAATCGTTGCAGACTGCGGCCGCCGCAACATTCCGGACGTGCCTTATCTCCTCGAAAGCAACAGCATTCGAAAGATGCCGAGGCAAGGAGAGTTCGACAATATCCACGTTGCGCCCCGACTGAGGATCCCGTCCACGGTGCTCATCGACGTCGCGGCCGGCGCGCCCAGAACCGACATCGATCCCGCACTCATGCAACTGGACCCGATCGTCATGGCACCGTTCTGCGCCCACGATTGCTTCCATATGCATTGGCGTTGGGGGACTTCGCCGAACATGGTGACGGGATCCTATCGCTGGACGCTCGGCTGGGGCTCCGGGTCATGGGCGCCCTACGCGGAAGACGGCAAACCGCTCACGCCTCCAAACCACGACGTGGATCTCGTCGTGCACTCGTCACACTCCTTCACGTATCGGGAGCATGCCTATCCGACGCCAGTCCCCGAGGAGGACGCGGACCACACAATCGCCGCGAACACATGGCATATCTTTGCATATCCAGGCACTGCCTATGCGCAGGGCCTCTTCGAGTGGCGTAGCGAGGTTACGTCCTTGATGCAGTTCGGCGACTCGATCATGAACGGCGTCATGACGCAGCTTCGCTCCTATTCATTCGCCAATGCCCGCGGTGACGCGATGAGCACGCTCAATACCCCTGCCGTACTCTATTGGAATCTTCGCTACTACCCGGAGGCGGGGGCGGACGGACGCCTGTGGGCGCGGGAATGGCTCGAGATGACCGAGGAAGAGTGCGATCGCGCCCGCTGGCGTTGAGGAGAACCCGATGCGATCTCCGTCGGCCACCATCGATTATCCGCTTCCGGCGAAGTTCCTCCGGCTCGTCGCGCAGCGCCGTGAAGCGCTGCCGGTCGCCGTCATCGCCGAACGCGTCTCCCGGCTCTTTCGCGAGCTCCAAACACTCGAGCCGCGCTTCGATACGTTCGCGGCATTCGACGGCGCCTATGGCTTCGTCGCGACGACAAACCCCGACGAGGTGAAGCGCGCGCTCCGCGTCGGAGCTCGCGACGAGCCCGATCGCCCTCGCCGGCCGACCGAGCCGACGCATCGGGTTCGATTCGTGAACCGCGAGAGCGATGCCCGGTTCTGCGATGTCCAACTGACGCTGACCCTCCAGAAGGAGTCTGCAGTTGCGGCCATCCACCTCGAGCTGCGATGCGGTATCGACCCCGTCTGGCGCCGCCAGGTCGCGGTCCTTCAGGACGTATTCGGGGAGCTCGTTTCCTCCTTCGAGCCGGACGTCGCTTACGCCGTGACATCGGACGAGGGCCTCGACAACCAACGCTCGGTGACGCCGCGGGTTGGCTTCCTCACGTTCTTGCCGGCGGACAAGCTGCTCGCGCTGCCTGCTTGCCCCGCCCCCTCACGGGTGGTTCGGGAGCTCGAGGGCGGCTCGCGAGGCGCCATTGTCGCGAGTCTTCCGGACGATCCCCTTCATTCGACGGAGCCGGAACGCAGAGCCGAGCTTGCCAAGGTATTGCTACCGGTCCTTGCGCCTCGAGCCGTACCCGCGCCGCGTGCACCCGCCGTCGCAGAGGCCCCGTCGCGGCCGGAGCCGCGAGCAGCCGCTACCTATCAGCGTCCGTCTCTCGTCGTGAGTCCCTCGAGCTCGGCGGGAGCGGAGTTGGTGGCCTCGACACGTTCGGCTCCCGCGCAGACGTTTCGTCCGCAGTCTTTCGGTCCGGTACCCGCCATTGCGTCGGACTTCGTGTCTACCGGCGCATTCCTGTGGAGCGTCGGCGGCGTCCACTACCTGACAGCAATCGTCAAGGTCGCGTACGTGCTGTCGGAGCAGGGGGTCCTGAGCCTCGCGCCCCCCGAGCCTATCGTGTTGTCCGATGAATACACCGGAGCGAACGCGACGAGCAGCCTGCTGCACGGCGTCGACCTCGTCCCCTTCCGCCGCCAGGCGGAGGTTCTCGTGGTCGGTAGGGCTCGGGTTCCGAAGGGCGGCGCGTCGCTCCAGCTGACGGTCGTGAACGGCCTCGGCCGCGAGACGCTCGTGCAAAAGCGGCTTACGGTCGTTCCGCAAGGGCGCCACGACGTGGATGCCCGTGGCCTCCACGTCGTCCCTCTCACGTATGAAGAGGCTGCCCGCAGTAGGACGAATCCTGTCGGCAAAGCCGCTACGAACGACCCGCCGAGCCTGCTGTCGGCGGGCACGGACGACGCAGGTTTTGGGCCCATATCGTCCTATTGGGAATCGCGCGCGAAGCTGTTGCGCCCCGGAGATCGGGCCGCGACGCGTGATGCGAGGCCGGTGTTCACAGATGGGTTTGCAGACGTGTTCTTCCAGCAGGCCCCGGCCGATCAGCGAAGCCGCTCGCCGTTCCTCGGGAGCGAGCGCATCATCCTGGAAGGCTTCGACGGCGCAACACGGCGCGACGTCCGTTTGCCTGGTTGGACACCCGTCGCCCTGGTTTCCGTTCCAGGGCGCGCCCCGGCTCCGCTCATGCTCGCCGGTGACACCCTCGATATCGATCTGGACCGCGGACTCGTTACGCTGACCTCTCGACGATATGTCGAGATCCCTTCGGGCTCTTTCGACGATCCGCAGGCGTTCATCGTGGCCGGATCCCTCAATCAGCGGAGCCTCGTGTGGCCCTCGGCCGAAGCCCTCGAGGCGGCGCGGCGAATCCACGGGGCGCCGCGTTCATCGGCGTCATCGGTCGTGCTCGACGGCACCGTCATGCTGCAAGAGGGGCAGCCGCTCTCGGCGCACTTGCCGTTTGCCGGAGCGGAATCGTCGGTCGCCTCCAAATCAGCGCGAACAGATGCGGCGCCGAGACTACCGCCATGGCAGGAGGCACGGCTAAGAGTGCCGAGCCTCCCGGAGCTGGGCACCGTCGACATACCTCCGCCGCAAAAGAAGTAGGCCGACCGCATGGGCAACCTGTTCCTCAAGCAAATGCAGCGCCTACGTGCGGCAGAGGCGAGGCTCTCCAGCGAGTATCAGAGCCAAGCGCAAGCCGCCGACGCGGAGTGATCTCGTTTTTTTTTTCGAGCCGGCTCACGCGCTCCTGCCTGGCACTCGCGATGCACCGCGTGTGTTGGAGGCCAGTCATGTCCAAGTTTCAAAACGTGGTAGCGGCCGTGAAGAAGCCAATCGAGGCGTTGGGTTCCAAGGTCGGCAAGCCATTCGAAGCGCTCGAGAAGGAGCGGAAGCTCGGCCCGATATTGCACAGCAAAGTGCTCGCCGCGCTCAAGCAGCTCCAAGAGAAGCACCCGGAAATTAAGAAGGTGCTCGCCGAGTCTGCCGGCTACGCGGTCGTTCCATCGATCGGTAGAGCCTCCCTCGTACTCGGAGGCGCCTATGGCGTTGGTGAGGTGTTCGTGCACGAGCGCGTCATCGGCTATGCGGCGATCGTCGAGCTGTCGATCGGCGTGCAGGTGGGTGGCACCACGTTCAATGAGTTGGTCGTCTTCCACGACGAAGGCTCGCTCAAGCGCTTCAAGAGCGGGAAGTTCGCGTTCGCCGCCGATGCTGCGGTGGAGTTCGTGAAGGCCGGCGCTCAGGCGTCCAAGGGTTTCGGCGCCACGTCGTCGATCTACGTGTTCGCCGAGGGCGGCATGCTGCTCGATCTCGCGATCGGCGGGCAGAAGTTCATCTTCAAGCCGGCCGCGCTCGGCAGGGCGCGGACGGCGAAGGGTGGCCTCGAAGAGGAGGAGGCCGTGCCCGAAAGCGGACCGCGTGGGCGCTCGGACGAAGAAGGTGAGTCCGAGGAGACCGACGGAGACGAAAAGCACCGTCGGCATCCCCAGGCGTAGAGCGAAGGAAAGGGACGTGCGTCGTCGCGTCCCGCCCGCTGTGCCCGCGGCGAGCGCCTACTACCAGGCGCCCAACGTCGTTCAGCGAAGGGCGGATCGTTCAAGAACTCCGGTGCACGCGAAAGGAGTCGAACCTTCATGCCTTGCGGCGCCGGAACCTAAATCCTGAGATTGGCGTGCAATTCCGGCAGTTTGCGGCCCATCTTGGGCAATTCGGCGTTCATGATGACGACGCTTTGCGACGTTCTAAGACCCCGTAGGCCCGTTTCGTGGCCCACAAAAGGGCCACGGCGAGCTCGAGTATGTCTGATGGCGAGTGGCGAAGGATCGGGCCACAGACGCGGCCTCCTGTGCCCCCGGGTCCGCGGCGAGGCACGCCGGTCTGGCTGCCGCGCGTGCGCGGGGCGGACGGCGCCCACGCGCCCGCTACGAGCCCAGTCGGGGCCTGCTCGGGGGCAAGGGAGCCCGATCTCGATCTCTACGCCGCCAAGCGATCACAAAGGTGGATGGGGTCGCACGGTCGCTGCGAAAAAAAACGATATGAAATCCATATGTTAGCTTGCTAGACGCGGCACGCTACGCATGTATGTCGCCCATGAAGAGCGCAGGCGAAGCGACGAAGATCGTAGGAATCACGACG
>JABFXY010000060.1 GCA_013361525.1 Polyangiaceae bacterium | reverse complement strand
CAGTGCGACCGCAGGGAGCACACCCCCCAGGCGGGACCCACGCCGTCGTGCGCGCGCGAAATAAACAAAGCGCGCACAGGCGAGGGTGCCAAGTGCGACCGCAGGGAGCACACCCCAGGCGGGACCCACGCCGTCGTGCGCGCGCGGATCCGTGAGGGCGCCGCACGCGCCCTCACAAAATTAGTGCATCGCCCACTCGCGACGGGCGTGCTCGAGTGAATCCACCAGGTCGACGAGGAGCTCTTCCTTCGCGAGGTGAATCGCTTCGCGCAGGTAACGCCGCGCTTCGTCGGGCCGGGTGCGCTCTTTCGCGGTGAAGGCGAGCGCCCCGAGGACCTGCACGCGATCGGGGCCGCTCGGGCCGGCGAGATCGAGCGCCTCGAGAAGGACGCCGTTGGCGTCGGCGTAGTTGCCCGCGCGCGCGAGCGCCTCGCCGAGCTTGCGGCTGAAAATCAGCACCGCGCGCACGGGATCGTCGATGTCGCCGCGGAAGAGCTCGCGTCGCGCGAGCTCGAGCGCGCGCCTCAGCGCGATCACGCAACCATTGAGATCACCGCGTGCGCCCGCGCGGTTGGCGATCGTCTCGAGGAGCATGAGCGCCTCGAAGGAGTTTTGCGCGTGGTAGCTGTGCAGCGCGAGCACCTCCAGCGGCAGCTCGCGCGTCGCGGCCGACTGATCCGCAGCCGCGCGCTCGTGAAGCTCGCGCTTCACGCCGGCGGGGATCGTTCCGAGCACGACGTCGCGAATGAGTGGATGGCTCGAGCTGATGCGTCGATCAGTGACCTCGATCATGCCGGCGCTGCGCAGCTCTTCGATCGCTCCATCGGGATCGGCGGCCTGCACGATCGAGAGCAGCTGGCCAGGGTCAGTGTCGTCGCCCAGCACGGCGACACCTTGAAGAATGCGGCGCGCGTCCGTCTGCAGCCGCTCGAGTCGCATCGCGACGAGATCGCCGAGCCGAGCAGGCGGTGACTTCCCACCTTCCATCGTGAAGCGCACGAGCTGCTCGACGTACATCGGCGAGACCGTCTTGCCGTCGTTCGAGCTCGTCGCCGCGGTCGGCGCGATGCCCTTCGCGAGCGACTGCGCGACGTTGAGCGGAAGCCCGCCGAGACGGCGCTCCGGCCCGCCCCAGCCCGGATCGTAGTCGGGCGGATGTGTACCGACGAGCAACATGCCGACGAGCGGCGGCTCTTGAATCACGTCGACCAGCGCGTTCTTGCTGGCGCCGTCGAGCGCGTGGAGATCCTCGATCGCGAGGATGACGCGATTCTTCTGGGCGGCGCGTGCCGCGCGCGCCATCGCCCAGCGCAGCGCCTCGGCGGCGATGAAGCGCCGGTCCGAGTGGCTCATGATCCCGTTGCCCGTCTCCCAAGCGGGCGACAACGCCTCGGCCCTTGCTCCCGACTTGGCGAAGATCTCCTCGAGGCCGCGGCGTGCTTCGGGGGTCGCGCTCGTCCAATCCGAAGGTGAGCCGCCGTCGGTCGGCAATCCGGCGAGGCCGACGATCGCGCTGCGCAGCGACCAGTAGCCGACGTCCGCGCTCCACGGATCCGGACCGGCTTGGACGACCAGATCACCCGAGTCCGAGGCCTGCAGAAGGAACTGCCGCAACAGACGCGTCTTGCCGACGCCGTGATCACCGACGACGCGCGCGGTCGTCACCCACGATCCGACCTCGAAGCGGCAGAGGTCGAGCCAGTCGAGATCCTCCTCGCGCGCGGTGAACGGGAGCGGCAACCGCGGGATGTGGCGCAGCTCGTTACCCGTCGCGAGCGCGTCCGCCTGTCCGCGACCGCGCGGCGACGAGATACGCGTTCCGCAGTCGCCGCAGAACTTCTGGCCGAGAGGCACGAGCGCGTTGCACGACGGGCAATGTGTGCCCGGCTCTGCGCCGGCCCAGGCTGCGTCGCGCTCTTTGCCCGAACGTCCGAGGGACGCGAGCGTGGTCTTCAGCGCGGCGGCGAACTCGTCCGCGTTCTGATAGCGCGCAGCCGGGTTCTTCGACAGCGCGCGCATGCAGACCTCGACGAGCGGCGCCGGGATGTTCCGCTCCGGGGCGATCTTCGTCGGATCCGGAGGTGGCTGCGAAAGGTGCATGAGCACGACTTGCGTCGGGCTCTCGGCCTCGAAGGGGAGGCGGCCGGTGAGGAGCTGGTAGAGGATGACACCGCACGCGTAGAGATCGCTGCGCGCGTCGATCGGATCGCCGCGGCCTTGCTCGGGCGCCATGTAATCGGGCGTCCCGCAGACGAGGCCGGGGCTCGTGATGTTGGTGTTGAGCTCTCGCATCTTCGCGAGCCCGAAGTCGACGACCTTCACGAAGTCGCCGCCCGAGCGCATCGGCTCGAGCACGATGTTCTCGGGCTTGAGATCGCGATGGATGATCTCGAGATGGTGCGCTTCGGCGAGCGCGGCCATCACCTGGACGAGGATGTCGACGATGCGCGGGAACGCCAGCAGGCCGTCCTCGTAGGTGACGCGCGCGAGATCGCGCCCGCGCAAGAACTCCATCACGAGGTAGAGCTGGCCGCCGTTGCGACCGAAGTCGATCACGCCGACCGAGTTCGGGTGGTTCAGCCGAGAGGCTGCGCGCGCCTCGGTGATGAAGCGAGCGGACGCGTTCTCGTCGCCGAGAAGATGCGGGTGGACGATCTTTACCGCGACGGTGCGGCCGAGGACCTTCTGCTCTGCGCGATAGACACGGCCCATTCCGCCGACGCCGACGAGCTCGAGGATCGTGTAGCCGCCGGGCAGCGTCGTGCCGAGCAACGGATCGTCGAGCTGTCCGTGGACTTCCGCGATGGGGAAGCCGCAGACAGGGCAGAACTTGTGGGAGGACTCGCAGGCGTGTTCACACTGCGGACACACGACCTCGGGCACACGGCGAAGCTATCACTGTTCCCGACAGGCGGTATGATCGATTGAGTCACCGCGCGACATTGGTCGCGAACAAGGCGTCGACCGCCGACGGGTCCAAACCGGCCTCTTCCAGCACCAGTCGCGTGTGCTCGCCTTGGGTCGGAGGCGGGGTGGGGGGCTTGTTCGGAACACGCGGCGTCACCGGGGTTCGCACCTGCGGCAGGTCGCCTGCGGGCGTACCGAGCGTCGTGAATACCTGCCGTGCGGCCAGGTGCGGGTCGGTGAGCACCTCCGAAACGTCGAGGACGGGCTCGATCGGGACGTCGTTCTCCTCCGCGTACCGTCGCCAATCGTCCTGCGTGCGAGAGCCGATCGTCGATGTGACCCAAGCTTTGACGTCCGCCTGGTGGTCGCCCGGCAGCAGGTCGCTCATCGACGGCGCACGATCGAAGCTCGCGCAAAACGTCGTCCAGAACTTGGGCTCCAGCGCGGCGAGGGTGACGTACTTGCCGTCGCTCGTCGCGTAGACACCGTAGGGCGCGATGCCTCCGGTGAGCTGCTCGTCGCCGCGCCGGCCTGGATCGTTCGCCATCGCGGGTCCGAGGCTCGTCAGGAAAAATGGCAGCGTCCCTTCGCTCATCGCGATGTCGAGCCACGCGCCCTCGCCGGTTCGCTCCTTGTGGCGGAGCGCGGAGAGGATCGCGATGACGCTCCACAGACCACCGCTCACGTCGGCGAGCTGAAACCCAGGCAATTGCGGCGCGGCCCCTACGGGCCCTTGCGCCCCCAGCAGACCGGCGCGCGCGAGGTAGTTGAGGTCGTGGCCGGCGCGCTTCGCGAGCGGGCCGTCCTGGCCGTAGCCCGTGAGCGAACAGATGATGAGACCGGGATGTTTCGCCCGCAGCTCTGCGGGATCGAGCCCGAGGCGCGACATCACGCCGGGACGGAACTGCTCGAAGAGGACGTCGTAGCTACCGACCATCGACGCGAGCGCGCGCTGCGCCTCGGGCCGCTTCAGATCCAACACCGCGCTTCGTTTGCCGCGGTTCAACATGGCGAACGCGACGTTTTGCCCGCCGACCTGGGGCGGCATGTGGCGGAGGTAATCGCCCTGACCCGGGTCCTCGATCTTGTCGACGGTCGCGCCGAGATCCGCGAGAACGAGGGTCGCGAAGGGGCCGGGCAAGAGGCGCGACAGATCGAGCACGCGCACGCCTTCGAGCGACGCGCTGGTCATGCCTGCCGTGGTGGTGGCGGTGGTGGGAGCTTGTCGAGTGTTCACAGTTCGCCGCGCGCGAGCGCTTTGCCGGGGGATGCTTCGGCCTCCGAGAGGATGCCGTCGTCGTCTTCGTCGCGGAACAGCCGAGCGGCTGTGCGGAGGCTGCCCTCGAATGCCGTGAGCCGTTGGGGCTCGATGGTCTCGTCGATCACGATCTCGTCGTCCCCGTCGAGCGTGTCGAGATCGAGCGACGCGACCGCCTCTTCGAGATCGAACGCGACGACGAGGTGGCTGTCTCCCGCGAGCTCGAACGAGGTGCCTTCCGGCGCATCCAGCTGGAGGCTGACCTTCCGCTTCGAGCGCAGCCGAAACGGTGTGCCGTCTGCGCGCACACCTTCCAAGTACAACGACGCGCCCTCGAGCGATGCCGGTGCGCCTGGTGGCAGATCGCTCGCCGACGCTTGTTCGAGCGAGGCGCGCAAACGGCAATATTCTCCCCCGTCGACGGCCACGTCGTCGCTCGATCCGGGCGCTGCGTCCTGCTCGGCGAGGTTCGCGACGATCGGCCCGTCGAGCGTCAATTGCCCTTCGCCGCTCGAGCCGGTGCATCCCGCCCCAGGCAGGAGTCGAAACCCGGCAACCGAGATCCAAAAAGCATCCACGCGTGCGCCGCTCGATAACGTCGAGACCTCGTCCGTCCCGGCGCCTTTGTAGGCGCTGACGTCGAACGTCGCCGTCACTCCGTTTCCTACGTCGGTACCTCCTCGCGGACCGCAGCCTAGGCCGGCGGCCACGATCCCGAACGTCACGAGCAGCCCGTGCTTGCGCATCGCGCGGCGAGCCTAAATCAGCGAGGACGATTCGGCTACACGCAGGCCCACGTCGCAAGCGCGACACGGCGCCGCCGACCGTGCGAGAGTAGAGGACCGAACGTGGCGTCCTCCCCGAGCGTCTACGAATACCTCGACTACCGCAGCTTCATGCGTGACGTGTACGCCGCGAGAAAAGCGGCGGATGCGAAGTTCAGCTTCCGATTCTTCGCGCGTCGGGCGGGCTTCTCGTCGTCGAACTTCCTGAAGCTCGTGATGGATGGCGATCGCAATCTCGGCCCGACCGCGATCGATCGCGTGGCTTCGGCGATGAAGCTCACGGCCGACGAGGCGGAGTTCTTCGCCCTGCTCGTCGCGATGAACCAAGCGCAGACGGTCGCCGATCGAAACCGAGCGTTCGAGCGCGTCGCCGCGAACCGTCGCTTTCGGGCTGCTCGCAAGCTCGACGGTCCGCTCTTCGAATACCTCACGCGCTGGTATTACCCGGTGATCCGCGAGCTCGCGGGACGTGACGACTTCGTCGAGGACGCCGCTTGGGTCGCGTCGCAGGTCTATCCGCCGATCGAGGCGCGCGAGGCGAAGTCGGCGCTCAAGACGCTCGAGAAGCTCGGCCTGCTGGTCCGCGACGAGGCAGGGAAGCTCGCGCGCGGTGAGGCGAGCCTGACCACGGGCCACGAGGTCCGCCACGTCGTCGTCCCCGCTTATCACTTACAAATGATCGAGCGCGCGGCGAAGGCCGTAGAGATCGTCCCCGTCGATCAGCGCGACGTGAGCTCGCTGACGGTCTGCATCCGCGAGTCGACCCTCACCGAGCTCAAAGCGAAAATTCATCGCTTCCGCGAAGAGATGCTCGATCGCTGCGACACCGACACGGATCCGGAGCGCGTCTATCAGTTGTGCATCCAGCTGTTTCCGCTCTCGAAGAGCAAAGAGGTCGCGCAAAAGCCGGCTCCCCGCGCCGCGCCTCCGACTCGCCGTCGAAGTCTGCCGCCGCCGCGCAACGCGGGGGAGTGAACCACGAGGCGTGAGCTTTCACGAGTCGGCCATCGGCCGGCGTCCGCTCAACAACCCCAGTTTGGAAATGGGCGCGCACAGGCTTGGGTGCCCAGTGCGACCGCAGGGAGCACCCCCCCGGGCGGGACCCAAGCCGTCGTGCGCGCGCGAGTAAACAAAGGCGCGCGCAGGCTTGGGTGCCCAGTGCGACCGCAGGGAGCACCCCCCCAGGGCGGGACCCAAGCCGTCGTGCGCGCGCGTGTAAACAAATGCGCGCACGAGACCCAAGCCGTCGTGCGCGGGCGAAAGAAACCGACTCTCAGCCCGGCGGCTGCATCTGGCAGCAACCGGTGATGCAGTACGAGCCGAACGGGCAGGGATCCTGGCCCGGTAGACCACACGGCTGGATGCCGTCGGCGCACTGCCCACCGCTCGAGCCACCACCCGAGCCGTTGCCGCCCGAGCCGGCGCCGCCTTGGTTGCCGCCACCTTCGCCCGGCGGATCGCACTCGGGGCCCGGGTCGGGCTTGCCGATGCAGACCTCGCAGGGGGCGCAGTCGTTCACACAAGCAGCGACCTGGATGCACGGGTGACAGATCGCCGGGTTGCCGACGTCTGCCAGTGTGCAGACGGTGCTCTCGTCTGCGCCGATCGAGCCGAGGTACACGAACGCGCCGCTCCCTGCGGGGAGCTCGCAGCAGCCGAAGCAGTCACAGCCGTTCGGCGTCAGCGGACCGCAGTAGTCGCCGCAAACGTCGCTTTGGGTCGCTTGCGCTTCGGCGCAGGTTAGGCCGTTGGTGAACTCGTAATCGCCGCCCTCGTATTCGCAGTTGTTCCAGGGCTGCGGGTAGAAGTCGGGAGCGACCTCGTGCGGATCGCATTTGTGATCCCAGTAGCACTCGTCGTTTCCGGCGCCCGTGTCCTGGTCGAAGTAGCAATCCATCTTGCAGGGCGCGTTGTTCTGCCCGGGAATGCCGCCGTAGTAGCTGTCTTCGGTGTTGTCGCAGGGGCCGAGACAGTCGGGATCGTACGAGTCGACGAGGCCGTCGCCGTCGTTGTCCTCGAGATCGCCGCACTCGTAGACGTGGCCCTGACACTCGCCGATCTGCAGCGGGGGCATCCCGCCCGTGTTTCCGCCGCCCGTGTTGACGCCGCCACCCGTGTTCACGCCGCCGCCGGTCTCGACGTTGCCGCCCGTGTTCCCGCCGCCGGTGTTGACGCCGCCACCCGCGTTGCCTGCGCCCGTGTTTCCGCCGCCGGGGTTGTTGCCGGCCGTGGCCGTCGAGTTGCCGCTTCCTCCGCTGCCGTCGTCGTCCGAGCACGCCAAGGGCACGACCAGGAGGAGGGCTGCGACGCTAAGGATCGATCGTGTGCTCATCGGGTTGCTCCGCCTTGAACACGCCCAAACGATCCTCTCCGTTCACGGTCTGGTTGCCGGGAGTCTCTGGGCGTCAGTGTTTGCTCACAAAGTGAAGGTGACGTTCGCGCCGCTGTGAGAAGCGGCGACGACCATCCTAACGGTTGGTGGTCGGCTCCAACCGTCCGTCTCACAACGATCTGAAAATCCCCGGTTTTTCGGCGCAACAAAGCGTGTTCTACGTGAATACGCACACACCTCGGCAACCATCTCGCACCCGCATTGATGTGCGAAATCAGCAGCAAACAGGCTGAAAATGACAGCGGCGCCAGAGCCGAAGCTCCAGCGCCGCGATGTCATGGACCGAACGCGCGACGTGGTCGGTCGCGCGCTTCGCCCTTTATTTCAGCTGGAAGAGCTTCTTCAGCTTCATCGCGAGCATCTGGTTGCCCGCGACCTTCAGCTTGCCGGAGAAGAACAGCGACATCCCGTTCGCGTCCGGGTTTTCGTACAGCTTCTGGAAGTCCTCCGACGAGACGGTCAGCGTGCAATCTGCACCACCCGGGTTACCCGGGGAGGCCTTAGGCCCCGAAGGCGTCAGATCGATGAACCACTCACCACCACCGTCTCCGGTGATGTTGAACTGATACTTCGCGCCGATCTCCTTCGCAGCGTCGGCGTTCTTGTTCAGCGCAGCGGGGATCTCGTCGTTGAACAGCTTCTGGATATCGACAGACATGGCGCCTCCGAATGCGGGCAAGTATCGCCGAACGGTTCTGGGTGCAAGCTTCGTGTGCGAAATATCGACAGGCCGCGACACCCTTGGCGAGGTCTCCCCAGCGCGCGGCGCCACGTGTAGAACGCGAGCATCGTGTTCCGCAAAGTGCTCATCGCAAACCGTGGCGAGATTGCAGTTCGCATCACGCGCACGCTCCGTGAGATGGGAATCCGCTCGGTCGCGGTCTTCAGCGACGCCGATCGCGCCGCGCTCCACGTGCGCACGGCCGACGAAGCGATTCATGTCGGGCCGTCCATCGCGCGCGAGAGCTACCTGAACGTCGAGCGCATCCTCGACGCCGCGAAGAAGTCGGGCGCGGACGCGATCCATCCCGGGTACGGCTTCCTCAGCGAGAACGCCGATTTTCGCGAGGCGTGCGACCGCGCCGGCGTCACCTTCATCGGTCCGCCGGCGACGGCGATGCGCGCGATGGGCTCGAAGACGGCGGCCCGCGCGAAGATGGCCGAGGCGGGCGTCCCGATCACACCCGGCGGAAACGCGACGAGCCTCGACGAGGCGCGCGCCACCGCCGAGCGCGTCGGGTACCCCGTCATGCTCAAGGCGGCGATGGGCGGCGGCGGCAAGGGGATGCGCCTCGTGCACGGACCCGACGAGCTCGCTTCCGCGCTCGAGCGCGCTCAGTCGGAGGCGCTGCGCGCCTTCGGCGACGGCACGGTCTACATCGAGAAGGCCATCATTCGGCCTCGGCACGTGGAGATCCAGGTCCTCGGCGACCGCGACGGCAACCTCGTGCACCTCTTCGAACGCGACTGCTCCATTCAGCGGCGCCACCAAAAGGTCGTGGAGGAGACGCCGTGCCCCGTGGCTTCACCGGAGCTCATCGCGAAGATGGGTGAGGTCGCCGTCCGCGGCGCGCTCTCGGTCGGGTACTTCTCCGCCGGAACGTTCGAGTTTCTCCTCGCGCCGGACGGCAGCTTCTATTTCCTCGAGATGAATACCCGACTGCAGGTCGAGCATCCGATCACCGAGTGGGTGACCGGCTTCGACCTCGTTCGGGAAATGGTGCACATCGCCGCAGGCGAGCGGCGCGACTACCAACAGCAGGCGATCGTCCGTCGAGGCGCGAGCATCGAGTGCCGCGTGTATGCCGAGGATCCGCGGAGCGGATTTTTGCCGAGCCCCGGCAAGATCACGGCGCTCCGCGCGCCGTCCGGCGCTTGGGTTCGCGACGACGGCGGGTATTATGCCGGAGCGGAGGTCCCGAGCGACTACGATCCTCAGGTCGCCAAGCTGTCGGTTTGGGCACCAACGCGCGAGATCGCGCTTTCGCGAATGCGCCGTGCGCTCGGCGAATACGTCGTGACCGGCATTGCGACGAACCTGGCGTTCCACCAGAAGCTCATGAGCCACGCGGCGTTCTGCGACGGCCAGTACGACACCGGCTTCATCGAGCAGCACAAGGCGGATCTTCTCGGCTACGCGGACGTTCCGGAGGAGGACGAAGGTGCGCTCGCGGCTGCGATCGCCCTGGCCGTCCACCGCGAATCGAGCGAACCGCGCTTCGAATCGGCGCCTTCGGTGGAGTCGATGTCGCCGTGGCTCCAGCAGCATCGCGCGCGCATGATGGCACGCTGAACGCATCGATCCTCGGTGTCGAGGGGCGGGGCCGCTCTGTAGGAGCCATGTCGCCTCGCTTCCACGACCTCGTGAGAGCCTTCCCTCGCGCTCGACGAGTGCTAGTCTCCCTTGGTCGCTCGGAGGTGTGATGGCCGACGGCACGCGGATCGGAAAACGTTCAGCGCAAGGCGACGGTCTTCCCCAGTCGGGTAGACCAGACGACGGAGCTCTGTCCCGCGTTCGCCCAACGGGCGACGCGAGCAACACGCGGATCACGGCGCAGGAAGCGCTCGGTCAGGCGGGGTATCCGCTCGAGCCGGTCGCGATCGAGCCGGTGGTCCGGCGAGCGTTTCCGCTCGTCGATCCACGCACCCCGGTGGAGCCGCGGCGCAAGCGTCGTTCCTACGTCACGCACGCGATCCTCGTCGGGCTCGCGATCGTCGCGCTCGCGTCGATCGCGCTCACGAAGAGCTTCGCGCTGCGCACTGCGCTGCCGCTCGCGCTGACGGTGGGCGCCGTCGGCGTGCTGTGGCGCAGCCGCGCTGCCTCGCGGGCGAGCGCCCCCGAGCTCGCGGCGGTGCTTCCGAACGACGTGTTGCCGCCGGCGCCGACGCGCGCCCTCGTGCTGACGTCGTCGGCGCTGACGCTCGAGCGAACGCGCGGCGAACGAATCTCGTTGCCGATCGCGCTCCCGATTGCCGACCGTTTCGGGGTGACGCTCCTGTCGAACCGGCGCCGCGATCGTCTCGTGGCAGCGCTCACGAGCGACACGGGAACACTCCTCTTCGCGACGTCGATCGAAGCAGAAGGCCGTCGCGCGATGAACCACCTGTTTGCGCGGTCGACCGTCATCGGCGGCGACGACTACGCGCTCGATGCCGCGGGGCTCGACGGGAGCTCGGTCCACCTCGAGCCGGAGGATTTCAGCGCCCTCATCACGGCGCTCGGCGACCGTGACAAGGGTTGCTTCGAGCGGATCGTGCTCACCGATCAGCACGGCACACCGTTGATCCTCGACGGCGGCGATCTCTACGTGCGCGACAAACACTTCGACTTGAGCCGCCCGCTCGAGTGGCGATCGATCCTGTTCCAAGAGCCTTTCGGCACGGCCGTGACGCTCTACCAAGGCACGTGGATTCGCCAGGGCACGGCCGAAATCGTCCTCGTCTCGCTCCTCACCCCCACGTTCTTCGAGGGGAGCAGCCCCGACGTCGAGCGCGCGGGAATTCCCGAGCTCGACGTGATGGCGCTTCGCGATCAACGCCTGCTCCAAGCGACCGCGACCGATCCGCCGCCCGTGGACCAGCGCGTCGCGATGGATGGCCTCTTCGTGATTCCGCTTCGCGCGGTGCTCGACCAGGCCCCCCGAGCGAGCTCGCAACCCGTCCGCGCCGGCCACCCCTGAGCCGTTTTGGGGTAAAGGGCTCGACACCCGCTTGAGCTCCCAACGACGCGACGAGCCCCAGTCGACGCTGTTCGACCGCGAGGAAGAGAAGATCCTCAGCGTCGGTCAGCTCGCGCGTTTGCTCCGCCTGGAGCTCGAGCGCGCGACGGCGACGCTCGTCGTCGAGGGAGAGATCGCCGGGCTCCGACAAGCCGACAGCGGCCACGCCTACTTCACGCTTCGCGACGAGCGCGAAGAAGCCTCGATCGACTGTGTGATGTATCGCTCCGCGTCCGTACGTGCGCGGCGCCTGGTCGCCGACGGCGCTCGGCTGGTCCTCGGTGGTCGCGTCACCTTCTGGGCGCCTCGCGGTCGCGTGCAGCTCGTCGTCGAGACCGCCCGTCTCGCGGGCAAAGGTGCGCTGCTCGAGGCGCTCGAACGCCGGCGCGCAGCGCTCGCCGCCGAGGGGTTGTTCTCGCCGGATCGCAAACGCCCCCTGCCCAAAGATCCTCGGTGTGTCGGCATCGTGACGAGCGGACAAGGAGCCGCCCTACACGACATCCTGAAGGTCGCGTTCCAGCGCGGTCGGGTCCGGTTCGTCGTCGATACGGCACCGGTGCAAGGCTCCGGTGCGGCGGAGGCGATGGCGCGCGCGCTTCGCCGCCTCTGCAAACACCCCGATGTCGAGGCGATCGTCCTCGCGCGCGGCGGCGGATCGTCGGACGATCTGATGGCGTTCAACGAGGAGGTCCTCGTGCGGGCCGTTGCCGCGTGTCGCGTACCGGTCGTCAGCGCCGTGGGCCACGAGATCGACGTGACGCTCTCGGATCTCGCGGCCGACGTGCGCGCCGCCACACCGTCCCAAGCCGCGGAGCTCGTCGTGCCGGATGCGCGCGCGCGGCTGCAGCTGCTCACCCAGCTGAAAACGCGCCTGCTCCGCGGGATGCGTCGCGACCTCGACGAGCGACAGCAACGGGTCGACGTCACCGAGAGCGAGCTCGAAGCCATCCTGCGCCGGGCGATTGCGACGCGCCGCGATCGGTTCACGCGGCTCGAGCGGCGTCTCGCGGCGCGTCACCCGACCGCCGTTCTTTCGGCGGCGCGCGCGTCGTTCGGCCCGCTCGAGCAGCGCCTCGTCCGTGCGATGCACACCACCGTCGCGTCGAAACGTGCGGCGGTTTTCGATCCCGCCCGGCTGGAGGATCTCGCGCGGTTCCGTGTCGCCGAGGCGCGAGCCCGGACGGCGGAGCTCTGCGCGAAGCTCGATGCGCTCTCACCGCTCGCCGTGTTGGGCCGCGGCTATGCGATCGTGAAGCGACGCGGCGGTGGTGCCGTCGTGCGCAACGCGACCGAGGTTGCGCCCGGCGATCGGCTCGACGTGAGGGTGGGGGTGGGCGCGTTTTCTGCGGTCGTGGCGAAAGACGAGGAGGGCGGGTCGTGACGAGACCGCTCACGTTTGCGCTGCTCGGCCATCCTGTTTCGCACTCGTTGTCTCCTGCGATGTTCGGAGCCGCGTTCGAGGCCGCCGGGCTTCCGCATCGATACGAGCGCGTCGACGTCCCGACGCCGCGCGATTTCGACGACGCGCTCGCGCGTGTGCGCACCGGCGACCTCGAAGGCGTGAACGTCACGCTGCCGCACAAACGCCTCGCGCTCGAGCGCGCGGACCTCGCTGCGCCGAGCGCAGCGGGAACCGGTGCCGCGAACGTGCTGGCACACGCCGAGGGAGCTCGCCTCGTCGCGCACAACACCGACGTCGAGGCGCTCCGCGGTCGCTTGCCGAGCGCTATCCGTACAGGCCTCGTTCTCGGTGCGGGGGGCGCTGCGCTGGCCGCGATCCGCGCACTCGCCCTTCGCGGCGCGCAGCACATCGTCGTGACGAGCCGCTCCTTCGAGCACGACGTCCGCGAACGCTTCGACGGCTCGCCGCTCGCCTCGGCCGGCGCGGACCTCTTGCCGTGGCTCTCGGCGCTCGACGCGCTCGCGCCCGAGCTCGATGTCGTCGTGCAAGCAACCAGCGCAGGCGTCGGGTCCCACAACCCGCAGACCGAGGCCTTTCTCGATCGGATCCCGTGGGAGAAACTTCCTGCGACGGCGTTCGCGATCGATCTCGTCTACGGCAGAGTCCCGACTCCGTTCGTCGCGCGCGCGCAGTCTCGCGGTCTCCGTGCCGAGGACGGAGTTGCGATGCTCGTCGCGCAGGCCGAAGCCTCGTTCGAGCTCTGGCTCGGGCGCGCGAGCCCGCCGGGTGCCATGCGTAGAGCCGTCGACCTCGCGCGCGGCTGACAGATCGACGATTCATCGCTATCGTCCCGCCCGTGCGACCGATCGCTGGTTTGTCGCTCTCGTCCGCGCTGGGGGTTGCCGCGTTGGGGGCCGCCGCAGCCGGGGCGGCATGCAGCTCGGGCCCCTCGAGCGTCGAGCCGCGCGCGTCGGCTTCGGCAAACGCCGCCCCGCGCGCGAAGATCGATCCCTGCACCGACGGCAAGCCTCCGCCGCGTGAGTACACGGGGCCGCTTCGCGGCGTACGTTGCGAGCAGGAGATGTTCGTTCGCATGGCGCAGATCGCCGACGATCTAGGCGTCAAATGTGGCTTCTGCCACGTTCCGAAAGAGGGGACGCAGAAGGACTTCGTCTTCGAGGCGAGCACGCCGAACAAAGAGACCGCCTACTGGATGAGCCACACCTTCATGACCGGCCTGAAGCGGAAGGACGGTGAGCCGATGGCGTGCGGCGACTGCCACGTCGACAAGGCGGGCAAGCCGGCGGCGAAGTTCTTGGGCGAGCCGCGCGACATCGCTTGGTCCGTCGAGTGGATGACCACGGTGATGACCAACCGCTTCGTCCTCGCGGACGGCTCGAAGCTCAAATGCAAGCACTGCCACGTCGGCGGCTGGGGCACGCCTTCGTTCGAGCGAACGGTCATCGGTAAAACGGATCAGGTTCCGCATGGCGCGCTGCCCGAAGCCTCGCCTGCCGCGACGCAGCAACCGGCCGTCGCTCCGTCCGATATGCCGGCCTCGAGCGCGGCTCCTTCGGCGCCTCCCGCGGCGGCTCCGCCTGCAGCTGCATCGGGCGCTCTTACGCCTTGATTCATGCTAGGAGACGGCCGTGGCGAAGGTCCCGGTCGACGTAGAGAAGGTCGCGCGATGCCGCGCGCTGGCAGCCGATATCGCACGTGACGTGCAGTCGACGATCGACGCACACACGACCATCGGCGTCGAACGAACGGTCGCGCGGGCATACGGGGTCGAGGGCGCCGACGCCGAAGGCACGCCGCTCGCGAACGCGCTCGTCGACAAGATCCACGGTGCGGGCAAGACCGGCCTCGGCGTCGGCTACTTCCTCGGCCGCGCGCTCCACGCCGGCGCTTCCTCGGTGCAGGAAGCCGCCGAGCAGATCGCCTTCGGGGGAGACTCCGTCGAGGTCGGCGCGAACGACGACGCGACCTCGTATCGACAAGCGCTCGCGAAGCACACCGACGCGGCCCTCGTTCGGATCGACCGAGCCCGAACGGAGCGCGAGGGCTTGCGCTCGAGCCTCACCGTCGGCGCCGAGCCGCTGAAGTACGTCATCGTCGCGACCGGCAACATCTACGACGACGCGACGCAGGCGAAGGCCGCGGCCTACGCAGGCTCGGACATCGTCGCCGTCATCCGCGCGACGGCCCAGTCGCTCCTCGACTACGTGCCGGAAGGGCCGACCACCGAAGGTTTCGGCGGCACCTTCGCCACGCAAGAGAACTTCAAGATCATCCGCAGCGCGCTCGACGAGATCTCGAAAAAGCTCGGGCGTTACGTCCAGCAGACCAATTACTCGAGCGGCCTCTGCATGAGCGAGATCGCCTGGATGGCCGCGGTCGAGCGGCTCGACATGCTCCTCAACGACGCGATGTACGGGATCTTGTTTCGCGACATCAACATGGAGCGAACCTTCATCGATCAGTACTTTTCCCGCCGGATCATCGCGAGGAGCGGCATCGTCATCAACACCGGCGAGGACAACTACCTCACGACCGCCGACGCCGTGGAGCGCGCGCATACCGTGCTTGCTTCGCAGTTCATCAACGAGGCCTTTGCCGACAGGGCCGGCCTCGTCCCCGAGCAGATGGGCCTCGGCCACGCGTACGAGATCGACCCTTGGATCGAGGACAGCTTCCTCTTCGAGGTCGCGCAGGCGCAGCTCATTCGGCAGATCTTCGACCGGCACCCGATCAAGTGGATGCCCCCGACGAAGTTCAAGACCGGGGACATCTTTCACAGCCACGTGCACGACGCGATGTTCAACCTGGCCGGCGTGCTGACCAACCAGTCGATCGAGCTCCTCGGCATGTTCAGCGAGGCGATCCACACGCCGCTCCTGATGGATCGGTATCTGTCGCTCAAAAGCGCGCGCTACATCTTCGGCGCCGCGCGCCACCTCGGCGACGAGTTCGAATGGAAGCCCGATGGTCGCGTCGCGAACCGCGCGAAGGCGATCGTCGACGAGGCGCTCGAGCTCCTCACCGACGTGCAGCGCGACTCGATCTGGACGTCGATCGCGGCCGGCGTGTTCGCCGACGTGAAGCGCACGCGCACGGGCGGCAAAGGCCACGCCGGGGTCGTGCGCCGTGATGCCCTCTACATGAACCCGATCCTCGACGTGCTCGAGGGTCGCGCGAAGGAGGCTGCGCGATGAGCTCCGATTTCTTGAGGGCATACGGTGACCGCGAAGGCGACGGCATGGTGCAGCTGTCGTTCACGCTCGCGATCCTCCCCGGGGATCGTGCGCGCGAAGCGGCGAAGCGCTTCGCCGAAGCGCACGGCTTGAAGAATCCGCTCGTCGTCACGATGGAGCAGGCGTCGCTCGAGCACACGTACTTCGTCGTCTACGGGCGGAGCGTGCACGGTGTCGACGTGAGCCAGATCCACGTCGAGGAGCTCGGCGCGCAGTCGCTCACGCGTGACGAGATCGAGCAGGCCGGGAAGAAGCTCGGCCGCAAAATCGTCGTCGTCGGCGCGTGCACCGGCAGCGACGCGCACACCGTCGGCATCGACGCGATCCTCAACTACAAGGGTTTCCGCGGGGAAAAAGGGCTCGAGAGCTACAAGGCTTTCGATGCGCACAACCTCGGCGCCCAGGTGGAGAACGTCGAGCTCGCCCAGCGTGCCCGCGCCCTCGGCGCCGACGCGATCCTCGTCTCGCAGATCATCACGCAGCGCGACTGCCACAAGGAGAACGCGCGCGCGCTCCACGATCTGCTGGTGCAGCAAGGCTGGCGCGACCGCGTGCTGCTGCTGCTCGGCGGCCCGCGCATCGACAACAAACTCGCGCGCTCGCTCGGCTTCGACGCCGGCTTTGGTCCGGGCACCGTGCCGCTCGAGGTCGCGGCCTACATCCTCGAAGAGGTCATCAAACGCGAAGCGGTCCGTCAGCCCGTGATGCGCTGATACAGCGACAACAGGCGCGACAGGTCCTTCGTCCGCTGCGCACGATCCATCTCGCCGGCACGGTCGGGGTGGAGCTCGTGGACGCGCCGCTTGAACGCCTCGCGCATGGTCTTTTCATCGGCCTCGAGCCCGAGCTGCAACATGCGGAGCAGCTCGCGGCGTTCGTTCGTCTCGCCCTGCTCGCGCATCTTGGCGCGGCGGCGACCGTGTAGAAAATCCACCGGTGACAGGCTGCGCGCGGTGCGCGCGGCGCGGACCCACGCACGCGGAGCGACGCTCTCGAAGAGCGCCGCGTGGAACCGCACCTTCGCTTCGGAGAGTGCGTAGAGCGGCTCGAGCCGTGCGCGCGTCTGCTGCTCGAGGGCGTCGTTCACCGCATCGGCGTCCGAGCCGAGCGCGCAAACCACCTCGCCGAACAGGCGATCGTCCCCGCGTCGCTTTCGGCGCACGGCTTCGGCGAGGCGCTCGCGATCGAGGAGGCGTCGCTCCGCGAGGAGCTCACCGATGCGCGGGCCGTCGGATGCGACCGCGCGAGGCGCGCCGCCGATGAGGTGCACCGCGTGCTCGACACCGGCGCGGTCACCGACCGTTTCGGAAAGGACCAGCACGCCGCTCGCGCGTGCGCGATGGAGCTGACCGAGGATGTCACCGAGCGTCGACCTGGAGAGGCTGGCCGCGAGCAGCATGGGACCGCCGTATCAAACCTCGCGGTGATGGGCCAAACGCGACCATGGATGACGGACGATCCAGATTGTCGACCCCACATGGACCACCCACGTGTGGGACAACGTCCGCTTTCTCCGGAAAAGCCACCAATCTGGAAAGTTTCGCGGTTGGCGCACACCGTGCTTGGCGGGCGCACATGACTCTCGGGCGCGCCTTTCTTTCGACGGCAGTGTTCGCAGCGGCGGCGGGGTTCGTCGGATGTATCGACTCGACCCCGATCGACCCCGGCACCGACGACCCGAACGATCCGCAGAACGACGAGCAGGCGATCTGCTTGCTCCACAACTGCACCGAGGATGCCCACTGCGGAGCTTGCAGCGACGGACGCAACACCTGTCTCGTCGAAGAAGGTCGCTGCGTCGCTTGTGATGCCGGGACGAACTCCGGCTGTCCCGACGGGATGGAGTGCTCGAGTTGGGGCAACTGCGTCCCCGAGGGCCTCACGTGCCCGACCGACGATCACGGCACGCCGACCATCGGCTGCGCGGTGAGCTCGGACTGCGCCGCGTGCGACCCGATGCACCAGATCTGCGACACGACGAGCGGCCACTGCGTCGCGTGCACGAGCGGCGATACGAGCGCGTGTCAGTCGACGGACATCTGCGTCGCGAACACCTGCTCCGCGGAGTGCCCCTCGAGCTGCAACATGGACAGCGACTGCTCGCAATGCGGTGGCCCCGGCGCGGAAGCGCATGCGTGCAACGCGCACATCTGCTCGGAGTGCTCGCCCTCCGTGCCGTGCCCCAACGGCGAGACTTGCTCGCCTCAGGGCGTTTGCGTCGAGCAATGTGGCACCGACGGTGACGGAACGTGCGCCAGCGACGCCGACTGCAACGGATGCGGCGCCGAGAACAAGGAGTGCCACAAGCCGCTGAACGACGACGTCGGCACCTGCGGACCTTCGGCCGCCGGCTGCTCGGATCTCAGCAGCCACGGCAGCCTGGTCTTGCCGGAGCCTTGGAGCAACTTCACCAACACTTGCTCCGACGACGGCGACTGCGCGGGCGTCGGTGCGACGCTCAACGTCGGCAAGATGCTGCGCGACCTCACGGGCTTCGACGACATCGGCGACGCGAACATCACCTACGGCATGAACGCGTGCGCGGCCGTGAGCATCGGCGAGACGTCGTGTGGTGTCTGCGTGCCTTGCCGCGAGGACAGCGACTGTGCGCCGATCGACATCGATCAGGTGGCGGGTGACGCGTTCGGCCCGATCGGAAGCCTCGCAGCCGCGCTCTTGCTCGACCTCGTGTTCGGCCCGAACGAGCACCAGGTCAACATGTATTGCGAGCAGGTCGCGGGCGGTTACGGCGTCTGCACGCCTTGCCCCGGCATCATCTACGAGTGCGGCGTCGACGGCGGAGGAGGCGGTGGTGGCGGCGGCGGAAGCGGCACGTGTGACCACGATGCGTGCGACGTCGGCTCCGCGATGGATCCGAGCTGCGATTCGTGCGCGTCCGATCTCTGCTCGGTGGACCCCTACTGCTGCGACACCGAGTGGGACGCCCAGTGCGTCAGCGAGGTCGCGCAGTACTGCGGCCTGTCTTGTGAAGACGGCGGTGGTGGCGGCGGTGGAGGAGGCGGCGGCGGGACGATCTGCCACGACGAGTGCACGCCGGGCGATCCGATGGATCCCGCGTCATGCGGCGGCTGCGTCGAAGTCATCTGCCAGCAGGACGCCTACTGCTGCGACACCGAGTGGGACTCGGTTTGCGTGGGCTACGTCGACGAGTATTGCTCGCCACCCTGCTGAGCGTTGTTTCCCCGCGCGCGCACGGTCCGAAATGACTCCGTCGTGGCGTCCCTATCCCCGATGGGACTATATCGGACCGCGATGAGACGACTGCTCGTCACGAGCGCCCTTCCATACGCGAACGGCCACATCCACATCGGCCATCTGGTCGAATACATCGAGACCGACATCTGGGTGCGCGCACAGCGGATGATCGACGACCGGCGTGTCGTCTACATCTGTGCCGACGACACGCACGGCACCGCCGTGATGCTCCGAGCGCGCAAAGAGGGCCGCTCCGAGGTCGAGATCATCAACGAGATGAGCGAGGCTCATCAGAAGGACTTCGCCGACTTCCGCGTCGTCTTCGATCACTACGGCAGCACCCACTCCGAGGAGAACAAGGGCTACGCCCGAGAGATCTGGCGTGCGTTCCGACAGCGCGGGCTCGTTCGCTCGGTCGAGGTCGAGCAGCTCTATGATCCGGTCGCGAAGCTCTTTTTGGCCGACCGGTTCGTGAAGGGCACGTGCCCGAATTGCAAGTCGCCCGATCAATACGGCGACAACTGCGACAAGTGCGGCTCGACCTACGACGCGACGGAGCTCATCGATCCGAAGAGCACGCTCTCCGACGCGAAGCCCGAGTTACGAAAGGCCGAGCACCTGCTCGTCGACATCGAGCCCGAACACGCCTTCCTCGATGTGTGGACGCAGGCGGAAGGTCGTATGCCGCGCGAGACGGCGAACTACCTGAAGGGGTTCTTCCTCAACAACCCCCTCCGTGCCTGGGATGTATCGCGTCCCGCTCCGTACTTCGGCTTCGAGATCCCCGACGCCGCCGGTCACCACTTCTACGTCTGGTTCGACGCGCCAATCGGGTACATCGCCTCGACCAAGCAGTGGGCCGACAAGGTCGGTGAGAAGTTCGAGGACTGGTGGCGATCACCCGAGACGGAGATCGTCCACGTCATCGGCAAAGACATCGTGAAGTTCCACACGTTGTTCTGGCCGGTGATGCTCAAGCTCGGTGGCTTCACGCTGCCGCGTCGGGTGCAGGTCCACGGGTTTCTCACCGTCGACGGTGAGAAGATGTCGAAGTCGAAGGGCACCTTCGTGATGGCGTCGACCTACGCGAAGCACCTCGATCCCGAGTGCCTGCGTTACTACTACGCGAGCAAGCTCGGCCCGAGCGTCAGCGACCTCGATCTCAACCTCGAGGAGTTCGTGAACCGCGTGAATGCGGAGCTCGTGAACAAGGTGGTGAACCTCGCTAGCCGCTCGTCTCGCTTCTTGGCGAAGACGGGATTCGCAGCGACGTATCCGGACGACGAGGGTCTCTTCGCCGCCGGTGCCGCGGTTCACGACGACATCCTCGACGCATACGAAAACTGGGACTTCGCGAAGGTCACCCGCATCGCGATGGAGCTCGCGGATCGCGCGAACGCGTACATCGATCGCGCGCAGCCGTGGGCGCTCGCCAAACAAGCCGGAAAGGAAAGCGACGTGCAGGCCGTCAGCTCGATCGCGCTGAACCTTTATCGGCAGATCGTCACTTATCTCGCGCCGATCGTCCCGAGGCTCGCCGAGGGGAGCGCTGCGCTCCTCGGCTGCTCTTTCGATCGATTCGACGCCGTGAAGACCCCGCTCACGAGCTCGCCCGTGGGCGCCTACCAACACTTGATGAAGCGCATCGAGCCCGCACAGGTCACAGCCATGGTCGAAGAGAGCAAACCCGCCGAAGTCCCTGCCACCGCCGCGCTCACTCCGGAGGCGGCCGCGGTTCCGACCGCGCAAACCGCGCCGGTCGACGACGGCTCCGCGATGGAGAAAGAGCCGCTCGCGGCGATCTGCACGATCGACGATTTCACCAAGGTCGACCTGCGCGTCGCGCGCATCGTCACCGCCGAGATCGTCCCG
The DNA here is from genome assembly GCA_013361525.1 of Polyangiaceae bacterium. Lineage (GTDB taxonomy): Bacteria > Myxococcota_A > Polyangia > Polyangiales > Polyangiaceae > Xiheicaenibacterium. The sequence goes on along the minus strand of JABFXY010000060.1, from coordinate 7,571 downwards.
GAGTCGAAGAAGCTCCTTCGCCTCAGCGTGTCGCTCGGGGGCGAACATCGCCGCACGGTCTTCGCCGGCATCAAGGCCTACTACAAGCCGGAGGACCTCGTCGGTCGCCTCGTCATCATCTGCGCGAACCTCGCGCCTCGTCAGATGAAGCTCGGCAAGACCGAGGTCACGAGCGAAGGCATGGTGCTCGCAGCGGGCGCAGCTGGAGAGGCGTTCGTCCTCTCTCCGGACTCGGGCGCGAAGCCCGGGCAGCGCGTGCACTGATGGGCCTCGTCGACGGCAAGGTCGTCGTCGTCACCGGCGCGGGCCGAGGGATCGGCCGCGCCGAGGCGCTGCTGTTCGCGCGCGAAGGTGCGAGCGTCGTCGTGAACGACGTCGGCGTCGCGCGCGACGGCTCCGTCGCGGCGTCCCCCGAGGATGCAGGCGCAGCGGCCGCCGTCGTTCGCGAGATCGAAGCGGCGGGTGGTCGAGCCGTCGTCTGCGAAGCACCGGTCAACACGCAAGAAGGCGCGGCGGCGATCGTGAAGGCCGCGGTCGACGCCTTCGGGCGGGTCGATGTCGTCGTGAACAACGCCGGCATCCTCCGCGACAAGACGCTCCTCAAAATGGATCTCGAGGCGTGGAGCGCCGTCGTGGACGTTCACCTGACCGGTAGCTTTCTCGTGGCGCAAGCCGCCGCGAAGCAGATGCTCGCGCAGGGGCAGGGTGGTCGCATCGTGAACACCACGAGCGTGTCCGGGATGATGGGCAACTTCGGTCAGGCGAATTACGCCGCAGCGAAGGCAGGCATCTACGGGCTCACCCGCACGCTCGCCATCGAGCTGCAAAAACACCGCATCTACGTGAACGCGATCGCACCGATCGCCAAAACGCGCATGACCGAGGACTTGCCGATGTTCCATGGCACGACCTCGCTCACACCGGAGCATGTCGCGCCGGCGGCCGTATTTCTCGGCTCGACGCTGGCGGGCGAGCGAACCGGCTACGTCCTCGCCGTCAGCGGCGCGCAGATGTACGCGTTCAAGGTCGTCCAGACGCCGGGGAAGTTCAAAGACGGTGACGGTGTGTGGACCCCGCAGGAGATCGCGGACCATTGGGACGCGATCGTGAAGTCCTGATCGAGCGCGCGGCGCTGACACGCGGATTGCTTGTTGTCCGCGTGTGGTGGGAACCTCCCCGTGTTTGCGCGCGTTCGAGCGAGGTCGAACCGACGCACGATTGATCGACCTTGAGGGTCGAGGGGGTGACGATGTACCTCCCACCGCGCCTCGATGTGGCCGAATATCGCGGCTCGTCGCGTTGCTGGAGGCCCCCTCGGGTGATAGCGTGGTCAGGCTCCCGCTGGCGCTGGGGGCGGTTACACGATGACGCGCGAAGTATCGATCCCGCTCTTTCTCTGGGTATCCGCGGCCATCGTGCTGCACGCGATATTCAGCGGCGGTGCGGCCGGCGCGACCTTCGTGGAAGAAAAGCTCGCGCGCGAGCGCGCGAGCATTCGGAGCATGGTCTCCGGCGTTCGTGGCGAGCTCGAGACGGTCTACGTCGACGTAGGCGAAGGCTCCGAGAAGAAGAAGGACGACGAGCAGAAGCCCGTCCCGGAGGAGGAAAACCCTCTCCTCTCGATGCTCGCCCCGGTCGCTGAAGCGCTTTCGCCCCTCGTCGAGCTGCCCGAGCAGCCGGTCGCCGAGGAAGAGAAGAAGGCGGAAGAGCAGCCCAAGCCCGAAGAGGAAGAAAAGGCAGAGGAGAAGAAGCCGGAGGACCCGAAGAAGCCCGAGCTCGTCATCCTCAAGGACAAGCGCATCTCCATCCGTCAGGCCCAGGACGAAGACGAGAAGGACAATCCGAACGCGCCTCGCCTCGCGGAGAAGGCTCACACCGTCGAGGATGAGACGCAGTCGCGCATCCAGTCGTCGGACCAGGTCTCGAAGAACCCGTCGCCGGGCTCGAACCAACGCGGCCCCACGGACAAAGAGGGCAACTCCGACAAGACGAAGATCGCGAGCGCCGAAGAAGCGCCCGGCGATCCGAAGCGCGCACCCGGTGAAAGCGCCGAGAACTCTCCGGAGAGCAGCCATGTCTCTCCGCAGCCGCCAACGCCGAGTGTGGCGTCGCGACCCCCTTCGGCCGGCCAGCCCGGCCCCGCGTCGACCTCCACCGGCGCGACGCCCGCTGAGAAACAGCCCACGCCTGCGACGCCCGGAAGCGTCGGCGGTGCGGGTCCAGCGGCCCCGCCGCTGGTTACCGCGGACGAGGGCTACAGCGCCGAAGTGCCCGAAGCGGCACCCGGTGGCGCCGGTGTCGGCGTCCTGCCGGGCACGATGCGCCCGGCGATGCCCGGCAGCGTCGCCTCCTTGGTTCCGAAGATGCCCGGTCTCGGTGTGCAGACCGGTGAGGCGGGCAAAGTCAGCCTTCCGTGGAGCGGTTTCGTTGCAGCAGTCGGCGAAGATCAGCTCGACAAAGAGCGCGCCGCTGCCGGCCAGAAGGTCCGCAGCGAGCACGCAGGTCGTTACGACACGAAGAAGTTCGAGCGCTGGCTACCGGACATCGTCAACTACGACCCCAGCGTGAAGCTCGGCAACCAGACCTCGCTGAACGCCGCGCAGTCACCGTTCGCGACGTACCTCAGCACGATCCACAACGCGATCCATCCCATCTTCGCCGAAGAGTTCCTCGGGCTCTTGAACTCGCTGCCGCGCGGTCACCAGCTCAACGACAACCTCGTGACGCACGTCGAGATCATCCTGTCGCGCGCCGAGGGCAAGGTCCTCAAGATGGGCATCACGAAGCAGAGCGGCAGCACGATGTTCGACGCCGCCGCGCTCGAAGCCATCGATCGAGCGCAACCGTTCGGTGCAGCTCCCGAGGTCATCGCGTCCTCGGACGGTAACGTGTATCTACACTGGGAATTCCACCGAGACCCGATCGACGCGTGCTCGAACCGCAACGCGAAGCCGTTCATCGTCAAGGATCCCAAGCCCTTGAAGAAGACCGTCCCCCTTCAGAAGAAGCCGAAGCAGCCGAAGCAGAGGAAAGAAGGCTCCCCGTCCGGGAAGACCACGGCGCGTCAGAACGCGGGTCAGCCGGGCGCGCCCATCCGCAAATGAGCGCGAAGGCGCTTCTGTCGAGCGCCAACGACCGGTCCGACGCTGCGCTCGTGTTGAGCGTCGTACGCCTCGTTGCAGCGGTCTCTTGCGGGGTGTTCGTGATGTCCGGCGCCGTCGTCCCCGCGATGCACGGGTGGATCGTCGGCATCTCTTCGTTCCTCGAGAAGGCGGCGGATCCCGTCGCGGAGGCGGGGAGCCAGCTCGTCGCGATCCTCCTTTTCGTCACGATGATCGCGCTCGTCGTGCAGCTCTTGAAGTCGCGCGCGCCGCTCGCTCTGCGCGCGTTGGGCTTGGTCCTGTCGTGCCTCGCGTCGATGGCTCTGCTCATCACGATGGCGATCGAGCGCATTCCCGGGCCGATTCACCTCATCCTTTCGTGCTCGACGCTCGCGCTCGCGCTCGCGTTCAGCGGCGACGTTCTCGCGCGTCGTGCCCTCGTCGGCTTGGTCCCGCTCGGTGTGGCCGTGGCTTCGTTCCTGCGCGGAATCGGCGCGTATTACGTGGAGCGCGCGTCCGCGGCGCGTCGGGATGTCGAGATGTTGCAGTCGGCGTTCGAGAGCGCGCGGATTTGCGCCACGATCGCCGCCGTTCTCGTCGTCGTTACCGCCGGCTATGCCGCGTACCAGCTGGTTCGCGCGGAGCGAAGGCGAGGCATCATCGCAACCTCGATCGCCGCCGTCGCCTCGCTGCTGATCGCCTGGCGCGCCACCGCACCGGTCGACGACGGTGAGGCCGCGTGGAGCGTCCTCGTTCGCAGGACGGCGCAGGAGATGGCCACGCTCCCTGCTCCCCACCTGCCTGCGTTCATCGCGTTCTTCGCCTCCGTCTTGCCCATCGCCGTCGCGATCGCAGTCATCTCGGTCGGGCGTCGCCAACCCGTCGTTTCCGGCGCATTCGCGCTGGCGCTCCTCGCCGGCGTCCGCGCCGAGGTTCCGCTCCTCGGCCTCGGGCTCGCGGTCGGAGCGCTCGCGTTGTCGCTCGATCGACGCGACATTCACGGTGTCTTCGCCGCCCTTTCGAACGCCCCGCGCGCAGACGTGCCCGCCGGGTCGGCACCGACGACCGCGGAGCCGACCACCGCTGAACCAGGCGTCAGTTCGGAGGTGCCCGGCGGAAACGACGTCGAACACGATCACGTTGTGGTCGCCCGGCCCCTGGACTAGACGTCGACTCGCCGTGAATCGGCCCTAGAAAGGGCCAACCGGCCAAATCGTCGTATGCAGCCTGCTCCCGCGCTCGCCCAGCCACGGTCGCTCCTCCAGGTCCTTCGGGACATCGTGGCGCTGACCAAGCCTCGCATCACCTTCATGGTCGTCGTCACGGCGGCCGGCGGCTATTGGCTCGCCTCGCGGTTCTTCGGCCTCGACCCGCTGGGCGATCCGTCGCGCCTGATTGCGCTCTTGCTCGGCTCGGCGCTCGTCGTCAGCGGAGCGAACGCGCTCAACATGTTCCTGGAGCGGGACACCGACGGTCTCATGGCGCGCACCAAGTCGCGGCCGTTGCCCACGGGACGTCTCACCCCCGAGGTCGCGCTCATCGTCGGTCTCGGCCTCAGCGCGGTCAGCGTTCCGCTCCTCACGATGGGAACGGAGCCTGCCACCGGCCTCCTCGCCGCGATCGCGCTCGTCAGCTACGTCGTCGTTTACACCCCGTTGAAGCGCCGATCGCCGATAGCGCTGCTCGTCGGCTCCATCCCGGGCGCGATTCCTCCGCTCATGGGTTGGGCCGCCGTCCGCGGGACGATGGATCTTCCGGGCGTCGTGCTCTTCGCGATCATGTTCTTTTGGCAGGTGCCGCACTTCCTCGCGATCGCGACCTTCCGCCGCGAGGAGTATGCGCGCGCCGGGATGAAGGTCGGCCCGATCGTTTATGGCGATCGCGTCTCACGCCACCACATCGTTCGGTACACCGCCGCCCTCGTCATCACGAGCATGATGCTGGTTCCGTTCGGTATCGGCGGGACGGCGTACCTCGTCGTCGCGTTGTTCCTCGGCGCAGTGTTCTTTGCCGTCGGCGTTTGGGGCCTTCGATCGAGCGCCGGAAACCGCTGGGCGCGCGGGCTCTTTTTCACGTCGATGGTGTACTTGACCGGGCTCTTCGCGGCGCTAACAGTCGTCGCGTGATTCACGCTCGCTCCAGCCGCTTCGGGTTGCTGCCTTCCATCACGACGGCAGGCCTCGTGGTGGTCTGCGCGCTGGCGACGTCGGCCTGCGACCCGGCGTCCGCGCGCGGCAGCGCCGGCTCCGCCAACGCCGAGGACAGCGGCCCGCTCTCGAACGTCAAAGTGTCCGCTCCGACCATCGACTTCGAGCTGCCCGAGTTCGAGCTCGTCGATCACGAAAAGCGGCCGTTTAAAAAGGCGGATCTCGCCGGCAAGGTGTGGGTCACCGACTTCATCTTCACGTCGTGCCCTAGCGTCTGCCCCGGCCTCACCCGGAAGATGAGCGCCCTCGTGAAAGAGCTCGAGGGCAACGACGCCGTCCGGTTCCTCACCATCACCGTCGATCCCGAGAACGACACGCCGGAAAAGCTCGCCGCGTTCGGGCGCGAGCACGGCACGCCTTCGCCGAAGTGGTTCATGGTCACGGGTGAGCCGAAGGTCGTCGACAACACGGTCATCAAAGGCTTCTTGATGGCGGTTCAACGCGGTTCGGCGCGCACGGATATCTCCCACGCGGAGCGTTTCGTCGTCGTCGACAAGCGCGCGCACGTCCGCGGTCTCTTCGACACCGACGACGCGGGCCTCGCTTCGTTGAAGAAGCGAATCGACGAGCTCGCCGCAGAGTGACCGGCCGCCCTCGCTTCTACGCGTTGAGCCCGAGGCGCTTGATCATCTTCTGAAGGCCGAACCTCGAAAGGCCGAGAAGCTTCGCGGCCTGCGTTTGGTTGCCTTTCGTCTTCTTCATCGCTTCGCGCACGAGCTCGGTCTCGAGTTGATCGACACGTTTGCGCACGTCGAGCCCGATGTCGTCGCGCGCGGGTTGTGATGCTTTCGCCTGCGCTTCCGCGAACGACAGGTGCTCCACGTCGATCGTTCCGTCGCTGAGCACGAGCGCCCGTCGGATCTCGTTCTCGAGCTGGCGCACGTTGCCCGGCCACGGCGCCTGCTCGAGCGCAGCCAGCGCCGCCCGCGTGACCCGCGCCGGCCCGTTCGGCGCGTGTGTCTTCACGAAGTGATCGACGAGCAGCGAGATGTCCTCGCGGCGCTCGCGAAGCGGCGGGATTCGCAGCGGGACCACGTTCAGCCGATAGAACAGATCCTCGCGAAACCGCTTTTCACCGACCATCTGCTCGAGGTCGCGGTGCGTCGCCGCGATGAGTCGAACGTCGACCTTTTGGCTGCGCTCGGTGCCCAGCGGGCGGACGATGCCGTCCTCGAGGATGCGCAACAGCTTCGTCTGCATCGCGAGGTGCATCTCGCCGATCTCGTCGAGGAACAGCGTGCCGCCGTTGGCCGCTGCGAAGAGCCCGATGCGGCTTCGGTCTGCGCCGGTGAACGCGCCGCGCACGTGACCGAACAGCGCCGACTCGAGGAGGGTGTCCGGAATGGCGCTGCAGTTCTCGGATACGAACGAAGACGTCGCGCGTCTGCTCGCCTCGTGAATCGCGCGCGCAAAGAGCTCTTTGCCGCTGCCCGATTCACCGATGACCAGCACCGGAACCTCGGACGCGGCGATCCGGTCCGCGATCCGAATGGTCCGCTCGATGGCGGCGCTGCGTCCGACGATCGACTGGAACGCGGCGCCGGCGGTGCGACCTTCTCGGCCTTCGAGCGAGCTCAGCGCCACGGAGAGCCGCGCCTCACGTTCGGCGAGCACGCGCTCGAGCTCGCGGCCGCGGCGAGCCGCGCGCGCGTGGGCACGGCGCAGCTTCGCTTCCGAGAGAGCGCGCGCGACAGCGGTCGCCGCGAGCGTGGAGAGCGTTCGCACCCAGGCGAGCTCGCGCTCGCCGAAGGCCCCGCGACGGACGCGATCGTCGAGGTAGACCACGCCGACGGCGTCTCCGTGCGCGACGAGCGGCACCGCGAGAACGCTGCGCAATCGAAGCGCGTGGACGCTCGTGTGCAAGTCGGAGAGCTCCCCCGCTGCGTCGACTGCCACGACCGGCTCGAGCCGCTCGAGCGCACGCGCCGCGAGCGTCATCGACAGTCGCAGTTGATCCCCCGCGAGATCACGCCGTGCGAGGTTGCGCGCCACCTTCGGAACGAGCCTCCCGTCCGGCGCACGCAGTAGCAAGAGGCCGCGCTCGACGCCCGTCCACCCCACGAGCGCGTCGAGCACGTTACGCAACAGCTCGGCGAGCTTCGCTTCGGCGCCGAGCCCGCGAACGAGATGCTCGAGCCGCTTCGTGCGCTCCCACGAGCCGGCGTCGTCCCCTTCCGTGCGCTCTGCGAGCGCTGCGCGAACCCAAGGAACGGTGCGACAGCTCTGTGAGAACGTCGACCCCGCGCGCGTGAGCAGCTCGCTC
>JABFXY010000057.1 GCA_013361525.1 Polyangiaceae bacterium | reverse complement strand
GAAACCAGCCGCTAACGTGCTCGTAACGGCACCCGTCCCGATCGACGACTACGCTTCGGAGCGCGAACGATGTCCGGCCTCTCGCAACTGCCCGTGGACGTTCAGCGTCCTCTCGAGAAGCTCTGCTTGGGCTTCGAGCGCGTCGGCTATTCGCAGGACCGCGTCCTTTCGCTCATCGCGCAGCACCTCCGGCCCGAGCCTGCGGTTGGGCAGCGCACTGTCTCGGACTACTTCGAGGCTTGGAAGATCGTGTACGCCAAGGAGCTTCCGCCGCTCTGCGGGCTTCATGCGGGCGCGGGGCTTCCGTTCGGGGTCTACGACGTCATCGACGTGCTGGCGTCGAGTTGCGAAACGGTCGGTGAGGGGTTCGAGCGCATCGCTCGCTACTTCGTCCTCGTGCGCCCCGGCATCGAATACGTCATCGACCAGGCGGCGCACCACCCGACGGTGCGGATCGTCGATCGCACACGTGACGACGACTACTTCTTCGACGAGTGGACAATCGGCGTCATTTTCGGGCGCTTCCGCGAAATCCTCGCCGGGAAGTTCGTGTACGCCGGCTGCTCGCTCCGGCGCCCCAAGCCCGCAGCACCCGCCGCGATCGATGCGGCGGGTGCGTTGCTCGGGTGCGACGTGGCGTTTGGGGCGAAGGATGCTTCGATCTCGATCGCCCGCGACTCGTGGGACGCGCCGCTGCCTTCGCGCAACTCGCGGATGCGCGACGCGATGGAGCGGCATGCGCGCGAGCTGCTCGACGAGATGGACGCGACCTCGGGCTCGTCTCGGCGCGTGCGTGAGCTCCTGACCGAGGAGCTTCGAGGCGGCGAGCCGACGATCGAGCGCGTCGCGAAGCGGCTCGCGACGACGCCGCGAACGTTGCAGCGGCGCCTTCAGGACGAGAACACTTCGTTCCAAGGCGAGCTCGATGCCCTCCGCGCGCAGCTCGCTCGACGTTACCTCGGTGACAGCCGGCTCGGCGTCTCGGAGGTCGCGTTCCTCCTCGGCTACGCGGACGCAAGCGCCTTCGCGCGCGCCTTTCGCCGCTGGTACGGCAAGGCGCCCGCCGAGGAGCGGCTCTCCACCTGACGAGCGGCGAGCGCGTTCACCCCGGCGTGCTTTTCCGAATTCAGCGTCACTCGTAGGCGACCGACGGCTCGATGTCCGCCAGGTGCTCGCGCGCGTCGTCCCACGTGAGCGCCTGCACCTCTTCGGCCGTCGCAGTCCAATGCGTCGTGCGCCCGGTCAAGCTCACCTCGGCCGTTTTGGTCATCGCTTCGGCGTGCGCGGCCGAGCCGACGAACGTGAACATCGCCTCTTCGCTCTGCCAGATCGCGAGCGTGCGGTTCACGCCGCAGACGTCGTCGCCTCCGAGCGCGTAGCCGACGAGACCCGGTGTCTCGCTCAGCTGTTGCATCACCGTCGCTGCGAGCGAGAGGAACGGTCCGTCCTGCTCCTGTGACGTGTAGATCTGCGTCGTCGAGATCAAATACGTGTCCTGGAACGGCTCGAGCAAGCCACCATTCGCCGCGTCGAATCCCGGTCCCGACATGGGGCGGAAGTCCTGGAACTCGATCTCTTCACACGCGTAGAGCGGGTCGAGCGCGTCGGATCCGCCGGAGCCACCGCCGCTTCCGGGGTCGCCTCCCTGCACCGAGCCTCCCTGCGCCGAGCCACCCTGTTCACCGTCGCCTCCTTCACCGCCCGCTCCGTCGTCTCCGCATCCCACGGCGAGCGTGAGCGCGCAGCCGATCGCCGCGGCGAACAACAGCCTGTTCGTCGTCGTCATCATGTCCTCGTTCTCCTGTTTTGCTGCTCAGTCCGCTTTGCGGACGATCCCGAAATGCAATCGATCGAAGGTGCGCGACAGGCGCTTCGATCGGAACTCGTCGCGCACGCCGAAGCTGTTCACCTTCACCGTGTCGCCTACGGCCGCGCTCGTCGTTCGAAGCGTCGTGACCCAGCGCGATACGCCGGCCGCGTCTTCCACGGCGAAATACAGGTAGGTCCCGGCATCGAGGCGCTCGACGACCTCACCCTCGAAGGATCGGGCGCTTTCCTCCGGAGCGCGCGCGAGCGCCAGAGGCGACCTACCGTCGGCGCGTGCGCTCGCCGTCGTCGAGGTCGTCTGTGCAGCTTCACCGACGGGTCCGGTCGTACACGCTGCCACAGCGGCGAGCGCGCCGACGAGCAGCCACGTTTGCGTCGTCATCCAAACTCGATGTCGTGCGGGCATGGTCGAACGAGGTTAAGAAATCGCCCGCCCGGGAGCGCGACACCGCACGCCAAAAGATCGACCGATGACGACAACCACCCCACTGTCGCGCGATCGGCAACACACAGAGCCGAGGGACAGAGGCAATTTGCGTTAGTGCCACTCCCTGCAACCTGCGATATCGCTTCGGCATGGGGCAGCTCATCGACGGCGTCTGGAACACCGCTTGGTACGAGCCGGATGAAAAGGGTGCGTTCAAGCGCCCGAAGACGCAGTTCCGATCGAGGGTGACCAAAGACGGATCGTCCGGCTTCGCGCCGGAGGCCGGTCGCTATCACCTGTACGTGTCGTACGCGTGCCCGTGGGCGCACCGCGTCCTCATCACGCGCGCCGAGCGCGGCCTCGAAGACGTCATCGGTGTCACCGTCGTCGACCCGAAGATGGGCGACGACGGCTGGCCCTTCTCCGCGAACGATCCCGACCCGCTCGGCGGGCGATTCCTTCGCGACGTCTACGTCCGAGCGAACCCGAAATACACGGGCCGCGTCACGGTGCCCGTGTTCTGGGACAACAAGACGTCGACGATCGTGAACAACGAATCACGCGAGCTCATGCGCATCCTCGACACCGAGTTCGCGCACCTCGCGAAGACGCCGGGCACGCTCGCGCCGAAGGAGCTCGTGCCGCGTATCGACGAAGTGCTCGACGCGATCTACGAGCCCATCAACAACGGCGTCTACCGCGCCGGCTTCGCGACCAAGCAGGAGGCGTACGAGTCGGCCTGCAACGAGCTCTTCACCGCGCTCGATCATTGGGACGGCGTCCTCGGAAAGCAGCGTTACCTCGCCGGTTCGGTGTTCACCGAAGCCGACGTCGCGATGTTCACGACGCTGCTGCGCTTCGACGTCGTCTACTACGCGCACTTCAAATGCAACAAGCGCCGCATCCAGGACTACCCGAACTTGGGCGGCTACCTGCGCGACGTCTACCAGCGCCCCGCGGTGAAGAAGACCTGCCACCTCGATCAGATCAAGCTCCACTACTACTGGAGCCAAATCGCGGTGAACCCACACCGCATCGTCCCGGTCGGCCCGTCGCTCGACTACCTCGAGTTGCCGCACGGTCGTGGATGAGGAGAGGTTAGGCGACGAGCGCGCAGCCCGCTGAAGCGTCGCGCGCGGTGTGGCGTGCCGGTATGCGCCAGCCGGGCTCGGCGCGATCGGCGATGTCGAACACGTGCTCGTCGACGGCGCCGATATCCACGAGCGCGCGCGCGACGCCGATCACGTAGTCGACGTTGCGTCCGCTGGGGCCGACGCTCGTGCGGACCTGCATTGCGATGTCGTCGATGGTCGCGGGACCTAGCCAGTTTTCGTTGTCGGGGTTCGCGACGTACACGAGCCCGGTGCTCACGAGCGTCGAGTCGGACGTGCGCAGGAGCGGCAGCTCGAGCCGCGAGTAGCCTCCACGCTCGCGGAAATCCAACCCGTCGAGGACGGTGCTCGCGTCGGCGTCGGCGACGCCGAACGCGACACCGAAACATCGCGCGCCGGCGGACGGCATCAGCGTGACGACACGACCGGGTGCGCCTGGAACGCCGCGATGATCCGTCGAGCCTTGCCAGAAGCGTCGCTCGAACCCCTCGATGAACGCAGGCTCACGCGCCGCGAAGGGGAAGGCCGGCCGGAACATCAGCGAGCCGTAGGCGAACACCCAGAGCATGCCCCCGTTATTGCCATGTCCGCTTTTCTTTCTCCAGTTTGTCGCGCGCTGACCGGGACAAACTCGAAAGGCCGGTAGCGTTCGCTACCGGCCTTTCATTCAAACGAGCTTATCGCTCAGGTCTTGTCGCTCAGGGCTTCGGCTTGGGCGCGGGCGCGGGCGCGGGCGCCGGGGCGGGCGTGCCGCTTGGTGCCACACCCTTCTTCACTTCCTCGACCGCGACCGGCTTCTTGTCCTTCACGATGAACTGCACGCGGCGGTTCTTCTCGCGCTGGGCGTCGGTCTGGGTCTTGACCGTGCCCTCGAGCGGCTGGTCCATACCGTAGCCCTTCGACTCGAGGCGGCTCGCATCGAGGCCACGCTTGACGAGCGCTTCCATGACGGACTTGGCGCGCGCCTCGGAGAGCTTCTGGTTGAGTGCCTTGGCGCCCTTGTTGTCGGTGTGGCCTTGGACCTCGACCTTGAGCACTTCCGGGTGCTCCTTGAGGACCTGCGCGACCGAGTCGAGGAGCGGGTTCGACACGGCCTTGATCGTGGCCTTGCCGAAGTCGAACTGCACCTGCTCGAGGATGACGATTTCCTTGTCGGTGAAGCGGACGAGCTTCGGGCAGCCGCGCTTCGACGGATCCGGATCGTCGACGCCCTTCTCCTTCGGGCACGCGTCCTGATCGTCGCGGAAGCCGTCACCGTCCGTATCCGGCGGGCAGCCGTTGGTCTTCGGGTCGGTCGTCTTCACGCCGGGGATGTCGATGCAGGCGTCTTCTTCGTCGATGACGCCGTCGCCGTCCTTGTCGTGGACCGGGCAGCCGTTCTTCTTCGGATCGTCGCTGGCGACGCCCGGCTCGTTCGGGCAAGCATCGACCTCGTCGAGGATGCCGTCCTTGTCGGTGTCGCGATCCGGGCAGCCGTGCTTCTTCGGATCCTTGTTGGGCTTGCCGGGCTCGTCGGGGCACGCATCGACCTTGTCGAGGATCGTGTCCTTGTCGCGATCGCCTTCCGGCGGGCAGCCGTGCTTCGCGGGATCGTCGCTGGCGACGCCCGGAACCTTCGGGCACGCATCGACGTCGTCGTAGATGCCGTCGCCGTCGCTGTCGGCCTTCGCCTCTTCGATGACGGGCGTGTACGCGAACTGGAAGACGCCGCGCACGGCCGGGGTGCCGATGCCGGTCGTCAAACCGGGGCCCGCGCCGAGGCCGAGCTCGAGGAACTCGACGCTCGGAAGACGCCACTTCAGACCCGCGATGATCTCCGCGTTCGTCGAGCGCGCATCGGGCTCTTGAACGTCGACGCCACCCGAGGTCTCCGCGTGGATTTGAAGGGTGCGCTTGTCGAGGAGGAGCACGCCGATACCGGCGCCCCAGTTCATCTGATGACCGAGCTGCACGCCCGCGAGATCCGTCGAAGACGTCTTCAGCGTCGGGCCGGCCATGACGCTCCAGATGAAGCGATCGGCGCGACCACCCATGAGCAGCTGCGGTTGCGCGCGGAACGATCCGTCGCTCACGTAGGAGTTGTCGAAGCCGGTCGGCATCCAGAAGTAGCCGCCGATGCCGATCTGGAAGGGATCGTGGTACTCGCCGAAGAGGCGAAAGCGTGCGCCGAGTCGGAGGTCACCGACGGCCGCCCCTTCGGGCTCCGCGAAGGCGACCGTTCCGCCGGAGGGCGCGTCGCCTTGGCTCAGGACCGCGAACGGCATGCTGGCGCTGATCGCGATGCGGCTGAGGATCGAGAAGTTGAGCCCGACATGGATGAACATCTGGTCGGACACGACCGCGCCCAGATCTTCCGTCTCGTCGTCCGACTCACGGACGAGGACGAGGGGCTCGCGCGCGTAGTCGAGCATCACCATCGCGTGGAAGGTCATGTCGCCAGCGGCGTACGGAGAGGGCACACCGAAGAACCGATCGCCTGCGGGGGCCGGGTTGAACTTCGGCAGATCGACCTGCCGCGTCTCCGTCTCTTGGGCGAAGGCCTCACCGGCGCACAGCGCGCCCGTCAATCCCACCGCCACGACAAGCAATCGATGTGGCCACCGAGCCATACTCATTTCAACCTCGCGAAGGGCTTTGTTTCCATTCCCACCTCCGGTGGGAACATGGCCGGGGGGCGAGGCAGCGGCGGCTTCCGACAAGGTGAAGCGAGGTAAAGCGATCGGTCGCGGTTCGCTGCAGGCCCGAATGAGCCGGCGCATACGAAAAAGTCAGACTGCGTCGCATCCTACGGGAGTGTTAGGTTCCAGCACAATTGCGCGTTTTAGAGCGCACCCCCGTCGGCAAGCTCGGTAACCAGCCTGCGGAACGCGCGCAGAGCGACCACGTTCGAGCGCTACCGGCGAGCCGATCGAGGTGTCGACCCTCTGGACAACCGTTTAGGAAAAGCCTACGCATCGCGTCCCTTCATCGCGTGCTCGAGCACCCGAAAACGGAGCCCATGAGCGTGACCAATCCTGCCCCGTTCGACCCCGTTCCGATCCTCGCAGACGAGCTCGCGCTCCCCATTTCGAGCGTGAGCGCAGCGGTCAAGTTGCTCGCCGAAGGCGCGACCGTCCCGTTCATCGCGCGTTATCGAAAAGAGGCGACGGGCGGCCTGGACGAGGTGCAGCTGCGCGCGATCGAAGAGCGTCGCACGTACCTGGTCGAGCTCGCGGAGCGGCGCGCTTCGGTCATCGAAGAGATCTCGAAGCAGGGCAAGCTCACCCCCGCGCTCGAAGCGAAGCTGAAGAGCGCGAAGACCAAGGCCGAGGTCGAAGACCTCTACCTCCCGTACAAGCCGAAGCGCCGCACGCGCGCGATGATCGCGAAAGAGCGCGGGCTCGAGCCGCTGGCCGAGCTTCTGTGGAAGCAGGGGTCGACCGACGATCCGCAGACCCTCGCGGCGCGCTTCGTCGACGCAGGAAAAGAGGTGCCCGACGTCGCGGCTGCGCTCGCCGGTGCGCGCGACATCGTCGCCGAGCGCGTCGCCGACACCGCCGAGGTTCGCAAGCACGTGCGCGACACGATGGCGAAGGACGGCGTCCTCAAGGTCGAGAAGACAAAAGAGTTCGCCGACAAGCCGACGAAATTCGACACCTACGCCACCTACGAGGAGCCGGTCGCGAACATGCCGTCGCACCGCGTCCTCGCGATCCGCCGCGGCGAGACGGAGAACGTCCTGCGCGCGAACCTCACGGTCGACGCGCCGAAGCTGGTCGGCGACATCGGACAGAAGGCGGGTGCCACACCCAAGGGCCCGTGGGCCGGCGAGATGGAGAAGGCGGTCGGCGACGCGTACAAGCGTCTGCTCGCGCCGACGTGTGAGGTCGACGTCCGGGTCGAGCTCAAGATGCGCGCCGATCGCGAGGCGGTCACCGTCTTCGCGCAGAACCTCCGCGAGCTCCTGCTCGCCGCGCCCTACGGCACGAAGACGGTGCTCGGCATCGATCCCGGGCAGCGAACCGGCTGCAAATGTGTCGTCCTCGATCCGACCGGCAAGCTCCTCGAGAACGCGACGATCTACATCGTCCAGGGCGACTCCGCGCTCGACAAGGCGCGCGCGACGCTCAAGGCGATGCTCGCCAAGCACGACATCCGCGCGATCGCCGTCGGCAACGGCACGCACGGCCGCGAAACGGAGTCCTTCGTGCGCGACGTGCTCAAGGACACCGAGAAGAAGGACGTCCTCTGCATTCCCGTGAGTGAGGCTGGCGCGAGCGTGTATTCGGCGAGCGACGTCGCCCGCGAAGAGTTCCCGGAGCTCGACCTCACCGTTCGCGGTGCCATCAGCATCGCGCGCCGCCTCCAGGATCCGCTCGCCGAGCTCGTGAAGATCGACCCGAAGAGCATCGGCGTCGGGCAGTACCAACACGACGTCTCCGCCGTCCTCCTCGAGAAGAAGCTCGACGAAGTGGTGGAGAGCTGCGTGAACCTCGTCGGCGTCGAGCTCAACACCGCGAGCGCGCCGCTCTTGTCGCGCGTGTCGGGCATCGGCCCCACGCTCGCAAAGCGCATCGTCGCGCACCGAAACGACAAGGGCGCGTTCGGCTCGCGCAAGGCGCTCCTCGACGTGGCCGGCGTCGGCCCGCGCACCTTCGAGCAATGTGCCGGCTTCCTCCGCGTCCAAGGTGGCGAGCACCCGCTCGACGCGAGCGCCGTACACCCCGAGCGTTACGAGCTCGTCGAGAAGATCGCCAAGGACCTCGGCGTCGCGGTCCACAAGCTCGTCGGTGACGCGGATCTGATCGGCAAGATCGACGCTCGCAAGTACGCGACCGGCGATGTCGGCGAGTTCACGCTCAACGACATCGTCGCCGAGCTGAAGAAGCCCGGCCGCGACCCGCGCAAGAACTTCGAGCCGCCCGCCTTCCGCGACGACGTCCGCACCCTCGAAGATCTCAAAGAAGGCATGGTCCTCGAGGGAGTCGTCACGAACGTCACCGCGTTCGGGGCCTTCGTCGACATCGGCGTCCACCAGGACGGCCTCGTCCACGTCTCCGAGCTCGCCGACCGCTTCGTCAAAGACCCGGCCGAGGTGGCGAAGGTCGGCGACAAGGTCAAGGTGCGCGTCCTCGAGGTCGACCTCACGCGCAAGCGCATCCGCCTCTCGGCCAAGAGTGGCGCCCCCCGCGTAGGTGGCTCACCGCAGCAGGGCCAGCAACACGGCCAAGCGGGCAACAACCCCAACAACCAACGCCGCCCCCCCGTCCGCGGGGACAAACCCAAAACCAGCGCCCCCGCCCAGCCGCAAAAGCAGTTCTCGTACAACCCGTTCGAGAAGCTTCTTCGCAAGTAAGAGATAAAGAGGGGTCGCCAAGAGCGCCAAGATAAGAAAGCGGAAGAAGAGGGAGGAGGATTTGGGGTCGATCCCCAAACCTCCTCTTTCTCTTTCTGCCCCTTGGCGCTCTTGGCGACCCCTCTCGCGCTTAGTCGCGGCGGAGGCGGCGGCGGGCCGTTGCGGCGATGACGCCGGCGACGATGAGCGCCGAGAGGGGAGCGTTGCCGCTGTCATTGGTCGCGCCGGCGGCTTTGCACGAGCAATCTTCGTCCGAGCCGCTGCCGTCTTCGTCGGCGCCGCCTTCGCCCGTGTCGCCGCCTTCACCGGCGCCGCCCGTTGCGGAGCCGCCGCCGTCGTCACCGCCGCCGTTTACGGGGCCATTGACGACCTGAATGGTGAGGGTGACGGCGTTGTCGGGCGGGCCCGACTGATCGGCGAACCACGTCACGGCTTCCTGCACGAGGCCGAAGCTCTCCGTGTAGTTGCCCTGCATCGCGGGCGCCTTCATCGAAAACTCGAAGGTGTACGACTGGCCATTTTCGACCGAGCCCTCGACGACGGCGGGGCGCGTCTCGCCTGCCCACGATGCGTCGTAGAAGGCGCTCATTCGATCGCGGGGCTCGGTGGTGCCGACTTTGGTGTTCGCGTCCCAGGCCGATGCGCCGGTGTTCGTGTACGTGAGGCGGACCGTGAACGACTCGCCGGCGAGGACGGTGTCTGGTGCCTCGACGCTGGCGAGCGATGCGCCATAACCGGCGCCGCCCGCGTTCGCGAATGCGACGAGGTCTTCGTAGGTGCCATTGAAGACATCGAGGTCGACGTTGCCCGAAATGCCCGGGACGCTGCCCGACGAGCTGTATTGCCAAATGAGGACGTCGGACCATTGGTCCGCGATGTTGGAGCAACCGCACGACGGGGGCGGGTTGTTCGGCGGCTGGCATGCATTGGGGTATTGCGCGTGCCATAGCGGGTAATCGGCGAAGGCTGCGCTGCCGACGTTGTCCTGCCAGAAGTATTTGCCGGTGTAGATGATCGGCGTTTTGCCGGTGCCGGCCTCGACGATCTCCATCCATTGCGCGACAGCCTCGACGATCGCCGCGCCGCCGAGGCCATCGGTCGATTCGACGTCGATGACCGGGGGGAGATCACCCGGCGCGAGCATCCCGAGCTTGTCGACGACGACCTGCGCCTGCCAAGCGACGTCTCCACCCGGATCGAAGTATTGGTATGCGCCGCGGAGCATTCCGGCGGCCTTGATCCCGTTCCAGTTGTTCTCGAACTCGGGATCCATGAAGTCGCCATGATTGATTCGCGTGAATGCGAAGTCGTATTCGGTGGCGACGGCGCTCCAATCGATCGTGCCTTGGTAATACGAGACGTCGATGCCGTGAACGACGCCGTTGTCGAAGCATATCTGCGCCTCTTGCTCGGCTTCGGCGACGACCTCGAGATCGTCGGTCGGCTCGCTCTCTTCGACGGCGCAGGCCGTTGCAGTGACGGACAGAACGAGCGGGATCCCGAAGCGTCGAAGACAATGCATGAGGCGAGCGAATGTGCCCGTAGTCCTCGCCCGTCACAAGTGGTGCTGCGCGCGTCGAAGCCCGCGCGTTGATTTATGTCCGACGTCGGCAGGGGGAGAAGTTGTCCATCCACCCGCGCGACTTCAGTCGCGACGCATCACTTCCATGCAGCACAGCCGGAAATGTTCACCATTGAGATCTTGAGGACAGGATCCTCGGCAATGGCGTCGGCGGCGTCGGAGCATTGGTCGCTCTCGGGCGTGCAGGTGTAGTCGCTCCGACCGAACTCCTTGTCGAAGTACGAGAAGCAGAACACCTCGTCCGGGCCGCGCAGGCAGTTCGAGTACGTCACGCCGCCCCGGAACCGGAGCCGCCGCTCGCGGTTCGCCTCACATTCGGCCGCGGTGCGACGACAGCCCTTGTCCGTCCCGCCTTGCTGCTCCCAGCAGTACCAGCCGTTGCCTTCCGGACGCATGGCCGGATCCGGAGCCGCTGCGCCGCAGCTCGTGGCCGCGATCGTGCCGATCACCGAAACGAGCGCCGCGCCGGCTGCGCGGCAACCTGTGCTTTGCGTCATCCAAGCCCTGCCATCTTGAGCACACTCCGCGCTTGTTTGCCGACCGCTGCTCGGCTCTCCGCGCGCACGACCGCCATCACGTCTTCGAGAACGCCGTCCCCGTCGTCGTCTTTGTTCCGCTTGCCGCGCACCGACTGCGGCGGTGACTTCCCGCGCCGGCGCCACGCGCGCTCGAGCAGCTCTTCCGGCAGCTCGCGGCGGAGCAGGTGGTATGCGTGCGCAGCGACGAAAAGGTCATCGAGCAGGCCGAACGGGCCGAGGTCTTCGGGGAGAACGTCGTGCGGCGCGACGAAATAGGCGAGCACGGCATTCACCATCGGCCGAGCGTGGTCCGGCAGCTCCGGCTCGGCGAAGAGGCGGGCGAACAGCTCGAACACGTCGGGCGCCCAGCGAATGGCTGCGCCATGCGCGCCGTCGTACGTGTCGACGCGCAGGCGAAGCGACTCGGCGAAAGACGGCGCCTCGAAGGCCATCGCGGACCCATCATAACCAAAGAGGTCGCTCCGGTTCACCCCACGCGAACAGCGCGGGAATCACAGGGGACCTTGGAGTAAGCTACGCCCTCTTCGTTCATGGCCGACGACAAACCGAAGGACAAGCCGCCGACCTCACGTCTCGGCCGCCTCGCGCGCCTCGCTGCTCTCGCTCCTCGCGGTGTTCCCATCGCGCTCGCCGGGGCGAAGCGCGCCCTCGGGATGAAAAAGGCCGACGAGCCGCTCTCCGCGGACGAGAAGAAGAAGATCTCGAACGACGCGAAGAAGGCGGCGGAAGCGCTGCTCAAGACGCTCGGCGAGATGAAGGGCCTGCCGCTCAAGGTCGGCCAGATGGTCAGCTACATCGATGGCCTCGCCCCGCCGGGCTACGAGGAGCGCTTCAAGGCCGAGCTGAAGAAGCTGCTCGACAAGGCGCCGCCCCTTTCAGCCGAGGCCGCCGTCACCGTGGTGAAAGAAGAGCTCGGTGCGCCGCCGGAGCAAGTGTTCGCCGGTTGGGAGCGCGAGCCGTTCGCCGCCGCGAGCATCGGCCAGGTGCACCACGCGACGACGAAGGGCGGCGACGAGGTCGCGGTGAAGGTGCAATACCCGGGCATCGACAAGGCGATCGAAGCCGACCTGAAGAGCATTCAGTTCTTCCAGTCGATGATGTCGCCGATCGCGAAGAAGCTGCACAGCGAGCAAACGGTCGAGGAGATCGCGAAGGTATTTCGCGAGGAGCTCGACTACGGCCTCGAAGCAGAGCGCACCGACACGTTCCGGCGCATCCACGAAGGCGACGAGCGCATCATCATTCCGCGCGTGCACCACTCGCTGACGACCCGTCGCGTGCTTACGACGGACCTCGTCGCGGGGCGCAGCTACGCAGAGTTTTGCAAGGACGCGACGCAGGAGCAGCGCAACCAGGCTGGTGTCGCGATCTGGACGTTCACCTTCCGGTCGCTGTTGAAGTACGGCCATCTCTATGCGGATCCGCACCCCGGCAACTACCGCTTCTATGACGACGGGCGCGTCGCGTTCCTCGACTTCGGCTGTGTGAAGGTTCTACCGCCCGAGCTCGTCTCGGGGATGAAGCGATACATGCGCGCCGCGATGGACGAGGACTGGCACGAGTTCGATCGCGCGTGCGTCGAGGTGCTCGGCTACGACCCCGAGGACGAGAGCTGGGAGCTCTACCGCGGCTACACGCTCGAGTTGCTCATGCCGATCATGACCAACGACGAGTGGGTCTGCTCGCACGAGAAGGCGCGCGAGACGGTCGCTTATCTGTCGCGCGGGCTCCGGAAGATCGTGTTCAAAGAGGGCGAGGTGCCGCACCTGCCGAAGGTCCCGAAGATGCCGCAGGACTTCACCTTCGTGAACCGCCTGCAGTGGGGCCTCGCGAGCGTCATGGCCGGGCTCGGGACGATCGCGCGATTCCGCCCCATCGTGGAGCCGTGGATCCGCGGACCGCTCGAGCCGGTCCCCGGGCGCTGACGCACACCTCCGCGCCTCTCAAGCTTCCGGCCGAGCGTGCCGCACGTGGTCTCGTGAGGCCCCTTTTGAGAATTCCGGTCCTGCATAGGCCGATGGGCTCGTCCGATCCGTTGCTGAACGTCGCGGTGCTCGTCTCGAACGTCGAGGGAATGTTCGCCGCGCCGCATTTTCGGCCGCCGATCGTTCCTGCTCTGTCGCTGCTCGCCCTGTCGCAGATGCCCAGTGTGAAATTCGCCGACGTCGTCGCGCTGGTGGAGGCGGACTCGTTGTTTCGTTCGTCCGCGCTCCGCCTGGCGAGCGCGCCCGGATACGCATCCGCCGGTCCCGCTCGCTCGGTCGACCAAGCGCTGCTCCGCGTCGGTCTTCAGGCGCTCGTCGACGAGTGTGTCGAGGCTGCGATGACGACGCACGTGTTTCACGCATCGGGGCACGAGCTTTCGATGGATGTGGTGCGCCGCCACTCGATCGCCGCCGCCCACGTCTCGCGCCTCCTCTCGCGTCGATCGTCTCGTCCCGCGGAGAACGCGTTCGCCCTCGGCTTGCTTCGAAACGCCGCGCTCGCGGCGGGGATTCACGCGCTCAACACGTCACCACTCTGGTCGCATCGCATCAAGCCGGCCGTCGTATGGCCCGTGCTCGTCGCCGCGCGTCCCGAGCTCACGCGCCGGCTGATTCGTGCGTGGTGTCTGCCGCCCAGCATCGCGGATCGCCTCCAGTCGCACGAGACCGTCGGCGCCTCGACCGATGCGACGCAAGCCGCGGTCTTGCTCGGTCACGCCATCGCGGACGATCTCGGATTTTCGCTACCGTACGCCTGCGAGCGCCCGATCGAGACCGACACGCTCGAGCTTTGCCGCGCGGTGCTCGGCTTGAGGCTCTCCGAGGTGAATGCGGTCACGAACGACGCGCGCAAGCTCCTCGAGCGCTTTTATTGAGCCGGGCATGAGCGCTGCATCGTCTGCCTTCATCCAATGTTGCCCCTCGGCGACGACAACCCGACGTTTCGCCGACCGATCGTCACGCCGATCCTCATCGGCCTGAACGTCCTCGTGTGGATCCTTTTTCAGGGCGCAGGAACCGAAGAGGCGCTCGTTCGCTCGACGTGTGAGCTCGGAGCAATTCCCGGCGAGCTGACCGGCAAAGCGACGGAAGACGCGATCCAGCTCGGGCCGAATGTCGTGTGCCTCCTCGCCGACCAGCCGCACTGGTACACGATCGTCACGTCGATGTTCCTGCACGGTGGCTGGCTGCACCTGATCGGGAACATGTGGTTTCTCTGGATCTTCGGCGACAACGTCGAAGACTCGATGGGCCGCCTGCGGTTCCTCGTTTTCTATCTGCTCTCCGGCGTCGCAGCCGCCGTGACGCACATCTTCACGGACCCCGCGAGCGTGCTTCCGATGGTCGGTGCATCGGGCGCGATCGGCGGCGTGATGGGCGCGTACGTGGTGCTCTATCCGAAGGCGCCCGTACGCCTGCTGCTCATCCTCGGCATCCTGATCACGACGGTGCGCGTGCCGGCGGTCGTGATGCTCGGCTATTGGTTCCTCTTGCAGGTCGTCAGCGGGCTGCCGCAGCTCTCTGCGGGCGAGCCGGGCGGCGTCGCGTTTTGGGCGCACGTCGGCGGCTTCCTCACCGGCGTCGCGCTCTGCTTCGTGTTCCGCAACCCGGCGCTCGTCGAACGGCACCGCGCGGCGCTCGCAGCGCTGCGACAGAGCCAAGAATGGGAACGGGTGCGCGCCGCGTCGCCTTGGCAACACGGCGGGCGCCACATTCCGTGGGAGCGGCGGGGCTGAGGTGAAGGTCAGCCGACGACGAAGTTCACGATGCGCGCAGGCACGTAGATGAACTTCTTGATCGTCTTGCCATCCATGAAGGGCTTCACCGAGTCGATCTCGAGCGCGGCCTTGCGTGCGTCCTCTTCCGAAGCGGTGCGCGCGAGCAAGACCTGACCGCGGACCTTGCCGTTCACCTGCACGGCGATCTCGATCTTGTCGTCGACCGTGAGCTTCGGGTCGAACGAAGGCCAAGGCGCGAGCGCGAGGCTCTCGGGGTGGCCGAGCTCTTTCCAGATCTCCTCGGCGACGTGGGGCGCGAACGGCGCGAGCAGCAAGGCGAGCTTCTCCGCCGCCTCTTTCGGAACCGACGGGAGGCCGTTCAGGTGGTTGGTGAACACCATCATCGTGCTGATGGCGGTGTTGAAGGAGAGGCCTTCGACGTCCTGCGTCACCTTCTTGATGGTGCGGTGGAGCAATCGCTCCGTCTCGGGATCGATCGCGTCATTGGTCGCGCGTGTACACACGGCGTACGCGCGATCGCGGAAGCGAACGACGCCTTGGATCTGTGACGATTGCCAAGGCTTCACCGCCTCGAGCGGGCCCATGAACATCTCGTAGAGCCGCAAGCAATCGGCGCCGTGCGCCTTCACGATGTCGTCGGGGTTCACGACGTTGCCGCGCGACTTGCTCATCTTGTCCGCGATGAGCACCGTCTTGATCCCCAGCTCGCGGTGGATGGGGTCGCCGCTCTTCAGCTCGATCTCCTCCTCCTTCGCAAAGCACTCCTGGACCGGCTCGCCCGTGTCGGTTCGAAAGACCGGCGTCCACTTCGGCATCGCGCCTTTGAACGCGGGCAATCCAGTCGGCTCCGCCGCGACCGACAGGTCGCCGGGCAGTGCTTGCCCGTCGACGGATCGATAGAAGCGATAGCTCGTCCCCAGGATCATCCCTTGATGAACCAGCTTCTTGAACGGCTCGAGATCGCGCACGAACCCTGCGTCGTAGAGGACCTTGTGCCAGAAGCGCGCGTACAGCAGGTGCAAGACGGCGTGCTCGGCGCCGCCGACGTAGAGGTCGACGGGCATCCAGTCGGCGTACGCTTCTTTCGACCAGCCTTCGCTTCCGTTCTTCGGATCGAGGAAGCGCAGGTAGTACCAGCACGACCCCGCCCATTGCGGCATCGTATTGGTCTCGCGCGCGTACCATTGCCCATCCTTTTGGAAGAAGCGCCATTCCAAGGAGCGCGCCAGCGGCCCCGCGGGATCGTCGCCCGGGCGGAAGTCGCTCAGGTTCGGCAATCGCAGCGGCAGCTCGCTCTCTTCGATGGCGATGGGCTTGTCGAAGCGAATGATCGCCTTCGCACCCTTTTGGGGATCCCCGCCTTCGGGCAGCTCCACGGGGAAGTAGATCGGGATCGGCTCGCCCCAATAACGCTGTCGTGAAAAGACCCAATCGCGCAGCTTGTACGTGATTTTGCCGCGGCCTTTGCCGATCGACTCGAGCTTCTTCACGATGGCCCGCGAGCAGTCGGGCGTCTTCAATCCGTCGAACTCGCCGCTGTTCACGGCGATGCCGTCTTCGACGTACGCGCTCTCCAGGGTCTCGTGCTTTTTGCCGTCGGGGCTGACGACCTCGACGATCGCGAGCTTGAAGGCCTTGGCGAACTCGAAGTCGCGCGCGTCGTGACCGGGAACACCCATGACGGCGCCCGTGCCGTACGATCCGATGACGTAATCGCCGACCCAGACCGGCACCTTTTCGCCCGACAGCGGATGGATCGCGAATGCGCCCGTCGGCACGCCGGTCTTCGTCTTGGTCTGCGCGATTCGATCCCGGTCGCTCTTCGATTGCGCCTGCGCGACGTACCCGTCGACGCTCGCCCGCTGCGCGTCCGTGGTGATCGATTTCACGAGCGGGTGTTCGGGCGCCAAGACCACGAACGTCACGCCGAGCAACGTGTCTGCGCGCGTGGTGAAGACACTGAATCTGTCGTCGGGGCGGCCGTCGACCGAGAACTCGATCTCCGCGCCTTCGGAGCGGCCGATCCACTCGCGCTGCATCGTGAGCGTACCGTGGGGCCAATCGACCTCGGACAGGTCCTCGGCGAGGCGGTCGGCGTACGCGGTGATGCGCAACATCCATTGGCGCAGCGGCGTGCGAATGACCGGGTGGTTGCCTCGCTCGCTCCGGCCGTCGACGACCTCTTCGTTGGCGAGCACGGTGCCGAGCGCGGGGCACCAGTTGACGGGGATCTCGTCTTGGTAGGCGAGGCCGCGCTTGAACAGCAGCAGGAAGATCCATTGCGTCCAGCGCACGTATTCGTCGTCGGTCGTCGCGAGCTCGCGGCTCCAGTCGTAGCTGAAGCCCAACATCTTGAGCTGCCTACGGAACGTCGCGATGTTTTCGTAGGTCTTGACCGACGGGTGCGTGCCCGTCTCGATCGCGTATTGCTCGGCGGGCAGGCCGAATGCGTCCCAGCCCATCGGGTGCAGCACGTCCTCGTCGCGCATGCGCGCGTAGCGAGCGACGATATCGGTGGCCGTGTAGCCCTCGGGGTGACCGACGTGCAGACCCGACCCCGAGGGGTACGGAAACATGTCGAGCAGGTAGCGCTTCTTCTTTCCGGGGCGGCGCGCGGCGCGGAAGGTCTGCCGCTCTTCCCAGTGCTTCTGCCAGCGAGGCTCGACCTCGGCGTGATCGTACTTGCCCTTCGGGGCGGGGGACGACGCGTTCGAATCTGTCATGGGTGGCCCGGGGATGGTTACCACGACCGACGCGCGGCGTTGGGCTTCTCCGACGCGCAAGAATGCGCCGCGTAAGAGGCGCCGTCGCGGGCCGTTCGGAGGGCGGAGGCCTTACGAATGGTACGTCCCTTTTCGCTTCATCTTCGTCTTCGAGCGCTCGCGCACGGCTGCCTGTGGCTCGTGGCCGCGCTGACACCGCTCTTCGCCGGGTGCGGAGGGGCGGCCGGCGCGCTCGGCCAAGTCGCCGTCGCCGACGACTGCGCCCCCAGCGATGCGAGCTGCCGGCGGCGTGGATTCGACAAACCGATCGCCGTCGGCGCCGTCGTGCGGCCCGAGATCTCGATGCGCGTGCAAGGCTCCGGCGCGCCCTCGATGCACTACGAGGCAGCGGATCCGACCGTCTTGAAGTCCGAAAACGGCCGCGTCGAAGGCGTCGCGCCCGGTATGTCGGCCGTCCTGATCATGACCGACGACGGCACCGTCATGGACATGTTCCACGTCTGGGTGAAGGCCCCGACGGGGATCGATCTCGTCATGGTGCGCGGCGCGGACGACCGAGAGCCGATCGAAGGCACCGTCGAGCTGTTTCCCGGCGAGGTGATTCGCCTCGAGGCCGCGTTGCACGGCGAAGGTCAGGAGCTCGGCGGCGAGCTCGAGCAGGAATGGAGCCTCGACCGATCCAACGTGACGTTGCTCGAGGAGGGCCGACGAGGCGCGCGACGGCTCGTCGCGCTTGAGCCGGGCGAAGCGAAGCTCACCCTCCACGCGGGCGATGCCTACACTTCTCTGCGGGTCGTCGTTCGCAAGCCGAGCAGCGCCCACCTCGCGCAGATCGAGGTGTCGCGATGAGCCGGACAGTCTTGGCCACGACGCTCGCCACGGCTCTCACGGTCGCGTGCTTCGCAACGGGATGTGCCCCTCAAATCCGCGCGGCGAGCACGCCACCGCCGACCCGCAGCGGTGAGCACGCGGCCAACCTGGCCGACGACGATGAGGTCCGATTGGGCAAGGGCGTCGCGCTCGCCTTCGACTGTTACGAAGGCTTCTTCGCAGAGACATGTCGCGACGCGACCGCAACCATCGATGATCCGACGGTCGCCAAAGTTTTCCCCGCCCATCTCGAACGTCAGAAGGCTCCGTGGAGCCCTGCTTTCGGCAGTGTGCGGCCGCGAGCGGGCTTCGTCGTCGTCGGCGTGAAGCGTGGACGGACCGTGCTCCGCGTGAACGGATCGAGCGCCTCGAGCGACGTGCAAATCATCGTCGAGTGACGACCCGGCCTGCGGTCGTACGGCCGGCCTGCTTCAACGCTTCGCGCGCGGCTTGCGGCTTCGCCTCGCCTTGGCGGCGCGTTTCGCGCGCTTCGGCGTGACGGCCATGTCGAGCGTCTTTGCGACCCTACGCTTCGCGCCGCGCTTGGCCGAGGCTCGCTTGGCGGCGCGTTTCGGCGTGGTGCTCGATGCAACCTTCGTCGACCGCTTGGCGGCCGCGCTGCGCTTGCTCGAAGCGCCCGCGGTCTTGCGCTTCGGCGTGGCGCGCTTCGCCGTCGGATTACCCGTTGCCGTCGCGCCGCGTTTCGCCGTGCGCTTCGCCCCGCGCTTCGCGGCGCGCTTCGGCGTCGCGGACGTCGTCTTTGCCGTGGCCGCGCGCTTCGTCGTCCCGCGCTTCGCCGTTCGTCGCTTCGCCGTCGTGCGCTTCGCCGTACCGTTGCTCGCCTCTCCGTTTCCTTTCTTGGTTCGACCGCTCCTGACCCGCCCCTTGGAAGTTCTGCTTTGCGCCATGAACGGGCCGCCTTTGCGGCTCTCGTGCCGATCAAAAACGCGAATCCTTTCGAAGGAACGATTGCGCACGGGTGAGGCGTGCATGCATGCGGCACGCGTGCTGCGAGACCAGGTGCCTCACTCGTGCGCCACATGCGTGCGCGAAACGCGAGGTGCCGCCGGCGCGCGTACGCGCACACCTCGCACAGCGATCGCCGCTCGACTTCGATGCGCAGGCTTCCGCGAAACTTTTGACGGCGCGTCGAGAAGCGGGAAAAGAAGAGGGCGATGCGCATTCATTTCGTCGCCGTGGCCGGAACCGGGATGGGACCGCTCGCCGGTCTTCTCCGCTCCGCAGGACACGACGTCTCGGGCTCGGACACGAGCTTCTACCCGCCGATCGGTCCGGCTCTCGAGGCGTGGGGGATTCACCTCATGCAAGGTTTCGATGCCGGCCACCTCGATCCTGCTCCGGACCTCGTCGTCGTCGGCAACGTCTGCCGGCCCACCAACGTCGAGGCGCGCGCGGCGATCGACCGCGGGATTCGCTACGCGTCGATGGCGCACACGCTCGCCGAGCTCGTCCTCGAGGGGCGCTCTCCGTTGGTCGTCGGCGGGACACACGGCAAGACCACGACGAGCGCGATGTGCGCGCACATCCTTTCCTCCGCCGGTCTCGAGCCAGGGTTTCTCATCGGCGGTTTGCCGAAGAATTTCGACTCGAGCTTCCGGATGCCGGGCCATCGCAAGCTCGCGCTCGTTTCCGGCAGCCCGACGTCGCACAGGCGCGTGCCGTTCGTCGTCGAGGGCGACGAATACGACACGGCGTTCTTCGAGAAGACGCCGAAGTTCTGGCACTACAAGCCCGAGGTCGGCGTCATCACGTCGATCGAGCACGACCACATCGACATCTATCCGGACGAGGCTGCGTACCGAGCGGCGTTCGACGGCTTCGTGGAGCGCATCCCCGAGAAAGGATTGCTCGTCGCGGCGGCGCACAGCGGCGCGGTGGTCGACGTGGCCTCACGAGCGAAGGCCGACGTCGCGTACTTCTGTCTGTCCGACGACGACGTCGGATCCGTCCCTCCGCATTGGATGGGCGCGACCGTCGCAGCGTCCGCCGCGGAGGGTCGCACCGAGTTCGATCTGTTCGTCGGAGGCTCCCTGGCGGGGCGCCTGGGCATGCGCGTGCCGGGTCAACACAACGTGCGCAACGCGCTCGCTGCCCTCGCGGCGTGTTGCCAAGGCTTCGGCGTTCCGCTCAAGACTGCCACGGCCGCGCTCGAGACCTTCGAAGGTGTGCGCCGGCGACAAGACCTCCTCTACGTGGCCGACGGCGTGCGCGCGTACGACGACTTCGCGCATCATCCGACCGCGGTGAAGGAGACCCTGGCGGCGCTTCGGGCGCGGCATCCCGACGGCGCGCTGTGGGCGGTCTTCGAGCCGCGGAGCGCGACCGCTTGCCGCGCGCTTCATCAAGCCGAATACGCGGAGAGCTTCGGCGACGCGAGCCGTGTCATTTTCGCGCCCCTCGGTCGCTCCGACATCCCCGAGGCGGAGCGTCTCGATCTTCCGCGGCTGGTCTCCGAGCTTCAGCGGCGTGGCGTGGATGCGCTCGCGGCGCCCACGATCGAGTCCATCGTCGAGACGATCGTGCGCGAGGCGCGCGCCGGCGACACGATCGCGCTGCTTTCAAACGGCGCGTTCGGCGGCATCTACGACAAGCTCAAGCGCGCCCTCGAAGAGCGGGCGATCGTCGGTTGACTCGGCAGACGGGAGGCTTATCCTGGGCCTGTTCCGCTCTGCAGTATTCGTGAGCCACGACATATGAATCCCGAGTAAGCATGAACCCGGGGGCAAGCACCTAGGCCGTGGTGAGCAGGCCCAGACTCTTTCACTGGGAAGCCTAAAGCGGCCCGCCAGCCCCCACCTAGCAAACTTGCTAGGGGTTCACGTCGATCCGCCACGGTGCCCGCGGTCCCGGAACGTTATGAGCGGGTCGGTCTTCGATGACCGACCCGCTCTCCTTTTTTTGTTCGCGCAAGGGATTGCGCGAAGGTTCTTTTGTTCGCGCAAGGGATTGCGGGCCTGCTTTCTCGCGCGCGCACGACGGCTCGGGTCCCGCCTGGTGGGGTGCGCGCTGCGGCCTCGGGCCGCCTCCTGACGGCTTCGCGCGAACGGCTTACTGATTCCTCGTCAACTCGCGCGAAGAAGCGATAGCTTCTGTCGCCGATGAAGCTCACTCGAAGAAGCGCCTTCATCGCTGCCGCGATCGCGCTCGCTCTTCCGTCAGCGGTTTTCGCGGCGACGGTGAAGGGCAAGGTCGTCGGTACGCAAGAGCTTTTGAACCCGGTGTGGAACGAGGCGAAGGCCAAGGATTCGCACCGCTTTACCTTCCGCGAGCCGGCCTCGTCGGTGCCGGCGGACTTCCGCGTGCTGAGAGGGCACCTGTCCAAGGAGCTCTGCATCGTCGTGCTCACGGAAGCCAAGGCCGAGAAGAAACCGAAGCCGATACGTGTGCTCGTCGAGGGTGGACGCACCTCTCCCGTGACGCTCGTCGTCGCGGAGGGCCAGGAGATCCTCTTCGAGAACAACGATCCGACCGACCGCGCGATCTACGAGGTGACCGAGAAGGCGGGCCTCGGACGGGGCACGATGAAGCCCGGCTCGACGCGGACGTGGACGCCTCCCGGGCCGGGAAAATACGAGCTTCGCGACGAGCTGTCGCCGAGCACCCGCTCCTGGATCGTGGTCGAGCCCCACGCGCACATGTCGCTGTACCCGACCCGCAAGGGCGACTTCGACATCTCGAACATCGACCCCGGCACCTACAAGCTTCGCGCGTACTTCAACGGCGAGCCGGTCGGTGAAGAGCTTCCGTTCGAGGTCAAACCGACGCCTCCCGAGCAGCCGCTGAAAGATCCGCTGAAGGCCGGCGCGGTGAAGGCGCCCGAGGGCGACAAGAAGAACGAAAAAGACACGAAGGGCGAGGATCCGAACAAGCCAGGCGAGCCCGGGAAAGGCGGAGGCTGAGGCATGCTGCTTTCGCGCTTCTGGTATCTCATCTTGAGCTTCGCGCTGGCTGCTGCTGCCGGCATCCTCTACATCGCGCACGGCTTCTACAACCGCCACACCGAGCGCTGGATGAACGAGGCGCTCATGGCGGACTCGAGCGCCGTCGCTTGGTACCTCAAGGACGACGCGCGCAACCGCGCGTCGGCCCTCGTGCCGGTAGCGCTCGCCCCCGATCTTCGCGAGCCGCTCTCCAAGGCGAGCGATTCGAACGAGATCTCCCCCGAAATTCGCGACAAGGCGAAGCAGGCGCTCACGAAGGCCGCGCAGAAGATCGACGAGGAGCTGAAGTTCTACGCGCTGTTCGCGGTCGACGCCGAGGGCCGCGTCGTCGCCCAATGGAACTACGCGCACAACGAGGGCAAGGGCTGGAACATCGGCGGGCACGCCGTGGTGGCCGACGCGCTCGCGGGGTGGATCCGCGACGACGTCTGGGTCATCCAGGAGAAGATGTTCCGCGTCGTCGCGCGTCCGGTGGAGCGCGACGGCGGCGGTGAGCCGGTCGGCGCGATCGTCGGTCTCGTGGCGGTCGACGCGGCCTATGCACAGCGCGTTGCCGACGCGACCGGCGCGAAGATCGCCTTTTATGTCCTCGGCATGCGCGACGTGAATGCGCTTCCTGCCGGCGCCGGCAACG
Organism: Polyangiaceae bacterium; assembly: GCA_013361525.1. GTDB lineage: Bacteria > Myxococcota_A > Polyangia > Polyangiales > Polyangiaceae > Xiheicaenibacterium. The sequence continues at coordinate 5,719 of JABFXY010000057.1, read as the reverse complement.
ATCCGACGCCGTTCCTCCAAGCCGACTTCGACGTCATGACGAGTGACATCAAAGAAGCGGCCACGACCGAGGAGTACCTGCAGAAGGGCCGATCGTTCGTGCGCAAGCCGCGCCATGACATCGGCCTGGTGTACACGCGCGTACCCGGTGAAGCGTGGGATCTCGGCTGCGGTTACATCGTTGCGCGCAAGGTCACGCTGCTGAAGACCCCGCTCAGCTTTTTCGAGCTCGCGGACCAGACCGACAAAGATCGCGCGCCGCAGAACATCCTGATCGGCATCGCGATCGGCCTCGGCCTTTTGGGCATCCTCTTCAGCATCTTCGAGCACACGATGCCGCTTCGGACGTTCCAGCGCGTCGCGCACGAGTTTGCCGTGGGCAAGACGGACACGCTTGCACCGTCGCGATTCCGCGGCCTCTACAAGAAGATCGCCGCGGACATCAATGACGGCGTCGACAAGGCACTCGCGAAGGGTGGTTATACGCGCCGCGCGGCGGATCTCGAGCAGGTCATCGGACCGCTGCCCGCGCAGCCGCAGATGAGCGCGTTTGCGGTTCCCGATGCGACGGCGTCGAGCCCGAGCTTGCCGCTGCCACCGTCGGAGCGCGAAAAGAGCGTGCCGCGCGTGCCGATACGACCACCGGTGCCTGCCGCGCGCCCGTCGTCCGACGGCATGCAGGCGATCGCGGCTCAGCCTCTTGGTGGTGCGGTTTTGGCGCAACCGGTCGAGCCGCCGCCTCCGCCTCCGTTCGAGCCGGCGGCGGTCGAAGCACCGAAACCACCGCCGCGCGGGCCGGGTCGTCCGCCGCCGCCTGCGCCGAAGCGCGCAGAGGAAGCGGAGGTCGCGCCGGCGAGCCAGCCGGTTTCGGCGCCCACCGGCACCGCACCGCCGAGCCCGACGGAAGAGCTCGCCGACTGGAAAGTCGTCTACGAGGAGTTTCTCAAGACGAAGAAGCAGTGCGGCGAGTCCGTCGACGGCCTCACCTTCGAGCGCTTCAAAGGGACCTTGGAGCGGAACAAGGCGGCGCTTCTATCGCGTCACAATTGCTCCGGCGTGAAGTTCACCGTCTACGTGAAGGACGGCAAAGCCGCGCTGCGCGCGTCGCCGGTCAAATGATGCATCGTTCGAGGCTTCGTTGGGCTCTGCGCGGCGCGGTCGTCGCGGCAGGCGCGGTGATGTCGTTCGTCACCGCGCGCTCCGCGGAGGCCTCGAACGGCCTCGACGTGCCGGACTCCGGCGCGCTGCAGGTCGGGCGGGGCGGAGCGTGGGTGGCGCGCGCAGACGATCCGCTCGCGGTCTACATGAACCCGGCCGCGATGTCGTTCCAAGCGTCCGGTGTCCACCTCGGCGCGCACTTGATGATCCAGAGCTCGTGCTTCGCGCGCGTCGACGAAAACGGCCAGCCGGTGTCACCGGGGAACAACATCCCCGGGCCCGGCGCGCCGAACGGCCCCGAAGCGGAGACCTGCGTCGACTCGATCTTCCCGAACCCGCAGCTCGCCGGAGTCTTCCGCATCACCGACGCGCTCGCCATCGGCGCGAGCGTCATGGGTCCTCACGCGGTCGGCAACATCGACTGGCCCGAGTCGGTCCCGTTCACGTTGGCCGGCAACGAGCGCACGCAGCCCGCGCCCACGCGGTACATGATGGTGTCGCAGCAGTCGCTGCTCGTCTTCCCGACCATTTCGGTGAGCTACGCGGTGATCCCGGACGAGCTGTCGCTCGGCGCCGGCTTCGTGTGGGGCATCGCGCACGCGAACTTCACCACCTTTACGGAGTCGACGTCATCGACCCGCGAGGACGACTTCACCCGCGACGTGAAGGCGGACCTCACCGCGGACGATTTCTTCGTGCCCGGGTTCGTGGTCGGCGCGAACTGGCGCGCCTCGAAGAACTTCGACATCGGCGCGTGGTTCCACTGGTCGGACAAGGTCAGCTCGACGACGAAGCTGCGCCTCGAGAGCAACTATTGGCTCGCAGGCGGCACGAAGAACGAAAACCCCTGCACACCCGCCGATCCCGAGTGCAACGTCACCATCGACGAAGAGGCCGGCACACTCGAGCTGACGGTCCCGATGGAGGCGAAGCTCGGCGTTCGCTATCACCACCCGCTCAACCGAGAGACGGCGCGTCCCGGTTGGTCGAAGCGTGAGGGTTATGTTCGCGATCCGCTCACGGAAGATCTCTTCGACGTCGAGGTCGATCTCACCTACGCGAACAACGCCGCGGTCGACGCGGTCGAGATCCGCTTTCACGAAGGCATCCAGGTGAAGGGCACGCCCGGCACCGTCCCCGTGAACGGCGACATCATTCACGACTGGAAGGATGTTCTCGGCGTCCGCTGGGGAAGCGACGTCACCGTTCTACCGAATCTGCTCGGCGTTCGCGCGGGCGGTTTCTTCGAGTCGAAGGGTCAACGCGACCAGCTCGCGAACCTCGACTTCCACATGGGCTGGAAGGCCGGAATCTCGGCGGGTGGCACTGTTCGCGTCGGGCCGGTCGACATGCACCTCGCATATCAACACGTCTTCTATGGGACGCTCGACAACGGCGGCGACGGCGAGCTGAGGGCGCTTTCGGGCGACGCGACGACGGGCTTCCGCAGCCAGCAGTCCGTCAACGGCGGACGCTTCTCGCAGCAGCTCAACGAGGTGGCCGCGGGCGCGACGCTTCGATTCTGAACGAGGGCGCCAACGCGGCCTTTGTGCTACCGCCTGCGATTGGCGATTGCGGAAGTGCGACATCGAACGAGCCGCTCTTCGGTGTAAGCTTTCGCCCCGCGAACACCATAAGGAGCCAAGGGAATGAGTGACAGTGACGTCCGGAACGTGATCATCATCGGTTCGGGGCCTGCAGGCCTCACGGCCTCGATCTATGCGGCCCGCGCGAACCTCAAGCCCCTCTGCATCGAAGGCTTCAACGCGGGCGGGCTGATCCCCGGCGGCCAGTTGATGTTCACCTCCGACGTCGAGAACTATCCCGGTTTCCCGGAGAAGGTCACGGGTCAGGAGCTCATGCAGCGCTTCCGTGATCAGGCCGTCCACCAAGGGACGGAGATCATCACGGGCGACGTGACGCGCGTCGATCTGTCCAAGCGGCCGTTCGAGGTGTGGGCGCTCGACGTGGAAGGAAACGAGCGTTTCTTCAAGACCAAGACGATCATCGCGTCGACCGGTGCCCGCGCGAACTACATCGGCCTCGAGAGCGAAGAGAAGCTGAAGAACAAAGGCGTCAGCGCCTGCGCGGTGTGCGACGGCGCGTTCTTCCGCAACGAGGACGTCGTCGTCGTGGGCGGCGGCGACACCGCGATGGAAGAGGCGCACTACCTCACCGGCCTCTGCAAGTCGGTCACGCTCGTACACCGCCGTGACGACTTCCGCGCGTCGAAGACGATGCAGGACCGCGTCACGAGCAACAAGAAGATCCGCATCCTCTACAGCCACGTCGTCGAGGAGGTCCTCGGCGTCGAAGAGGACAAGGTGACGGGCGTCCGCGTGAAGAACCTGAAGAACGGCGAGGTCAACACCGTGGCCTGCGCCGCGATGTTCGTCGCGATCGGTCACACGCCGCTCGCGGATCTCTTCAAGGGCCAGGTCGAGCTTCACGAAAACGGCTACGTGAAGACGGTTCCGGGCACCACGCAGACGAACGTGCCGGGCTTCTTCGCCGCCGGTGATTTGCAGGACTGGGTCTGGCGTCAGGCCGTCACCGCGGCGGGCACGGGTTGCATGGCCGCGCTCGAAGCCGAGCGCTGGCTGTCCGCCAACGATCCTCACTGATTCGATGGATGTGAGAGACGAGCTGCGCGAGCTCGCGAGCGCGGTGCGCGCGTGGGCCGAGTGGCAAGCCGAATGTGGCGCTGAGGCGCTGCCGACGGTGAGCCACCCGGCCGACGTGCTCGCGTCGCTCGAGCGAAAGCCTGCAGCTCGCGGCCCGGGGCGCGCGGCGCCTCGACAGGCCCCAGCTCCGGCACCGGCTGCGCGCGCACCGGCGATCGCTCAGGCAGCGCCGCCGCCCTTTGCTGTAGCGCCCGCCGCCGCGACGACGACCGTCTCGGCGTCGCCGCCTGCACCACCTGCTGCGGCAGCCTCGGCTGCAATGCCCGCTCCGGGACCGGCATTGACGGGTGAAGCGCGACGCAATCACCTCGCGGTCCTCGCGGATACCGTCAAAGCGTGCACGCGCTGCGGTCTGCATGCGTCGCGCAAACAAACGGTTTTCTCACGCGGTAATCCCGACGCGGAGCTCTGCTTCATTGGTGAAGGGCCGGGCGCCGACGAGGACGCACAAGGCCTGCCGTTCGTGGGCAAGGCCGGGCAGCTTCTCGACAAGATGATTGCCGGAATGGGGCTCAAGCAGGACGACGTCTACATCGCGAACTGCGTGAAGTGCCGTCCGCCGAACAACCGCGTTCCGGAGCCGAGCGAAATGGCAAGCTGCGTTCCTTATCTGCAGGAGCAGCTCGAGGTCATTCGTCCCCGCGTCATCGTCGCGCTCGGCGGAACGGCCGTGCGCGGGCTCCTCGGTCCGACCGACGGCATTACGAAGATTCGCGGCAAATGGCGGCTTTATCGGGCTTCGATTCCCGTCATGCCGACCTTCCATCCTGCATATGTGCTCAGGCAGCCGACGAAGGAAGTGCGGGCGATGGTCTGGTCGGACCTGCAGCAAGTGCTAAAAGAGCTCGGCCGTCCGGTCCCCACCCGCGGATCGTGAGTTCCCAAACGGCATCCCAAGGCCGTGTTTCTTCAGACCAAGGGTTTCTTCAGGCCAAGGGTTTCCTCAGGCATGGCCGCCATCGTTCGGCCCATGCTGGCACGATCATCGGCGCTGACGCGCGCGTCGGTCGGGCCAGCGAGCTCCGAATGATTCGCACGCCAAGCCTTGGTCAATTGCCTGATCAACTCGACTTGAAGCGGACATGGATGATGCAATCCTCGCGCGTCGGGTCGCGGCTCGAAATGTGAATAGGCACGCCACGCCACCCACGCCCTGGCGTTAGCCGCGTAACGGAGGTCTCAAGGTTTTATGTCCAAGCGGTTCCGCTCAACCCGCCCGTCGAACAAGGGTCGGCTTCTTCGACCGCGCTCCGAGCGCTCGGTGCGCCCGGGCTCCGTGGCACCAGCGGAGAGCGCCGAGGCATTACCGGAGGCGTTCGAGCAGGAGCGTGACAGCGATGCCGGACCGGAGAGCGCTGTCGTCTCCGCGGAGTCGCAAGCGCCCGCCGAGGCAGCGCACGAAGAGACGCTCGCCGAAGAGCTGCCGCGCGTCGCGGTCGCGCCCGAAATTCCGCCCGCCGCCTCCGAGCCTGCGCACGAGGAAGCCGCATCCGACGACAGCCTCCCGCCGATGAGCATGCCGCAGGGCACGCCGCGGGATCTGTCGGCCGCCACCGCGCCTGCGGCGCCGCCGGTGGAAGAAGCAGCGGTCGAACCGCTTGCGGAGCCCGTCGCTGAAGCTGTCGAGCCCCCGCCCCCCGTCGAGATGGTCGTCGCAGAGAAGGCGCCTGAGCCCGTCGTCGAGCCACCCCCCGCGGTGGAGCCGGCCCCTGCTGCTGCCGCGGCTCCGGCAGCGGCCGCACCGAAGAAGAAGAAAAAGAAGAAGGCGGGTGCGGGTGCAACGACCGATGCGCCGCCGCCGGTCGCGGATGTTTCAGCGACGAGCAGCAGCGCGCACAAGAAGCTTTCGGACAGCAGCAGCGCGCACAAGAAGCTTTC
>JABFXY010000014.1 GCA_013361525.1 Polyangiaceae bacterium | reverse complement strand
ATGATTTCCAATCATGCACCTTCGACCACTCGGTCACCTCTCCAGAGGCGCGGCCGCTTTGTCACGGTCGGGCGGCGCTGGCAAGCACATGAGAGCGGCCGGGGCGGCTCCCACGAGGCTCGGTGCGCCGAAGGCGCACGCGAGACACCGACACGCACGACAACGGAGCGAGCGCGCCGCCGCTACGCGTCCCTAATCGTGCTGGGTCGACCGCGGCGCGTGGGGCACGCGCATCGACCCTGGCGGAGAGGGCGGGATTCGAACCCGCGGTACCCGTGAGGGTACACCTGATTTCGAATCAGGATCCTTCGGCCGCTCGGACACCTCTCCGCGGCGGAAACAACCACGATGCGACCTCGAAGGTCAAGGCTTTCGACACGACCGTCGAGCGCATTTCGTGATCGGCTCGCCGGCAGCGACGGACACGAGTACGAAGGTCTGACCATGCAGCAGGCCGCAACGTCTCCATCAGCACGACCGTCGCGCCCAGCGTCATCCGCTCCCCCCGTTCACGCCCACGCTCACGGCTCCATGGCCGGCCTCGCGCTCGCGGCCCTTGGCGTCGTCTACGGCGACATCGGTACGAGCCCGCTATACGCGCTCAAGGAGTGCGTACACGGCCACCACGCCGTCGCAGCGAACCCCGCGAACGTCTTCGGGCTTCTTTCGCTGATGTTCTACAGCATCACGCTGGTCGTCAGCTTCAAGTACCTCGGCTTCGTCACCCGCGCGAACAACCAGGGTGAGGGCGGCGGCCTCGCGATGCTCGCGATGCTCGAGTCGAAGCTGAAGCGGCCGAAGACCGTTGGTGCGGTCGCCATCATTCCGATGGTCATCGTCTTCGGCACCTGCCTTCTTTATGGCGAAGGGATCATCACGCCGGCCATCAGCGTGCTCAGCGCCGTCGAGGGGCTCGGCGTCGCGACCAACAAGCTCGACCCGGTCATCCTGCCGCTCACCGTCGTCATTCTTCTCGGCCTGTTCGCCGTGCAGAAGCGAGGCACGGCGACGATCGGACGCATCTTCGGCCCGATCATGATCCTCTGGTTCGGCACGCTCGCGGTGCTCGGCCTGATCTGGATCGCGAAGGTGCCCGCGGTTCTCGGAGCGCTCGATCCGCGGCATGCCGTCCGGTTCTTCATCGAGAACAAGTGGCACGGCTTCGTCATCCTCGGCTCGGTCGTGCTCTGTATTACCGGCGGCGAGGCGCTTTATGCCGATATGGGCCATTTCGGTCGCCGGCCAATTCAGCTCGCGTGGTTCACCCTCGCCATGCCGGCCCTCGTCCTCAATTACTTCGGACAGGGCGCCATGCTGATTGGCAATCAGCACCGCCTCGACGTCGTGACCGAAAGCCCGTTCTACGCGCTCGTTCCCGAGGGGCCGCTCATCTACCCGCTCGTCGTGATTGCGACGATGGCGACCGTCATCGCGTCGCAGGCCCTCATCTCGGGTGCGTATTCGCTCACGAGGCAGGCCGTGCAGCTCGGGTTTTTGCCGCGCGTTCGCATCCAGCACACCTCGAGCGAGACCGAAGGCCAAATCTACGTGCCCGAGGTCAACAACGCCCTCGCCATCGGCTGTATCGCGCTGGTGTTCGCGTTCAAGTCCTCGTCGAACCTGGCAGCTGCGTACGGCATCTCCGTCATGGGGACGATGGCGATTACGTCGACCGCGTTCTTCATCGTTTGCTTGAAGGTGTGGCAGTGGCCGCTCTACCGAGCGCTGCCGCTCTACATCCTCTTCATGGTGGTCGACCTCGCGTTTTTGGGCGCGAACCTCCTCAAGTTCTTCGACGGCGGCTTCGTCCCGCTCGTCATCGGCATCATGATCTTCAGCGTCATGATGGTGTGGAAGCGCGGCCGCGCCCTGCTCGGCGCCTACTTCGTCCGCGCGTCCAAGCCGCTCGACGACTTCCTCGCCGGCTTGCGCGAGGGCATCTACCGCACCGTCGTTCGAGGTAAACCGGTCGAGGTCCCGGTCACGCGTGTCCCCGGCGCTGCCGTCTTCCTCACCAGCAACCCGGGCGGAACACCCCCGCTGCTGATGCATCACGCGCAGCACAACAAAGCGATCCACGACACCGTGCTCCTCGTCACCGTCTTGAACGAGCACGTCCCCAGAATGCTTGGCGACCGAACCGAAATCGACGAGCTCGAGCAGGGCTTCTACCGTGTTCGCATTCGCGTCGGCTTCATGGAGACGCCCGACGTCCCGCGCGCCCTCGCCGACGCCATTCGCGCTTACGACCTGCCGTTCGAGATGGACGACGTCACCTATTACCTCGGCCGCGAAACCCTCCTCGCCACCAAACACGGCGAAATGGGCAAACGCGCCGAAAAGCTCTTCGCCTTCCTCACCCGCAATTCGCAACAAGCAACGAGCTTCTTCGGTATTCCGCCCGAGCGCGTCGTCGAGATTGGCATGCAGGTCGATCTGTAGTTACAGGGTGATATGTAGTTGCAGGGTGCGGGGCGGACGCCGCAGCGCGGAAGTCGAGATTGGGACCCAACGCGGAGTCCCCGCACCGAACGCCGCGCTACGCACCGAAGACGGTGTTGCTGCGCTCGGATGCCATGCCACTGCGCCGAGCCCACCCCCTAGATGGGCGTCTACGCTTCCTTGCCGGTGACCAGCGGTTCAATGAGCGGCCGAGGCTAAATTTGGCCAGATACACGTCCAATCGTCTCACGTCCTGCTACGTTCGGTCACGCCATGGACGTACTCGCAGACGTGTTGTCGGTCACGAGGATGGGCGCGACGGTCGTCGCGCAGGCGGAGTTGGTGCCGCCGTGGGGGCTCCTGGTAGACCCCATCGCGGAGGCCCACGTACACGTCGTGCAGCGCGGCACGTGCTGGTTGCGCACCTCCGTCGATCGTCGGCCACTTCATCTCAGCGCGGGCGATGTCGTCCTGATCCGGAGCGGTGTTGGGCACTCGATCTGTGACGATCCCAAGACGAAGCCCGGCCCCTATAAAGAGGTACTCGCTGCAATGCCGCGTCGTCTCGCACGCAGAACGGCGCTGGACGCGCACCAGACGACGCTCGTGCTCTGCGCCAAGTACCTATTTCAGAACGTGGGGCCTCATCCGCTCACGTCGCTGCTTCCGCCACTCATCCACCTTCCGGCACACGAGGCGGAGCGCCACGTTCAACTCCAGCTTCTTCTTCAACTGCTTCGACTCGAGGCGATCGATGCGAAGAGCGGGGCGGAGCTGGTTGTTCCGAGACTGATCGACAGCCTGCTGGTTTTCGTCGTTCGGGCGTGGCTCGACGGACAGCCCATGGGCGCCGGAGGGTGGTTCGGCGCTCTCCGTGATCCAGCGATCGCGAAGGCGCTGTCGCTTATCCATCAGGCTCCGCAGTCGTCTTGGTCCGTCGAGGGGCTGGCACATGAGGTCTCGCAGTCGCGCGCGACGTTCGCCCGCAGATTCACGGAGTTGGTAGGGGAAACGCCTGTCGCCTACCTGTGCCGATGGCGAATGTGCATCGCCGCTAAGTTGCTCCTGGAGACAGAGCTGTCGCTTGAGGAGATCGCACCACGAGTGGGCTACGAAACGGCGGCGGCGTTCTCCAAGGCCTTTCGCCGAAGCCACTCCAGCGCGCCGGGACGCTTTCGAGCCGAGGCTCGGCGCCAAGCAGAACGGGAGAGCGAGCCGGCCCAGACAGCCCGTGTCGTGAGACGAACGGACAAGACGTTGCGACTGTAGGAGCTGGTTCGTCTCTCGCGGTGCGCGCAGGATGGCCATCATGAACGACGCGCCCACCGCCGATATTGACTTCTACACCTTCGGTTCGACCAACGGCCACAAGGTCGCGATTGCGCTGGAGGAGCTCGGGCTGCACTACGAGGTCCACACGGTGAACGTGTTTGCCGGCGAAGGACAGTCACCGGAGTTCTTGGCACTGAACCCGCTTGGGAAGATTCCTGTCCTCAGAGACCGCGGGGCCGACCTCGTGCTCACCGAGTCGGACGCGATTCTGCTCTACCTCGCAGACAAGGTCGGACGTCTCGTGCCTCCTTCCGGGAAGGACCGCATGCGGGCAATCGAGCTTCTCTTCCTCCAAGCGTCGTTCCAGGGGCCGATGTTCGGACAGCGCATGTACTTCTCGATCTTCTCAGCCGAAACGGTTCCCTACGCGATTCGCCGATACGAGGAGCAAGGCGCGATCGTCGATCGGCTTGTCGACCATCTCTTGTCTGATCGGAACTACTTCCTCGGGGAAGAGTACTCGATCGTCGATATCGCGTTCTACGGTTGGTACTTCGCATCCAACTCGGCAGGATTCGAGCTCGATAAGTACGCTAACCTCAAAGGCTGGTTCGAGCGCGTCGGTGCCCGACCTGCGGTTGCCCGTGGCGTCACCATCCCGAAACCTCTGCCCGAGCTGCCGCCGAGGAAGCGAGCGTGACCATGTACCTCGTGTTCCTCAGATTCTCGAGCAACAAAGCCATGGCTAGTGAGTTTATGACCAGCCACAAAGAATGGATCGCACGCGGTATCGACGAGGGAGTCTTCCTTGTCGTTGGAAGCCTTCAGCCCGCGCTCGGCGGCGCTGTGATTGCGCACGGCATCCCACGCGCCCAGCTCGAGGCGAGAGTTGCCGAAGACCCCTTCGTCGTAAACGACGTCGTCAAGCCTCAGGTGTTCGAGTTGTCACCGGCGAAAACGGACCCGCGTCTCGCATTCCTCCTGCCATGACAAGCGCGCGCTGGGGGCGAGATCTGTCGCGAACGGGCTCCGCGTTGAAAACGCTAGTCGGCTCGCACCGCGGAGCCGAGTAACTGTTTCACACCAGCGCCGACCACGGGGCGAGATCCGGGGGCGTGGCCGATCTGAACGGGAGCGAAAATCGCAAGCGGGTGCGAGCCGGCTCCCATTGCGGGCCCCGCGTGCCCCGTGACGTCTTCGACCCAGCCCGCCAGCGACCTCCTCTTTCCGCGAAAAGTCGCGACGGAGCGGCCTGCGCTCAGGGTCATGGCTGTGGTCGGCGCGCTCGGCGTCGTGTTCGGCGACATCGCAACGAGCCCTCTATATGCGCTGCAAGACTGCCTCGCCGGACCCCATGGTGTGGCGCCTCGTCCCTCGAACGTGTTCGGGGCGATTTCGCTGATCGTGTGGTCGCTCTTCGTGGTCGTCACGGTGAAGTACCTCGCGGTGCTCATGCGCGCGGACAACAAGGGCGAGGGCGGAATCATGGCGCTCCTCGCGCTCTTGCCGCGCGCATCACGAGAGCGTGCGCCGGGCAAGCTCGGCGTGACGACCATTCTGGTCATCGGGGGAGCAGCGCTGCTCTTCGGCGACGGGATCATCACGCCGGCCATCAGCGTGCTCAGCGCTGTCGAAGGTCTGGAGGTGGTGGCGCCGCGTCTGGAGGTGGTCGTGGTCCCGGTCACCATTGCGATCCTGATTGGCTTGTTCGCCGTACAGCGGCGCGGCAGCGGAGGGCTCGGCAACTGGTTCGGCCCGATCATGATCTTGTGGCTCACAACGGCGATGATCCTCGGCGTGATTCACATCGCGGACCGACCGGAGATCGTCACCGCGCTGTCTCCGCACCACGCGGTCCTGTTCTTCCGCGACGAAGGCTTCCACGCATTCCGCGTCTTGGGCGGCGTCGTCCTGAGCGTGACGGGAGCCGAGGCGCTCTATGCGGATATGGGTCACTTCGGACGAAGGCCGATTCAGCTCGGCTGGCTGTTCGTCGTGCTTCCGGCGCTGGTGCTCAACTACCTCGGCCAGGGCGCGCTTATCCTGGGCAATCCGGAGCTCGCCAAGCAGCCGTTCTATGCCCTCGTTCCCAGTGGTTCGTGGGGATACCCGTTCGTCGTGCTCGGGACAGTTGCGACCATCATTGCATCGCAAGCGCTGATCACGGGCGTGTTCTCACTCGTCCGTCAATCGATCCAGCTCGGGTACTTTCCACGCCTTCGCATCGAGCACACGGCAATGGAGTCGGCCGGACAAATCTATGTGCCGTTCATGAATTGGTTCCTGGGGATTAGTTGCGTTCTGCTGGTTCTGTTCTTCGAGCGCTCGAACAAGCTCGCGGCTGCCTACGGTCTCGCCGTGAGTGGGACGATGACCATTACGTCGATTGCATTCTTTCGGGTGGCGAGGAGCCACTTCGAGTGGTCGACTGCGAAAGCCGCCGCGGTCGTGGGAGCGTTTCTCGTCTTCGACGTCGCGTTCTTGGGCGCGAACATGCTGAAGATCTTCGATGGCGGCTACGTTCCGCTGCTCGTCGGCTCCGCATTCCTGATCGTGATGGTCGTCTGGGCTCGGGGCAGGAGCTTCCTCGGGGCCTATTTCCGCGCACGCTCCGAGCCGACCGAAGCGTTTCTCCGGAGCCTTCCCGCGCAGCTGCATGCGCGAACGCGCGGAATCGGCGTCGTCATGACGGCCTCCCCGGAATCGATCCCGCCGGTGCTGTTGCGCATCGTCGGGCGCTTTCGCACGCTGCAAGAGACCGTGCTTCTCACGACCGTCGTGACGGAAGAGACGCCGTACGTCTACGGCGAGCGAGCGACGGTAAACGCCATCGGGGCGGGCCTCCACCGGGTCGTGATTCGCTTCGGATTCATGGAGACGCCGCAGATCCATCCGACTTTGGCGGCGATCGCGGCGGGTATCGATCCGCGCGCCAAACCGGAAGATCTCACGTACGTCCTCGGCCTCGAGCGCTTCCTCGGGGGCCGCGGCGGGCAAATGGGCGCTACGGCCGAGAAGCTCTTCTCGTTTCTCAGCCGTAATGCCTACAACCCGACCGACTACTACGGTGTCCCTGCCGGCCAGGTCGTCGAGCTCGGTGCGCGCATCGACCTGTAGACCTCACGTCAGAGGTCGATCTGCATACCAATCTCGACGACGCGCTCGGGCGGGATACCGAAATAGCGCGTTGCGTTTTGCGAGTTCTTCGTGAGGAAGGCAAAGAGCTGCTCTTCGCGCTTGGACATCTCGCCGTGGCTGGTCGCGAGGAGCGTCTCACGACCGAGGTAATAGGTGACGTTCCGAAGCTTGAAGGGCAGCTTGAACTTGTCGAATGCGACCTCGAGCGCGCGCGGGACGTCCGGCGTCTCCATGAAGCCGACGCGGATGAACACACGGTGGAAACCGTGCGCGAGCTCGACCACCTTCACGCGGTCAGTGGTCACGCGCGGGATGCGCTCGGTCGAGACGGTGACGAGGAGCACCGCCTCGTGGATGGCCTTGTTGTGGCGGGCGTGATGTAACAAGAGCGGCGGCGTGCCGGTCGAGTTGGACGTGAGGAAGACGGCGACGCCCGGGACACGCACCAGCGGGACGACCTCCTCCTCGCGCCCGGCCCGCGGCGGTGCCTCGGAGAGGCTCGGTCGTTCGTCGTCGGGAAAACGGTCGACGAAGACGTTCTTCCCCAGGCCGTCGAGGAAGTGATCGAGCGGGGTCGCGGCTTTCGTGAAGTAGCGACCGAGGAGTGCGCGACCGCGCTTCCAGACGCGCATGGCGAAGAAGATGAAGAAGCCGATCGCGATCGGGACGAAGCCGCCGTCGAGGAACTTCAGAAGGTTTGCGCCGAAGAACGCGAGATCGACGACGAGAAACAGCGCAACGAGCGACCCAGCCTTCGGGATCGACCAGCCCCACTTGTCGCGCGCCACCACGAAAAACGCGACGGACGTGATCCCCATCGTGCCGGTGACCGCGATGCCGTACGCGGCAGCGAGGTTCGTCGAAGCCTTGAAGCCGAGGACGAGCGCGACACACCCGAGCGCGAGCATCCAGTTGACCTCGGGAATGTAGATCTGCCCCTCGGTCTG
>JABFXY010000127.1 GCA_013361525.1 Polyangiaceae bacterium | reverse complement strand
GGTCACCTGCAACACGGTACCTTCGGGCGATTCGACGCGGTTGAGCCGCGGATCCAAATGGCCGACGGACGCATTGTCGTGAAGGAAAGCGCCGGGGTGCAGCGGCATGTTCACGTTGCAGGTGCCTTCCTCGAAGGAGTCGCCGTACGGGAACATCGTGTCGCGCTCACCGCGGCACGCGCGCTTCCACTCCTCGTGTTTGCAGAGGCGTTTGCCCGCCGCTTCGCACGCGCTCTTCGCGACCAGGCCGGTGACGAAGCCATTGGGGCGTATGCCCATTCGACTGTCGGCGACCGGGGTGATGCTCGAGGTTCGTTGCCACTTCGAGATGATCGGCAATGGGAGACTCTGCGCGCGCAGATCCCCTTGGCGCTCGCGTTTGGTCGCCCATTCGCCGAGCGCCGACGAGAGCAGCCCCGGTGTCCCTGCGTAATCGGGGGAGAGGTTCCGCCCGGTGATTTCGTCGAAGAGCGTCGATTCGAATCGATCGACGCAGAGGTCGGAACCGACGAGGACCATTTCGGTGGGGCAGCGCGGGGCGACCGTGCCCGCGGGTTTGCGCATCGCGAGGCCGGGCGTCGTGCCGAATGCGACAGGCACGAGCTTCGACGGGACGAGGCCGAGCTCGGCGCGCGAGCTGATGCCGTCGGTGGTGCTCCCGAACCAACGAATGGTGCCGTCGGGCGCGACGAGCGTGTCGGAGCTCAAGCAGGTCGTCGCGTTCGCGCCGGGGAAATCGATGAGCTCGCCCGGGCCAACCGACGCGATCTTCGCCGGCGCAGGCCGGCCGTCGACGCATGTCACCACCGCCTCCGAAGCGGGCAGCGACGCGACCTTCAAGAGCGCGCCGTCGTCGTCGAGCCAACCAACGCGCGTGCGCGCCTCGTCGTACAGAAGGGCGCCGCCCTTCGGGAGCGCGACCAGCCGGACGAACCGAGCGACGCGCGACGCATCGGGGCCAAAGAGCGCGACCTCGCGCTCGGCCGACATCGTGCCGTCCTCTGCGATCGCGTACGAGACGATGCGACGTCGATCGCGCGAATCGGGGCCGACCACGATCGCGCCGCCCGCGCCGCGTTGAACCGCATCGAACCCGGGCGCGAGAAACGTCGCGTGCATCCCGAGCTGGTCGCGTTTGCCTTCGGCATCGAGCCGCTCGACGCGCAGGTTCGGCGGCGCGAGCTCGAGCACCATGCCCGTCGTCGCCCCGCCGACCGCGACCGTCGTGTCGTGCGGCAAGGGTCGCAACGGTGCGCCCGTCGCCGGATAGAGCTTCGCGAGCTCACCGCGCGCTTGCCACCAGGTCGCGCCGATCTTCACCGCGAGCGTGCGGTTCGTGGCGTCGATATCGTCGCGCTCAGGGCCGCCGACGCGCCGCGCTTCGATGCCTTTCAAGAAGCCGACGTTGCCCTTGTCGTCGATGACCGCGAGGCCCGAGTCGAGCTGCGCGATCCCCGAGCCATCGGGCGCGAACGCTCCCCACGAGATGCGCAGGCGCTCCGCTTCGAGCGCGCGCGCGGCTTTCTGTGGCGTGAGCTGGTTGCGATAGAAGACCAGGTCGTCACCGTCGAACGTCCAGGTCCGATCGGTCGAATACACGCTGCGCCCGACGTCCCACGCCGCCTGCCCGAACGCGCGCCGCACCTTGTCCTTCGACAGCGGCGCGGGCTCCTCGAGATCAGGCTCGACGCCCTTGTTCTTCGCGCGCGCGATGGTGAGAAACCGCTTCGGATCGAGCGCGCAGTCGTTCGCGTCCGGGATCATCTGCATCACGAACGGCGAGATGACCGTGATGTCGCATTTGCCGCGTGGCCCACGGTGGCCGAGCAACGCCGCGCCGTCGCTCCAGGTGATGAGCCGCGCGTCCCAATGGTCGGCGAGGAACGCAGGCTCGAGCTTGCTCTCGCCGAAGGCTTTGCGCGACGCGGGGTCGTAGACGCCTTCGCCGTCGAGCGCGGCGACACCGATCTTGCCGCGCGACTCCTTGCCCTTCTTCTCGGCGCGCTCGTAGAACACGACGTCGTAGCGGTCTTTGCGCCCGCCGATGCCGATGAAGCCGAGGCCGGTCATCGCCTCTTGGAAGGACAGGTTGGTGAACGTCGCTTCGCCGAGGCCGCTCTCGCGCGAGATCGGCGTGCTCCACAGCTCCACCGTGTGCCCACTCGACAGGAGCTTCTTGATCGCCTCCTTGTGCGAGATCGGCGGCTTCTTCTTGTCCTTCTTGCCCTTCTTCGGCGGCTTCTTCGGCTTCGCCTTGGGCTTCGGCTTCGGCTTGTCGCTCGCGGGTTTCGCCTTCGCTTTGGTGGCCTTCGGATCGGCGGCGGCCTCCTCCTCTTCGGGCTCGGGGTCGCGCAGATCGAAGAGCAGGAAGCGATCGGAGCTCGACGCGATCGCGTACGCGGGCGCATCGAAACATGCGGGGCTCGTCGGCTTGCCGTTCTCGAGCTCGCGCAGGCAGATCTTGTTCGCCTCGACGGTCGCGAGCGTGATCGTTCCGGTCGAGCTCTCGAACGCACGCGTGAAGTGCGCGCGCGGAATCACGAAGGGCGCCGCGTGGGGCCCCTGCTCGGAGAGCACTTGCCCGATGAGGGCCTGCCCGCCCGCGTGATCGACGAACGCGAGCACGTGCTTCGAGCCTTCGATCGGCGCGAGCGACGCCTCGAGCGTCACGAGCTCGGGCGTCCCGAGCGGAATGCGATCAGGCCCGGGCGCAGGGAGAAACCCGACGGTGGGCGCGACGCTCGTGGCCGTCGGCTTCACACCGTTCGGTGAGGCTAGGTTCGATGGAGGGGGCGCCGAGCAGGCGCCCAAGGCGATCGCGAGAAGCGCGCGGCGTGAACCGCTTAACACCTCACGGCGCCGAGGGGGCTTGAACAGGGTCGTTCTGGCTCTGCGGGCCGTTCATCTTGTGCGTCTGCGGATCGTACTTCGACGCGCACTTCGCCATCACGTTCGCCGCCTCGAGCGTCTGGCCGCCTTCGGTGAGCTGGCCTTCCACCGTCACCTGGACCCCGCCCTCGGGGCGATCGCGGAAGGTGTCGGGGATGACGCACGCCGCGAAGCGAACCGGGAGCTCGACGCCTTCGCTCTGCATGCGGAAGCGGTACTCGCACGGGCTGTCGCGCTTCACGAGCGTGCCGGGAACCAGCTCGCCCTCGACGCGCAACCGCCGGCCCTCGAGCTTCGCGGCTTGCGCGACGACCTCGTGGGTCGGAAGCGCGTAGATCGACGCCTCTTTGAAGCCGACGAGGAAGAGCACGACGACGCCGCCCGCCATCGCCAGCAGGGCGACCAGTAAGGCCATGCTGCCCTTGCCCCTTTTCGCGCGGGGTTTCGAAGGCGGGGGCTCTGCCGGCTTTGCAACCGCGGGCAGCTCGGCCTCAGCGGCCTTGAGGGCGTCCTCGAGCTCGTTGTCCAAGTTCGTCGCCATGGCGAGCTAAACCCTACTCCGAGAGTCGGCGGCGGTCGAGGAGCTGACGGGGAGCACGCGCGTGCGTTCGGTTCGTGTGTTCACCCCGGCGCTAGGTTGCCGCGGGGTGCGGCAAACGCGTCGAGGATGAGACGGGGGCGGTCGGTGATGACGGCGCTGACGCCGAGGTCGTAGGCGCGGCGGGCGAGGGCGGGATCGTTGATGGTCCAGCTGTTCACGAAGGCGTGTTCGGCGAACCAAGCGACGCGTGCGCGCACGGTGATGCTTGCCTCGGTGTGGACGCCGTCGACGCGACCGGCGCGCGCGATGCGCAGCGCCCAGTCGTGGTAGGTCGACTCGTGCACGAGGAGGGCGTGGCAGACGCCCGGGACGAGGACCTTGTGCGTCGCGAGGACCAGCGGCTCGAACGACGACACCACGACGTCGAGCTTGCGCTCCCACGACGAGAGGATCCGCGCGACGGCCGCCGACGTGCGCACGCGATCGGGCACGTCGTGTTTGATCTCGACGTTCACGCCGAGCGCGAGCTCACGCGCGAGATCCAGCGCTTCTTCGAGCGTCGGGATGTGCTCGCCTTCACCGACGTCGATGCGTCGCAGATCGTCGAAGCGAACGTCGGCGACCTTGCGCGTGTCGTGCGCGAGGCGCTCGAGATCCGGATCGTGGAAGACGATCACCTCGCCGCTCGCGCACGTGCGCACGTCGAGCTCGATCGCGTCTGCGCCTTGTTTTTTCGCTTCGGCGAAGGCGACGAGCGTGTTCTCGGGACGCGTCCCTCGCACGCCGCGATGGCCGACGACGGCGGGACGTGAGCTTTGGCTTCGAAATGCGTGAGGGAGAGGTCGTCGCACGAGCGCGGGGGGTCAGCCCCCGAAGGGGGAGATGACGGATTCATTCACGAATCGAACGGATCAGGCGGGATGCTGTGTCGGTAGAAAGTAACGCCACAGGCGGTGACGAGCGCACTCACCAACCCACCCTTCATTCGCGTCGAATGGTTGGTGTGCGCCGGTGACACAGCTCGCATGAATCGGCTCTCAATCGGCTCTCGATCGACGCTCGAGCGGCGCCCGAAATCGGCTCCTCGATCGCGCGCAGGTGATGGATTGCATGGGCCGATCGAGCGCGTCCATCGAGCGTCCGTTGAAGTGGTCGAGTGTGATGACGCGACCGAGGTTCGAAGGCTAGCAGTGCAGTCGCATCAGGTGAGGGCTGGAGTTTGTCCCTACCGTCGTGTAGTTGTTGAAGGGGATATGAACGACAAGGACATTCGTAGCGGAGAGGCGTCGAAGACCGACAAGCGGAAGCAGAGCCTCTACTTCCCCGAGTCCATGCTTCAAGAAATCAAGGACGAGGCTGCCCGGCTCGATCGCTCACTGTCGTGGGTCGTCCAGCGCGCGTGGAAGCTCGCCCGGCTCGAGATCAAGAAGTTGCCGAGCGTGAACGACGTCGCGGACGACGAAGACACCGGCGACTGACGCCTCGGTGAATACGTCTCCGTTCTCCACCCGCGCGCCCTCGGACGCCGAGGGCTCGTCGAGTGTGGGGGGAGCGGGGTCGTTGCAGGCAGGCGAGCAATTCGTGCCTGCCGACGATGGCACCCGGCTCTATGTTCGAACGCGCCCCGGCCCCTCGGCCGTGGTTTCGCTTTTGTGCGACGGAATCGCGTGCGACGGGTTCATCTGGAAGTACCTGTGGGACCTGCTCGCGACACGTACCCCTGTTGCGCACTGGAATTACCGAGGTCACGGCCGAAGCCATTCGCCCGTTGATCCCGAGCGCATCACGGTCGAAGACCACGCGCGCGATCTGGGCGCCGTGCGTACGTCGATCGGCGATCCCGAGGTGGTGCTGTTCGGCCACTCGATGGGCTGCCAAGTGCTCCTTGAGCACTACCGCCAAAGGCCGGAAAAGGTCCGCGCGCTGGTGCTCCTCTGCGGAGCGCCAGGCCGCGTCACGCACACGTTCAAAGGCACGGACGCGCTCGCGCAGGTCCTGCCGCGGATGATCGACGTCGTCGATCGACACCCGCGGCTCGCGCGCGCGCTGTGGGGCGGTGTTCCGCCGGAGCTCGCTCTGCGCGTCGCGTTCGCGCTCGGCGAGGTCGACGGCAAGCTGATGAACCCGAAGGACCTCTTGCCGTACCTCGAGCACATGGTCGACATCGACCTGCCGATGTTCCTTCGGATGTTGCGCTACGCGGGCGAGCACACCGCCGAGGACATGCTGCAAGACGTGAAGGTGCCGGCGCTGGTCGTCGCGAGCGATCGCGACTCGTTCACGCCGCCACGTCTGGCCGAGCAAATGGCGAAGACGTTGCCGCACGGCGAGCTCTTCATGATCTCGGGCACGCACGCCGCGCCGCTCGAGCAGAAGCAGCTGGTCCACGATCGCGTGCTCGCGTTCCTCGACGGCGTGCTCTCGACGTAGAGCGTCGCTCGAGAGCGCGGCGCGTGCGCGATCACTCCTGCGTGATGATCACGCGCCGATCGTCGCGCAGCGTGATGCGACCGGACTCGCCTGGGCGCTGCCAGCTCGTCGACCACTCGAGGCGCGAGTCGACCGAGCGATCGAACGCGAGCAGGATCGGCCCGGGATCCTTCTTCAACACCAGCGAGCTCGCGACGCGGTGGCGACCGTCGGCCAGCCGGTAGAGCGCGACGATGAACGAATCCTCACCCGCGAGGCCCGTCACGATGAGCAGATCCTCACCGGGCACCGGCCGCCACGCGAGCGGCAACGTCGTCAGCACGTAGCCCTTCGGATCCACGCCGGCGTCGGCCTTCGACGTCACCTCGCGCGCGGCCGCCTCTTCCTCGAAGTACTTGATGCCGGTCAGCTTCGACAGCTGCGGGATCGCCGAGAACATCTTCTCCAGCTCTTCGGCCGGAAGCTCCACCTTCTCGAACGTCGTCAGCTTCTTCGGCGCCTCGATCGAAGCCGTGTTCGCGGTACCCCCGCAGCAACGGAACGTGATGTCGTCGCTCGACGTATCGCCGCCGATGCTCGTTCGATGCGCACAACGCCGATCGAACGCCGCCGCCGACGAAGGCGCGCCACGCACCGCCGCGCCCGCCTTCACGTCGCCCACCGCGGCGACGTCGCTCGCCGTCCACTCGCGATACGAACCCATCCCGAGCACCCCGAAGCTCGACGCGCACGACGACGGATCCTTCGAGCACGCGTCGTCCCACGCATCTCGCCCCGCGAACGCCTTGTCGTCGGGCCCCTTGCACGCGAGCTCCCACTCGAGCTCGTTGCAGAGCCTTCGCCCCCGCTCCTTGCAGAGGCCCGCCGCCTTGTCCCGCGAAGCGCCCTTCAAAGGCGGCCGCCCCACCTCGTTCGGGTACACGTAGCGATCGATATCGAACGCCCCGAGGCTCACCTCCACGAGCGCCGGCTCCAGCGTCGGATCCCGCCCCGCGTCCCCCGGCGTGCTGCCCGACAAGAGCTTGCTCTCCGGGATCGCCACCACAGGATCGGCAGCGGCCTTCGCCGTGCTCGACGTCGTCGCGGTGCTCTCGTCGTCGGCCGCCGCGAGCACCTTGTCCGCGTTCGACCCAGCCGACGCCGACGCGCTCGCCGCGGAGTCGCCGCCCTCTTTCGAGCTGCAGCTAATCGCCGCTGCGACCAGGAACAAAAGCGCTCGGTTCGGCGTCCACACGGTTCGCGTATGGCAGAGGCCCGGCGGTCGGTCAAACGAAGCGAAATGGGCGGCTGGTGGACTGCGCTCGGTGTCCTCGTTGCCGCGTCCGGCAGCGCGTGCGGCTCGGCGTCGGATCGACAAGTGCCGGTCTCGATCGCCATCGCGTCTGCATCCCCTTCCACACCGACCGCTCCGGTGGTGACGCCGTGCAAGAACCTCGTCGAGTGCTCGCGAAGTTGCGAGCGAAAAGAGGCACGCAGCTGCGGGCGCCTCGGTGAGATGTATTCGCTCGGCGCGGGCGTCGAGCGCGACCCGTTGAAGGCCAAAGCCGCGCTCGAGCGCGGCTGCGACCTCGGCGGAGGCGACGCCTGCGCGACGCTCGCGCAGCTGCAACGAGAGACCGGGCGAGCCGGCGCCGAAGTATCCGCGAGCGCAGCACGTGCTTGCGAGGCCGGCGCCGGCGCGGGTTGTTCGATGCTCGAGCCCATGGTGCGCCATGGCCTCGACATTCCGATCGATCTCGCCCGAGCCGACCAATTGCAAGCGAAAGCCCTGAAGCTCTTGGCGACGAGCTGCGACGCGGGGGATTTCAATGCGTGTTTTCAGCTGTCGCCGTTGGTTTGGGACGGCGTCGGCGCGGCGGCCGATCCGGCGGCGGGAGCGAAGCTGAAGCGGCGCGGGATGGAGCTCCAGCGACGAGCGTGTGCGAATGGTGATGTCCTCGCGTGCGACGCCGCAGCACGTCGCGCCTCG
>JABFXY010000013.1 GCA_013361525.1 Polyangiaceae bacterium | reverse complement strand
CGAGCTGGAGCGCGCGGGCTTCGCGGGTATCCGGATTATCGGCGAGCGCGGGCTCGACGTGCGCAAGGACACCACCGACAAGTGGCCTTGGTTCGTCGCCGAGCGCGCTGCAACATGAATGGCGCGCCTCTCAGCGGCAGAGGGTGACAACAAGATGTTGTCAGGCACCGTCGACATGGCAAAGCGTCGATGGCTACCGGCGCGGGTCGACGTCAGCGCCCGTACCGAAAGAGACACCGACGAACATCCGCGTCTCGTTCGCGCGGTTCCAATAGAGTCGGCGCTCGGCTCCGACGAAGCCGGTGATCTCCATCACGTTCACGATGCGGTAGCCAGCGCGTATCTCCGCGCGCGGCATGGGCAGCGACTCTTCGGCGTCATCGATATCGGGATAGCTGTTGTCCGACCCGAGCGAGAGCCCGCCGGCTGTCGCGACCAGCCATCGGTCGTCGCGGACGCCTATGGTGAGGAGCGCCGGGAACGAGACGCCGGAGCGCTCTGCCGAAGCGGTTAGCTCCACGCCGAGGACCGTCCCGCCGAGCAGCACGCTCACATCGCCCATGCCAATGGACGCGTAGAGCTCGAGCATCGGCCGGAGCAGGAACACGGGCTGTTCGAAGTCGTCGAGGGCCGCGGCGGCGAGCATATAAGAGGAGGCGCCGAGATCAACACCCCTCCTCGGCTTTTCGTGCTCGGCGAGGGGCGTCTCGGACGGCGTCGGGCGGAGCGCGTCCGATGCCACGGCGGGCGGCGCGTCGGGATCTCGAGCGACGACGGGCCCGTGGGCGAAGACCGTCGAGGCGGAGCTCGTCGCGGCGAGGACGATAGCGAATGAGAACCGCGAGGAGCGCGACATGCGGCTCGGAACGGACGAGCCTCG
Source organism: Polyangiaceae bacterium (assembly GCA_013361525.1). Classification (GTDB taxonomy): domain Bacteria; phylum Myxococcota_A; class Polyangia; order Polyangiales; family Polyangiaceae; genus Xiheicaenibacterium. The sequence goes on along the minus strand of JABFXY010000013.1, from coordinate 83,182 downwards.
GCCTGGCTTACAGGTGGGTCCCGCGGCGGGTCCAGACGGCGAGGTCGACCTCACCAGCGTGGAACAGCAGTCGGCCTACGCCAATACCATCCGATAGGCAGCACACCTCTTATTGCGGTGTCCGCTAGCTCCGCGCGGCGGCTTGTGCTCGACCTTTCGTCGGACCGTTGGTCGACGCCGCAGCCATGCGGCGGCACTCAGCTGCGCAGCGACGGCAGGCCTCTGCGCAGGCCTTGCAGTGGTCGCGATCGTGCTTGTCGCATTCCTCCGCGCAGGCGTCGCAAGCCATTGCGCACAGCTCGCAGAATCTCGCCGCGAAGCGGCTTCCGCGCGACATCAACAGGGCAGCCATCCGGCACAGATCAGCGCAGTCGCGGTCCAACCGAATGCACTCGGCCATCTCTTGCATCTTGGGCTCACGCAGACAGGCGCTCGCGCAATGTTCACACGCGAGCGCGCATTCCTCGCACGCTCGAATGCAGTCGACGAATTGCTCGTGGGGCATGAGGGTCCTCCAGTCTCCGGGGCGAGTAGCTGCAAGCAGCGAACCTCGTGGCGGGCAACATCTCGACGACACGTTCACCAACGGTCCCAGTTTGCTCGACTGTGTGTTTCCTCACTGCGAGGCGGATTTGTCCCCTCGTGACGGGCTCGGTCACGAGGGGACTCAGGGCAGCGTGAAGGTCTGCGACTTCTCGGCGCGGCTTAATCGCGCGCCTTCCAGGCGCGCTCACATCGCGCCGGAGCGGGCCATTGAGGTTTCGGTCGACTGGGTCAGCTCATCGGCAGCCAACGAATCGAGATCGTCCGCAGCCGGGACGGCTTCGCGATGAACGTTTCGGTCGCGACGTCGGCGCTCCGGAGCTCGGAGGGACGCAGCGCAGCGTCACCCGCGATCGCCTGCTCGAAAACATCGAGCATCGCGGCGGCAGCGAGGCGCCCGCCTGCGTCGATATGGATCGCGCGACGGAGCTGAACCGAGGCGAGCTTGCCAAGCGGCCGTCTGACTTCGGCGTCAGGAACAGTCCACGCGACGTATCGCAGGATGCTAGATTCGACCGCAGATGGCTACGACGAAACCCTTACGTATCGTCGTCATCGACGACGACGACGACAGCCGCGAGATGATGGCGGTGCTGCTCGAGTCGCTCGGGCACCGGGTGGAGTGCACGCGGGATGGGGTCGCCGGATTGGCGCTGATCCAGGAGACCCCTCCCGACCTCGCGATCATCGATCTCGAGCTGCCGACGGTGAGCGGCTGCGAGATCGTTCAGCGGCTACGTACAGCGGGTATCGCAACCTTCTGCGCCGCTCTGACGGGCGATGCCCGGCCAAGCACTCGCATGGCCGCATTCAAGGCCGGCTTCCACGCGCACCTCGTTAAGCCGGTGGAGTTCAGCGACCTGGTAATGCTCCTGGACTCGGTTGGGGTGGCGGAGCGGGCTGCTCAGCCGACTGGACAAGCTTCAGGGGAGGCTGTGCGTTCAAGCCGTCCGGACTAATGGCCGACGAAGAGAGGATTCCCCTCGCCACGAATGCGACGCGCTGCGAGGAAGTGCTCCTCGTCGAGGATGAGCCAACGATACTCAGCCTCCTCGAGCTCGGGCTCGCACAGCTCGGATTTCGGGTGACGCCCTGCCGCGATGCTTCGCAGGCGCTCGCGCTCATCACGGCAGCACCGGAGCGCTTCGCGGTCATTGTGACGGACTTCGATCTACCCGGGTTCTCCGGTCTCGAGCTCGCCGACCGCGTTCGCGCCGCGGCGCCTCACGTCCGCATCGTCTTGCACTCAGGGAGCTGTTCTCCTCTCGCTGCGGAAGGTCGCGTCGATGCAATCGTGCCGAAGCCGGCAAGGATTCGCGACCTTTCGAGCGTGATCCGCGGGCTGCTCGAATAGTGCGTGAGCGGTGCGTCCCAAGCGACCGCGTCGCTCGTGTGACCTCGCCTTGGACGCAGACGGCGCCCCAGAAGGAGGCGGCCGGCTGACCACGAGTAGTTGCCGGACCTCGTCGTCCGTCGTCTGTGTGAAGTCGCGATACCATATCCCGACTGCATGAAAGGGTTCGGGGGTCTCGACGCACACGACATCGTCCGCGACGCCGCGCAGCGCGGTACAGGTCGGGTGCGCGCAAACGGGGACAGCGACGACGACGGCGCGCGGGCGAGATCTCCGGACGGCCGTAACCGCTGCCTTCATGGTGGCGCCGGTCGCGAGCCCATCGTCGACGAGGATCACGGTGCGGCCGCCGAGCTCGGCGTTTGGAACGTTTCCGTGGTACAGACGCTCACGGCGTCCTACCTCTGCGGATTCGGCGGCCCTCACGCGCTCGATCGCTTCGCCGGAGATGTCGAGGGCGGTGACGATTTCCTCGTTCAGGATGACGTCGCCCCCGCTTGCGATGGCGCCCATCGCCAGCTCCTCATGCCCAGGAACCCCCAACTTGCGCACGATGAAGACGTCGAGTGGCGCCTTTAGAGCGCGCGCGACCTCGAAGCCCACGGGAACGCCGCCGCGAGGTAACGCGAGGACCAGCAAGTCTTCGGTGGAGGCATAGCGGGCGAGACGCTCCGCGAGCCGGCGCCCCGCTTCTGCCCTGTTGGAGAATCGCTCGAACATACATCACCCAAAAAAGGAGACGCCCGATTCTCCAGTAGCGCTTCGCGCTTATTTCCAGCTTCGCGTGCGTGGTCGGGCAGTAAGCCTCCTTTCGGCTGCTTCGTTGCCAACTCCGCTCCGAGTTGCCAGACCTTCATCACGAGCACTACCGGAGAATCGAGCGTCTCCGAATGAGGTCGTTGCATCGCGCGTTCCCGCTTCTGGCGCGCCCCGAATTCGTCTGGGCGCGCGCGTAGGATGGGGACTTCGCCGGCAGCGTGCACATCCGCGCGCCACACGCCCCATCGCGGTTGCACACGGCATGATTCCTTCATCGACGGGATGGTATGGAGGCCCGTCATGGCACGCCGTAGGCGACCGCGGCCGCTATCGGAGCCGCCCGCCGGCGACACGCTTCACGCATTGCGACGGATCGCGAGGCCACTCGCCGACGACCGCGACCTGGATCCACTCATGGATCGCATCGGCGACGCTCGGTACGTCCTCCTCGGGGAGGGTCGCACGGCACACATGAGTTTTACGATTGGCGCGCTCGACTCTCGCGGCGGCTCATCGAGGAGCGAGGCTTCTCCTTCATCGCTGTCGAGGGCGACTGGCCCGACTTCGAGGCGCTCGACCAATGGACCAGAAGCGGGGGTGGAGAGAAGAGCGCTCGCGCATTGCTTCATCGATTGCACAGGTGGCCGACCTGGATGTGGGCCAACGAGGAGTTCGCGGCGCTCGCCGACTGGGTGCGAAAGCGCAACCTGCGGACGCAGCAGAGCGTTGGTCTATACGGGCTCGACCTCTACAGCCTTTGGGAATCGATGGAAGCCTCATTCGCTACCTCGATCGCGTCGATCGCGTCGCTGCGGATCGGGCGCGCCGAGCTTACGAGTGCTTCGCGCGGTACGGTCGTGAGGCGCAGGCCTATGCGCAAATGATCGCGCTCTCCCCGGCATCGTGCGAGGAAGAGGTCGTGCGGGCGCTGGTGGACCTCCGCGAGAGCGCTCCGAAGACCGACGGACGGAAGCGTGAGGACTTCTTCAGAGCGGAACAGAACGCGATTGTCGCGCAAAACGCCGAGCTCTATTACCGAACCATGGTTCGGGGCGGAGCCTCGTCATGGAACGTCCGCGACGAGCACATGGCGGACACGCTCGATCGATTGGTCGAGTTTTATGGCCCGGCCTCCAAAGCAATCGTTTGGGCTCACAACACCCACGTGGGTGATGCCCGTTACACGGACAATGGTCGAGATCGAGGAGCACAACCTCGGACAGCTCGTGCGCGAGCGACATATGCAGATATCCCGATCGGTAATCAGGGCGATGACGCGACGGCCTTCATCGACCACCGGCGGGCAACCAAGATCCTGGTCCCACATGATCCGCGCTGCATCCGAGAGCGAATCCTCCGGTCCGCAGGTCGCGACGACGTGCCTCATTTTCTCTAACACCCTCATCACGCCGCTCCTTCTCGCCGATTGGTGACCCGGCGCCGATTCGCCGTGCAACGAGCGCACCCTGATGCATGTGAGCTGTCCCATCCCTCATTGAAGCGAGGGTCTACCGGCGCAGCGAAGAGCCGCGAGCAAGGCAGCCTAAGCAAAGCATTGCCGACCTCATTCGGTACCCAGCGAGCTAGCCGCTAGTTCGACCGCTTGTTGGCCCCATCCTCCGACACGAGCTTGAAGAACCTGCTCTCCTTGTCGGCCGAATGGAGGAACGAAAGGTGATTGTCGTCGAAAATCTCGAACCACCGGTCCCAGTCGACTGCTTCGAGCGACGGTTCACGCCCACCGCTCGCCTCGCCGGAGACGAAGTCGATCCGCAATAGGCCTTCGGTGCCTTTGACGATCGTCGGGATGCCTCCACGGTCCTCCGCCCATTGGCGGATCTCCTCGTGATCTTGCGTTTGTATTGCCGATGCCATGATCGCCTCCATCTCGTAAGGAAGCATCCGGCGTTCCCCCCACGTGGCGGGATCGATCGCGGATTGCCCCAAGATGTCTATTTCATTGGCCCTCACGGCGCGCCGGTCACACTGAGGCACCAACGCTTGCAGCACGCCTGGCGTAAAATGACCCGCAGCCGCGTCTCCTGGCTGTGAACGACGGGTCAGCTCCGTTGGCCAGATACTTGCCGAAGGCACCGCCCTGCTGCCGACGGGCTCGCTCCGATCCGTTCGGTCTGCCTTGGAAAGGACGATGCCATGCGAGTACAAAACCTGATGACGCGCGAGGTGACCTATTGCGCGCCAGACCAACCAATGTCGGCCGCGGCGCGACTCATGTGGGACCACGACTGCGGGTGCGTTCCCGTGGTGGACCGTGACATGCGACCTATCGGAATGATTACCGATCGAGATATTTGCATGGGCGCCCTCGCCGAAGGCAAGGCGCTTCACGAGCTTCCAATCCGCAATTCCATGTCGACCCAACTTCTGGTCTGTCACCCGGAGGATTCCATCGAGCGCGCGGAAGCGATCATGAAGCAGGCGCAGGTTCGGCGCCTTCCGGTGACCAACCACGAAGGCAAGCTCGTCGGGGTCCTCAGTCTGAATGACATTGCTCGGGAAGCCGAGCGCGAACGCACGGCCTCTCGGACGGCGGTCGGATTGTACGACGTCGCGCTTACCCTCTGCGCCGTCAGCCAACCGACGATGGTTGCCAAGGCGCCGTAGTACATCCCGATCTGCCTGGCCCGTATCGAGCCATTCGCGTGCGGCGAAGGCGGCTCGATCCTTGCGACGATCGAACTTGAATCGTGCTGCCCCGTTCGGAGGACCTATTGACGACTCAAAGACAGCCCGACGATCCAGGGCAAACGCCGACTGAGGCGCTCTTTTCATCGTTGTGCCGCGAGCTCCTGCAATCGGAGCAATCATGCTCGACCCACTGTCGTCGCGAAGCACGCAGGCTGGGCGATTCGCCACCTGCGCGGGCGATGACGGATCTCGCAAAGCACGCCGACGAGGTTCTGGAGAAGCTGCCGCAGCTGACGCGGGGAAAAGCGGAGAGCAAAGGCGGAATCGCGCGCCGCATCGGACGGTACCTGTCGAACTTTCGGGAGAACCTCTTGGACCGGATGCTCGAGGAACAGCAATCGTACCGATCGACCCTGCTTGGGCTGTACCACGGCGCCGATACAGCGCGGATGCTTCATCAAGTCGCGCTCGCGGCCGGCCATCGGGACGTGTCGATGTTCTGCAGAGAGTGGCTGCTCGCGCGGCAGCCCCTCATCCGCGCCGCGACAGAGGCGGTAGGCTGGTTCGCTTCGCACCCCGACCGCGCCATCGAGAGGAACGCGCCAGGGGCCTCCTTGTTCGCGCGCACGTAGCGACAACCCAGCTGTGTACACATTGGCGAGCAGCGCGCGGCCGCGCTGCAACGCCGCCGTCGACCCACTTGCCGGATGGACCCCATCATGAGCATCGATTTCCTGAAGGAGCGAGGCACCCCGCTGGACCGCCAGCGCATGACCTGGCGCGAAATGGTTCGAGAGCCGATCAGCAAGCTCGACAACGACGCATTCACCCGCGTTCGCATCATCCTGATGAACGGCATCGAGCAGCACATGAATCGCTTTCTTCACGCGTTTGCGCGTGTCCGAGGTGACCTGCAAGGTCCTTTGGCTCAGATTCGACGGATCGAGCACCACCAGCAGACGGCTGTGAATTGGCTGCTCGGCGCAGACCACAGCCCGCTCGAGACGACCATCGGCTTCGAGCAGGTCGCCATCGAGGTGACCGCTGCGATCGCGCAAGCCGAGCCGGATCCGTACCTCGCCCAGGTGCATCGCTTCGGCCTTTTGGAAGACTTCGATCACATGTACCGCTTCTCGGCTCTCATGGATCGACTCGAGGGCAAAGACGCGAACAATATCCTCCAGAGCTACACCGATGTGCTGCCGGGCAGGCCGACGATGGTAGAGCACAGGGATCCGGCGGACGATCTGCGAACGCCCTATGACGCTGCGACGGCCGACCCTCTATCGAAGCTTCACGCAATCACGATCCTGGCCGGTGAGAACCAGACGCGAGACTACTACATGACGATCGGTCCCATGTTTGCGGACCCGCTCGCTCGCCAGCTGTACGCCGAGATTGCCTCGATCGAAGAGCAGCATGTCACCCAATACGAGTCGATCATCGATCCCAACGAGACGTGGCTGGAAAAGTGGGTGCTCCACGAGATGTGCGAGGTCTACAACTACTACAGCTGCATGTCGACCGAGACCGATCCGAGGGTAAAGGCGCTTTGGACCCAGTTTCTCGATTATGAGCTGGGCCACCTCCACTTCGTGATGGATCTCTATCGTCGCATCGAGAAGAAGGACCCCGAGGTGCTGTTGCCGAAGAAGATGCCGAGCCCGATGCCGTACACGTCGCAACGCGCGTTTGTTCGCAAAACATTGGTGGATGAGGTCGATTATCGCGCCGTGGGTCCGAAGATTGGCGCGCTCCCCGATACCGATGCTTCGCTCGCTTATCGCGAAGATCTCCATGCGCATGGCGTGCCCTCCGAGCAGATCGCGCAGGGTTATCGGTTCGTCGCCGGGACGGAGCTCGTCGCGAAGACGAACGGTGGTGCTGGTAAGGGCGCGGAGGTCCGGTCATGAAGAAGGCAAAGAACCACTCGAAGCCCGAGAAGGCATCTTCGGGCGTGCTCATGAACAAGACCGGCGTTGCGGCTGCACCGGTAGATGCTGCCGCGCAAGCCGAGGCTTCGCTCGCTGCCGTCGTTGGCGCGCCCGACGGTCAGAATCTCGCCATCGTCAGGGCCGAATACGAGAAGACGGCCCGACCGCTGGGCACGATGCCCCCTCCGATGTTGGCAAAGGGGATCGTCCAGTCCGTGGGCGGCTTTGCGAAGGGCACCAATCCGGCGGTGCTCATCGACAAGATCGCCGAGCGCCTCGCTTTCGAGCGCGGCGGTGTCCGCCTCTATCAAGGCCTCGTCGCGAAGCTGGACGCACGCGGAACGTTCGAAGGTGGGCCATCGCGCGACGACCTGCTGCACCTTCAACAAGACGAGCTCACGCATTTCCAGCTCCTATGCACCGCCATGGCAATGGTGGGCGGTGACCCCACGGCCATGACGCCGAGCGCTGATCTGGCCGGCGTTGCGTCGCAGGGGCTGATTCAGATCATTGCCGATCCACGAACGACACTTCCGCAAGCCCTACAGGCCATCCTGATCGCCGAGCTGACCGACAACGACGGATGGCAAATGCTCATCGACATCACCGATAGGGCAGGTCCGCAGGAGCTCGCCGACCGGTTCGAGGCGGCGAAGGCCGAGGAGGAGCAGCATCTCACGAAGGTGCGCGACTGGTTGGCCGCGCATGGGGCCGCCGCCATTACGACGAAGCGTCCGGACGAGATCTTCGCATAGCACCTATGAAGACGAGCCACGTCGTCGTCGCTGGTCATCGCTCCTGAAAACGCGCGCGACGACGCGAAGGCACGCGGACGCCGTGCCGAAACGGCGCTCGGTCGCCGACACGTTCCGTCAGCGGATTCAACGTCGGTACGGACGCTGCAATGGCTCGAGCATGCCCGGTGCGAGCTGTGGCATTCAGCGTTCTCGCGCCGCCCCGCCGATTTAGGCACTGGGTCGGTCACCCCCTCCAGAACGCTTGAACGCCTTCTCGCACCGGGCATTTCATTGCATCGATGCATCTCGCTTCAGCGCCGTAGCAGGGACCCTCGCGCCACCAAGGTATTCGGCGGGATTGTCGAAGACCGGTCGGGGTATGCGGGTTGCAGCCGCTCCTGCGGGGCGCCGGCGCGTACCGAGCAGCTCGTCGTTCAACGCGCTGGTCGCTGGTGACCGGTCGCGGGCCATGTCAGCCGCTTGTCGCTCGGTCGCGCCGAGCGCCCTCGTTTTCCGAGGACGGTTCAACGCCGGCAGCATCGCGGAGGCGTGCATTCTGTCTGCAGATCGCCGGTGCCCGCCTGGAGGGTAGACGGGGGGCCTCGGAGCAGGAGAGCCGTAAAAGCCGAAAGGGTCGCCTCCCAACGATGTGGACATTTCCGCTCCTGAAAGACGTTCGGGTCGACGTGCGGACTGCTGTGGCTGACTTCGTAAAGTTCGGCGGGCGCGCTCCGACCGTGCAGTCGCTCGTGCGTGGCCATTGGCGAAACCAACCTTGTGGCCCGAACCACGCCGAGCTGCGCCTCGTACATGTGGAGCCCTATTGGCGAGGGCCCGAGGATGCACCGATCGCAGTGAGAGGTCTCGAGCTCAGCCGCTCACCTTGATACTCGAGCATGCAGAGGACGGCGTCGTCGTCGTCGTCGATCAGCACCTCGGTCGGTGCGATGGACCGTCGACAGAGAGCCCCCACGATGCCACGCCGCTCGTAGGAGGCGTGACGTTCTGGCGTGAGGCCCGTTGGCAGAGCGTTTCGAAGGCTCGCGTATCCTCGCACAATATCGGTGCGATCGACTCCTGCCTCGCCGTCCTTGGTCGGGCACAGCACGTGCTCCGCGGCAACGCCATGTCGGCCGACGGCTCGGGTGATGCCAGGGAAGACCTGCTTGGGCACCTCACTTCCAATCGCGTCGAGATGCTCGCCGCGACGCACCTCGTTCGTGCGACCACCGCCGGGTTACGTTGTCACGAGCTGCTCGCCGACGCCGACGTCGGCGCTGCCAGGCGCGAGTACCTCTCCGTCCACTACGCGCTGACTGCCCTCGAGTCGTTGGCGGCTCGCAGCCCGAACGAGATGAGCGAAGAGACGCGCTGCGGCATCGACCAGGTCCGAGCGCGAGCTCGACGGCTCGCTCGCTTGCTGAGGGCGTTCGGCTGAAGTCGACGGCTACGCCCTATTCGCGATTGCGATGAGCCATATCGCCGTCGCGAATAGAGCGATGCCCAGCAGCACGAGCTTGCGCACGCAGTCGACACTCGACTTCAATACGTCGCTTCGTCCTCGTCTCGTCCGTCGAACCGACCACCGACGCGCACGCGTCGGCCGTCCCGCTCGTCGCGACGAGGAGCCCGAGGCTGACGTTGTCGGCACCAGCGAGGGCAGAAAGTCTTCCGTCGGGGTCGCTTGGGCACAGGCGATGGAGTCAGCGCTGGTCGTCGCGAGGTCCGACGTCTCCTCCGGGACGCGTTGGACATTGAGCGCGCCCTCGAACGCGCTGACCAGCTCCATGAAAGACTGGTAGCGCCGGTTCGGGCTTTCGTGGAGCGCGATGAGAAAGAATTCATCGATGGCGACGCGCATCGCCGGGACGATTGCCGAAGGCGGAGCGGGCCGCGTGCTTGCGATAGGGGCGAAGCGCTGCTGCCAGTCGCCGCGCGGGTTGAAAGGCCGGAGCCCTGTCAGACACCGGTACAGGATGGCCGCGATAGCCCACATATCGCTCCGATGATCGAGCCGCGGCGTGGGCGCGGCCTGCTCGGGGCTCGTGTCATTGGGCCAACCGGCCAGTGTGTGGGCGTCCGTCGATGCGGGGTCGAGCAATGTTCGGCGCGACACGCCGAAGTCGAGGACCTTCAATGTAGGGAGCGAGCTTCCGGGCCGCGCAACCAGGAAGATGTTCGAGGGGTGAAGCTCGCCGTGCAGGACTCCGTCGCAATGCGCTTCGGTCATCACCTCCGCGAGGCCGCGTAAGAGCCACAAGCATTGCTGGGGGGAGAGGCGACCGACACGTCGCAGGTGCCGCTCGAGCGTCTCGCCCTCGAGGAGGTCCGTCGCGACGAAAGGCGTGTCGTCAGCAACCCCGTAATCCACGATACGCGTGACCTGCGAGGGCGACAGTCTTGTTGCGAGCGCGACTTCGGATCGAAACGACTTCTCGCGCGAAGAGGCAATGGGGGCGCATCGGGTCAGCACCTTCAAGGTGACTCGGTGCGGTTCGCCGTCGTGCGCGCGCGTGTCGCGTGCGACCCAGACCGTCCCCAGCGTACCGCGACCCAGATACGCCTCCAGAACGTATCGCTCGGCAAAGACCGCGTCCTTGCGAAGCTGCGCCTCACGAGAGAAGAGGCTCGCTCGAGTCCCCGACAGGGGCGGAACAGCGCTGCTCGGGTCGGTGCGACGCTGGTACTGCATGTCGTCAGGCCTTGGCCCTTCATCCCTGGCGCGATGCACGTTTTCCTCCGAGCGCGGCGCTCGTGCACGGCCTGCGCCACCGCCCTTCTGCCGGCAATCGAGGGGCCGCGGAGCATCACCTGCGTCGAAAACGATCGCGTTCCGCGCACAGCTGAGGCGACGTTGCGTAACGGCCGCTGGACGATGGTCAATCCTCCTAATTCCTCGGAACGGACCGGATGATCTTCGATGCGTCTTAACGAAATCTTTATGCACAAACGAGGCGTCGTGTGCATTAACTCGGAATGTGATCGAATTCGCCGGACAACAGGCGGTTTGCCGTCGATTCTCGGAAGCGCATTTCGAGCGCGCAATGAGGCGTCGACGCGTCCTAGAGCCGATATGGTGGTAGCAATGAAGTCGGGCAGGGGCGTACGCGTCGTCCGGCAGGACGACGGAAAGCTTGCGGCGCGATTACCCGGCCGCCCCGAATGTGTCGGCTACGGAACGACCGACGTCGAAGCAATCGCTGAGCTCTTCGCCGTTCGAACGGAGCTCGAAGGACACGATGCGCCGCGCCTTCGCCCGGCGGACGACGGGGGCTGGTGGGCGGAGTCGGCCCGTCACCCGGGGTGTACGGCGCGCGGCGAAACGCCTGCCGAGGCGATCGCCGCCGTACGTCGAATGGAAGAGCGCTGGCGCTGAGGCTCCGCAGGCACGAGGACCTCGCCCCCTTTGTGCCGCACCCACCGTAGCGCCGACCGGGTTGGTCGGGCGGACCATTCGCCGCGGAATGGCAGATGCAGCGACGTGGCCTATGTTACGTGACGCTGCGGCGAGCTGGGACACGGTCGTCATCGGATCCGGACCGGGAGGGCTCACCGCTGCGCTCGCGCTCGCCCGTGCCGGTCAGCGCGTCCTGGTCCTCGAACAGCACTATTTGCCCGGAGGCTGGACACATAGCTTCACCTTGGAGGGGTATCGATTCAGCCCTGGTGTCCACTACATCGGTAATCTCCAGCCAGGCGGTGCGCTGAGGAGACTTTACGAGTCCTTCGAGCTCGGCCAAGACCTCGAGTTCTACGAGATGAACCCCGACGGGTTCGACCATTTTCTTATCGATGGGGAGCAGTTCGACCAACCGAAGGGCATGAATGCGTGGGTTGCGCGGCTCAAGTCGCGCTTCCCACACGAGAGCGCAGCGATCGATCGGTATTTTGCTCTCCTCGTCGGCATCAATGAGGACGTCTGTACCTGCGATAGGCTCATGTCATTTCCGGAGGTCCTCACGGTGCCGTTTCGCGCGCCGCGGCTTCTTCGTTGGGGCTTCCGAACGCTCGCGGCGCTGCTCGACGAGACGATTCATGACCCGATGTTGCGTGCGGTCCTCAGCGCCCAGTGCGGCAACCACGGGCTCGCGCCGTCGCGCGTATCGCTGCCGCTTCACGCAAGCATGACGACCCACTATTTCGATGGCGCTTTTTATCCTCGTGGCGGCGCGAAGAGGATCGCGGCCGCATACATCAAGGCGCTTCGACGGCATGGCGGGCAAATCCGGTTGAGCTCGCCGGTGACGAGGATTGTCGTGGAGCACGGCCGCGCGGTCGGCGTCGAGGTCGCGAATGGCGAGATGATTCGCGCCGACAATATCGTATGCAATGCCGATCCGGCGAGGACGTTCGGGCAGCTTCTCGGAAGAGAGGATTGTCGATCCGAGCTTCGGAAGCTGCGGAGGACAGAATACAGCGTGTCATCCCTCTCGATCTTCTGCGGCGTCGCGATGGACCTGGAGGCGCTGGGGCTCGATTCCGGCAATTATTGGTTTTATCGGCACCACGACGTGGACAGGATCTACAGGGAAGTCGAGCGCAGCCTGCCGCCCGGGTCGGTGGACGGTCTATTCTTGACCATCACCACACTGAAGGATCCGGGTCATGCACCCCTGGGTACCCACGCCATCGAGATGTTCACCTTCGTGCCATACGGTGCTTTCGAGGCGTGGCAGGGCACCGACACCGGCGACCGGCAGCTCGAGTATCAGACGTTGAAGGCGTCGATCGCGCAGCGGATGTTGAACGCTGCGGAAGAAATCATTCCCGGCCTGCAACGGAACTTGCGCTTCATGTCCATCGGGACGCCACTCACGAACGACTTCTATTGCCTGACCCACCGAGGCGCCATTTACGGAACCGCAAAGACGCCGTGGCAGGTCGGTCCGTTCGCGTTCAGCTCGCGCGGTCCAGTCGCGAATCTACATATGTGCGGTGCCAGCACGTTTTCGCATGGGGTCGCCGGCGCAACGATGTCCGGGCTTGTCGCGGCGCAACATGTTCTCGGACTGGGGAGTGTCGGCGAGCTCGTCGGTCCCGGCGACGGTTCGTTGCGAATCCTCTCCTCCGAAGCGGCCCGGCACGAGTACGCGGTGACGCATTGGCCACGCCCCGACCTTGCACCCGAGAGCGCGCCCGCTTCTTGGCACTGACGGAAACTACCAAATCTCCGGCCGCGACGACGGCGGCACGATCACCGTCCGCTTCGCGTCCAAACCATCTGCAGAGGCGTGGACCGCTGCTGCCTGCGAGCGCACCGCGGCCGAGGCGCGCTCGGCGCGAATCTCGGCGACGATGCGCGATGACCAAAGCACAAGCCTGTATGTCGCCCTTGCTCCGTTGATGAGACGATCTCCCGTGGAAATCATGAGGCGTTTCGAGAGCGTCATGAGAGTGACCTATGTTAGTTGGAGTTGTGGTAATGCCAATGTGGCATTTGCGCGAGCATCGAAAGGGGGATTCGCGGTCACGTGTGCACCCCTTCCGGGGCGCGGTTGGTGAGCCAACCAAGGGTTTCGTCCCTTCCAGGAATGGTGGATGCAGGCTCGTGGTTAGGTGCCCGGAGCGGAGTAAACGGATTGGCGTCCCTCGCATTGCGTCGTCGTGGACGTGATCCGTCTGCACCTCCCTCGGATTGCTTTCGCTCGGTCCGCTCCGGGCACCGAACTCTATGCGGTGCTTCGGCATGGAACACGCATCCTGAGGGGTATGGCTACATCGCGAAATTCCTCGGAAGACAACCCGTCGAAGCGCTCGCCGGGGGACGCGGACAAGAATCTACCGGTCAATTCACCTCGACGGACCTCGGGCGATCCGTCGGCGACCGGTGGCACCCGGGTGGAGTCCAAGCGTGCCAAACCGCGCGCGATGACCGAGCGCAACCAGTCGAAGCACAACGATTCGAAGGTGATCTCGAATCCTCAATCTCGCAGTCAGCCGAAGCGCGCGAAGCAGCGACAGCCCCGTTGATCGAGGCATGGGACCTGCAGCGCCTGGATCTGGGAGCGGCGGTGACCGGTGCGTTCATTCGCAGTTGCTCAATACGGATGCGTCTGCGGCCCACTGTGTGATCCGGTACACCGTGCGCTCCAATTCCTGCCTCGCTGGTGAGGCGGCTTCACCGGGTCGCGCGCTCGTCGCGAGCGTCGAGCACGGCTCGGATCGCCGATGCGAGGTCGCCGAGACGCGCGGGCTTCTGAATGAGCCGGTCGACGCCCGGCGGCGACCCTAGAGGCATGCTCGAGTGCACGACGATGCGGATGCCTGGCGCGACCTGGCGGATTTCGCCGGCGAGCTCCAGGCCCGACATACGCGGCATTGCGTAGTCAGTGACGATCACGTCGAACGCGGAGGGGGACGAGCGCGCGTGCTCGAGGGCGACGTGAGGACACGACGCGGGTACGACATCGAATCCCATCGTCGACAGTGCGGCGTGCATCACGCGAAGCAGAAGGGTGTCGTCGTCCACCAACAACACCCTCGGCCGCAGATTCACTGGAATGCTGGAGCGACGTTCTAAGCCAGAGATCTCGTCCGCGTCGTATTGGGCAAGCGTCATCGTTACTCCTCGCTGCAAAAGGCTGGAGCCGACGCAAGCACTTGTTATTCCAACGGTTCGTGGCCCCTGATCGGGCGGCTTTTGGGCCGGTGGCGTGGGACGATGCGAGGCAACGTGCCGCAGTTCGCGTGCCGACTGGTGCAAACGTGCGCGAGCCCCGCGTGCGGCCGGCCGGCTGCGCGCACCGACGCGGCGTCACCCGAGGTCGGCTCGTGATGCGCTCCAAAACGTACACGAGTCGTGCGACCGGTTCGTCGATTGCTTCGTCAGGACGTTTATGCAGCACGCAAAGTTACTGGGCTATCTCACCCTGTTCGCGTTGGGGGGCGCGGGCTGTTTGGCGATTGTGTCGTCACAGGGAGGCGGTGAAGCAGAGCTTCCCATCGAGCCTCGCGCGCCGAACCCCCGCGACGTGGCGGTTCAGCCCGGTTATCGGCTCGAGGTCGTCGCGAAGGATCTGACGTATCCGTCCGGCATCACCTTCGACGACCAGGGGCGCGCCGTCGTGCTCGAGGCTGGGTACGCGTACGGCGAAGACTTCGCGACGGGCCGGCTCGTCCGTATCGAGGCAGATGGGAAGAAGACGGTGCTCGCGCAGGGCAAGAACGTCCCTTGGACCGGCGTCCAATATCAGGGCGGCGACTTCTATCTCGTCGAGGGCGGTACGGTCGAAGGCGGGCGAATCGTGAAGATCGGGCAGGACGGGAAGCGGACGGTCCTCGCCGAGAATCTGCCGAGCTTCGGCGATCACCATACGAACGGCCCGGCGGTGGGTGACGACGGCTATGTGTATTTCGGGCAAGGCACGGCCACCAACTCGGGTGTCGTCGGCGAAGACAATTGGGAGTTCGGGTGGCTGAAGCGACACCCGGCATTCCACGACATTCCTTGCAAGGACGTGACGCTGACCGGTGAGAACTTCACCACGGACAACCCCCTGACCGAGGACGAAGACGACGAGGCGGTGACGGGTGCGTTCTTGCCGTTTGCGGCAGCGTCGACGAAGGGCCAAGTCATCAAGGGACAGGTCCCGTGCAGCGGCGCCGTCATGCGCGTGTCGAAAGACGGCGGTCCAGTCGAGCTGGTCGCCTGGGGCTTCCGCAATCCGTTCGGGCTGCGGTTCGCGCCGAACGGCAAGCTCTACGTGACCGACAACGGATATGACACCCGGGGCAGCCGGCCCGTATTCGGGAACGCAGATTGGCTGTGGGAGGTCGAAAAGGGTAGATGGTACGGATGGCCCGACTTTGCCGACGGCCATCGGATGGATACCGCCTCGGACAATCGATATACCCCGATGTTCGGCGATCACATTCGATCGCTCGTCACGACAATGGACGCTCCGCCACCTGCGCCGACAGCGCTGTTTCCCGTCCACAGCTCTGCGACGGGTCTCGATTTCTCACGGAATGCGAAGTTCGGGTTCGAGGGGCAAGCCTTCGTCGCGCTGTTCGGCGATATGGCTGCCAACGTCGGCAAGGTCTTGAACCCCGTCGGCTACAGCGTCGTTCGCGTCGACCCCAAAACGGGTGTCATGTACGACTTTGCCGTCAACAAAGGTCATCGCAGCGAGCCCGCGTCCAAGAACGAGGGCGGGGGACTCGAGCGGCCCGTCGACGTCAAGTTCGATCCGGCCGGGGAGAAGCTCTATATCGTCGACTACGGCACGCTCGTCGTGGATGACGACGTAACACAGGGATACCGCCGAACGGGTGTCCTTTGGCGGATTGTGCCGGACGGCGTCAAGTGAGGTTGTCATGAACAAGATGCACATTGTCCTCGTCGCTGCAGGCGCGACAGCTGTGGCGCTCGGCGTAGCTTGCGGGTCCCAACAGAGCTCCCCCCCGGTCGCGGGCGCGGAGCCCAAGCTCGACACGGCCGAGCTGAAGCACGGGGAGGCTCTCTTCATGCGCAACTGCAACCAGTGCCACCCCGGCGGCGCCGGCGGTCTCGGTCCTGCCCTGAACAACAAGCCCGCGCCGAAGGGGGCCATTGCGCTGGTGATCCGAACGGGTCCCGGTCAAATGCCGCGATTCAGTCACGACGATCTGTCTGCGGACGATGTCGACGCGATCACCGACTACGTCGTAGCCCTTCGAAACGCGAAGAGCGACGCGGAGGAGATGGCGGCGGCAAAATGATCCCGTATGACGCGGCGAGGCGGTTCGCGGGGGGCGTTGCGCCTTCGCGCCGCCTCGACGAATTGCCCGAGAAGTACGGGGCGCGTGTGCTGCGCGCCCAGTTCTCGATTCCGGTCGATTACGATGTCGCCTTCTGCTCCGGCATCCTCGAGCCGTCGAACCCCTTGCTCGCACGGACCCTCGCCCAGCGAGAGCCGGCTCGGGTTCATCGCGCAATCGTCGTGATCGACGGCGGCGTGGCTCACGCTCGACCAGATCTGGAGTCCGAGCTCGCGGCCTATGCCCGGGCGAATCCGACGATGCGCATCGAAGCCTGCCTGGTCGTCCCAGGTGGAGAGGTATGTAAGACCGACCCAAACATCGCCGGTCGCGTCGTCGAAGCGATCGAAGCTGAACGCATCGATCGGCAATCCTACGTGATCGCCGTCGGTGGGGGCGCTGTCCTCGATATGGCGGGGTACGCGGCTGCGATTTCGCACCGCGGTGTTCGTCTGGTACGGATCCCGACAACGGTCTTGTCGCAAGCCGATTCGTCCGTGGGCGTGAAGAACGGAATCAATGCATTGGGGAAGAAGAACTTCCTCGGTACCTTCTCACCTCCATTCGCCGTGATCATCGACGACGAGTTTCTCCGCACGCTCGAGCGACGCGACACGATCGCGGGCATGGCGGAGGCAGTGAAGGTCGCCCTGCTGCGAGACCGCGGGTTCTACCAATGGATCGTGCGCAATGCGGGCCCGCTCGCCGCGCTCGAGCACGACGTTGTCCGTCGGCTCGTGCGGCGCTGTGCGGAGCTGCATCTCGCCCACATCACCACGGCAGGAGATCCGTTCGAGCTCGGCAGCTCGCGGCCGCTCGATTTCGGCCATTGGGCGGCGCACAAACTGGAGTCGATGACGCGTCACTCGCTACGTCACGGAGTGGCGGTCGCAATCGGCATGGCGCTCGACACGCTCTATGCGACCGATGCCGGTATCGCGCATCGCGGGTTCGCGACCGAGCTCATCGACCTACTCGAGGCGATCGGATTTCGCGTTTGGGACGACGCGCTCGACGCGTGCGATGAAGGGGGCGCTCCGCTCGTCCTCGCGGGGCTTCAGGAGTTTCGTGAGCATCTGGGCGGCGAGCTGACCATTCCGCTGGTCCGAGAGCCGGGGGCCGTGGTCGACGTAACGGAGATGGATGAGGACCGAATCGCCGCGGCGATCGAGGTCCTGCGGCGCCGTGGGGGGTAGGGCGCCCTAGAGCGCGCGTCGTCGCTCTCGGGCGCGAGCTGCAACGGGAAGCGTGAAGAAGAAGGTGCTGCCCCGACCGACCGTGCTCTCGACCCAGATGCGGCCACCGTGGGCTTCGACGATGCCTTTGACGATCGACAACCCGAGCCCGGCGCCGTGCCGCGTCGCTTTGCGCGCTTGCCAGAATCGGTCGAACAAATGCGGGATGTCTTCAGCGGGCATGCCGGGGCCGGTATCCGCGACCCAGAAGAGTACATCGACCGATCTCGGTGCGGCGCCGACGGTGATGCGACCACCGCGGCCCGTGAACTTCAGGGCATTGCCAATCAAGTTTTCGAACACCTGGAGCACGCGATCGCGGTCGGCGGCGACCTGCGGAAGGTGCGGGGCGGCATCGGTCCGAAGCTCGATGGAGGCCGCAGCGGCGAGCGGCTTTTCGGATTCGATGGCTTCGGAGACGAGCTGGTCCGCGCCGAAGCGACCCATTTCGATGGATAGGCGGCCGGCTTCGACCTTCGTCACGTCGAGCAGATCCTGAATGAGCCGGTTCATGCGCTTCGCCGCGCGCTGGATACCTTCGGCAGTCTTGCGCGACTGTTGCTCGTCCAAGGCGCCGCGCGCGCGGAGGAGCGAGGCGTGCATGACGACGGCGTTGAGCGGATTTCGTAGATCGTGCGCGACGATCCCCAGGAGGTGGTCCCGCGTCGCAATGGCCTCCTGCGCGGCCTCATAGAGCTCGGCATTGTCGATGGCGAGCGCTGCGCGCCGTGCGACCTCCTCGGCCAGGCGGAGGTCGTCCGCGCCGTACCCCTTCTTACCCGGCCGACTGCACACGATGGTCATCACGGCGATCATGCGGTTGCGGGCCCAGAGCGGGACGAACATGGCCGACGTCGCTTCCAAAGTCTCGAACAGCTGCCCGAGCGCTCCACCATCGAGGAGCGTATGAACGACATCGGGACGCACCTCCGGAATCAGCAGGGGTCGACCCCTTTCCAGGACGGTCCATACAGGATCGGGACGACTTCGCTCGAGCGGGGTGCGCTGGATGGCTTCTGCCAATGCGACACGCGCAGGATTGGCGGCAACGACCTTTGCGCGGCTGACATTGCCCTCCTGATCGACCGTGTCGACGGCGCAGATGTCACCCATAAACCCGACGACCAGCTGCGCGATGCGCTCGATCGTCGCAGGCTTCTCCAACGAGGTTTGGAGGAGGTTGCCGAGCTCCGCGAGGAACTTCTGCTCCTCGGCAGCCCGCTGCTCCGCGGTAACGTCCCGACTCATGAGAAGGTAGCCGATGGGGTGTCCTGCCGAGTCCTCTCTCCGCGTAATGGTTACGCGCGCGACGAACTCCGAGCCGTCTTTCCTCCGACGGTGAAAGATGCCCTCGGCTCGACCTTCGTCGAGGGCGCGACGGTGGAGCTCTTCGATGATTCCTGATTGGATGTCTTCGGTCGTGTGCAGGATCTCGCTGTTCTTTCCCACGACCTCCTCGGCCTCATACCCGTAGAGGCGCCGTGCGCCCTCGTTCCATTGCAGAATCCGCCGGTCGAGGTCTTTGGCGATGATGCTGTATTGGGTGGAGCTGTCGAACATGTTCTGAAGAAAGTTTCTGGCCTCCACGAGGTCGTGCCCGAGCCGGTTGAGCGGCGCGGCATTGAGGATGAGCATGACGAAGCCCATCGTCGCCGTGGTAATGGCAACGATGGCGATTGCGACCTCGAAGTCGCCGATGCGCTGCGACTCGAATAACCGACTGACGACGAACGCGACCAACACCGGCGCCAACACCGTCGGAAGCACGAGCCGTCGGAACATCAGCCCGCCGGGACCTCGCGCGGTGGCGACGCGCATGAACCCGCCCGCCGGTCGCTCGAACAAGAGGCCGAAGGCGGTGAGGCAGAGACTGAGGGCGGTCAGGGGAGCGATGACGACGAGGCTCGTCCCACCAAAGTGATAGAGGGGCGACGCGCCCAAGAGGATCCCCGTGAGGGTGATCAAACCCATCAACGCAGCCATGACAATCAGCCACTCCGACGGGCGAGCTCGCGCCGAGGGCTGGACGTCGAGCATGAGGAGCGCCGAAGCAAGAAGCGTCGACGCCATCGCCGTCGGCGGCGACATGGGCGGCGGTTGGGAGACGTCGCCGAGGGGCACGAGTCGAGTGATGCCGGCGTCCAACCCGAGCAGGTACTCGGTGAGTGTTCCAATCCCGAGCGCGAGCACGCACAGCGCGGCAGCGAAAGAGAGCGCCGTACGCCATCGGCCGGCGATGGGCTGCAGGCGAAGCGCGCCGGCCAAGCCGATGAACAGGAGCGCAATCGAGCTCGTGGGGGGAATCTGCGGTTGGCCACGCACGATGCGCGTGAGCGCGTCGATGCCGAAGGTCCAGCCAACGAGCGCGAGCAGCCCGGGGACCGCCCCTGCTAGACACAGAATGCAGCCGAGGCGTTCGATCCGTTGCTCCCGCATAAACTGATCCGTGCGTTATGGGCTGCAAGTCGTGTGCTCGACAGGGGCGCCACATCACGTGCAATCCGGAGAACGGTGGGTGAGGCAGGCTGCCCCCCCAATGGCCTCCAAGACCCACTTCGTCGACGGCTACGCCGAAACGTACGGCAGCCGGACCGTGAAGATCGAACCATGGCCCGGGCCCGGGCTGAAGGCGCGGACCGAGCCTTTGTGTAGCTCCACGATCCGCCGCACGAGGAAGAGGCCGAACGCCGAGCTGGCTCCCGACGTCGACGGCTCGGTGTTGTTCCACGGGCTGTCGAAGACCCGCGCGACATGGTCTTTCGTCATTCCGACGCCGGTATCGCATACACGCAAGAGCGCAGTGTCCTCGAGGACACCCACGTAGATATCGATCTCGCCGCCCGCTGGGGTGAATCGGATCGCGTTCGAAAGTAAGTGCGTGACGACCTGCGCGAGGCGGAGCTCGTCGGCGCAGACGATCGGCGACTGATCGATATGCAGCGTCATCGTCGTGCCGGTGGCCTGCGCCGCAGGCTGCATCCCCTCGACGCACACGCGCACGAGATCCGATAATGATAGGTTCCGACATTGGACTTCGACGGCGCCCAACTCCAACCTGGCGGCGTGCCACAGACTCTCGATCTCGGCCGCCTGTTGCAGAATGTGCTCCTCGATGCGCCCTATCGTCGTTGCACGGTCGACGTCGGAGAGGTCGACATGCCGCAGGAGGTTCGTCCAGGCGAGGACGAGACGTAGACCACCCGGGGGCGCGTTTGCTGGAATGTCCGACGAGGGCACGACACGCGGGGGCCGTGCCTCCAGTGCCGCGTTGGCCTTCACCGTCGGGAAGACGCCGGTCTCGGCGCCGACCGGCTCGATGATCCATTGAAGGCGATGAGGGCTCTCCGCCCTGCATAAGCGCAGCCGCATGGACCACGATGGAGGCCGACCGCTGCTCATTCGCACCTCGAGCCGTGCCGTGCCCTTGCCGTCGAAGGAGCTGAGCGTGCTTCGCACGGTGTCGACCCAATCGCGTTCGACATAGCGGAAGATCTGTTTGCCGACGAGGTCGCGACCCAAGAGCCGGCGCGCCTCCTCGTTGGCGCTGTAAATGATACCCAATCGGTCGGTCAGCAGTTGTGGAGACGAGTTTGCTTCCTCGCGCGGACTCATGCGCCGGCTCCCATTGCTTGTTGCCGAGTGAAATCGACGTCTCGTCGTCGGCACAATCAAAACAACGGGGGTTGAATACGTCAAGGGCATGCTGCGTAGTCTCGAATGTGGCGCATAGCCACATTCGAGTCGAAACGTCACGTGCGACGAAGCGTGCGTTAGCGCGGACCGCGGGCGCGCCACGAGGGCGACGGATTCGGCAGCGGTGCCCGGGCCGCGTGTGTCGTCGGTCTCGGGTGCGCGATCCTCAATTGGTTGACGACGTCGGCGACGCCGCGCACGCGGGACGTGAGCTCTTCGGCCCAGTGTTTCATGGGTCGCTCGCTCACGTTTCCGGACAGAACGACTTCGCCGTCCATAACGGTGACGTCGATGTCCGAGGCGTCGATTCGGTCGTCGTCCGTGAGGAGATCGCAAACCTCCTCACGAATGCGCTCGTCCGAGCGGCGATAGGCCCGTGGACCTCGACCTCTGAAGCCTCCTGCCGAAGCGTCGTTCGACGGAGGCACGCCGCCCGATCGGGGGCCGCGTCGCATTCCCTCTTCATGCTCGCGCGCGGAGAATCCCCGAAGGTGCGGAGCCCAGTCGCCGTGCGCGCGCTGGTCCAGCGGGACGTCCCCGTAGCGTTCGAGGAAGGTGCGGCCGTCTCGGCCCGCGTCTCTTCCGCCTCGCATCACCTCGAACGGCGGCGCAGCCCGCTCGTAACGTTCGGCGTACGGGCCGCCACGCATGTCTTCGCGCTCCTCGTCGCGGCTACCCGTCCAGGGGCGTGGGCCTTCGTCGCTGCTCAATACATCCCGGTCGTATTTCGCTCGATCGAAGTCGTCGTGGTACCAGCGACTCGTGCGTTCTCGCATGGGGTCCTCGATTCGGTTCCGGCAAATACTAGGATGTGCAGCCCATGTGCCGGCACGCACGGCCGCTCCGATACCCCGAACGTTCGAGACGCTGACATAGCCGCTACACGCCCCGTTCGCCCGAGGTGACCCATGCCTGACGAGCACCTGACCGCCGAGGACTTGAGGGACGTCTGGCCCGTGCTCTCGCTGGACGAGCGATTCTCCGGCTTTCAGGAGCTGAGCCGAGGAGAAGCGGACGATTTCTTCCTCGGCCTCAGCGCCGGTGACCAATCGCAAATGCTCGCCGAGATGCCCGGCGGGGAGCGGCGATGGTGGATTCGGCTGCTCGCGCCCGACGATGCCGTCGACGTGCTCCAGCGGGTGTCGCCCGCGCGGCGCGCGGAGCTGCTGGGAGCGCTGGACGAGCCCACGCGCACCGAGGTCACCGCGCTGCTCGCGTACGCCGAGGACGCAGCCGGCGGATTGATGAGCCCGCGATTCGCGCGGCTACGCCCGGAGATGACGGTCGACGAGGCGATTCGATACCTGCGGTGCCAGGCGAGGGAGCGCCTCGAGACCATTTACTATGCCTATGTCGTGGACGCCGGGCAGCACCTTCGAGGCGTCGTGTCTTTTCGAGATTTGTTCGCAGCCGGGGAGGGGGAGGCGCTCGCGAACATGATGAAGACCGACGTGGTCTCGGTGCCGGACCACTTGGATCAAGAGGCCGTCGCCCGGGTCATCGCGCGGTACAACCTGAGCGCGGTGCCAGTCGTCGATGTCGAGGGCCGAATCAAGGGAATCGTCACGCTCGACGACATCGTCCACGTCGTTCAGCGGGCGGCGACCGAAGACATCCAAAAGCTCGGCGGTATGGAGGCGCTCGAGACACCGTATTTGCAGACAGGTCTGTTTCATATGGTCAAAAAGCGCGCAGGTTGGCTCGCTGCGCTCTTTCTCGGCGAGATGCTCACGGCGAGCGCCATGTCCCATTACGAGGACGAGATTGCGCGGGCGGTCGTCCTCGCTTTGTTCGTCCCACTCATCATTTCGAGCGGCGGCAACTCCGGGTCCCAGGCGACGACGCTCATCATTCGGGCGATGGCGCTGGGCGAGGTGAAGTTGCGAGACTGGTGGCGCGTGGTTCGACGAGAGCTCGCGTCCGGCCTCGCGCTCGGCTGTGTGCTCGCGTGCATCGGGTTCGCCCGCATCCTTCTTTGGCAGACGTTCCTCCACAGCTATGGCGAGCATTACTTTCGCGTCGCCGCGACCGTCGCCGTGAGTCTCATCGGCGTCGTCACGTGGGGGACGGTCGCCGGGTCGATGCTCCCGTTCCTCATCCGTCGGGCGGGCTTCGATCCCGCGAGCGCGTCGGCGCCCTTCGTCGCGACGCTGGTGGATGTTTCGGGTCTGGTTATCTACTTCAGCGTCGCGGAGGTCATCCTGCGCGGCGCGCTGCTGTAACGCCGTCCGCGGCGGAGCGAGC
Organism: Polyangiaceae bacterium; assembly: GCA_013361525.1. Taxonomy (GTDB): domain Bacteria; phylum Myxococcota_A; class Polyangia; order Polyangiales; family Polyangiaceae; genus Xiheicaenibacterium. Next base: position 59,295 of record JABFXY010000013.1, on the reverse strand, counting down.
ATTGGGGAACCGAGGCAATGCGTCGAGCAGCTCCTCCGCCGTAACGTTTCCTTTGAATGCACGCCCGTCGATCACCGCCACGATCGGACCGTCGAAGCCGAGTCGCTTCGCCGTTTGGAGATCTCGCTCCACGGCCGTGTGCCCCAAACCCTCGAAGAATCGGCGCTGGTAGTCGAACGGGTCGACGCCGATCTGACTCGCGAGCACGCAAGGAGGAACGAGGCCGACCTCGCCGTGCGAGATGAACCATTGCTGCGCGAGCGTGCGTTTGCCGAGCTGCGCGGCTATCTCGACCGCTTCGGCGCACTCGAATGCGCGGTCGACCCCGACGGTGTCGAAAGCGTGATGACGATGTTGGATGACGACGGGCCGTTTGGAGAGCACTTCGATCTCACGAACCAGGGTTCGGTAACGGCGTAATAACGGCGTGCCCCACAGCACGATGGAGGCGCACGGCCGTTGTAATGCGATCCGGGCGAGCTGCGATTTGCCTGCCAGCATGATGTCCCCACCCCGTCCGCACGCGGGTGCACCGAGCATGCCGGCCGTTTGGGTGGCGAACCTACCGTACGAACGCGCGCAGCGTGTGGCCCGGCGCCATTTCGCCGCTCGTTGCCACGCACGCTGCGAACGAAATCGTCGCAGTGCGCTCGACTGCGACGTCTGGCGGCAGATCACGGATCGAGCGTCGGCGGCTGCCATAGCGCGATATACGGCCCGCAGTATTCGCCCTTGCAGCCGACCATCGAGTCATTCGAGAGCAAAGCTGCGCCGTCCGTCTCGACGATCGCGAGCTTGTTCGCGGGGCATAGGGCTTCGCAGGTCGCGTTGCCCGAGTAGTTGCCGATGACGAGGACGCCGTCGTCCAAGTTGGCGAGGCCCCGTACGTCGACTTTGCGCCCCTCACCTTCCTGGACTCGGAATGCCTCGGGGAGGTGCGATTCGATGCTCGTTCGCACGATCACCCCGGCCGTTCCACCGGGTGCCGGCCAGTCGGCGACCCCGCCGCCGTAGACGCCATTCGAGGTCAGCGTGATGGCGTAGGTCTTGATGGCGGAGATGAGCAGCGAATCGAAGGTGACGACGCCTTCGCCCGCGAGATTGTGGAGCTGAGCCGGCGCTGCGCCCGTGCATGCCGCGACGAGCGCCCAGCGCGCAGGGCCTTCGACGGCGACCGGAGGAAAGGAGCAGTCTGCAATCGGGGCCCCGGCGACCGCGTTCGCCGACAATTGTTTCGGGGTCCCGGTGAACACGCAATCGGAGCAGGGCGAGGCATTGCTGCCGCCGGCGCCGCCGCCGACGTAGCCGCTCACGACGATGCTGTCTCCGTCGGTGGCAATGCGCGTGAGCTCGTCGTCTTGTCCGTCGGCGGAGACGTCTTGCGTGAGCTCCTCGCACGCGAACGACACCGGATCGAGCGCGAGCAGCGCCGACCGTCGCCTGGAGCCCGCTTGGGGCTGCGGGAAACATGCGTTGTCGTTTCCTTCGTCGACCCACCCGGCGACGAGGATCGTGTCGTCGGCGAGCGCGAGATCGTTCGCGGCGCCCGCGCCGCCGAACGGGAACTCCGTGGCGAGGCTTCCGAGCTCGAACCGATAGATCGACGCGACGCCGTTCGCTGTGAGCGCCAGGTACGCAGCGTCCGCCGTGGGTGCACCAGAGATGGCGACGCGCGGAAGGTCGCTCGTCGAGAACACCGACATCTCGAGGTGAAGGCACGCACCATCGAGATCGTAGAAGGCGACGAACGTGGTCCATCCTTCCCCTAGGGCCTGTCCGCTGCAGTTGGCGCCGAGTGCGAACTTCCCCGTTCCATCGGCGGAGCGACGCGCCGCACCGGCGACGACGATCTGCTGATTGCCCAGATCGAAGTCGAGGAAACGAACCTCTTCCTCGAGCTGCGTGGCACCGACCATCCATTCGGGTGGCGCAATGCTTCCACCTTCACCGCCGGTTCCACCATTGCCGCCCGCGCTCGCACCGCCTCCGCCGCTGTGCGAGCCGCCGTCGTTGGCGCCACCGCCGCCGGCGCCCCCGGTCGACGTCGTGTTCGTGCTCGCATTGCCGCCCGCGGCGCCTTCACCGTCCTCGAAGAGTGTGCCGTCGAGGATCGCGCAACCGGCGGATGCAGCCCCAAAGAAGATCAAGGTCAAGGCACGGAGGCTCGCGGACATTAGGCGGAGTTTGCGCATGTGAAGCCACGATTCACAACAACGTTCGTCCTGTCGTCTTCGTCATGTCGTGACAACGGGCTTCGACAGTCGTCACAGGTCCGCTACGCTGGTGCAGCTTGCATCCTGAAGGCTTGGTCGCCGGAACTGTCATTGCGGACCGCTATCGCGTCCTCCGAGTGCTCGGACAGGGCGGTATGGGCATGGTGCTGGAGGTGACGCACACCCAACTCGGCGGCCGCCACGCGTTGAAGCTGCTCCACACGAGCCACGCGAACGACACCGAAATGGTGGCGCGCTTCGAGAACGAGGCTCGCATTGCCGCCGCATTGAGGAGCGATCACCTCGTTCGCGTCACCGACATGGGGAGGTTGCCGACGGGGGAGCCGTTCCTCGTCATGGACTTCTTGCACGGGGCCGATCTCGATCAGCTGCTCGAGACCCACCACCATGTCCCCGTCGCGACGGCGGTCTCCTGGATTTTGCAGGCGTCGCTGGGCCTGGCCCATTTGCACGCGCGCGGGGTCGTCCACCGGGACGTCAAACCTTCGAACCTCTTCTGGTCGGAGGAGCCCGACGGCCGGCAAGTCATTCGGGTCCTCGATTTCGGGCTCGCGAAGGCGCCGACGCTGGGCGCTCAGCGCCTCACCGCGACGACCGCGAACTTCGGCACGCCGCAGTTCATGTCGCCCGAGCAGATCATGAGCGCGAAACATGTCGATGCGCGCTGCGATCAGCACGCCCTGGGTCTCGTGCTCTACGAGCTCCTGACCGGGGAGCCGGCATTCATCGGCGAGACGTCGGGTGCCATCACCGTCGCCATTGCGACGCAGCCCGCGCCTCGCGCCTCCGAGAGGCGATCCGAGGTCCCCCTCGGGCTGAGCGACGTCATCGCACGCTCGCTCGCGAAGCGGCCCGACGATCGATACCCGTCGCTCCGAGAATTCAGCGCTGCGTTGGCCCCGTACGCCGGGCCCGAAGCGGCCGAGCTCGCGCGGGCCACCGCGAAGCTCCTCGGCCCGGGAACGCAGGCGACCGATCCGTTGCGCGCAGCCGCCGCAGCGACCGCTGCACGCATCTCCGACGACAGCGACGTGGATCGCACGCTCGTCGCGCCACCGAACCCATCGATCGCGGGGTTTACGTCGAGCACGCGCCCGAAGAGCCAGCGCTCCCGTCGGTGGCTCTTCGCGGGTGTCGGGGTCGCGGCGGTCGCAGCCTGTGCAGCAGGCCTCGTGATTTGGCGCGGCGCCGCCGGAAAAGGCGCACCGACGCAGGCCGTCGGCGCGACGGCCGAGGTCTCGGCACGGGCCGACGAGCCTCGTTCCTCGACGCCGGCTGCGCCGGCTGCGACGACCGCACCTCCACCAACGACGGTGACGCCGGTCGTCACCACGGCGTCGGCGGCCGCTTCCGCATCGGCGTCGGCAACAGCGCCGAGGCAGAACGTGCACCGTCCTCCGCCGAGGGCATCGGCCGTGCCGACCGCGAAGGCGTCCAGCGCGCCCACCGGCAGCATCCTCGACAAGTACCGCCCGCACTGACGGGCGGCGTGCTGGTCAGAAGCGCGCCTCGAACGACAGCCCGAGGTCGCCTGGTCCGGGGCGCAGCGCCGTCTTCGAATCCGTACCACCCGCGTCCTGCGTGACGAGCAGGATGATGCCGGTGCCGATCCCTGCGAGCCCGACGCCGAGAAGAACGCCGTTCGCCGCGTAGAGGCCGGTCGAAGGCTTTTCGCAGGGGCCCGACGGGGCGCCGCTGTCGCAGCCGTTGTCACTCCAGGTCGAAGACATATCGAGCACGATGCCGCCGGTCGCAGCGAAACCGGCGAGGCTCGCGACGCCGACGCCGCCGACGATCCACCCGGCGATCCATCCGGCCGACGGTCCGCTCGACGGCTCCCCGGTGGGCGGTGTCTTCGTGATCGGCTGCCCCGCCGGAGCTTCGATGCGCAGCTCGACGTCGTACGAGCCCTGGCGCACGGCGGTGACTTCTTTCCGGTCTTCTTTGTCACCGAAGCGTGCGACGACGACGTGTTGACCCGGATCGACGGGGCGCGGTTTGTCGTCGAGCGTGACGAGCACGCCGTCGAGCTCGACTTTCGTCTCGGGTGGTGTGCCGGCCGCGAGCTTGATCCGAATCTTGGGGATCGCCACATCGAGCGCCTTGGAGCGCTCTTCGGCGAGCTTTCGCTCCTCGGAGCTCGGCTGCGTGAGCGTGCCGGCGCGCTTCCAGAGCTCGTTCGCGGCGACGAGGCGCCCGCGGTTCTCCTCGCAGTTCGCGAGGTTCAAGAGCGGCCCGAGCGCCTGCTCGAGGTCGTAGCTCTGCTTGAACTTCGCGCACGCGAGCTCGAGCTCGCTGCGTTGGAGCGCCTCGCGACCTTCTCGGAACAGGCGCTCGCCCGGTGTCTCGTCGGCGCCCGCGACGCTCGATGCGAGCACCCCCGCGAGAAGGGGGGCAATCGACAGGAAGCGCGCAAACCGAACGGGACGAGGCACGGACCGAGGCACAATCGAACGGTCAGCCAACGCCCCGCGCACGTCAAGCACTCAGCACGTGCGGTTCCGAAGGTGCATGGCCTTGGCAGTCGTCTCAACGCCGGGATGAAACCTCGATGCTGCGTGGCTCCCTTGCGCCGTTCGTCATCACCGGCGGTCTTCTCGCCGCGGATGCGGGGTGCAAAGGCAAGGAGGGGCCGCCGCCGCCCGGCCCGGTCGAGGTGGGTGTGGTCACGCTGGCGACGCGCCCCGTGACGCTGACGACCGAGGTCCCGGGGCGCACGTCACCGTTTCGTGTGGCGGAGGTCCGCGCGCGGGTCGACGGCATCGTTCTGTCGCGCCTGTTCACCGAAGGCTCGGACGTCGAGCAAGGCGCGGTCCTCTTCCAGATCGATCCGGCTCCGTACGAAGCTGCGCTCGCCCGGGCGAAGGCGACGCTCGCGCGCGCGGAAGCGACCCTCACTGCGTCGAAGCTCCAGGCCGAGCGTTACGGAAATCTCCTCGCGTCGAACGCCGTCAGCAAACAGGAATACGACGACGCCGTCGCTGCGAGGAAGGCCGCCGAGGCGGACGTCGCGGCCGGGCACGCGGCGGTGAAAACTGCGCAGCTCGACCTCGGATACACGACGGTGAAGGCCCCCGTCTCCGGTCGCATCGGCCGCGCTGCGGTGACGGAGGGTGCGTTCGTTCGTGCCTCGGAGGCGACGCTCCTCGCGACGGTGCAGCAGCTGGATCCGCTCTACGTCGACGTCACGTGGGCCAGCGGACAAGCGCTGAATCTCAAGCGCGATCTCGAGTCCGGCAAGCTGCAGGGCGACGCGAAGCAAGCGGAGGTGACGCTCCTTCTCGAGGGAGGTCGCGAGCATCCACAACACGGGACGCTGCAGTTCACGGATCCGACGGTCGACCTGACGACAGGCTCGATCTCGTTGCGCGCCATCGTGCCGAACCCGAACGGGGATCTACTCCCGGGGCTCTTCGTTCGCGCGCGTTTCGAGGAGGGCACGGTGCGCGAGGGCTTGCTCGCACCGCAACGAGGGATCACGCGCGATACGACCGGCCGGCCGATCGCGCTCGTCGTCGGTCCGGACCAGAAGGCCGAGCGACGGCAGGTGAAGACCGACCGCGCGATCGGCGACGCATGGCTCGTCATCGAAGGGCTGCGCGCGGGGGACCAGCTCATCGTCGAAGGGCTTCAGAAGGTTCGACCGGGCACGCCGGTTCGACCCGTACCCGTCGAGGAGGCGAAGCAAGCCGCCCGGTAGGAGAGGGGATTCGTGTCGAAGTTCTTCATCGACCGCCCGATCTTCGCGTGGGTCATCGCGCTGGTGATCATGATCGCCGGCACGCTCTCGATCGTGCGCTTGCCGGTCGCGCAATATCCGGCCATCGCACCGCCGGTGGTCAGCATCTCGGCGACCTTCCCGGGCGCATCGGCGCAGACCGTCGAGGCGACGGTCACACAGGTGATCGAGCAGCGCATGACCGGTCTCGACGGCCTCCGGTACATCTCGTCGTCCAGCGACTCGACCGGCAACGCGTTGCTCGAGCTCACCTTCGAGCCGGGCACGGATCCGGACATCGCGCAGGTCCAGGTGCAGAACAAGCTCGCGCTCGCGACGCCGCAGCTGCCCCAAGAGGTGCAGCGACAGGGCGTGCAGGTCGCGAAGTCGAATCGCAACTATTTGCTGATTGCCGCGTTCGTTTCCGAAGACGGCAGCATGCAGCGCAACGACATCGCGGACTACGTCGTGTCGTCGGTGCTCGAGCCGATCAGCCGCGTCCACGGTGTCGGTGAGGTGCAGGCGTTCGGGTCGCAATATGCGATGCGCATCTGGCTGGACCCCGACAAGCTGACGTCGTTCCAGCTCACGCCGATCGACGTCAGAAATGCGATCGCCGCGCAGAACGCCCAAGTGTCCGCGGGGCAGTTCGGCGGGACGCCGTCGATCGCGGGGCAGGAGCTGAACGCGACGATCACCGCGCAAACGCGGCTCGAAACGCCCGAACAGTTCGCGGCGATCTTGCTCAAGGTGAACCGGGACGGCTCTCGGGTCAGGCTCGCGGACGTCGGTCGCATCGAGCTCACCGGCGAGAACGCCGATGTGGAGAGCTTTCTCAACGGCAACCCGTCGGCAGGTATGGCGATCCGCCTGGCCGCGGGAGCGAATGCGCTCGACACCGCGGACGCCGTCCGCAAGCGGCTGGACGAGCTATCCAAGGGGTTCCCCGAAGGGCTGAAGGTCCGTTACGTCCTCGACTCGACGCCCTTCGTCCGCATCTCCATCAGGGACGTCGTCAAGACGCTCGCCGAGGCCGTCGGTCTCGTGTTCGTCGTGATGCTCCTGTTTCTGCAGAGCGTCCGCGCGACGATCATCCCGACGATCGCCGTGCCCGTCGTGTTGCTCGGTACCTTCGGCATTTTGTCGGCCGCGGGGTTCAGCATCAACACGCTGACGATGTTCGGGATGGTGCTCGCGATCGGCCTCTTGGTCGACGACGCGATCGTCGTCGTCGAGAACGTCGAGCGCGTGATGCACGAGGAGAACCTTCCGCCGAAGGAGGCGACGAAGAAGTCGATGCAGCAGATCACGGGCGCGCTCGTCGGCATCGCGACGGTGCTGATGGCCGTGTTCATCCCCATGGCGTTTTTCGGCGGCTCGGTCGGCGCGATCTACCGCCAGTTCTCGATCACCCTCGTCTCGGCGATGGCGCTCTCCGTGTTCGTGGCGCTGACGCTCACGCCCGCGCTTTGCGCGACGATCCTCCGGCCGGAGCGCACCGAAAAGAAGAAGGGTTTCTTCGGCGCGTTCAACCGGGTCTACGACCGCACGAACGCCGGGTACGGACGCAGCCTGCGGCGCCTGGTGCGGCATCGCGGCGTCGCGCTGCTGGTGTACGTCGGCCTCTGCGGCGCGCTCGCGCTGCTCTTCCTCCGCATGCCGACGGGGTTCATCCCCGACGAGGATCAAGGCACGTTGACCGCGCAAATCCTCCTGCCGCCGGGCAGCACCATCGAGCAGACCCGCGAGGTGACGAAACAGGTGAGCGACTACCTCCTCACCGAAGAGGGTGCCGCCGTCGAGGAGGTGTACGCGGTGAACGGCTACGCGTACGTCGGCCGCGGACAGAGCTCGGGCCTCGCGTTCATCAAGCTGCGCGACTGGGACCAACGCAAAGACAAACACCTTCGTGCGGACGCGGTGGCATCGCGGACGACCGCGGCGTTCGCGAAGATACGCACAGCGCAGGCGTTCACGATCGTGCCGCCTGCGATTCCCGAGCTCGGCAACGTCGGCGGCTTCCAGCTCCAGATCGAAGACCGCGCAGGGCTCGGGCATCAAGCGCTCGTCGAAGCGACCAACAAGCTCATCGAGGCGGCGAGCAATCACCCCGCGCTCACCAAGGTTCGTCAAGGTGGCCTCGTCGATAGGCCCGAGTACAAGGTCGAGGTCGACGAGGAGAAGGCGTCGGCGCTCGGCCTGTCGATTGCTGACATCAACACGACGCTGTCCGCCGCGTGGGGCGCCTCGTACATCAACGATTTTCTGGATCGCGGCCGGACGAAGCGCGTGTTCATGCAAGCGGATGCGCCGTTTCGCATGTTGCCGGGCGATCTCGGCCGCTGGTACGTGCGCAATGCCGCCGGCGAGATGGTTCCGTTTTCGGCGTTCGCCGCGGGACAGTGGAAGTACGGATCGCCGAAGCTCGATCGCTTCAACGGGTTTTCGACGATCGCGATCCAAGGCGAGGCTTCGCCCGGACACAGCTCGGGTGAAGCGATGGCCGCGATGGAGGAGCTCGCGAAACAGCTCCCCGAGGGCATGGCCGTCGAGTGGTCGGGCGTGTCGTACGAGGAGCGCGCGGCCGGTGCGGGTGCCGGTCTGCTCTACGCGATCTCACTCGTGTTCGTGTTCCTGTGCCTCGCAGCGCTCTACGAGAGCTGGTCGATTCCGATCTCGGTCCTCCTCGTCGTGCCACTCGGCGTGCTCGGCGCCGTCATCGCCACGTTCGTCGGCAAGACGACCAACGACGTGTACTTCCAGGTCGGCCTTCTCGCGACGATCGGCCTCGCCGCGAAGAACGCGATCCTCATCGTCGAGTTCGCGAAGGAGATCCACGAAAAGGGCGCGCCGATCGACGAGGCCGCGCTCGAGGCCGCTCGTCTACGCCTGCGACCGATCGTGATGACGTCGCTCGCGTTCGGTCTCGGTGTCCTGCCGATGGCCCTCGCGAGCGGCGCGGGCGCCGCTGCGCAGAACGCGATCGGCAACGCAGTCGCCGGCGGCGTGATCGCGGCGACCGTTCTCGGCGTGATGCTGGTGCCGGTGTTCTTCGTCGTCGTGACCCGCCTCACGCAGCGACGAAAGAAGAAGGACAAGCCGCCGACGCAGCTGTCGCTGCCGCTGAAGCCGGCGGGCGCGCCCGGAGGGGGACATGGCTGAGCGTCGCGCGAGCTTCAGTATCGGGTCCGCGGTCGCGACGCTCGCGGTGCTCGTCGGCGCAGGGTGCAACATGGCGCCGACCTACGAGCGCCCGGCCTCGCCGGTGACGGAAGCCTGGCCCGCCTCGGCCGGGGAGACGCAGACGAACGGCGTCGCTGCCTCCGACATCGGCTGGCGCGACGTCTTCGGCGATCCGCGGCTGGTCGCGCTCATCGACCTCGCGCTACGAAACAACCGCGACCTGCGCATCGCGGCGCTCAACGTCGAGCTCGCGCGCGCCCAATATCGAATTCAGCGCTCCGAGCAGTTTCCGACGCTCGCCGGCGTCGGCAGCGTCGACTTGAGCGGTCGGAGCAAAGGCATCGACTTCGGCGCCGCCAGCGACGACGAGGGCGGCGCGCAGGTGAACGGCTCGTACACCGTCGGCCTGTCGGTCACCTCGTTCGAGCTCGATCTGTGGGGACGCGTTCGCAACCTGAAAGACGCCGCGCTCGAGCAGTACCTCGCGAGCAAGGCCACCCGGCGCAGCGCTCATCTCAGCCTGGTCGCCGAGGTCGCGTCGCAATACCTCGTGCTGCAAGCGACGGGCGAGCAGCTCGCCCTCGCAAGGCGGACGCTGCGCGCGCTCCGGTCGTTTTACGATCTGACGCGACGCCAGTTCGAGGAGGGCATCCACGGCGAGCTCGAGGTGCGGGCGGCGGAGGGCCAGGTCGAGGCCGCGCGCGCCGACATCGCGCGCCTCACACGGGAGCGCGCACTCGCCGAGAACGCGCTGGTCTTGCTCGTCGGCCGGCCGCTTCCGCGCGACTTGCCGGCCGGGCTGCCGTTTGCCGACGAGGACGTCCTCGCCGACATCCCGGCGGGGCTTCCGTCGGATTTGCTCACGCGACGGCCTGACATCCTCGCGGCGGAGCATCAGCTGAAGGCGGCGAACGCGGACATCGGCGCGGCGCGCGCGGCGTTCTTTCCGACGATATCGCTGACGGCGCTCGGTGGGATCGCGAGCACCGCGCTGACGGGCCTGTTCGGAGGGACCGCTGCGCTCTGGAGCTTCACCCCGCAGATCACCGCGCCGATCTTCACCGGCGGTCGCCTCGAGGGAAACCTCGACGCCGCGCACGTGCGCAAGCACATCGAGATCGCGGAGTACGAAAAGGCCATCCAAGTCGCGTTCCGCGAGGTCGCCGACGCGCTCGCCGGCCGCGAGCCGCTCGACCGTCAAGTTCGGGCCCTCGAAAAGAGCGTCGACGCGCAACGCCGCCGCCAGGAGATCTCCGAGCTGCGGTACCGCACCGGCATCGAAAACTACCTCTCGGTGCTGCTCGCCCAGCGCGATCTCTACGTCGTCGAGGCCCGGCTCATCGACGTGCGGCTCGCCCGCATGAACAACGTCGTCAGTCTGTACAAGGCGCTCGGCGGAGGCTGGCGCGAGCGCTCCAGGGACTGACCATCCGGCTCCCGGCGCAGGCCCCGCAGAAGCGGTTCGTTCTGCACAATGCTGCTTTGGGGTTGGGCCCGCCTTTGCGCCGTCGTACGCGCGAGCGCCATGCGCCCTGCCTACCGCGCGAGCTGCTTCGTCGCCTTCGTTTTGAGCACGATGCTCACCGTCGGATGTTCCGACGACGGCGACACGACGCCGACCGGTGGCGCAGGTGAAGGCGGCTCGGGTGAGGGCGGCTCGATCGAGCAGAAGTGCGCGCCGGGTGAGGTCGTCGCCTGTTTTACAGGGTTGCCCGAGCAAGAAAATGTGGGGCTGTGCCGCGGCGGCGAGCGGACCTGTGAAGAGGACGGCTCCGGCTTCGGCCCGTGTGAAGGAGAGGTTCTCGCGACCGACGAGACGTGCGCGAATCCCGGCGACGAAGACTGCGACGGCCTCGTCGACGAAGAGGGCTTCGACTGCGCCTGTGAGCCGGGCGACGTGCAGGCTTGCTACTCCGGCCCGCCCAACACGGAAGGAAACGGACCGTGCAAAGGCGGGACGCAGGTCTGCAACGCCGACGGAGACGGCTGGGGGCCTTGCGATGACGAGGTGTTGCCGGTCCCCGAGACGTGCACGACCGACATCGACGACGACTGCGACGGGCAAGTCAACGAAGGCGGGGCCGGGTGTGACTGCACGCCGAACGCAACCGTCGCTTGCTACACCGGCCCGGCCGGCACGTTGAACGTCGGCGCCTGTAAGGCGGGGACAGCGCAATGCAATGCCGATGGCACCGAGCTCGGTCCGTGCACCGGTGAAGTGAAGCCTGCGGACGAGGCGTGTCTCGGTGCCGTCGATCTCGACTGCGACGGCGAGACGAACGAGACGACGACCGGCTGCACCTGCACGATCGGCGACGTCATCGATTGCTACACCGGCGCGGCGGGGACCGAAGACGTGGGCGTCTGTCACGGAGGGCAGCGCACGTGCGAGACGGGCGATGGTTACAGCCTGTGCGCAGGGCAGGTGACCCCGACCGCGGAGCAATGCTCAGCCCCGAACGACGAAGACTGCGACGGCACGAGCAACGAAGGTTGCCTGTGCTCACCCGGTGCCACGCAGAGCTGTTACACCGGCCCCGCCGCGACGCTCGATGTCGGCATCTGCCACGCGGGCACGCAGACGTGCGCGGCGAGCGGACAGAGTTGGGGCGCGTGTATGGGCCAGGTCGTTCCGATGGCCGAGGTGTGCGGCAGCGCGACCGACAACGACTGCGACGGCATCGTCGACGAAAAGATCTGGAGCGAGACCACCGTCGACACGCACGAGCCCGGAGAGTTTCCGGTGCTCGTCGTCGACGCGTCGGGCGGCGTGCATGCGCTCTACCACGACGTCTTCTTCGACCACCTCGACTACGCATACAAAGCGCCGGGGGGATCGTTCGTCGAGACGACGGTCGACACGCACGAGCCCGCGAGCGAGATGCAGCTCGTCGTCGACGCCTCGGGCGGTGTACACGCGCTCTACCACGACACGCTCTTCGGCCACCTCGTCTACGCGTACAAAGCGCCCGGCGGTTCCTTCGCAAAGACGACGGTCGACACGCATGCTCCCGGGCCGAGCCCGAAGCTCGTCGTCGACGCCTCGGGCGGTGTGCACGCGCTCTACCACGACACGCTCTTCGGCCACCTCGACTACGCCTACAAAGCCCCCGGGGGATCGTTCGTGGAGACCACGGTCGACACACACGTCCCCGGCGCAGGCGTGAAGCTCGTCGTCGACGCCTCGGGCGGTGTGCACGCGCTCTACCACGACGTCTTCTTCGACCACCTCGACTACGCGTACAAGGCACCCGGCGGTTCGTTCGTGGAGACCACGGTCGACACGCACGAGCCGGGCAGCGACGTGCAGCTCTCGGTCGACGCATCCGGCGGCGTGCATGCGCTCTACGTCGACGCGCTCTTCGATCACCTCGACTACGCCTACAAGGCCCCGGGCGGTTCGTTCGTGGAGACGACGGTCGACACCCACACGCCGGGTCCGCACCCGAAGCTCGTCGTGGACGGATCAGGTGGGGTACACGCGCTCTACCAGGACACGTTGTTCGACCACCTCGACTACGCCTACAAGGCACCCGGCGGTTCGTTCGTCGAGACGACGGTCGACACGCACGAGCCGGCGCCGTACGCCGCGCTCGTCGTTCAACCGAGCGGCGTCGTGCACGCGCTCTACCATGACGTGCTCTTCGATCACCTCGACTACGCGTACAAGCCGGCCGGCGGATCGTTCATCGAGCTCACCGTCGACACGCACACGCCGGGGGCCGAGCCGAAGCTCGTGGTGGACGGCGCGGGCGGCGTTCACGCGGTGTATGCCGACACGACGTTCGGTCATCTCGACTACGCATATTTGTGCCCGTAAGAGTGCCGACGCCCTTGTGAAGCGCGGTGGTCCTCGCGATCATCGCGCACGATGAAAAGGTGCGGTCACACTGCGCGAAGCGCGCGCCGGCTCACGAGCACGGCCTGGTTGGTGACCGCCTGCTCGGTGCTGGTGGCAGTCTCGCAAGCGTCCGCCTGTGGCGATGGAGCCGATCTGGGCCCTGCGCCCTCGTCGGTTGCGGCTTCGTCGAGCGCGATCTCCTCGCCCGCGACGACCTCGTCACCGGTCACGCTTCAGGCTCCGGCCCGTGCGCTCGAAGCGCCGCTCACGGGTGGTTTGGTGGCGCGTTTCCCCGGCACGGAAAGCATCGTCATCGCGGACGAAGATCACCGCGCGCTGCGTATTGCTTCGGATGCGTCGACCGTCGACAGCGCGGGGGGCTTCGCGACCGTGCAGCTGCCCGGGCCGCCGGCGAACGTCGTCGCGTGGAACGACACCATCCTCGTCACGGTGCGGGATCCGGGCTTGCTCGTGAAGCTCCGCGTCGAGGGCGGCAGCGTGCGCGAGGTCGGCAAGACGCCGCTTCCACCCGATGCATGGGGCCTCGCGGTGAGCAAAGACGGCAAACGCGCCGTGGTCACCAGCGCGTACGCAAACAAGGTTGCCGCCGTCGACATCGACGCGATGACCGCGGACGGCAGCACCGGACCGGTGTGGATCGCCGACACGACGCGTGAGCCTCGCGGCGTCGTGATCGCGGCAGACGGCAAGACCGCGTGGATCAGCCACATCGTCGGCTCGCGCCTGACGAAGCTCGACGGCGTCGACACGTCCGCCGCGACGGTGTCGCGCGTCGATCTCGCCGCGTCCGCGCTTCGCGCGCCCTCCGGCAAGAGTCTCTCCGCTGCGCTCGGCTACGCGCTCGCCCTCTCTCCCGACGGAAAACGCCTGTTCGCGCCGCGCCACGCCCTCGGCGCGATGGGCCGCGAAGCTTGGTTCGGAGCGGCTACCGTCGACGTGCTGCGAACCGACACGGCGAGCGGCATCGCGCCCCTCCATCAGGGTAACGCGCTCATGTTGCGCTCCTCGATCGCCAAAGAGACGGAGACGCCGGACACGCTCGCGAACCTTCCGGCGGAGCCGCTCGCGCCGTTCACGCAGCCGCGCGACATCCGCTACCGCACCACGACGCGCACGCTCCTCGTCGCGGGGGAGGGGGACAACGTCGTCGCCGAGCTCGACGCGCTCGCGCTCGATCCGACGCTCTCGGTGATGCGCACCTACAAGATCGGCAGCGACGTCGACCCGAATCTCGGCACCGCTCGGTCGGGCGGTGCGCCGAGCGGCATCGCGCTCTCGGAAGACGAGCGCTTCGCGTACGTCTTTTGTCGCAGCACCTACGACTTCGTTCGCATCCCGCTGTCGACCGATCCGCTCTCGGCAGAGCCGCCGGCGCCGATCCAAACCGTGCGCATCGACACCGATCCGCTCTCCGAGGACGCCGCGAAGGGGCGTCGCCTGTTCTATGACGCGACCGACCGCATCACCAGCGGCGGGCTCGCCTGCGCCGGTTGTCACCCCGAGGGACGCGACGACGGGCACGTGTGGCACGAGGCGAGCTTCGACACGCCCGACGGCGGCACCCGCGCGAACTTCGTCGGCACCTACGAAAACGTTCCGGACCTCGCGAAGACGAAGGGCTTTCCGCGTCGAACGGCCTGGCTCGTCGGGCGTGTCGACGCGCAGGGGCCGTACGGATGGCGCGCGGAGAGCGCGACGCTCGGGGATCGAATCCAGGCCGGCATGGGCCTGCACCGCTGGGGCGGCCTGCCTGCGCACGAGCCCGCAAACGTCGCGGCGCGTAGCGCTTACCTCACCATCTTTCTTCGCAAAGGCCTCGTCCCGCCCGCGCGCTCGACCACCGCGGAGCTCGGACCGCTCGAGCGGCGCGGCAAAGAGGTGTTCGGGGACGCGACCGCGGCGTGCGCGAGCTGCCACAAGGCAGAGACGTCGTTCACCGACCGTGTGGCGCACCCGCTCGCGGCGCTCCCGCTCGTGCGCGGCTTCGACGACGAGCCGAAGCAGGCTTTCAAGACACCATCGCTCGCGTTCGTCGGCAATCGCGGGCCATATTTTCACGACGGCAGCGCGACGAGCCTCGAGCGCCTCATCGACAACAACAAGGATCGGATGGGCAAAACCACCCACCTGTCCGAAGCCGATCGCGCCGCTCTCGTCGCCTACCTGAAGACCCTATGAGCACCAACCATCGCATCGTCGCGATCGGCGCAGCGGTCGCGCTGCTCGCCTACGGCGCCGTCTCGCTCGGTGACGATCCGGCGGCTGCACCTCCGACCGCGAGCGCTACGGCGAAACCTGACGCGGAAGCCGCGCCGCTCTCGAGCCTCGCGGCCTTCGACGCCTCGATTCCGACCGAAACGTCGCCGACGCCGACCGCCGTGGAGTGGCGCGACGCGCCCGAGGTCGCGCCGACGCGTCGCGGCCCGCGCGCGAGCGGATGCAAGACGTATCGGGTGCGCGAGTGGATCCGCATCGCGTGCTCGGAGCTCGTCACCGCGTCGATCGCGACGCTCGGCGGCACGGTGCAAGGCAACGCGTATTGGATCGACCCGCAGACGGAGGGCAAAGACGCGAAGCTTCCGTCGGGCGGCGAGATGGTGTTCCCCGTCCGCAAGGGCGATCGGCGCGTGATCCAGATCCTCACGTTCGGGCCCGGCTACGAAGGCCCGCTCACCCAACTGCCTGCCATCGTCGTCCAAGAGCATTGGCTCGACGACGAAGAAAGCCCCGTCCTCACCATCCTATGAACGCGATGAGCTCGATGACACTTCGCCCCTTCGCCGTTTGTTTGCTGCTCGTCGCGGCTTGCGGCACCCAAGACCATGAGGTCGCGCGTCCGATCGCGACGGCTCCTTCGTCGACGGCAACCGCCGATGCGCCGCCTACGTCGACGAGCACCGCCATCGCCGTCGACAGCGCTGCGCCCACCTCGACGGCGATCGTCTCCACGCCGCCGCCGCCGCCCGAGTGTCCGGACGGAATGGTGAAGGTCGCCGGTGGATCGTTTCAGTTCGGCTTGCTGAAGAAAGAGGTCCAGGTCGGTGATCTCTGCGTCGACAAGACCGAGGTCACGGCGACCGCGTACGAGGCGTGCGTGAAAGACGGAAAGTGCACGGACGCCTTCCTCGACTGCGCGGAGGCGAAGACGTTCAAGATCGCGGGCAAGGAGAACCATCCGATCGTCTGCGTCGATTACCCGCAGGCGAACGGCTACTGCACGGCGGTCGGCAAACGCCTTCCCACCCAGGAAGAATGGGAGTGGGTCGCGCGCGCCGGTCAAGAAGCGCGCAAATACGCGTTCGGCAACGACGCGCCGAAGGACGAGGTCTGCTGGAGCGGCTCGTCGACCGGCGCGCGCAAGGGCACCTGCGCCGTCGGGGAGTTCCCCGCGAGCAACAACCCGCAGGGCATCGTCGATCTGACCGGCAACGTCTTCGAGTGGACGAGCTCCAAAGCCGACAGCGCGGGCACGATGTACGTGACCAAAGGCGGAACTTGGCGCGACGGCGTCGCCGCGCAGCTGCAAATCACGCGGCCCGGCGGCTTCAAGCCGAGCTACCGCTGCGGGTTCGGCGGCGTGCGATGCGTCGCCGAGGCGAAGTCGCAGGGCGCGAAGGTGACGGCCGCGGCGCCGTAGCGTCCACTTCTGCTTTTCGTCGAGGCGCGAGCGTGGTTGGTTCCCGCCGTGACCAAGACGCTCACGGGTGCGAGCCTCGATCTCGACGACGGTCCCGCCCACGGCTGCGACGTGTTCCTCGTCGACGGCAACAACCTCGCCTACCGCGCCTATTACGCGCTCCCGGAGGAGCTGGCGACGACCGACGGGCAGCCGACCAACGCGCTCCTCGGCTTCGCGAACATGCTCTTCAAGCTGCTCGTCGACTACAAGCCGCGCGCGGTCGCTGTCGCGTGGGACACGCGGCCCGTCGAGCGATTGCAGCTCGCCGCAGCGAGCCTCGCGGCGAAGTACAAGTCCGAGCGAAAGCCGATGCCGAACCTGCTCGGCGAGCAGTTTCCTCACTTTCGGCCGATCGTGGAGGCGTTCGGGTATCGAAACCTCGAGTTCGAAGGTTGGGAGGCCGACGACGTCATCGCGACGCTTGCGACACGTGCCGACCAGGAGAAGCTGAAGACATGCGTCGTCTCGACCGACCGCGACGCGTTCCAGCTCGTCACCGAACACGTCCGCCTCATGATGACGCCGCGCGGAGTCTCGGACGTGCAGGTCTACACGCCGGAGCGAGTCGAGGCGCGCTACGGCATCAAGCCTCATCAAATCCCGGACTTCATCGGCCTCAAGGGCGACACCTCCGACAACATTCCCGGCGTTCCCGGCATCGGTGAGAAGACCGCCGCGCAGCTCATCGACAAGTACGGCTCGCTCGAAGGTGTCCTCGAGCACGCAGCCGAGCTGCCTCCGGCACGCGGACGGGCCATCCGTGAATTCGCGGAGCAGGCGCGCGGCGCGAAGGCGATCGCGACGATGCGCCGCGATCTGGACCTCGACTGCGATCCGGCGAAGCTCGTGCTCTCGCCGCCGGACCGCTCGAAGATGCGCGAGATGTTCCGGCGCTTCGAGTTCAAGGCGCTGCTCAAGCGCGTCGATCTGCTGGACGAGGCGCTGCCCGCCGCAGCGCGTGAGGTCGTGGGAACGGCCGCCCCGTGGCATGCGCTGACCGACGCGGACCTCGAAGGTACCGATCCGCTCGCGGTCGCCGTTCGAGAAGGGCGTGTCGCGCTCGCGCGCGAGGACGGCGTCGCGGTCGGTTGGTGGACCGACGCGATCGGGAGCAAGCTCGCGGGCCGCGCGATCGTCGCGCACGACGCGAAGTCGCTGCCGAGGACGGGGGCGCGCGTCGTCGAGGACACGATGATCGCGGCCTATTTGGTCGAGCCGGCGCGACCGGCGTACCTCATCGACGAGCTCGCCTCGGAGCAAGGGGTCGAGGTGGTTCCGTCCCCGGCCCCCGATGCGGGCACGGCCGCGGTAATCCGCGAGGCCGAGACATCACGAAGGCTCGCGTCGAGGTACCGCGGAAAGCTCGCGGAGCGGTCGATGCTCTCGCTCTACGAGACGATGGAGCTGCCGCTCGCCGTCATCCTCGCCGAGATGGAAGACCGCGGCATCCGGGTCGACACGCAGCGCCTGCACGCGATCACCGGCGACGTCGCCAAACGCGTGAGCACCCTCGAAGCGAAGGCCCACGAGCTCGCGGGTGAGCCGTTCGTGCTCGCCTCGCCGAAGCAGCTCGGCCACGTGCTGTTCGACAAACTCGGGCTCGAGGCGGGGCGCAAGACGAAGACCGGTTACTCCACCGACACGCGCGTCTTGCGGTCGATCCGCGAGGCGCATCCGATCGTGCCGATCATCGAGGAGTACCGGGAGCTCTCGACGTTGCTCCACAACTACCTCGACACGCTGCCCGGGTTCGTCCGCAAAGACGGACGCGTCCACACGACGTTTCGACAGACGTCGGCGTCGACCGGACGTCTTGCGACGTCGGATCCGAACCTGCAGGCCATCCCCGTGCGAACCGAGCTCGGCCGCACGATCCGCGCGGCGTTCATCGCCGATCCCGGCTTCACGATGTTGTCGGCGGACTACTCGCAGGTCGAGCTTCGTCTGCTCGCGCACATCAGCAAGGAGACGGTGCTGCTCGACGCGTTCCGGCGCGGCGACGACATCCACGCCGCGACCGCCGCCGAAATCTTCGAGAAGGATCGAGAGGCCGTCACCGAGGCGGACCGCACGATGGCGAAGCGCGTGAACTTCGGCATCCTCTACGGCATCTCCGCGTTCGGCCTGTCGGAGGACCTCGATATCCCTCGCGAAGAGGCTCAAAAGACGATCGACGCGTATTTGTCTCGTTTGCCCGCGGTGCGCGCCTTCATCGCGGAGACGATCGAGCGTGCGCGCCAAGAAGGGTTCGTCACGACGCTGTTCGGCCGCCGCCGACCCGTCCCCGAAATCCGCGCCACCAACCGCCAGACCCGCGCCCTCGGCGAGCGGCTCGCGGTGAACACGATCATCCAGGGATCGGCGGCCGACATCATCAAGGTCGCGATGCTCGGCGTCGCGAAGCGCACGACGAAGGAGCGCTCGGAAGCGCGCCTGTTGCTCCAGGTTCACGACGAGCTCCTGTTCGAGGTCCCCGACGCGGAGCTCACCTCCGCGCGCTCGTGGATCGCCGAAGAGATGGTCGCGGCCTTCCCGATGGATCCGCCGCTGGTCGTCGACATCGGAACCGGCCCCGACTGGAGCACGGCGAAGCACGGGTGAGTCCGCCAGGGCCGGACCCACGCCGTCGTGCGCACGCGAGAAAAACCGTCTACTTGACGGGAGCCATCGCCCGGTCGCGACCCGTCGCGTGTTGCAGCCGCACGATCGAGCCGTGAAGCCCGACGTGTGCGGCGAGCTTGCGGAGGCGCGCGACGGTGAGCGAGTTCTCCGCGTCGGCGAGGGCGGTGGAGGTGCCGTTGCCGACCGCGAAGAGGAGCTTCGTGATGCGGAGCGTTTCTTCGGCGGCGGCGACGCCGCGGTTCGCGGCTTCGATCTGCGGCGCGGCCTTGAGGAGATCGGCGTGCGCCTGAATCACCTCGAGGCGGATGGAGTCGATGAGCGCGAGCTTTTGCGCGTCGAGCTGCGCCGTTCGCGATTTGGCCTGCTTCGCCGAGCCGATGGTGCTGAAGGTGTCGTTGACGACCCAGGTCAGCCGGACACCGACGTCCCACGTCGCGTCGAACCGCTCTTGCTGGGGGAAGACGCGTGAGTTCGGGTTCGCGACGAGCACATCGGCGAAGCCATCGAGGCGCGGCCAGTAGCCTGCCTCGGTGACCGACTCGAGGTTCTCGAGGGCGAGCCGTTGCTCCTCGGTCGAGAGGATCTCGAGGCGGTTGCGCACGGCTTCCGCGATGAGCGCGTCGACGCCGGGCAGGGCAGGGGTCGCCGGCGTCGCGAGGACGTCGACGCCGATCGCGAGCTGACGGGTCGCGGGCGTGTGCAGGATCACGCGCAGGCGCTGCTCCGCGATGACCTCGTTCGAGCGAGCCTCCGTCTCGGTGAACTCGGATTGAGCGACGAGCGCCTCGATGCGCATGACGTCGGCTTCGGAGCCCTTCTCTGCCTTGCGCAGCGCCTTGGCGTCCGCGAGCTGCGCGTTCGCCTGCTCGACGCTCATGTGTGCGACGACGACCTGGCCCTTCGCGAGGATCCAGTTCAAAACGGCGATCTTGGCCTCGGTCGCGGTCGTGAGACGCTGCGCCTCCACGGCCATCTCGAGCGAGTCCTCGTTGTGATCGGCCGCGTTGTAGGCCTGAATCGAGCGCAGGAAGTAATCCGAGATCGGAATGGTCAACCCGGCGCTGAAGGCGATCTGGTTCAGCACCTGGGGGAAGGTGAAGGACACCGCCTGCACCGGCAGGCCGCCCGAATCGAGCACGCACTGGTTCGCCGGGTTGTCGGGGCAGGGGCCTACGCCGACGGGGCCTTCGTTCGCGGCGCCTAGGATGCCGCCTCCGCCGCCGATGCTCCCTTGTTCGACCTCGCTCAAGCGCGTGTAGCTCGCCGACAGGGTCAGGCGCGGAAAGAACGAGACCGTCGCGCTGGACACCGCGCCCTGCGCGCCTTCGAGCTCGGCCTCTTTCGAGTGGACGGCGTTGCTCGTCGTGACGGCCTCTCGCCCGGCCATCTCGAACGTGAGCCCGCCGGGCTGAACCGCGAGCGCTTCTGCCAGCGGATCAGGCTTGTCCTTGACCGCATCCTTGCCGGGGCCGAGATCCATCGTCGGCGGGGCCGCCGTCGGCGGTTGGGCCGGCTGCGCAGCAGGTTGTGCGCTGGCCACGGTGGTGGCGAGCAGCGTGGCGGGCAATGTCAAGAAACCAAGGCGAGCTTTCCACGCATTCATTGGGGCGGTCTTTAAAGGAGATTGGGGTCAGGCGCACGGCGAGGGCAGGGCTCGCGAAAAAATAAGCGGCCTCACCGATGTTTCGGCATTCGTGAGCGCATCCAGGTCTCCACGTTCGAGGCGCGCGGTTCGATTTCGATCGACGCCGCCGCGGATGCGTGACTGCCGAAATGGGTCACGTCACGGAGCCGGCACCGACGGCGTCCGGGAAGGTGCAGGCCGACTCCGACATCGGCGGCATCGGAGCGGAACTGGAGAAATGATGCCCGGATCGCCCCTCCTCGGTATGCTGGTGACCCCGCCGGTTCTCCGAGCGTTTGGAGCGAATGCAAGTGAGCAACACGGAACGAGTCGCGGCCCTCGAGGCCCTGTTGGTCCGAATTCAGAAGAACGCCGCAAGTCCCCGCGTTTCGTGGCGGGCGGGCGCGTTCTCCGACGTTGCCTCCTCGGACGCTTCGGCCGTGTCGGCCGCGCGCGAGGCTCGAGCTGCGGCGCCTGCACCTGTCGTTGCGCCTGCGCCTGCGCCGGTTGCGGCCAAGCCCGCGCCCGAGCCGCCCGCGCGCCGTCCCATCGCAGGGCCGGATCTCAAAGCGACGGTCCAGGACGGGACCCGCCTCGACAGGCCCAGCGCCCCCGGCGGTGTGCGTGGCTTCGGCCAAGCCGGACCGCAGGGTGGTCCGCAGCGCCCGGCGGCCCGCGCTGAATCCCCCAAGCCTCCCGTTGCTGCTCCTCCCCCGCGGCGCGTGCCGACCCCTCCGGCTCCGATCGCCGCGGTGAAGCCCCAGGCTCCCGCCATCGCTGCCGCTCCGGTCGTCGCCGTCGAGGGCATCAACGAGCCCGTCGCGGCGACCTCGATGGCCGAGGAGTTCGGCCTTCCGGTCGTCGACGCAGCCGCGGTGCTCCCGCCGAGCGATCCGTTCGCCGTGACGCGTCCGGCCGAAGAGGCGGAGGTCGCGCGTTTGCTCGCGGACGTTCCTCCGCCCGCCCCGGCGGAGCCGCCGCCCGCGCCTTCTCCCATCGTGGCCGAGCCTCCGGTGCTTCGCGAGGAGCCGGCGCCGCAGGCTTTTGCGCCGGCGCAACCTGAACCGACGATGCTCGAAGAGGCGACGGTCGCCGATGTCGAGCCGCCGCTGCCCGAGGTCGTTCCGCCTTCGGCGCCGATCTCCGCCCCGTCACCCATCGCCGCGAAAGAGCCGGCTCCGATCGTCCCCGCACCCGAAGTGCGCCCGGTGCGACCGATCGAACCGGCGCAACCCGTCGAGCCGCCTCCGTCGTTCTCGTCGGCCGCCGAGGAAGCGCCGAGCAAGTTCGTCACCGAGCCGGTGGAGATGAAGAAGAAGGGCAGCGCGCTGCCCAAGCTCCTCGTGGCGGCGTTCCTCGCGCTCGTCGTCGGTGCGGTGGTGCTCGTCTACCTGCGCAAGCAGGACGAAAAGCCCACGCCGAAGCCTGAAAAGACCGGGGCTGCGCCGACGGGCGCGACGACCGCGACGACCGCGGCCACACCGACGACGACGGCCACCGCGACAGCGACGGCAACGGCGACCGAAACGGCGGCGGTGACCGCGTCGGCCTCTGCGGATGTCTCTGCGTCGGCCTCCGCCGCTCCCACCGCGGGAGCGTCGGATTCGTCGACGCCCCCCACCGATCCGAAAACGCTGCCCGCGACCAAGGCGTACCTCTTCGTGCAGTACGAGGGCGGTGGCACGGCGTTCACGACGAAGAACGCGAAGCTCGGCGACGTCAACACCTGGCTCGAGGTCGAGTGCGGTCGCACGAAGGCCATCTACGTGAGCGTCGCGAAGGCCGGCACCTCGGTGCCCCGTGGCGGCCGCAGCGTGCCGATCCAGTGCCAGGGCTCGAAGGTCGTGGTGTTCACCGAGCAGGAGCTCATGGGCCCGTCCCCGGCGATCCCCCAGCCGACGGCCCCGACCCCGCCGCCCGGCGGAGCGACGCCGATGCCGCCTCCGCCCACGACGGTCAACCCGCAAGACCTGTGATGCTGTAAAGGATCGCCCACTCCCATGGCAGGCGGCGGCGGCGATCCCAAAAAGGTGGTCAAGGCGGCGATGTTCGCGAACGGCGGCATCGCCGTCGCGAAGTTCATCGCGGCGTTCTTCTCCGGCAGCGCGACGATGATGGCGGAAGGCGTCCACTCCGTCGCGGACACGACGAATCAGGGCCTGCTGCTCGTCGGCATGGTGTTGAGCTCGAAGCGCGCTGACGATCGCTTTCAGTTCGGACGCGGCGCGGAGTCGTACTTCTGGGCGTTCATCGTCGCGCTCCTGTTGTTCTTCCTGGGCGGCGTCTACGCCATCTACGAAGGCGTTCACAAGCTCGGGCACGTCGAGGCTCCCGGCTCGCCGTGGATCGCGCTCGCCGTGCTCGTGGTCTCCATCGCGCTCGAAGGCGGCAGCTTCCTCGTCGCCTGGAAAGAGTTCGCGAAGGAGAGGGGTAATCGCAGCTACCGCGAGGCCCTCTTCGAAGGCAAAGACCCGATCATCCCGGTCGTCCTCCTCGAGGACACCGGCGCGCTCGTCGGCCTCGTCGTCGCGTTGGTCGCCGTCTTCGTGACGTGGCTCACCGGAAACGCGATGTTCGACGCCATCGGTTCGATCGTCATCGGCGCCCTCCTCTGCGTCATCGGCGTCTTGCTGGCGCGCGACACGCGGGACCTCCTCATCGGGGAGGGCATCACGAAGTCGATGCGCGATCGCGTCGTGACCCTCGCGGAGACCACCCCCGGCGTGGAGAGCGTGCGTCAGCTCCTCAGCTTGCACCTCGGGCCGAGTACGATCCTCCTCGCGCTCAAGGTTCGCTTCCAGCAGTCGTTCACCGTCGCCGAGGTCGAGAAGGCGACCGATGTCCTCGAGGACCGCATCCGCGCGGAGATCCCGGCGATGAAGCGCATCTTCGTCGAGCCCGACAGCGACTACGATGCCTCCCTCGACCGCGGTGAAGACGACGCGCAGAGCGCGCCGGTCGCGGCGAGCTGAGGATGACGGACGAAAGCGAAGATCTCTCGACCGCGCTTTCGCGCGCTCGGGAAGCACAGCGAGCCTGGGCCAAGTGGTCGGTGCGCGATCGCGCCGATGCGCTTCGCCCGCTCAAGAAGCGCCTGCTCGAGAAGGCGGACGAGATCGGGCGCCTCCTGTCGGACGAATGCGGCAAGCCGTTCGAAGAAGGTGTTCTCTCCGAGGTTCTGCCGAACGCCGATCTGGTCGACTACTGGACGACCAGCGCGGAAGAGCTCCTCGCGTCCGCCCCCGCCGAGCTCGATCCCATCTCCTATCCGTCGAAGCGTGCGGTCGTGTACCGCGAGCCACGCGGGGTGCTCGCGCTGATCACGCCGTGGAATTACCCGGTCGCGATCCCGCTCCGCACGCTCGTGCCCGCGCTCTTGTCGGGCAACGCAGTGATCTTCAAGCCGAGCGAGCACGCCGATCGCGCAGGCTCGCTCGTCGCGTCGCTCTTCGAAGGCTTGGTGCCGGACGGTCTCGTCGCGCTCGTGCGCGGTGACGGCGACATCGGGGCGAAGCTCGTGCGCGCCGACGTCGACGGGGTCGTCTTCACGGGCAGCGTCCGCACCGGCAAGGCGATCGCCGCGGTTTGCGCGGAGCGCCTCGTTCCGTGCTCGCTCGAGCTCGGTGGCAAAGACGCCGCCGTCGTCCTCGCGGACGCGCCGATCGAGCGAACGGCGCGAGGCCTCGTCTGGGGCGCGTTCACCAACACCGGACAGAACTGCGCATCGATCGAGCGCGCATACGTTGTGCGAAGCATCGCCGACGAGCTGATTCGCGAGATCGAGCGGGTCGTCTCCGAGCTCGATCGCGCCCGCGACATCGGCCCGATGACGACCTCGGCGCAGGCGAACATCGTCGAGCGGCACGTCAGCGGTGCGCTCGAAGCCGGTGCGAAGCTCGTCGCGGGCGACACGCCGGTCGCCGGCGAGCGCGCGATCGGTCCCATCGTGCTCAAGGTAGAGGACGAGTCGACCGATTTGATGCGCGAGGAGACGTTCGGTCCGGTGCTGCCGATCGTGATCGTCGACGACGAAGCAGAAGCGATCCGCCGCGCCAACGACTCGCGCTTCGGGCTCACGGCGAGCGTCTGGACGCGCAAGGTCGCGCGCGGCGAAGAGCTCGCGCGAAGCCTTCGCGCCGGCGTCGTGACGATCAACAATCACGCCTTCACCGCCGCGATCCCCAGCCTCCCGTGGTCGGGGCTCGGCGAGAGCGGTTTCGGCGTCACCAACGGTCCTCACGCGCTCTCCGCGTTCGTTCGACCCAAACTGGTGCTGGTCGATCGAAACCGGCAAAAGCGCGAGCTCTGGTGGTACCCGTACACCGCTTCGCTGCGCGCGGTCGCCCTCGCGATGGTGAAGCTCCGCGGCGGTGCCGGCTTTCTCGGACGCATCCGCGGCTTGCTCGAGCTCGTCGTTGCGCTACCCAAACGACTCTTCGAAAAATGAGCTCGAACAAGAACGAAACATCCGCGGGCACCGCCGGCGCCGTGCGTCCGCTCGTCCTGCTCTCGAACGACGACGGTTACCTCGCACCGGGCCTGCTCGCGCTGCGTGAGGCGCTCACGACGTGGGCCGACGTCGTGGTCTGCGCGCCGGAGCTGAATCAGAGCGCAACGAGCCACTCGCTCTCGCTGCATCGTCCGCTTCGAATGCGATCGCTCGAAGGCGACATCCACGTCGTGGACGGCACGCCCGCCGATTGCGTGTACGTCGCGCTGAGCTCGGAGGGCCGCGTGCTCTCGCGTGTTCCCGATCTCTGCGTCTCCGGGATGAACCACGGGCTCAACCTCGGCGTCGACGTCTTCTACTCGGGCACGGTCGCCGCCGCGCGCGAAGCGGCGCTCCGCGGCATTCCTTCGGTCGCGGTCAGCGCGGACACGAAGGCCGATCGCGCGGCTGCTGCTGCGCTCGGCTCTTCCATCGCGCGCGCGGTGCTGGAGCAAGTGCGTGAGACGAAGGGGGAGGCGGGGCTGCTCTTCAACGTCAACGTCCCGCCGGGATCGGCGTGGTCCGTTCGCGCGACGAAGCTCGGGCGCCGGACGTACGCGGGCGACGTGCTCTTCCGTCGCGATCCGCGGGGTGCCGAGTACATGTGGATCGGCGGCGGCGAGGTCACGCACCACGACGCGCCCGGCTCCGACACCGAGGCATACGACGCCGGGGCCGTCGGTGTGACGCCCCTCGCGCTCCACCTCGATTTGCTCTCCGGCATGAGCACCGCCGAGCTCGTCGCGCGCGCCGTCGCCGGCTGACGCCGAGGTGCCTTCGGGCCGGTGTCAGCTCTTGCGAAGGTAGCCTTCGAGTTTGGTGCCCGAGCTGCGGAACACGCGGCGCATCGTCGTCTCCAGCGCCGGCTTGAGCAGCCGGCCGACGAGCCGCGGCCGCGCAGCGAGCGTCCACTCGATGCGCGTCGAACGACCGCCGTCGACCTCGGTGAAACGGAAATCTTCGGCAATCGCCTCAGCGAGCGGCGACGACGTACGCGTCATCGTGAACGTCATGCGCGACGGAGCGTCCCACGCGATGAAACGCTCGCGGTACGTCCCGAGGAGAAGCAGCGACACCTCACGCTCTGCTCCGAGCTTTCGAATGTCCGAGGACACCCAGCGCGAGCGCGTCATCAGCGGAAACCATTTCGTCCACGAGTCGGCGTCCGCGAACGCCTCGAATACGCGCTCGCGCGGCGCACTCACCACCGCGGAGTCGGAGACACGCAGCGGCGCACGTTCCACGAAGTCGAGAGATTGAGGCTCGAGCTCGAACATGCGTGATCGCCTACCAGCACGCCGGCGAGGCCCATAGGGTCAACGGTTCGACCGGCGCGGTGTGGCGGCTCGTCACGGTTTGTTCAAGCACTGAACCACGTCGCCGCAGGTAGCCTTCGACGCGCAATCCACGCGGAATTTCTTGGGAGACGACTGGCACTCCACGCCCGGGTTGCCGACCGCCTGCTTCTTCATCTTCAGGCAAACCCCGATGCGCGCGCACTGCCCGATGACGTCGTCGGATGCCGGCAACCATGCCCCCGTCTCGGGGATGAGCTTCGAGCGCCGCGGCGGCCCCTTCATCGGCACCTCGCCGCAATGAAGCTTCGGGTTGCAGGTCGGGACCGTCGCTTTGTACATCGCCGCGAGCTTGTTGCAGGTCTCGCCGTCTTTGCAGACCCCGAGCAACGCGAAGCCGCCGGGGATCTCGTACATATCGAGCCGAACCTGCATCGCCTTGTCGGCCTTGCTCGGCCAGTCGACGAGCTTGAACTGCTGGTTCGCGTACATGGCCTGTCGCGTCCAGATCCAGTCGTAATCCCAGCCCTCTTTGGTCGGCGCCGTGGTGAGGACGACGCTCGGCTCTTTGCAATCGTCGGGGATCTTCTCGAGGCCGTGGAAGGGATACTCGACCTCACCGGGGATCGATGCCTCCGACGAAGGCATTGCTGTCGGCTCGGAGCTCGGCGTCGCGCTCACTATCGCCGTCGTCGGCTCCGCGCTGGTCGTGCCGGGCGCCTCTGCCGCCGCGGCGGTCGCTCGGGCTTCGGCGTTCCCACTCTGCGGCGACGCCGGCTCGGCGGGACCGCCGCAGCCGACAAGCATCGAAGCGAACAGCAAACACGCTCTCTTCGTCATGCGCTCACCCCTCGTCCCTCTCGCATCGGAGCGAATACGCCCGCTGCATGCGGTGTATTCGCGCGCCCCTCGGCCCGATGATCGGCCAACGCACGCCGTGATTCAGAGATTTTCGACGCCGGCTTTGTCGGCGACGACGCGGCTCGCGCGAATCGCGTCCTGGAGCCGCGCGGCGGGAAACGTGATTCGAACCGCGTTCGGGCCCGGCTCGTCCACCGTCGCGCCGTACCGCTCGATGTCGGTCTCGAGATCTTTCGTCTTCGGACCGAACAGCTTCGCGTGAAGTCGCTCGTAGTACGGCATGTCCGCGCGGACGTCCTTCGTCTCGAGCGCTTCCTCGCGCACGATCCGCGTATCCGCGAACATCGCCATCGAGAACACGAGCGACGCCGATGCGCTTCGCAGATCTCGACCGCGGAACCACATCCCGAGATCGGTGTGCGGCAGGTGGGCGCACTTGAGCGTCATCGACGCGCTCTCGGCGCGCGTCTGATCGAACATCGCATCCGCAGCCTTCACGAGCTTCAGCGCGCCGGCCTCGTCGAACGCCGACTCGGCGGTCGGACCGCGCAGCCGTACGAGGACGCCCTCCACGACGTCTTTGCCCGGGACCTTTCGCTCCGTGATTTCGACGATATCCGACGGCGTCGCGACGGCCTTCGTGTCGATCGCGCTCGGTTCGATCTTCTTGCCACCTTCACCGCGCAGCCAGATCTCCACGGCCCATCCGGCGCGAGAAAGGCCGACCGGCGACCCGCCCGAGCGAAGCCGCTGTCGAAGGATGTCGCAGGCCTGCGTCTCTTCGGGGCTCGGCGGAGGCGCGGCCTTCGCGCTGCTGTCTTGTGGCGTGGAGGACGAGCCGCGGAACACCAGCACCAGCGCGACCGCGACGATGATCAACGCGCCGATCGCGATCGGCGCCGCGACCATCAAGCTGGATCGCCCCGCGCTCGGTGCGGGCCCTACGGCGCCGTATCCGCCCATCGCAGGTCGCACCATCGGCCCGGCGGAAGAGACGCCGAACGGCGGCGGAGGTTGATGCGACGGACCGCTCGATCGCGGAGCGCTCGAAGGTGTCGGGGTCGGCCATGGAGCAGCCGGTGCAGATTGATGCGGCGTGCGTGTGGTACCGAAGTCGACCTCGAGGGAGAGCCCCGACGGCTGAGGCGCGGCGGGTTCGGGTGCGCGGGGAGGGGCGGGGGGCGCAGTAGCCGCAGGAGCCGCTGCGGCAGGCGCGGGCTCGGCTCCAGCGACCTGAAGGGTCGGCACCTTCGGAATCTCCACTTCGAGGCTCGGTGCGGCGCGGCGCACATCTCGCTCTCCGGCCGCGAAGAGGTCGGGGATCGACATCACGTCGGTGCCGCCGATCGGCATCGGTGCCGGCGCGGCCGGGGAGGGCACCGGACCCGACGAAGCGCCGGGTCCCATGACAGCCGGTGCAGCGAGAGACCCTTGCGGCAACGTTCCGGCGCTCGCGAGCGAAGGCGGCGGTGTCGCAGCCGTTTCCGCCAGCGACCGTGCGCGGCGAGCGGCGTCGTGGGTCGCGATCGTCGACGCGCTCGCGATGTTTTCGGGGCGCGATGCGAGCTCTGCGGTTCGCCGAACCGCCTCCTCGACGAGCGCTGCCTTTTTCGAGAGATCGGCTGCAAGCAACCTCTCGACGAGCTGCGCGATCGTCGCTTGAGACGCGACGCCCAGCGTCGTCTCGACCGCGAGCGCCATCTCGAGCGCCGTCGCAAACCGAGCAGCCGGATCGCGCGCCAAGCTCTTCATCACCAGCGCGTCGATCGCCGGCGCGATGCCAGGCACGAGCTTGCTGGGCGGCTGAGGCGTTCGCGTCAGGACGTTGTGGACCATCTCGACCTCGGTCTCGCCTTCCACGAGCCTCTTCCCGGCGAGCGCCTCCCACAGCACGGCGCCCGCCGCGTACACGTCGATGCGCCGATCGAGCGGCTGGGCCCGGATCTGCTCCGGCGCCATGTACGTCACCTTGCCTTTGATTTGCCCGACCTGCGTCCGCCGTCCGTGCTCCGTCGCTTTCGCAATGCCGAAGTCGAGCACGCGCGTCATGCCGTCGCGGCCGACGAGCATGTTGTCGGGGGACACATCGCGGTGGATGAGCCCGAGCGGCCGTCCGTCGTCGCCTCGCGTCTCGTGCACGGCGTGCAGGCCGTGCAGCGCCTGCGACAGCACGGCACCCACGACCGGGATCGGTAAGCGCAGACCGTGCTGCCGAGCGGCCGCGAGCAGCTTCGCGAGCGAGTCGCCGTCCACGTAGTCGATGACGTGGAACAGCTCGCCGCTCTCGTTCACCACGTCGAGCGTCGCGACGACATTGGCGTGCTGGACGCGTGCCGCGATGCGCGCCTCTTCCACGAACATCGAGACGAACTCGGGATCGCGCGCGAGGGTCGCGTGCATTTTTTTGATCGCGACGGTACGCGCGAACCCGACCGGGCCGACGAGCCGGCCGACGTGAACCGTCGCCATCCCGCCGGCACCAATGGCTCCGCAGATCGCGTAGCGCCCGAGCAATCGAACCGGAGGATCGGCGAGGTTGGGCAAGCTTGTCGCGAGGGTACCAAAAGGAGCCACTCGACGTCGCGCCCGTACTAGCCTCCAGCGTCCAACATGAAGGAACCGCTCCTTTTCACGACGTCGCAGTACGCGTACTTCGAGCCCGCGCTCTTCGCGGCGGGGCGTTTCGAGCGCGGCGCCATCGAGCGCAAGGCGTTTCCGGACGGTGAGCGGTACCTGCGCCTCGCGGCGGACAGTTGGGGTCGAGACGTCGTCCTCCTCGGCGGGACGCCGACCGACCTCGATTGGCTCGAAATCTACGACCTCGGCTGCGCCATCTCACGCGCCGGCGCGCGTTCGCTCAGCATCGTCATGCCGTACTTCGGCTACGCGACGAGGGACCGGGCGGTGACGCGCGGCGAGGTCGTCACCGCAAAGACCCGCGCGCGGCTGATCTCGAGCATCCCTCCGTGTGAAGCGGGGACGCGTGTCTTTCTCTTCGATCTCCACACCGACGGCATCGAGTTCTATTTCGGCGACGACCACGTCACCCACCACCTCTACGGCTGGCCCGTCATCACCCAGGCGATTCGCGATCGCATGCAGGACCGGCCCTACGTGCTCGGCGCGACCGACGCCGGCCGCGCCAAGTGGGTCGAGAGCCTCGCGCGGCAGCTCGGCGTCGACCCCGCGTTCGTCTACAAGCGCCGCGATACGACCACGGGCGATGTCTCGGTCTCCGGCGTCAACGCCGACGTTCGAGGCCGCGAGGTGGTCCTCTACGACGACATGATCCGAACCGGCAGCTCGCTTGTGCAGGCCGCGAAAGCCTACTTGGCGGCCGGAGCGTCGACGATTCATGCCATCGCGAGCCACCTCGTGCTACCGGAGGGGGCCCTCGATCGGCTCCGATCGAGCGGCGTGTTCGCCTCGATCTCGGGGACGGACTCGCATCCGGGCTCGCGACAGCTGACCGAGCCGGGGAGCGTCCACTCCGTTGCCGCGCTCTTCGCGCGCGCCCTCGAGATCTCCGAGCGCCGGTAATCGACACCCGCATGCCCACGCACGTCTACCTCATCCCCGGGATGTTCGGCTTCGCGCAGGTCGCGAGCTACACGTACTTCGAGCACATCGCCCGCGCGCTCGAGCGACGCTTCGCCCAACGAGGAAGAAGCTGCCGCGTCTTCGTGTGCGACGTCCACCCGACGGCATCGATCCGGCGCCGCGCCGTGAAGCTCGCGCGCACCATCCACGACACGAGCGGGCAGGGCACCGGTCCCATCCACATCGTCGGGCACTCGACCGGCGGTCTCGACGCGCGCCTGCTCGCCTCGCCGAGCGTCCACCTTCCCGGCCTCACCCAGGCCGAGCTCGCGTTCATGCCGCGCGTGCGCTCCATCACGACGATGAACACGCCGCACTACGGCACGCCTCTCGCCGCGTTTTTCGCGACGAAGAGCGGTCAGGCGATGCTCTACGCGGTGATGGCACTCACGGTCACCGGGTTGAAGCTCGGCGCGCCCCCGCTCGCCGCCGCGAGCGCGCTCATGGCCGCGCTCGGTCGCGTCTCCGGCGCCATCGAGCTGTCCGTCATCGAGCGCACCTCGGAGTCGATCATCAAGGTCCTGGACGACACGTCGAGCCGCGATCTGCGCGCGTTCCTTCGCCTCATCCGCGACGACCAGGGCGCGGTCATCCAGCTCACCCCGGAGTCGATGGATCTCTTCCAGGCGGCCGTCGAAAACTGCAGCTCGATTCGCTACCAGTGTGTCGCGAGCTACGCGCCGCGCGGCGGCGTGAAGCAGCTCCTCGGCTCGCTCACCTCGCCGTGGTCGGCCGTCTCGGCGGCGATCTTCACGACGATGTACAACATCACCGCCACCGAAGATCCGCGCTACCCCTGCCACGCCCGCACGAAGCACCAGGACGAGTCCGTTCGCACGCTCCTCGCGGAGCTGCCCGTCGACACCGAGAACGACGGCGTCGTCCCGCTCTACTCGCAGATCTGGGGCGACATCGTGTGGATCGGCCGCGCCGATCACCTCGACGTCGTGGGCCATTTCCCCGGTCGAAAAGGCTCAGGATCGGATCGTCACGTCGACTGGCTTCGCAGCGGCGCGGGCTTCGACGAGACGCGCTTCCAGACGGTGATGGATCGCGTCTTTGCGGGAATGATCCTCGCCGAAGAAGCCGAGGACCACGCCGCGAACGCCGCCGCAGGGGCCGGAGGTTGAGCCGCGTCGCGGCGAGCAAGTCGCTCGTCGCGCTCGCTCGGCGCATCGAGGTCTGCCGGCTCTGCCCGCGCCTCGTCGAGCACCGCGAAGAGGTCGCTCTTACGAAGCGCCGCGCATACGCGAACGAGACGTATTGGGGCCGTCCCGTCGCGGGGTTCGGCGACCCGAGCGCGCGCATCGTCGTCGTCGGTCTCGCGCCCGGCGCCCACGGCGCGAACCGCACCGGCCGCCCTTTCACAGGGGATCGTTCGGGCGAGTTCCTCTACGCCGCGCTTCACCGAATGGGCCTCGCGAACCAGGCGACGAGCACCCGTCGCGACGACGGCCTCATGCTGCGCGACGTGTTCGTGACGCTGCCGGTGCGCTGCGTCCCTCCCGACAACAAACCTTCGCGCGAAGAGATCGACACCTGCAGCCGCTGGTTCGAGAAAGAGCTCGCACTCCTCTCCGAAACCCGCGCCGTCGTCGCGCTCGGCAGGATCGCGTTCGATTCGGTGATGCGTCTGTCGCGCGGTGAAGGGGAGGGGAGCGCAACGCGCGCGAAGCGAAGCCCCGCTGCCTTCGCGCACGGTGCAGTCTCCGAGATCGCGTGGCCGCTGACGTCCCGCCGCCGCGTTGTGCTCGTCGCGAGCTACCACGTGAGCCAGCAAAACACCCAGACCGGCCGCCTCACGCCGGCGATGTTCGACGACGTCTTGAAGCGCGCGATCCGTGCTGCCCAGGCAGTTTCCTGACGACTGTCGCCAAAGCGAGCGTTGTCGTGTAGAACATCCGGCCAGCAACACCCGTCCATAGTCGTTGTGCGGCTGGGTCGGGCAGCGCTCGCTTCGGGTAGCTTGGGGGCTCTCACGCGAAGATCTGCGTGTTTCCTCTGGACCGCGCGCGCCGCTCGTCTCCGCCGAGAGGAGCCGGAGAGGCTCCTTTCATCGAAGGAGCCCGTATGCGCTTGTTGACCCTCGTTCCCGTCGTCGCCGTGTCGTTCGCTGCTCTCTCGGGCTGCAAGAAGGATGAGCCCGAGCCCACGTACCCCACGACGCCCCAGCCGACCGCGACCGTGACGCAGACCGCACCGCCGGCGAGCACCGTCGCCACGCCGGTGGCCGCGTCCATGGCCGGCCCCTTCCTCACCGGCGCGATTACGGTCGCCGGGACGAACGACACCAAGGGCATGCAGCCCGAAGGCGGCACGTTCGCCGGACAATTCCAGCAAGGTCAGATCCTCGAGCAGAACTTCCAGGGCGAGCCGGGCAAGTGCTACACGATCGTCGCCATGGGCGGCCCGGGCGTCTCCGAGCTCGACGCGCAGATCGTGATCCAGCCCGCGCCGATGTTGCCCCCGACCGTCCTCTCGCAGGACAACATGACCGGCCCGCAGGCCACGATCGGCGGCGGCGGCAACTGTGTGAAGAACCCGTCGCCCGTCGGCGTGCCCGCGAAGGTCGTCCTTCGCGTCGTCACCGGCAGCGGCATCGCCGGCGCGCAAATCTTCAAGAAGTGACGTCGTCGCGGGCGCGCGCGACGCGAGCGCCCGCCCCGATACAAAACGGAAGCGGCGACCTCTCGGGTCGCCGCTTTCGCGTTTCCTCGGCGCGGTCGCGTCAACCGCTCTTGTCGGTGCTGGTCCTCAAGAGCAGGTGATAGCGGCCGAACTCGCTCTGGCCCGCGGTGTACAACACCTCGAACAAGAGGCGGTACGGCGTGCTCTCGTCGGCGATAATGATCGCGTCCGACGTCGACGCGTCCTTACCCATCGCTTCGCGGATGCGCTTGTCGTTCTTGCGGTACTCCGAAAGCACGTTCGCGAGCGGCTGGATGTAGAGATCGTTGGGGCCGTTACGCTTGTGGCGAGCGTCGACGCCCGTTTGCCCGAGCTGCTTCACGTCGGCGTAGCTGACGACCGGATCGGTCTGATCCGCGACGGTGATCTGCGTCTTCGAGATGCGGATCACGACGCCGTCTTCGCCGGGCTCGGCCGTCATGATCGAGACGGGGAGCTGCAGATCTTCGTTCTGCGTGATGTTGGTGGTGCTCGCCGAGAGGCTCTTCAACACGAAGACGAGGATGATCGTCATCAGGTCGAGCATCGCGGTGATGTTGAGAAAATCGATATCCGGCTCTTTTTGATTGCGCTGCCGGGCCTTGCGCAACGCCGCCTTGAAGCGGACGACGCTCGCCTGCGGCTTGTGCGCGCGCGGCGCGCCCGAAGGGGAGGGGCCCGGTGCCGACGAGCTGGAGCTGGGGGGCAAAGGTTCCTTCATGCGCGTTCGCTCATTTCGAGACGGCCAGTTGGAACTCGGGGAAGAGATCGATGGTGCGATCCCCGTCCTTGTCGCTCCGCAACGCGTCGAGCACCTGAATCAGGTAGCGGTACTCGATGTTGCGGGATGCGGTGACGGCGACCTGCGTCTCGGCCTCGAACTTACCGTCTTCGATGGTCTTCAAAGCTCGCGCGCAGCGCTTGATGCCCTCGAGGTCGTACTCGAACTTTCCGCCCCTGTTGGGGATGGTGATCCCCTTGCCGATGCGGACCTGTCCGCCCTCGTCGCCGCAGCCCGGCGCGATGTTGCCGAAGCTCGTCTTGAAGGAGACACCTTCGTCCACGATGATCGCTGCGAGGTTCAACGCCTCGGTGTCGATCGCGTTCTTCACGCCTTTGCCACCCGACGACGGCGGCGTGGTGTTGAGCTGCGTGAGGAACGTCACCGTGACGCTCGCGAGCACGAACACGAGCACGTTCGTGATGATGTCGAGGTAGGGGATGATGTTGAGCTCCCCAGCCTCGTCACCGGGCTCCGCCTCTCTCGGTTGAGCGAGGCGACGGATCTTCGATCGCTGCGCGGGGCTGAGCGGAGCGTCGTTCGTAGGCGGTCGCCCGCCACGCCCTCCACCGCCCGCCTCCGTTGCCGGAATCGTCATGGACCGCTCGACCTCAGTACGCGCCCTTGGTGCTGATCGTCAGCAGGTTGAAGACCCGCTCCGTGATCGCCTCGAGCTCGTGCTGAATCGCCTTCGACCGCGTGTGCAGAATGACGTGCGCGATCATGCAGATGACGGCGATGACGAGACCGAACGCCGTGTTGTACATGGCTTCGGCGATACCGTTGGAGAGCAAGCGCTGCTTCTCCGACGGCGGGAGGCCTTCGGCGGCGATGGCGCCGAACGTGCTGATGAGACCGAAGACCGTGCCGACGAGGCCGACGAGGGTCGCGATGTTGGCGAGCGACCAGAGCGCGCCGATTCGCTTCTCGACCTGGGGCTTGATCTCCGCGAGCTTCTCGCTGAGCGCCGCGTCGATCTCGTCCGCGCCTTTGTTCGCGTGCGT
Source organism: Polyangiaceae bacterium (assembly GCA_013361525.1). Taxonomy (GTDB): domain Bacteria; phylum Myxococcota_A; class Polyangia; order Polyangiales; family Polyangiaceae; genus Xiheicaenibacterium. Next base: position 23,676 of record JABFXY010000013.1, on the reverse strand, counting down.
GAGACCGGACTTCACGAGCTGCAGCACCGGATAGTCACTCGCTTCGCACAGCTTGATCGCGCGGTCGATGTTGCCGGCGACGACAAGCTTCTTCACCTGCCCGAAGAATTCCTTCGCGTTGACGCTGTAACGCCGGATCTGGAAAGCCGCTCGCTCAACGATGATCGTCACGACGACGGCCGAGACGAAGAGGTTGACGATGAGGAAGGTCGGGTTGTGTTTGATGGCGTCGACGAGACTTGCGCCGCCCTTGCTACCGCCCTCTGCCGCCAACATCACCAGGTGACGCATCCGAGGATCCTTTCTTCCCGCCAGCCGACGGCCCTGCCACCAGGCTCGTCGCAGCGCTTGCGGTCACGGCTCGCAATCCCTTGCGCGCCATTAAGAACGCCTAGCTCGCTCAGCGCGGACCAGGCAATTGACCTCGCGGACTATACCGGTCGCCGCGAAGCTTGCGCAAGCTGCCGAGCTGTCGGAGTGATTCCGACCTCGTCGGTCCGGGCGTGGCTGGTCGCGACACCACCCAGCCTAGAAACTTCGACCGGCACAGTAACTGCTTCGAGATGTGCTTACCGAAACCAAATCTTTGTTGACGGTGCCGGGTAACAGTCGCGAAGATGCGGACGCTTTTCGACGTGATGAGCGTGACGTGCGTGTGTAGCAACAGCCGAGCGACGACGCCGAAGGCTAGAAGAAAAAGACTTGAGAGCTTTGCGAACGCTTAGTGCAAGGTCTCGATCGCGGAGCTCCGATACTTTGATGGCGCGTGGGCTCACCCCATGCGAAAGATGCGGTTCTGTAGTGCGTGACTGACATCACGCACGAGTTTGCAAGTCAGCGTTCGAGGCCTGCCTCGAGCGCCATTAGAAGAGTCGGGTTCACGCGGCGAACCTGATGTGCGCAGGCGGAGGAAACAATGTGGGAGTTTTTTAAAGAGGGCGGCTGGGGCATGATCCCCATCGCGATCTGCTCGGTGTTCATCCTGGGCATTATCATCGAGCGGGCGATCTACCTCTACAGCGCGTCCATAAACAAAGACGTGTTCCTCGCGACGATGCAGAAGTGCATCCTCGCCGGAGATATTCCGAAGGCCGTTAAAATGTGCTCCGCGGCGAACGTTCCGCTCGCCCGCATCGTGCAGTCCGGCCTCGTGAAGGTGAACCGTCCGGACGAAGAGGTGCAGGCTGCGATGGACGAGGCCGCGCTGCACGAGATCCCGAAGATCGCGGCACGCACGCCGTACCTCGCCCTCCTGTCGAACATCGCGATGCTCGCGGCGCTCTTCGGGACGGTCATGGGTCTCATCAAGTCCTTCGGCTCCGTCTCCGGTAAGACGATCGAAGCGAGCCAGAAGGCGACGATCCTCGCGCAAGGCATCTCGGAAGCGATGCACTGCACGGCGTTCGGTCTCGCGGTCGCCGTCTTCGGTCTGATCGGCTACGCGCTTCTCAACGGCCAGACGCAGCACCTCGAGGACGACATCAACGAGGCCTCGGTTCGCGTGCTGAACCTCGTCGTCGCGAACCGCCAGAAGGTCAACGTCAACGCCGTCAAAGAGGCCTAGCAAGGTCCGCGGGGTCGCCGCCGCGCAAGGCGTTTCGTCGTCCGGTCCGCCAAGGTTCGCGGACGCCGAAACGCCTTCCCCGCGCGATTGAACGAACCCGCGGAACCCTTGCTCGCGCCGGCTGTCCAACCTTCGTTTTCTGGTGGGCCCTCGGGCTTTCACCTGGCAACGCGGGACAAGCGACCTGAGCGGGGCCGTCCCCAACGTAAGTTCTAGTTGTAGTCGGCGCGTGTGACGCACGCGCGAGCAGGAGCAGCCCATGGGTGGCGTAGATGTAGGCGATGGGAAAGGCAAGCGGTCGACGAACGCGGATATCAATATGATTCCGTTCATCGACCTGCTGATGGTCACGGTTGCCTTCCTCTTGATCACGGCGGTGTGGGTCACGAACTCGCGTATCAACGCGAACGCGCAGATCCCCGGTCCGCCTGATCCGACGAAGGAGATCACGCCGAAGACACCCGAGAAGGTGTTGAACGTGAACATCGAGGCGGAAGAGTTCGTTCTCACCTGGCGACAAGGCTCGGTCGTCGCATCCGAGGTGAAGGTCCCGCGCCCGACCCAGAACCAGGAGAAGCCCAGCTATCCGGATCTGGCGAAGAAGTTCGAGGAGGAGTGGAACACGCACGGCAGCCACAAGAACGTGGATGACCAGACCGTGGACCAGGCCGTCCTCCACGCGCGCGACAACATGCCGTTCAAGGAGATCGTTGCGGTGCTCGATGCTCTCTACACGCCCAAGCGTGAGATGAAGATCGACAACGACGTCGCGAAGGTCCCGGTTTTCAACATGACGTTCTCGATTCGGTGAGCGTTTTTTCTCTGACCCACCTTCGGTGAGAACTGACAATGGCCGACCGTTATCAAAACAACCGCGAGCATAACCCGCACGCGCACGTGATTCACAAGCCGGGTCGCCGGCTGATGCACAAGATTCCGCTCCGGTTCGTGTGGCGGAAGGTGCACGGCATGGGGGCGCGTTCGCCGAACGCGAACCTGAACCTCACCGCGTACATCGACTTCCTCCTCGTGACGGTCATCTTCCTTCTGACCACGTTCAACGCGTCCGGTCAGATCAGCGTCCCGAAGGAGATCACGCTCCCCACCGCGGAAAACGCAGAGGACGTGATCGATGCCCCGATCGTCTCTCTCGACGGCAATCAGGTCTTCGTCGACGGGCAATATGCCGGTTCGGCGAAGTCGGTCGAGGACCGTCTCGGTCGTATCGACGAGCTCTTCGCCGCGTTGAAGACTCGCCGTGAAAACTGGAAGACCCTCCAGCCGAACAAGCCGTTCCCTGGTGTCGTCATCCTCCAGATCGATCAAGAGACGAAAGCCGTCGTCGTGAAGAGCGTGTTTCAGACGGCCGCGTATGCCGGCTATCCGAACGTGAGCTTCATGGTCACGAAGGGCAAGTAGTCCGCTTCGGACCCTTGCCGGTTCTGGCAAGCGCCGCGCTCCTCCGGGTTGCGCGGCGTTCGTCTTTTGTTGCTCCGTCCGAGAGAACTTCTTGTTTGCGGAGCTATCTCAACGAAGGAAGTATTGTCGAACCGTGGCCGAGGCGTCGCCCCCTGATCGCGAAGAGAAACCAGTGCAGCAGCCGACCAATTTGGCAGGTGGCTTTCGTCCGCCTATCCGTCGTGAAGCGCCCGAGCAGACCTCGCGCGGGCTGAGCGCCGTCGAGAACTCCCGCGCGGAGCGCAACCGAATCAAGCGTCCTCCGCTGAAGGTCATCATCTGGTTCACGATGACGATGGCCGTGGCGTTGATTTTCTATTTCCGGTGGGAGTCGAATCGGAACGAGTCGTCGCGCCAAAAGCTCCTCACGAAGCAGCGCGAGGCGATTGCGTTGTTCGGCGACCAGTGGTCGGGCGTCCGCGAGAACGTGGAGAAGTGGACCATCGACCTCGCGGGTGCGCCCGAAGTGGATCTCGTCGAGAAGGAAGAGCTCGCGTCGTTCGACTTCCGTCAGATGCCGGGGATCTATCTGCGCGTTCGAAAGGACCAAGCGAAGGACGCGAGCGGCGTGCGTGACGCCGCGATGGGCTCGCTCCGCGACGGCTTCACCGCGTGCCTCATGCACAACAAAGCCGATCCGCCGATGCTCGGCTCGGAGTGCAAACAGTCCGCGGATTGTGAGCTCGGTCAGATCTGCAACGAGTACGCGCGCTGCGCGAAGCCCGGTCAGCCCTACAACCTTCGACTCGCGTACAAGGCCTTCAACGTCTTGTCGCCCGAGTTCGAGGCCGACATTCGCGCGGCGCAGAACAACCTCGACCTTCGCGCGCTCGACCTCGCATTCGAAGACGCGAAGCGCCTCGACTTCCCGATCGCGATCGATCTCCTCGCGAAGGCGAAGTTCTTTCTCCTCGTGGTGGACGAGCGGCCCGCGCCGCCTCCGCCGCCGAAGACCGAAGGTGACGCAGGCCCCGCGCCGGAAGATGTCGAGGCCGCCGCGGGACAGACCTATCCGTCGCGCGTGGCGCTCTACCGACTGTCCGACGGCAAGATGTTGTTCCGTCTCACGCGCGATCCGAAGGTCGAGCTGCAAGGCATGTCCGGCCGCCGTCCGACGGGCGACACGGGCGTGGCCGCCGCGATCCAACGACAAGCGCAAGCGTGTGCGCTCGCCGACGAGGTCAAACGCGCCGCGGGCTTCTGATCGTCGGATCGGAACTCGGTTCTGACATCGCTGTCCCTCCTCAAGCGCCGCGCGGAACATGCCGCGCGACGCCAACTGGAGGTGACCGATGGCTGGTGTGGACGTCGGCGAAGGCGGTGGTCGCGGCAAGCGAGCGGTGAGCGCGGACATCAACCTCGTGCCGTTCATCGATCTGTTGTTCGTGACGCTCGCGTTTCTGCTGATCACGGCGGTGTGGACGACGAACTCGCGCATCAACGCGAACGCCGAGGTGCCGGGCGATCCCGGCCCGAATCCTCCGCCGCCCGAGCGCACGCTTCACGTGCACGTCTCGAGCGAGAGCTTCACGCTCGCGTGGCGGTCCGGCAGCGTCGTCGAGAGTGAGACGACGGTGGCGCGTGCCGCGGGCGACAAGCAGCTCATCGCGCTCCGCGAAGCGATTCAGAAGGAGTACGCAAACCGCGGCGTGCATCGCCACCCGGACGACGGCGAGACGGATCGCCTGGTCCTCCACACGCCGAACGACCTGCCTTTCTCCGAGATCGTCAACGTCATGGACGCCGCTGCCTCGACCAAGCGCGAGATGCGAACCGGCGCCCAGGTCGCGATGGTCCCCGCCTTCACGAGCACCTTCGCCGTGCGCTGACGCGCGATTCGAAGAGCCAGAGGGGTCGCCGAGGGCGCCAAGAGGAGAGGAGGAAGAAGAGGGGTGATCAATTCGGCTTCGCCGAACGAAGATCTTCAACCTCTGGCTCTTCTTCCTCTTTCTGCCCTTGGCGCCCTTGGCGACCCCTCTCTCTCGCTTTCGCTCAAGGACGCGGCGGAGGATCCCGGAAGTCGACGAGGTTCGCGTCGAAGATCTGGTGCCAGGCGAGCGTGAAGACGAGCGTCGAACCGCGCTCGAGGAAGTCTCGGTCGACGCGGTTCGCGATGTCGTCGGCGTTCCAGCGTGCGAGGCCGAGCACGCCGAGGTAGGGGCCGCTCGCGGATGGAAGGAAGGGGAACTCGATGCCGAGGCCGAGCTCGATGCCCGGCTCGGGATCGAACTCGGCGCGGCGCGGGCTCGACCATGTGGCGCCGACGACGAGGGTCAGCGAATCGAGGAAGAGGTCCAGGTGAGGGGGCCCCTTTTCCATATCGAGGGCGTAGCGGCCGAGAAACAGCGGGCGCAGCTCGAAGCCGAACGAGAGCATGCGCGCGTAAGGCGCGTCTTCGTTCTCGAACGACTCGGAGTAGCGCGCGTACCCGCCGGCGGTCGACAGGTAGAGAAGGCTCAGGTGGGTCTCGAGCTGCGGGCCGCCGAGCGCGACGCCGGCGCCGATCTCGCCGACGAACAAGAGGTCGCCCTCGATGCGCCCGTATGATCCGTCGGCGTAGGTGACGGCGTCGTCTGCGAGCGCGGTGCGCGACGCGAGGACGATCGCGACGGTGCCGAGGACCTTGCCGAGGTGCAGGCCGACCCTCACGAGGCGAGCGCCCTCCGCAGGTCGTCGCGAAGCTCGGCGGCGAAGATGAGCCGCGTGCGGACGAGGGGTTGGCCTTTCAAGCGGCCGAGCAGAAACGAGACGTCGGCGAGGTCGCGCGATCGGCCGTCGGGGAAGATGACCTTCAGCGCGGAGTTTCCGGGGAAGGGCGTATCGGTCGCATGGTCGAGCGCGACGTACGCGTCCGGATCGAGGCCGCGCGTCGTCGCGAGCTCCCGCGCGATCGCGTGGGCGCGCTCGGCCGGGATGTCCGTCTCGACGTCGCCGAGCTCGATCGTCTTGAACAAGGAGCGAGCCCGAAGTCTTCGCGACAGGTCGGCGAGGACCGGGTCTTTCGCTTCTTCCCACGCGTGGATCGCGACGAGCAGAGCCTGATCGTCGAGCTCGAGGTATTGGTCGAGCGTCGGCTCGCCTCCGCCCGCGGCGGCATCGACTGCGGCGATGTGCACGGGGAGCTTCGCGCCCGCCGCGACGAGATCGACCGCGCGTCGAATGATGAGCCGAATCATCGTCTCCGCCGCGCGCGTCGACTTGTGGAAGTAGACCTGCTGGAACATGAAGAGGCGCGCGAGCAAGAAGCTCTCGATCGCCGTGATGCCTTTCATGCCGTCGACGGCGAGGCCGGGCGCGTGGTCCGGGTCGTCGCTGGTGACGTCGAAGCGCAAGCTTCGCAGGAGCCACGGTAGATCGTAGTCGCCATAGGTAACGCCCGTCGCGCGTGCATCGCGAAGGAGGTAGTCGCAACGATCGACGTCGAAGAGGCCGCTCACCGCGTTCGCGAGGTAGGGTAGCTCGTGCCGGCCTTCGACCAGATCGGCGACGCGACGGGGAAGCCCCGGCGCCTCGGCAGCGAGCACGCCGTGCACCTCGCTGGAAGGGTCGAGCAAGATGCGCGTCGTCCACTTCTCGTGACGCTGCGCCCGCGGAAGCGCTTGTTCGAACAAATGTGAGAACGGCCCGTGCCCGAGGTCGTGCAACATCGCGGCGGCGATGGCTTCGCGCGCTCGGTCGCTCGTCACACGCTGCCAAAATGGCAGGTCCACATCGATGTGTCGCAGCCGTGCGACGAGCAGTTGCATCACGTGCGCGGCGCCTAGAGCGTGCGAAAATCGCGTGTGCTCCGCCCCCGGAAACGCGAGCGAAGTCAGCCCGAGCTGCCTGATTCGGCGCAGCCGCTGGACCTCGCGCGTCTCGAGAAGTCTGACGACGACGTCCGCCTCCTCGCTCTCGAAGGCGACCAGTCCATGCACCGGATCACGAAGGATCATGAACGTTTACGTCTCCGCCTCGGCGTCGTCGCGGCGGGCCAAACGCATCATCGCCTGCGGTGTCCGAAAAGGGTGCACGTTCCTATCTCAGTGAAGAAAGGCGGTGGGAACGATCGTGGCAAAACGCAGCGTGGCGAGGTGCCTCGAGCGCGCGGCAGATCATTCGACCAAGATGCGGGCATACCCATCGCGCTATGCGGGCTGAAGCCTTCGCGGCCCGGGACACTCGAAGGCGCATCGTATAAGCTCAAACTTCGCCGCTGACTATGACCGAGAGGACAACCGCACAGATGAATGACCTCACGCCGGAGGAAGAAGCAGACTTCCGGCGGCTGGACAGCATCGTGCGCGCACTTCCGGACTCCGAGCTCGCGAGCCTGATTCGTCGCCTCGGGATCCGCGTGGACCCACAGAAACGCATCGACGTTCCGAGCCAAGTCGCGCGCGCGCTCGTTGGATCCCCGGACGTTCGCGAGCCGTCGAGGCTGCCGCCGGCGAGCCAAGATTTGCTCCATCGCGTCGCTGAAGCGCGAGGTCGGCTCGAGGTTCCATCGTTGCCCCCTGGCCTCGACCTCCTGATGGCGAAGGGCCTGCTCTTCGCGCGGCGTGCGACGCTGCCGAGCGGGGAGGAGGGCTTCGAGCTCGTCCTGCCTTACGCGTACCTCGTGCAGATTCCCTCGTGGCCGACCGAGGATCCGCGCAGCCTTCGCGCCCTCGTCGCGCAAGCGCCGTTCGAGACGATGAGCGCGATCGCGTCGCATTACCTGGGGCGCCCCGCCACACCACCGATCGCGCTCGCGCTCGAGGCGGCGTGGGCGGTCTTGAACGATGCGAATCGTCTGGAACAGGAAATCGAGCGGCTCCCGCTCCTCGAGCAGCGCCTGCTCGAAGCGATCGAGGGAATGGGGGGCGAGGTCGAGACGACGGAGCTCCTGGATCTCGAGCGCGAGCCGATGCGGCTTCGCAGCGCAAAGGGTGTCAGCACCACGCGTCGTGGTGCGGGCTTCGCCCTCGAGCGCCGCGCGCTCCTGATTCCGGTTCACCCGAACCGCCATGTCGTGCCGACCGAGGTCGCCGCGATCGTCGGCGCCGAGCGCCGCCGTGAGCTCGAAGAGCGTCGCGCTTCGATCCGGCGCGACGTGATCGGTGAAGACCACGTCCCGCGCCGCGCGCAGTTCGCGCGTGATCCGGCCGCGCTCGCGATGGCGCTCGTCGCATGCGCACGCGAGTCGCAAGGCGAGATCAAGCCGCACGTCGGCACGCCGCGCTCGCTCATCCTCAAGCTCGCGCAACGCCTCGGCCGCTCGCCGCACGCGGTCTCGCTCGTCGCGTCCCTCTCCCGTGCGATCGGGTTGTGGGAGCCGACGGCCGCGAGCGCCGCGACACCGCCTGGCTCGTTGTCGATGGCCGAGCTGTCGACGCAGCTCTTCTCGGCGTGGTTGAACGGCGCTGCCTGGGACGAGGCGCGCCTCGAGCCCGAGCTCCTCCGCGCGGCGCCGGATCAGCGCGATCCCAGCCCGATCCGCGCCCTTCGGGAAATCATCCTTCACGGCCTCGTCGAGCTCGGCGTGGAAGGTTGGGTTCCGTACCAGCCCTTCGAACAATACGTCGTCGAAGATCCGCGTCTCGTCGGCATCGAGCGGCTCCTCCGGCGCTGGGCCGAGCGCGTGAACGCGGGCGAGCCGCTCGCGCTCGCGGAGATCGTCCGCCGCATCGTGCTCGAGTCACTGCCAATCCTCGGCGTCGTCGATCTCGGATCGGAGAGCGACACCGCCATGGCCGCCGTCTCGATCGATCCGGAAACGGGTCAACCCCGCCAGCAGACGGAGGTCGGGGCGTCGACGACGGTTCGGCTCACGCCGCGCGGCCGCGCGCTCGTGGCGTCGTTCGTCTCCGCCGCACGCACGAGCCCGCAAGTGCCGGCAGCGCCGCGCTCGCGCTCGTCGTCCTCCACGCGCGACACCTCCACCGTGGGCGAGAAGAGCCGCTTCGTCGAGACGCACGTGCTGCGTGTCGGCCCGGGCGCGCTCGTCGGCAATGTCTTGTCGCTCAGCATGATCGCCGAGGTCGGCCGCGTCGAAGACACGATCGACTTCGTGCTGTCACCCGCTGCGGTCGCGCGCGCGATCTCCGCGGGCGCGATGTCCGACGAGATCCGCGATCGCATCGAGGCCATCTGTCCGCTCTCGGATTCGCTCTCGCAACTGCTCGTGCAGGCGAGCGTCGTCATCGGCAAGGCCTCGCTCGCGGCGTGCAGCGCGTTCCTCTGGGTCGACGACCCCGAGGTGCGTGAGCTCTTGCGTACGCGCAGGACGACGCAGGATCTCTTCGTCGAGCCGTCGCCGCCCGGTGGTTTGCTCGTCGTGCCGGGCATCGACTTCGAGCGCCTCGTTCGCCGCTGTCGCGGCCTCGGCGTCGAAATCGAAATCACCGGCGAAGGTATGTTGCGCATCGCAACCCCCGCGCGCGGCATCACCGCGATGCGGGAGGGCAGGTCGATCACCCCTTATCCGGGCGTCGCGATCGAGCCGCCGTCACGCAGCGGAACGCGTCCGATGCCCAACAAGCCCCCGTCCGACACCCGCGTGCAGCCGGCTCGCTCCCGGACTCCGCTCCCGCGCCAGCGCGGTTAGCGTTTTTCGACGCGCACGCAGCGTCGGGTCGGGCTGCTCTGGGGGGGCTCGGTTCCTGCGGGCGCCATTGAGCCGAACGCAAAACGGCGGTAGGAGGCCCCGCATGAAAACCCGCGTGTCTGGCCTTCGTTATCTCGGCGTGCTGCTGCTCGCGTTCGGCTGTGGGCAGGGAACGGATACCAGTGCGTCCGCAACCGCGGACACGGCCAAGGCCGGCACCAGCTCGACGGCGACGGCCGCAGCGACTTCGACCGCGACCGCGACCGCGAGCGTCGCTTCGACGGCCGCCCCGGAAAAGACGATCGAAGACACCGCGACCGCGCCCGCTCCGACCGGCACGGGTGACGCCGCCGCCGGCGCCGCGATGCAGAGCAAGCTCGATGGCGTGAAGAAGCTCGCGAAGAACGGCGTCCTGCCGGCGGGCGAAGCCGACAAGGTCATGAAGTCGGGTGATCAGGCCAAGGTGGCGCTCCTCAACGCCGGCGGCGAGCCGCGCACCGAGCTCAAGTACGAGCTCAAGCCGAGCCAAAAAGACACGACCATCATGAAGATGGATATGACGATGAAGATGGAGCTTGGCGCGGGCGCCCCGGCTCCGCCGGCGATGAAGCTGCCGCAGGTCGAGATGGCGCTCGACATGACCACCGCCGACAAGGCCGAATCGAACGGCGATATGCGCCTCACCGGCATGGTGTCGAACGTGAAGGTGAGCCCCGGCGCGACCGCGATGGAGCAGCAGGTCGGCAAGGCGATGGGCGACGCGCTCACCGGCATGAAGGGCATGAAGATCAGCTACGTCATCACGCCGAAGGGCCGCACGCGCGACGTGAAGGTCGACGTTCCCGCGGGCGCTCCTGCGCAGGCGCAGCAGATGGTCGAGCAGACGAAGCAATCCTTCGAGAACCTCATGGCGCCGCTCCCCGACGAGGCCGTCGGCACCGGCGCGCAATGGGTCGTCGTGAACCGCGTCTCCACGGGCGCCGACATCCTTCAGTGGACGACCTACACGCTGAAGAAGAAGGACGGATCGAGGATCGAGCTCCAGGCCGACGTCACGCAGCTCGCGGCGTCGAACACCATCTCCGGCCCGCAGATGCCCGGAACCGCCAACATCGACTCGTTCGCCTCGGGCGGCTCGGGACTGACGAACATGGATCTCACGCGCATCGCTCCCGACAAGGGAACGGCGGACGTGAAGAACGCGATGGCCTTCTCCGCGCAGGGCCAAGCCATGAAGATCGAGACGCAGGTCAATCTTCAGTTTTCGCGCAAGTGACGTCGTCCGTGCCGACGTTTTCGACGGCCGCGCTCCGTGAAGCGTACAAATCGTTTCTCGGAGCGGCGGCCGGGCATGTCCTCCTGACGGGCCACTCGCACCAAGCGTGGCCCGACGCAGCGAAAGAAGCGCTCGCCCGCTGCTTCGACGACGCTGCGCGGTTCGTCGACGAAAAATGGGGCGAGGCCGTGTTCCCGCTGGCCGATCGCGTCGGCAGCAAGATCCTCGCGCGCCTCGGCTTCGCGGAGGACGATCCGATCACGTTCGGATCGAACACGCACGAGCTCGTCTATCGGCTGCTCAGCGCGTTGCCGCGCGACGCGCGCGTCGTCACCACCACCAGCGAGTTCCACTCCGCGTACCGGCAGCTGTCGCGCCTCGCGGAGGACGGCTTGCGCGTGACGTGGGTGCCGGGCTTTCCGCGGCCTTCGCTCACGGATCGGCTCGTCGCCGCGATTTCCGCGGGCGCCGATCTCGCGATCGTCAGCGGCGTCTTCTTCGAGGATTCGTTCATCTTGCCGGGCCTGCGTGAGGTGGCAGGCGCGGCGCGCAAAGCCGGCGCGCTCCTCCTCGTCGACGCGTACCACGGGTTCAACGTCGCGCCGCTCGAGCTCGACGACGACATGTTCGTGACCGCCGGCGGCTACAAGTACGCGCAGTTCGGCGAGGGAGTGTGTTTCCTTCGGTCGCCGCGATCGTGCGCGCTTCGACCGCGGTCGACGGGATGGTTCGCGGACTTCGGGTCGCTCGAGGCGCCTCGCGACGAGCCGGGTCGGACACCGGTCCGCTACGGCGACAAAGGGGCGCGCTTCGGGGGTGCCACGTTCGATCCGTCGGGCCTCTACCGCGCCGAAGCTGCGCTCGGCGTTTTCGACTCGTTCGGGCTCGACGTGCCCGCGCTTCGGCGGATCAGCGTCGCGCAGACGGAGCGTATCGTCGCCGCCTTGGACCGCGCGGGCATCGAGGTCCTCTCGTCACACGATCCCGCACGCAGGGCCGGCTTCGTCTCCGCGCGTGCGACCGGAGCTCACGACGTCGCTCGCAGGCTCAAAGCGCGCGGTGTTCATGTCGACGCACGCGGAGAAGCGCTGCGCCTCGGCCCCGCGCCCTACGTCACGGACGACGAGATCGACCGCGGCGTGGCCGCCGCCATCGAAGAAATTCGCGCGGCGAATCCCTGACGACGTTGCACGAGGCCGTCGTCACTGGCGGTGAACGGGGGCCGCGCGCGGGTAGAGGGGCATGAGCCCGCTCGTCGCGAGCTCGATCGCGCTCGACGCGGGCCGCGAAAGATCCCAGTCGAGGTAGAGCTTGTCCCCGTCGAAGCAACCGAAGCTGCTCGAGATGCAGAGCAGCGGCTCGCGATCGATCGCGAAGCCAGAGTGCGCGACGTCGTGACCGTACACGGCGACGCGGAGACGCGGATCGACCGCTCGAAGGAACGCGTGGGCTCGCTCGCTCGACGTCGAGCGGGCCCAGAGAAGGGCGACGATCGTCGCGCGGGCATCGAAGTCGATCTCGTCGTCGTCGGCGACGAGGAGGGACAGCTGCTCGAGATCCTGACGGCACTCGATCGACACGTGCGGAGCTGCGTGCATCATGCAGAGCCCCGCGGACGGAGCGATCGCGACGAAAGGCCAGGTGCCGACCCAAGTTCGGAAATCGTCCGCGCCTTCTTTTCCGAGCAACTGTTCGAGTCGCTCGGCCTCGTTCGGGAAGAACTTCGATACGACCGGGCCGCCGACGTGGGCATGCTCGTGGTTGCCCAAGAGGAAATGCACGTTGTCGGGGTATCGATTCGCGAGAGATCGCGCTCGCTCGAGCACGCCCGGCGAGTCGCCGTGGTAGTAGGTCCCGAGGTGCGACGGCCACAGCTCGCGCGGAATCTCCGGTCCGTGAACGAGGTCTCCCGTGACGACGAGGACGGCCCCGGCCGGCTCGCGCACGGCGTCCTCGAAGATTTCCTCGACCGCGAGGAAGTCGCGGAGGTTGCCCTGCAGATCGGTCGCCACGATCAACCGGCCCTCGGAGGGGAGCTCGACTACGCGAGGCACAAACGGTGAGTGTACCGAAAAATCGCCCTTTCGCGCGGGTCTTCGTGATTCTTCTGGGCCTCACCCCCTTCGTCGCTTCGGGGGGCGCCTTCTCCACCCTGGTCGCGTGCTCGTCCGAGACCGCGGACATCGCTTCTGCGAGCGCTTCGGAGCGCGCGCAAAAGGGCCCGACAGCGCGTCCGCTCGCTCCCCCGCCGGTCGCCCGACCTGCCGCCGAGCCGAATCCTTTGGGCTTGCCTGCTCGTTCGTTGGATCTCGCGGCGGGGGCGCGCGTCTTCGCCGTGCCGGAGCCGATGCTCCGCGGCGCCAAGGAAGGCTCGTCGATGCACCTCCGCATCGCGACCGTCGTCGGGAAAGAGGGCGAAAACATCGTCCTCGATGGTCGCGACGGGCCGGACTACTCGATTCATCCGGCGTACGTCGTCCCGCTCGTCCCCGGCAAACAGCGGCCGCGCATCAAACAGCCGGTCGTCGCGGAGTGGGCGCAAGCGCTTCGACACGGGGTCGTCCGACGGCACGTGAAGGACAAGATCGTCGTTCGGTTCACGGACACGCAGGACAAAAGTGATCGAATGCTCGATCTCGCGCAGCTCATGCCGCAATCTGACGGGTTTCGTCCGGGAAACTACGCGGCTCGCCGCGTCGGCGGCGATCTCGAGCACGTGCTCCTCGTCTCACCGATCGGAGGCGAGCCGAAGGACGCAACGCAATGGTTCACGATCGGGTACCTCGGCGCCGCTCACGTGGTGAAGACCGAAGAGCTCGTCGGCGTCCCGATCTCGTTCGAGCCGAAGGCGGGGAGCGCCGTCCTCGTCGAGCACCTCGGCAAGATGCGCGATGCCGTCGTGAAAGAGGTGGACCCGCCGGGCCTGCTCACCGTGCGTTTCGAGCGCGCTGGCCGATCGGTACAGACGGGCTGGGGCCTCGTCATGCCGCCGCTCGCACCGCCGCATTGATCGAAGGTCGCGCCGTCACCGCACCGTGACCAATCGGTCGCGTTGTCGTCGCTCAAGCTGACCAATCGGTCGCATTTTATCGCGTATTTGGAGCCTTTTCTTAGCTCTGCTACCCCAGATGTCCGTGAAGCCGTACGACGTTTGGAGGGCCGCGAAGCAGTGGGTCCCGTTCGCCGCGAAGACGATGGCCTTCGCGACGATCTCCATCACGGCAGGGCCGCTCACGCCCGATCGCCGGGCGAGCCTTTGGGCGATGCGACGCTGGTCGCAGTCGAGCACCAAGGGGCTCAACATCAAGGTCGAGGTCGACGGCCTCGAGAACGTCCCCGAGGGAGCGTTCGTCTACGCGAGCAACCACCAGAGCATCGTCGACATCATCGTTCTCGGCGGGGTGTTGCCCGGCGACTACAAATGGGCTGCGCGTCGCTCGCTGCTTCGCGTTCCGTTCCTCGGATGGCACCTCGCGCTCGCCGGCCACGTCCCGGTCGACCGCGGCGCGGGATCGCGCGCGGCAGCGCAGGTCATCGAGCGGTTCGTCACGGTCGTGAAATCCGGCAAGCCGTTGCTCGTGTTCCCCGAAGGAACGCGCACGCCGACCGGCGGTCTCAAGCCGTTCAAGAACGGCGGGTTCTACGCGTCGGTTCGAACCGGTGTTCCGGTCGTTCCGGTCGCGCTCCAGGGCACCTTCGATTTGATGCGACGGGGAGCCTCCGACACGGGCGAGGCGAACGATCGGATCGTCCGCGTCCGCATCGGCAAGCCGATCACGCCGAAGCAGGAGGGCAGGGAAGGCGCTCGGGTCGCAAACCTCCGCGACCAGACGTTCGCTGCCGTCTCCGATCTTCTCGTTTCGATCGGCGGTCGTGTCGACGACGTTTCGAGCGTCGACGCTCCTGCGACCAAGGTCGGCGACGCGCGAACCGCGCTCTAAGCCGCTCCTTCGTTTCCTCGCTCGTCGCTCAGCGGTCATCACACGCGCACGCGTCGTTCGTCGACGGCGTGCGCAGCGTGCTCGGGATCAGCCCGCTTTGCATGATCCCGAGCGCGTCGCTCTCGTGCAGAGACTCGCACGAGGCTCGGTTCGCCGACGGCGAACGCGAGAAGGTGGAGCCCCTTCAGGCGCGCGCGAGCTCCGGCGGCAGCGTGCCCGCGGGGCGTTTGCCGAGCAGCGCACGAAGCTCGGCGGGGCGGCGGAAGCCGATCTTGCGAGCGACGGTGCCCTCGGCCATGCCGTCGAGCAACATCGCACGCGCGGTCTCGGCCCTGATCTCGTCGTAGTAGACGTGCGGCGAGCGATCGAAGGCGAGACGGAACTGACGAGCGAAGTGGAACTCGCTCATGTCGAGGTCGAGCGCGACCTCGTAGGTTCGGATGCGATTGCCTGCGCGCGCGGCCTCGTAGATTCGCGAGCGGGCGACGAGCAATCGCTGCATGGTGGCAGGCAGGACGGTGGGCTTCTCGGCGGTGTCGCCTTCGCCTGCATGCACGACGAAGGATGAGGACGGTCGGTCGATGATCTGGGGCTGGCTCTGGGGAGCGGGGGGCACCTCGGAACGTTGCTGCAAGAAAAGCGGGCTCGACACGGTAGGTTCTCCTCGTCTCGCGCAGGGCCACCCCCGCGCGTCTCGGTTCTCCACGTTTGCAACGTACGGGCCCAGCTCAACCCTACGCCGGCGGACCAAGATCGCCCGGATTTGCACGAAGATCCGAATCCCCCTGTGAATCTCCGTTCACGAGGAGTGACCGGCATGTCACTGAGAAGCAGGATTCTCAGTGCGCCTCTCGTTGACATTTCGTCACCGGATGGAAGACGCCGCCCGCGTCTTCGCGGTTCCAAAAAGAGACGACGCGCGAAAAAAAACGAAGCCACGAAACGTTGAGGAAGGGAGCGGGAACAGACCTCGTACAAGGCCACTGCTCCATCTTCCTCACGCGCAGGTGGCTGGGCGATTTTCGTCGAGGCGACGAAAAGGCCGCGCCAGCTAAACGTCGAGCTCTGCTTCCGGCGCGCGCTCCATGATGAATCGGAAGCGAGCTTGGGCGTCTTTCCCCATGAGCTCGCTCATCACGCGCTCGGTCTCGAGCGCGTTCTCGATCGTCACGCGCAGCGCGCGGCGGCGTTTGGGATCGAGCGTCGTCGCCTTGAGGTCCTCGGCGGGCATCTCACCGAGACCTTTGAAGCGCGAGATCTCCGCCTTCACGTTCTTCGGGAGCTTCGCGAGGACGCGCTCGCGCTCGCGCTCGTCGAGGGCCCAATACGTCTCCTTCGCGGCGTCGATGCGGTAGAGCGGGGGCAGGGCGATGTAGACGTGGCCGCCCTCGATGAGCCCGCGCAGGTGGCGATAGAAGAACGTGAGGAGCAGCGTCGAGATGTGTTGCCCGTCGCTGTCGGCATCCATCAACAGGAAGACGCGGCCGTAGCGCAGCTTGCCCGCGTCGAAGTCGTTGCCGATCCCGCAGCCCAGCGCGCTCACGATGTCTTGGAGCTCGCGGTTCTCGCGGACCTTCGCGACCGTGGCCTGCTCGGCGTTCAAGACCTTGCCACGAAGCGGCAAGATGGCCTGCGTGCGCCGGTCGCGGCCCTGCTTCGCGGAGCCACCTGCGCTGTCGCCCTCGACGAGGAACAGCTCGCTCTCCCCTGGGTCGGTCGAGGCACAGTCGGCGAGCTTGCCGGGAAGGTTCAGCCTGTGGCTGACCGCCGTCTTGCGCAGGACCTGCTGCGTCGCTTCGCGGCGCGCCTCGCGCGCGCGCGCCGCGAGGATCGCCCGCATCACGATCGCTTCGCCGATCGAGCCATTTTCGAGCAGCCACTGCTCGAGCGCAGGGCGCACGATTCCCTCGACGCCGCCTGCGACCTCGGGGTTGTTGAGGCGGTCCTTGGTCTGACCCTGGAACTGGGGGTTCGTGACGAACACGCTGACGAGGGCGACGAGACCTTCGCGGATGTCCTCCGCGGTGAGCGTCACGCCTTTGACTTGAACCTTCTTCGCCTCGATGAAGGCGCGGACCGCTTTGACGACGGCGCTGTTGAGGCCGTTTTCGTGGGTGCCGCCGTTCGTGGTCGGGATGCCGTTCGCGTAGCTGCGGGTGACGGTCTCCGTCGACTCCGTCCAGGCGAGCGCGACCTCGACGCGGAGCTCGCCCTCGCGCTCCTCGAAGTGAACGAACTGGCCCCGGTGGGTCTGCGGCTTGCCGCGCTGGGCGACGAGCTTCGGAAGGTAGTCCGCGATGCCGTTCGGGTGATGAAGCTCCTTCGTGACGCCGGACTTCTTGTCGGTGAAGTGAAGAACCAGCCCGCCGTGCAGGTAGGCTTTCGCTTCCAATCGATCGACGACCATGTCCGCGTCGAAGCCGAGCTTCGAGCCGAAGATGGTCGGATCCGGGCGAAAGTGCGTCAGGGTGCCGTGCTTGCGCGTCGCGCCGCCCTTCTTGAGCTTCGACGTCGGAATGCCGCGCGAAAACGACTGTGACCACTCGAACCCGTCGCGGTGGACCGTGACCTCGAGCACGTCGGAGAGCGCGTTGACGACGCTCGAGCCGACGCCGTGAAGGCCGCCCGACACGGCGTAGTTCTTCTGACTGAACTTTCCGCCCGAGTGCAGCGTGCAGAGGATGAGCTCGAGCGCCGGCTTCTTGTATTTCGGGTGGATGCCGACGGGGATGCCGCGGCCGTCGTCCTTCACGCTCGCGCCCTTGTGATCCGCCTCGAGGATCACGTCGATGCGCGACGCGTGTCCGTTCATCGCCTCGTCGATGGAGTTGTCGAGGATCTCCCAGAGGAGGTGGTGATAGCCGCGCGCGTCGGTGCCGCCGATGTACATGGCGGGCCGTTGCCGGACCGGCTCGAGACCTTCCAGGATCTCGATGTCCGCTTCACCGTATTGCGACGACGACTTTGCGCTGCGCGCGCTCGGCGGGGGGATCGACGGCATGGCTCAGCCCTCCTCCTCGATCTTCAGCGTGGGGATCTCCGGCGGCGCCAGAAGCAGGCGCACCGGGCGGTCGCGCTTCATCAACACGTCGCCCTTACCGCCGCGTGTGCCGACGACGTTCGATGCTTCGATCGTCATCTCTTTGCCCTTCTCGGTGACGAAGTCGACCTTGCCCTTGCCTCCCGCGACGAGGGACGCGCCGGCGAGTCGCTCGCCTTCGTCGAGCTTGATCACCATCGTGCCCTTGCCGGCGCCGGAGAGAAGCGCGAGGTCGTCGGCCTTCACGCCGATCGCGTGGCCGTCGGTCGCGATGCACACGACCACGTCCTTGGCGGAGCCCACGAGGCTCACCATGACGACCTCGTCGCCCTCGTTGAGGCGCGCGAACTTGCGGCCCGAGCGCGTCGAAGGATCGCGATGCGGGCGCAGCGAGAAGCGCAGGCCCAAGCCTTGGCGCGTGACCGCGACCGCGAACGGAGGCTCCGGCTCCGCGGAAGCAGCGTCGCCAGCCTCGGGTACGTCGAGGACACGCGGATCGAAGCCGAGCATCGCGATCATCCGCTCACCGTCGCCGAGCTTGAACAGCTTCTGCACGGGGTCGCCGTAGCCGGTCGAAGCCGGCACGTCGGTGACGCGGCAGACGTAGCAGCTGCCGTGATTCGAGAAGAACGCGACGGCCGAACGTGTCGACCCTGCGGCGACGGCGAGCACCGTGTCGCCGTCGCGCAGGCGCGTCGTCGAGAGATCCTTCACCTCGCGGAGGCGCTTCACCCAGCCTTGCGCGGAGAGGATGACGTTCGCGTCCTCCTGGACGATGAAGTCCTCCTCCTGGAACTCGGGCTCGGCGCTCGTGCCGCTGACCTTCGTGCGGCGTTTGTCGCCGTAGGTCTTTCGGATCGACTCGAGCTCGTCCTTGATGACGCTCCAGCGCTTCGGCGTGCTCTTCAAAAGGCCCTCGAGGCGCTTCGCCTCGGCTCGCTTCTCGGCGAGCTCTTTGCGGACCATGAGGATCTCGAGCTTCGCGAGGCGGTACAACCTGAGCTCGAGGATCGCGTCGGTCTGCTCCGCGCTGAGGGAGAAGCGCTTCATCAGCTTCTCTTGTGCGTCTTTGCGGCCGTCGCTTGCGCGGATGATCTTGATGATCTCGTCGAGCGCGTCGAAGACGATCTCGAAACCTTCGAGGATGTGGATGCGCGAGCGCACCTCGCCGAGCTCGAACTCGAGACGGCGGCGAAGCGTGAGCTCGCGGAAATCCAAGAACGCACGCAGCATGTCGCGCAAGCCGAGTCGCTTCGGCGCGCACGTCTCTTGTCCCTCCTCTGGGACGAGGCACGTCATGTTGACCTGGACGTTCTGCGCGAGCGGTGTCTGCTTGAAGAGGTAGGCCATGACGAGCTGCGGATCGGCGCCCTTCTTCAGCTCGAGCACGATGCGCATGACGGCCGTCGACTCGTCGCGAACGTCGACCAGCGTCGGCAGCTTCTTCGACAGGATGACCTGCGCGATCTTCTCGACGATCGCGCCGCGCTCGACGCCGAACGGGATGGCGGTGACGATGATGTTCGTGCCCTTCTTGCTGTCTTCTTCGGTCGTCCACTCGCCGCGCAGCTTGAGGGATCCGGAGCCCGTCTCGTAGATCGTCTCGAGCTCGCGCTTCGACGCTTGGAGAAGGCCACCGGTCGGAAAATCGGGCCCTTTCACGAAGCCGACGAGCTTCTTCGTCGACAGGTTCGGGTCGTCGATGAGCGCGATCGATGCGTCGATCACCTCGCCCAAGTTGTGCGGCGGGATGCTCGTCGCCATGCCGACGGCGATGCCTTGCGCGCCGTTGACGAGGAGGTTCGGAAAGCGCGCCGGAAGAACGGTCGGCTCGCTGCGCGTGCCGTCGTAGTTGGGCCGCCAATCGACGGTGCGCTGGCCGAGCTCGGCGAGGAGCTCGCCCGCGAGCGGGCGGAGCTTCGCCTCGGTGTAACGCATCGCTGCGGGAGCATCGCCGTCCACGCTGCCGAAGTTGCCTTGGCCTTCGACCAGCGGCGCGCGCAGGACCCAATCCTGTGCGAGGCGAACCATCGCGTCGTAGATCGAAGCGTCGCCGTGCGGGTGGTACTTACCCATCACATCGCCGACGACCGCCGCGCTCTTGCGTGGCTTCGAATCCGGCGCGAGCCGCAGCTCGTGCTGCATCGTGTAGAGGATGCGGCGCTGCACCGGCTTCAAGCCGTCGCGCGCGTCGGGCAGAGCGCGCGCGGTGATGACGCTGAGCGCGTAATTCAGGTACCGGCGCTCCGCCTCCTTCGACAGCGAGATGTCGTCGAAGAAAAGCGGCGGAGGCGTCGATCCGCCCTTGGAAGCAGCTGCTTTTGCCAAGATGGGGACCGTATACCCGCGTTCAGGTAGAGGTCGCAAGCGATCCCGGCGCGAATGGAGTCGTCATCGAGCGGCGTGTTTCGCCACGGCGTCGAGAGGTCCGAGGGGACGCCGAACGAAGCAAGCGTGCGACCTCCTTGTGACTGGAGCGGCCCTAAGGTAGGGATGCCGCCGCATCGGGCACGTGGCATCCGTCCACCCCATCAGAATGCCGGCTCAAAACCCGCCCAAATCCCTTACGAAGAGCCCTCGGAGCCGCGCTCTCGGTGTCGTCGTACGCGCGTTCGCGGGGTTCGCAGCGTTCGTGCTCTGCTGGGTCTCGGGCCCCTCGGTGGTGCTCGGACAACCCGCAGGTCAGCCGACTGGACAGCCGCCGGCAGGCCAGCCCGCGCAGCCCGCGGGACAGCCTGGCGGACAGCCGGGTCAGCCCGCAGGGCAGCCTGGTCAGCCTGCGGGCCAGCCTGGTCAGCCCGCAGGGCAGCCTGGAGGACAGCCGGGTCAGCCTGGCCAACCCGGCCAGCCCGGCCAACCCGCAGGACAGCCTGGCGGACAGCCCGTCGATCCGAATGCGCCCGGTGGCCCGCCTCCGCCGTTGCCGCCGCTCCCGCCCACCGAAGCGGAGCTCGCGCGTGGCCTCGTCATCGACAAGGTGACGATCACCGGCAACACGCGCCTGCCGATCGAAGACATCGAAGCGCTCCTTCGCAACACGCGCGTCGGGCAGGTCTTTTCGCCCGAAGCCCTCGCGCAAGACGTGAAGGAAATGTGGCGCTCGCTCTACTTCGACGACATCAAGGTCGAGCTCACGCGCAAGGACACCGGCGCGGTGATTCGCGTGATCGTCAGCGAGCGCCCTGCCATCAAGACGATCGAGTTCGAAGGCAACAGCGCGGTCGATTCCGACGATCTCACCGAGGCGCTCAGCGTCGAGGTGAAGGTCGGCAGCGTCCTTTCGTACTCCGCGCTTCGTCGCGGCGTTCAGAAGCTGCGCGACAAATACGCCGAGGAGGGCTTCTTCCTCGCCGAGGTCGAGTACACGATCGAGACGCTCAAGGACAAACAGGTCAACCTGAAGTTCAAGGTCCAGGAGCACGAGCAAGTCACGATTCGCCGCATCACGTTCGTCGGCAACCACAGCATCAAAGACGACGAGCTGCGCGAGGTCATGGTGACGGGCCAGACGAGCTTCTTCGACTTCGGCTCCGGCGCTTCGTTCCGCGCGGACGCCTTCGAGCGCGACGTCCTCGTCATCAACTCGATGTATTACGACCGCGGCTTCCTCGCGGTGCAGGTCTCCACGCCGCGGGTAATGATCACGCCGGACCGCACCGGCATCGAGATCACGATCCCGATCACTGAAGGGCCGCGCTTCAAGGTGCGTAGCGTCGCGGTCTACGAGCGTGACGCCGACGGCAAAGAGGTGGAGCCCATCGGTGGCCGCCGTGCGCTTCGAGAGAAGGTCCGCGCGCGCCCCGGCGACTACTTCAACCGCGCGGCGATCGCGAAAGACATCGGCGCCATTCAGCGCATCTACCGCGACGAAGGCTACGCGAACGTCGAGGTTCCGCTCGACAACGACGTCGACCCGGAGTCGAACGAGGTCGACCTCCGCATCGCGATCAAGCGCAACAAGCCGGTCTATTTCGGCCGCATCGAGATCCGCGGCAACACGAAGACGCGCGACAAGATCATCCGCCGCGAGCTCGAGATCGAGGAGCGCAAGCTCTTCAGCGAGACGGCGCTCGAGCGCTCCAAACGGCGCATCACTGCGCTCGGCTACTTCGAGCGCGTGGATCTGTCGACCGAGCAGGGCGAGACCGACGAGCTCATCAACGTCAACGTCGAGATCGTCGAGAAGCCCACGGGCACGTTCCAGATCGGCGCCGGCTTCTCCAGCATCGAGAGCTTCATCGCGACCGCGCAGATCCAGCAGGCGAACCTCTTCGGCAACGGCCAGTCGTTCTCGCTGCAGGCTCAGATCTCCGGCCTCCGCCAGCTGATCGACTTCCGCTTCATCGAGCCGTACCTGTTCGACTCGGAGTTCTCCGGCGCGATCAGCCTCTACGATCGGCTGAACCTGTACGATCAGTTCTCGCAGAACTCGCTCGGTGGCTCGCTGACGATCGGTTACCCGATCATCCAGCCGGAGCTTCGCGCTGCGCTCACGTACACGATTCAGAACGACGAGATCTCGACCTCGACGACGTCGACGTTCTTCGGCACGGCGAGCTCGGTCAGCGTCTTCCGCAAGCTGCCGCTCGCGAACCTCTTCAACGACGGGCTCACGTCGAGCATCCGGCCGAGCATCACGCTCGACACGCGCAACAACCAGCTCTTCCCGACGTCCGGCGTGTACTTGAACCTGTCGGCCGAGCTTGCCGCGAACTTCCTCGGAAGCGAGAACCAGTTCATCCGCTACCTCGGAAACTTCCGCGCGTACTACCCGATCACCGACACGATCATCTTCCGGTACAACAACGAGTTCGGCGCCGTCACCAGCCCGGACGCGACCGGCGTGCCCATCTACGCGCGCTTCTTCCTCGGCGGCATCTTCGACCTGCGCGGCTTCCGCCTGCGCACCGTCGGCCCGCGCCTGCCGCTGCGAGAGGCCCTCGACGAGAACGCCGACCCGATCGCGAACGGCGCGAACATCGGCGGTAACCTCAAGTTCTACCAAAACGTCGAGGTCGAGTTCCCGATCGTCGAGGCCGTGCAGCTCCGCGGCGTCGTCTTCACCGACCTCGGCAACGCGTGGAACACCGAGGATTTGTATTGCGACGCCGCGCCGGCTTCACCCGACGCCGTCACCGATCCGTGTTTCTCGCCGGAGAGCCTGCTGCAGGTCCGCACGTCCTGGGGCTTCGGTTTGCGTTGGCTCTCGCCGCTCGGCCCGCTGCGCTTCGAGTGGGGCTTCCCGTTCTCGCCGCTGTCGTACGAAGAGTCGAACGTGTTCGAGTTCACGATCGGGAATTTCTTCTAAACGCGGCTCCGAACCTACTGCGCGCCTTGCAGGGCGCGCCTTGCCATCGGGGCTGCTGCCACGGGTTCAGAGCCGCATTTGGGATGCTCACTTGGGGCTTGGCGCTTGCGCGTGCACGACCGTGCGCAGGCCAACGAACCGATCGGTTGCGTTCGGCTCCCGATGGCTGGGGCCATCCGCCCGCGAGTGCAACGTTTCGTTTCACGCGATCGCGAACCGCCTCGCGCCTCGCTTCGCTCGCGCATCGTGAAGGCGCGGAGGACTCCTCGCGCCTCGCTTCGCTCGCGCATCGTGAAGGCGCGGAGGACTCCTCGCGCCTCGCTTCGCTCGCGCATCGTGAAGGCGCGGAGGACTCCTCGCGCCTCGCTTCGCTCGCGCATCGTGATCGCGCTGCCGCCTGCCTGACGGGCCTGGCCGGAGCGTTACTTCGATGTCCCCGCAGAGCGTTTCTTTTGGGAGGGTCTGCGACCCTCCCCCTCCACAGCGCTTCGCGCTGCGGGGCCCCCCCACCTGTCTACGGG
>JABFXY010000142.1 GCA_013361525.1 Polyangiaceae bacterium | reverse complement strand
GCACGAGCTCCTCGCTTGGCGGGCGCCTCGCACCGACGGCTCGATTTGGCCGCTGGTCTCGGGCTCGACGTTTCGCGTGGAGCCCGCGCTCGTCGCGACCGACGTTCACTTGGTGCGAAGCTGCGCCATCGCAGGGCAGGGGATCGCGCTCGTGCCGGACGCCGTTTTGCCCGATCCCGGCGTCGCCGAGGGCTCGATGGTCGGCGTGTTGCGAGACGTCGTTGGTGCCGACATCTCGCTCCGCGTAACGGTGCCCGAAATGCTGAGCGAGACGCCGAAGGTGAAGATGATCCTCGATCACATCTCCGCCTTTCTGGATCCGATTCGGCGCTAGGGTCCGGGCGTTTCGGGCCCGCAAAGCTCCAGATTCGGCGCGGGGACACCCGGGTACGCGGCCGTCGCCTCTTTGGCGAACTGGCATTGCAGGTCGTCTACCTGGCAATCGGATTGGAGGATACATTCTCCATTTTCGGTCCGCTGGCACAGGCACTCCTCGTCGCCGTTTTTGCAGATCTCGACGAGCTCCATCATGCCTTCGTCTTCGTGGTTGAGCTTGTGGCAGTGAATGACGAACTGTCCTGTGAAGCTCTTGAAGTGCGTCAGCACCTGCCGCGGTCCCTCGGCGGCCATCACGAACATCGTGTCGCGCCAATGGGGGAAGTTCGGCTCTTTGTTCGATTGGTTCGGGCACGCCAAGAACGGATTGATATGGATGTGGAACGGGTGCCCGTCGAAGCCGCTGATCTCCCAGCGTTCGGAGGTGTCCACGGTCATCACCCGGTCGCTCCGATAGTTGCGCGCGCGTCGATCTTCGAATTTGCGACAGTTGATGTTCGGTGCGGGACAGACGCACGGCGGGCCGTCCGTCGAGCCGCCGTGGTCGTGTTCGTTCGGATCACACTCGGTGAGCTCCGTGTCGCCGTCCGGCACCGTCTCGGGCTCCTCGCCCGGAGTCGGGACGAGCAGCACGATCTTCTGGTGAACGGTCGTGACCGTGTCGCAGCCGACCTCCGTCTCCACACCATCGACGCTCGCCGTCCAGGTCGTCGGCGGCGCAACGTCCGCGAGAGCGGTTTCGTCGGGCATGTTCGTCTCCGTCGGGTCGCCGGCCGCAGGGTCCACTTTCAAGACGGCAATGGCGGTCGACTCCAGGAATTCGGGTGTCGACACCAGACAGAGGGTTTGCTTCTCTTGTGGCATCTTCACCAGCGCGTCGACGCGATAACCCGGTGAGACCCACATCTCGTCGCTGACGAAGAACTTCTGCATCGTGATGCCGTCGCGCGCGATCTGCGTGAGCTCGATCTTCTCCTCTTCCCACGAGTCACAAGTGTCGTCCTTCGCCCTATGCAGGCTGATGGCCACCTCGTCCGGGTTGCCGGCGTGAACGAAGCGCCAGCGCTCGACCTGGCCGGGCGGCGTCGTCATCACTGGCTTCAACTTGCCGTTGATCAGCGCGGGCATCGACTCCGTCACGGGGAGGAAGTTCCGGAAGCTGAGGTTGTCCTCGGTGCACGCTTCTCCCTCGGCGAGCGGGACCGTGTCGTCCGCGTCGAGCGGCAACATATTCATCACCATGACCCGCTCTTTGGCGGTGGAGATCCCGGGAATGTCGTCGGTGGGGCCTTCGATGATCATCGCGCCCGCTGCGCCGCTCGAGACCTGAATGGCCGTCGCGCCGTGGACGTGCGGGTGATACCAATCCGTTCCTTCGTGGTGGGGCTCGAATTCGTCGATGTCCCAACGGTATTGCGCGCTCTCTCCCGGCTCGACCTGGATCAGGACGTTGTCGCCGTGGAATCGGCCGTCGGGTCCGCACCCTTCACCAGCACAGGCCTCGCCGACGCCGGGTGTCGTGTAGTTCGGCTGCACGTGTAGGCCATGCCCGTGCAGGTTCGTAACATTGAAGTCATGGCAGCTCGATGTTCCGTTTGCTCCGAGGCCTGCCACTTCGTGATAGTCGGATTTGGTAAACTCGTTGTGCAGATTGACGCGAACGCGGCGATCGGTGCCGGCGGGGATGCGCAGCGTCGGGCCGGGGATTTGGCCGTTGTAAGCGGGGACGCAATACCGCTTTCCGTCGATGGTTACCTCCGTCGGGCCAAAACGAAGCTCGAAGACACCATCTGCATTCGGCTCGAGCACCGCCGGATCCGCGTACTCGGGCGGCTGGTTGTCGGGCGGAACGTCCTCGGGCGGTGTGTCGTCGCCACAAGAGAACGCGGCGACGCTCAACGGTGCGAGCGCGAATGCAGCAGCCAGCCTGCGGGCTCGCGAAGAAGATCGAAGTTGATTTCGCATGGGCTCGTTCTTCCTTGTAGGGAGTCGAGCGCGGAACGGTTGGCCGCAGATGGACACCCGGTGGCCACGAGGCGGCCAGGCGTCGTCGCGTCTGGCCGTGCGTTCAAAGGAGCTTCAAGAACGCCACGAGATCGCGCGCTTGTTGCGCGTCGAGCCGCTCGGCGCGGGCCGACCCACCAGCGTGGAAGAACGTACCTGCGTCGAAGCGCGCTCCCTCGACGACCTCTTCGAGGCTCCGGGCGGTTCCATTGGTGAAGAGGGGTGTCTTCCGGCTGATTCGTCTCAAGGAGCTCGGTCGCGCTCCGTCCGTATGTACATAAGGGACGACGCCCGTCTTTTCGTAGCCGTCGCGCGCCCACACGATCGGCCCTGCCGTGGAGAGGACGAGCCCCTCCCAATCGTCGAAAGCGACCTCGGATTGCGGGTCCGAAGCGATGAGGCGCGCCGCGTGGCAGCTCGCGCAGCGATCCTCGAACACCTCCGCGCCGCGTTGCTCCGAAACATCGAAATGGTCGCGACCGGCTCCCTCGGGTGGTGGATGTGGTGAGCTCGCGAGATAAGAAAAGAGCGCGTGTCGAAGCGCGGGTGCGTCGTGTGCCGTCGCGCCGTACCAGGGCTCGCGCCGGATCCATTCGATCGGCGCCTCCCCCAGATCGAACCAGGCGTCGTGTCCGGAGTTTTTTGCCGCGACGCGAAACTCGGCAAAAATCATGGTTGCCATGTCCTCGTCGAGCGCGCGCGTGAAATGCGGTCCGTTGTTGAGTAGGCCGAATAGAGGCTTCGTGGTGGCGACGATGTCCGCGCGGCCGGTCGCGTGAATGCGTCCGTCGATGCCACCCTCGAAATGACACGTCTCACAGGTAAAGCGGCTGAGCGGGCCCTCGCTCGATTGCCAGGGCGCCATCGCGGTCGTGAAGAACATCGCTTCGCCGAGCCGAAGCTCCGCGTCTTCGGCGTCGACCTCGAGCGGCGTCGATTCCAGCCTGTGAGGCTCGTCGCCGAGCGCGATGATTCCGTCGAGGATCCGGCTTGCGCCGAGCAACGTGCCGTCCGCGGTCCGCGCGAGCGCGACGATGCCAGGGGCCGCAGCAAACGTGGTGACGCGCGGTTCGGTCGACGAGCCGGCTCGTTGGCTCAGCGGAACCGTGATGACGGCGCCCCGGTCGGAGCCGTAGGCCGCTGCAGTGACCACCAGTGCGTCCCCGTCGATATGCGTGAGGAGCGCTCTCGGCGTCACGACACCGTGCTCACCGACGTTGATCGCGGCGACGGTATCGACATGTCCTTTGCCCACTAGGTGGACGTACAAGAATGAATCGACGTATCCGAAGGAGCCTCCGCGGCGGTCGAGCGGGTGATTCTCGACGCCGCCCGACGCGACGAAGAGGTCGCCGCCCCGCTCCGCTGCGCTCGTGACGAAGAGCGGTCCGTCGTTTGGGATCGTCGCAATCGGGCTCGTGACGGGTCCGCGCTCGGTCGCGTCGAACACCGTGACGACGTGCGAGACGGGGCTCGTGACGAGGACGTGATCGGGGGTCGCGACGACCTGTGTGGGCCCGCGCGGGACGGGGACGGCGCCGGCGCGATCTCCGCAGTGAAACCGAAGCTCGTCGGAGCGCTGGTCGACCCCGTAGATGCAGCGATTGGTGGTCGCGAGAGACCGCACGCCGCGTGCGGCGAAGGCGTGCACGTCGCGCTCGGGGGCGCGGACCAGCGCGGAACCCTGGAGTCGGTAGGCCCACAGATCGGGGCTCGTTGGACCTCCAACCAAGAGGAGGTCGGCGAATGCGGCGAGGGCTTTGGCGCCGGGAGGGGCGTCGAGAGCGCTCGTTGTTGCGCCGGACGTGTCCAAGAGAGCCAGCGCGCCCGGCGTTTCGTACACCACGGCCCAGCCGGCGCCCGGCACAGCGACAAAGGCCGCCGGGTCGGGTCCGAGCGCGGCTCTCGAGTCGGCGGGGGTGCGAAAATCGACGCGGTCCCTCAGCGCGACCTCCTCGGCACGGAGCGCGAGCAGGTCGACGTCGGGAGCCCTGGTCGCCGGCGCTTCGGTCGCCGAAGGCGCCGTCTCGGGCTCGCTGTGCGTCGCATCGCACGCCGCCCACCCCGCGCTCGAAAGCAGCCATGCGCCGAACCAAACGCCGGCGCCGGCTCGACGGACGATACGAGCTACCAGCCGTTCTCCTTGGGCGCCTCGGTCGGCTTCGCGGTCGCCGTGGTGGTGGTGGCTGCCTTCGCGCTGCCTGACGAATGGGGCGCAGCGCTGGCCTTCGCGCTGTCGGCGGTCGCGCCGGATTTGTCGCCGCAGCCGGACGCGGCGAGCAGAAGGCCGACGGCAAGGATTGCACTCGAGGGTCGGATCATGGGCGCGAATGGTAGCGCACCGGTCGGGCTCCGAGGAAAGCCCAAGCGCGCGAATTCGTTGCTGCCAGGTTGGGCGCTGGGTTCAGGCAACGGTAGGGAAGTGGCACCCGCGCGGGCACGCTTGCGGCGGCGTAAAAAGGAGCCGCACAATCGCTGCGATGCTCTGTGCGAATCGTACGATCTTCGTCCTCCCATTATTATTATTAGGAAACATCGTCGGTTGCTCCGATGACGGCTCAGGGGGAGCTGGAGCAACCGGGGGCGGTGGGGGCAGTGGGGGTGGAACGGGTGGGGGAGTGTTGGACGAGGTCTGCGACGCGCACGCGGTCGCGGGGGAGGCTTCGTTCACCGACACGACCGAGGCGTGGGGTCTGACGGGCGTCACCGGTGCGCGCGTCATGAGCGGTGACGTCAACGGCGACGGCTATCCCGATTTGCTCGTTCACGCGCTTCCGCCCAACGTGCGAGAGATCGAAGGCGGCGATAAGCACATCTACCTCCTCGTGAACGAGGCCGACGGCGCTGGGAGGCGATTCGTCGACCGCACGTACGAGAGCGGATTCGCCGCGCCCAAAGACGGCGCCGAGGGCGAGCTCAAGAGCTCCCATTTCGCGGTGCTCGGCGACGTCGACAACGACGGCGACCTCGACGTCTTCAGCGGCACGTACTCCGAAGTGCCCGCCGATGCCGCGGCCCCGACCCCAGCGGACCTCGATCGCAGCGAAATCTACGTCAACGACGGGGCGGGCAACTTCACGCTCGTGCCGGACTCCGGCGTCGCATTCGAGGACGCTCGCCGATCGTCGGGAGCGACGTTCACCGATTTCGATCGCGACGGCATTCTCGACGTATTCGTCGGCGTTCACTATTCGGCGATCGGATCGTTGCAGTCGCCGGCGCTTTATCGAGGGAATGGCGACGGGACGTTCACCGACGTCAGCTTGGCGATGGAAGTCGACAACGAGCGGCGCGCGACGTTCGGCGTCACGTCCTGCGATCTGGACGACGACGGCTCGCCCGAGCTTCTCATGAGCGCGTATGCGCGAGGACCGGACGTCCTCTTTCATCTATCGGGCGACACGTTCGAAGACATCGGCGACGCGAGCGGTGTCTCGTACGACGACAACCAGGACTTCACCGACAATCAGTTCTTCCTCTGCTGGTGCACCGTGCACACGGACGACGAAGATTGCCAGGGAGTGGACAGCCCCGCGGCGCAATGCCCGGAGCCTGCAGACTCCTATTGGTCACGGGCGACCGACACCAAGCCGAACCGCCTCGGTGGCAATACATTCTCGACGGTCTGTCGCGATATCGACGGCGACGGAAAGCTGGATCTCTATACCGCGGAGATTGCCCATTGGTGGGCAGGGCAGAGCTCCGACAAATCAAATGTGCTCTACAACAAGAGCTCGGGTCCCGGGTCTTTCGAATTCGCGCGCGCCGATCGCGCCGCGGCCGGCCTCGAGGTGCCGCACGTCGGCGTCGATTGGAACGAAGGGGGGATTACGGCTTTTGCCGCCGATTTGAACGGTGATGCCCGGACCGACCTGTACCTCGGTACGAGCGATTATCCGGATCAATTCGGGTGGGTTTATCGCCAAACGGAGACCTCGACCTTCGAAGAGGTCGGTGAGGCGATCGGCCTACACCACCCCTGTGCGGTCGGCGTCACGACCGCCGATTTCGATCGCGACGGAGATCTCGACGTCGTCGTCGCTTCCGGTACCGCCCGCGATTGCGCGGACATTTGGGAAACCAACGAGGTGCACTTCTACGAAAATGGCGGCGAGGCCAAAGCAAATTGGCTCGGCGTGCGAGTTCGCGGCGCGGGCGAAGGCCGGGCCAACGTGCAGGGCGTCGGTGCCCGCGTGACGGTTCAAGCGGGCGCCGTCCGCCAGGTGCAAGAGGTGACGAGCGGCTATGGCCATTTCGGCCTGCAGAACGACACCGTCCTCTATTACGCAATCGGCGCGTGCACCGAGGCGACGACCGTCGAGGTGACCTGGCCCGACGGCGCGCGTTCCACGAGCGTGTTCGACAACGTGGCGCCCGGGCGCGTCATCGAGCTGCGGCAGGGGGATACCGAGGTGCACGAGATCGTTGCCGCCCCCTGAGGCCACATAGATTCGATGCGATCCGAACCGCGCGGTGCCGGCTGACGAACGACCGACGTACGCGGTCGCGTGACGACCCAGCGAAGTGGTCGCACAGACGCGGCGGGGGGAGGTGTAAGCTCCTCTGCGTTGACTGCGCAAGCCGACATCCAGCACGAAGACCCGTTTGGGATCGTCGGGACTGTCCAAGCCCGCGTCTTTCACGTCGAGAAGGCGGTGGCGGAGGGTGGGTTCGGGGTCGTGTATCGCGCGCAGCACGAGGTCTTCCGCGCGCCGGTCGCGCTCAAGTGTCTCAAGCTCC
The DNA here is from genome assembly GCA_013361525.1 of Polyangiaceae bacterium. Lineage (GTDB taxonomy): Bacteria > Myxococcota_A > Polyangia > Polyangiales > Polyangiaceae > Xiheicaenibacterium. The sequence continues at coordinate 79,283 of JABFXY010000142.1, read as the reverse complement.
CGGAGAACCTGACCGAGGAGCAGAAGACGGAGTTCCTCGAGCGGTTTCGCGCGGAGGCGGAGCTGTTGTTCCGGCTTTCGGCGGCGCTTCCGGAGGTGGTGAGGCCGCTCCAATTCGGCGTGCTCGACACGGCGTCGCTCGTGCCGTTTCTCGCGCTCGAGTGGCTCGAGGGGCAGACCCTCGACGGCTTCGTCGCCGATCGCGCATCGAAGGGACAAGCGCCGATTCCGCTATCGGCAGCGCTGGACGTCGTCGGGCCGGTCGCTCGCGTGCTCTCGCGCGCGCATCAGTTCTCCGATCGCGGCAAGGACGTCACAATCATCCACCGCGACGTGAAGCCCGAGAACGTGTTCTTGGCGGAGGTCGACGGCGAGCGCATGACGCGCATCCTCGATTTCGGCATCGCACGTGTGCGCGCCGCGACCAGCGCGATCGCCGGCCACGCGACGGGTACGGACGTGCTCAAGGCGTTTTCGCCTGCGTACGCGGCGCCCGAGCAATGGTCGCCGGAGACGTACGGTGGGCCCGGTCCTTGGACGGACGTGTATGGTCTCGCGCTCACGCTGACCGAGGTTCTCATCGGGCGTGCTCCGATCTTCGGTGACCTCACGGCGATGATGGGCGCCGCCCTCGATCCCGAGCTCCGACCCACCCCGCGCAATCGCGGCGCGAAGGTCACCGACAACGTCGAGCGAGCTTTCCAGAAGGCGCTTGCGGTCGATCCGCGGCAACGCACGCAGACCATCGAGGGATTTTGGACCCAGCTCGAGATCGCGGCGGGCCGGTCGCCGTCGATCACGAGACGCCTCGGCACGAGCCCTTCGCTGTTGTCGGCCGTACCGACCCCAGAGCTCGAGCTCGCATTGCCCGACATCGCGCCCCCTTCGGCCCCGGCGGTTGCTCCGCCGGCGCAAGCGTCGCCGCCGAGCGCCGGCGTCCATATGGTCGCGCCGCTTCGAGAGCGCGCGCCCGCCCCGCTCGAGCTCGCTCCGGTGCTCGAGGTGGAGAGGCCCGTTGCGTCGAGGCCGCGTCCCGTTCGTCGTGACGTCGGTCCGGGTGCCGGCGTATGGGTGTCACCACGTGATCGCGCACCGACCCGCTCTTTCGCCGAGAAGTTCAGCGGCCCGGCTTGGCTGATCGTGCTCGCGCTCGCCGTCGGCGGCGCCGAGATCGTCTGGATGCGCGTCACCGGCGAGCGCCTGAATCTGCCGGTGCGACCGCTCTACATCGCTGGGCCGCTCGGCATCATCGGGCTCGTGCTGGTGCTGATTCGGCTGTTCGAAGACTGAGCGATCGCGCGCGTACTTCAGATCAGAAGCGTTCGCGCTTTTTCGCCGGAGAAGCGAACGTGGAAGTGATCGGTGTGCCACGGTGAGGCCACGAGCACGCCGTCTTCGCCGAGCGCGACCAGCCCGGCCTCTTTGATCCATCCGCGCTCGTGCAGCGTCGGAGCGACGCGGATCACCTCGCGGCGGAACGCGTCGTCGAGGAACACCTTCACGATGCGGCCTGGGGATTCGTCGGCGAGCGTCCCGAGGAAAAACGCGAGTCGATCGAAATCGACGCCTTTGGCCGTGCCGGGCGCACAACCGAAGCGATCCGTCTCGAGCCGCACGCCGCGACAATGCTCGCGGACACTGGAAGGAAACGTATCGTTCGCAGGCAATGCGATATCGACGTCACAGCCGCCTTCGTGGCTGATGTGACGGACCTGGCCGAGATCGGCCTTCGGGCGTTTGCCGTCCCATTGGCTGGCGTCGGAGATACATATCGCGTCGCCGTTGAACTTCTTTCGGGACTTCTCGAAGCTCGTCATCAGCGAGCGAACGACGTCGATGCGCGCAAAGACGTACCGGCCCGCCGATCCGAGCATGTAGCCCGCGCGATCGTCGATCGGCACCGGCATACCGACCAGCGGACGCGGCTGTTCGGTGCCGTTCTTGAGCCCTTTGAACGTCGGTTCGCGATCGTCTGCGAGGCTCGCGGTCACGAGCTGAATCGTCGCTGCATCGGTGAGGTCGACGATGAGCTCGATCACCTCGGAGGCCTCGCCCGACATGACGCTGAGCGTGCGGGGCAAGAGGCCGTCTTCATCGAGCGGCCGGCGGCGGCGCAGGCGCGACGCGAGCGGTCCGCCGTTGATCTCCAGACCGAGCAACGCGTGCGCCGGACCGACCAGCGCAATGGTCGCGAACACGTTCGGCGGCACCAGCACTTCGATCCGCGAACGGCCCGAGGGGAGCTGGGCACGCGGAGCGGCCTTCGTCACCTTGGGCTCGTCCGCCGCCCGGGCGATGCCCGCCACAAACACCGAGAGCAGCGACAGGACGGCGGCTCGGCGGTGCATCATTCGTGGACGATGACGACCGTCCCCTCGCCGAACTCTTCCCCGCTGTTGATCGAGTGCCAGCCTTCGGGAACGGCAGGCTCCGTCCACATGAAGACGCGGTGCGCGTCGATCGGTGACAGGTTCACGCAGCCGTGGCTCTTCTGTTTGCCGAAGACGTCATGCCAATACGCGGCGTGTAGCGCATATCCGTTTGCGAAATATTGAATATAGGGGACGTCGCGAAGCTGATACGTACCTTCGCCGCGGCGCTTGGTGACACCGTATTCGCCGTCTCCCTTTTTCGGAATCGGCGCGCCCGGCTTTGCGGGCGCGGCCTTCGCAGGCGCGGATTTGCTGCCTTTGTCGCCGCCCTTCGCGGGCGTCTTCTTCTTGTCGCCCGCCTTCTTCTTGTCTGCAGGCTTGCTCGCTGCAGGCTTGTCGGAAGCAGCCTTCTCGGACGAGCCTCCGCCCGAGCCACGGTTCGCCGCTCGCTTCGGCGCGCCGCCGCCGACGGAGCTCGACTCGTCGGAGTCCATCGTTGCGGTGATGTGCTTGTTCCGAATCCGGAACTCACCGGTGACCGTCGGGTACTCCTCGCGGCCCGTCGAGACCAAGGTCGCGTAGATGGGCCGTTTGCCTTCCCACATCACGAGCGTCTGCTCCGCGATGTTGACCTCGATCCACTTCTCGCCGTCCTCCGCCGCCTTCGGGAACGTGCGAGGCGCGACGACGAGCCCGACGTCGCTCGCCCGGACGAGATCGCCTTCCGCCATCGGGTAGTACTTCTCACCGCCGACGCGCTTGATCTTGCCGGTGAGCTTCACGACGCTTCGGAATGGAAGCTCGTCGCCTCGCGACGCGTTCTCGCCGCTCGCGACGAAGCGCACCGCGCCCTGCTCGCGCACGAATGCGAACGGCAGTTGCGAGACGTCCTCGATCTCGATGCCGTGCCAGGGCGAACCCGTGTCGGGCTTCACCTTCGTCGTCGGGGCGAGGCGCAGGTCGGTCGTGATCGCGAACCTGCGGTTCAGCGCATCTTCACCGCCTTTGAACGAGCCCACGAACGCGAGCCCGCTGAAACGCCGCGCGCGGTCGGCGAAGACGCTCGAGTCGGGCACGGCGAAGTCCGACACGTTGGGGATGCTTCGCTTGTTGCCCTCGAGGAAAAAGGGGATCGGGTCGTTGTCGCTCGCTCCGCCGAAGTGCTCCCCGAGGCTGACCTCGAGCGACGTCTTCTTCTGGCCGAGCTCCCCGAGGCCTTTGCCTCGAATGGGAACACCGCGCTCGTCGAGCGGCACGTCCCAGGCGCCCAGCTTGACCTTGTCGACCTCTTGTTTGTTCGCCTCGTACCACTCGAGGTGGTCCTTCAGCTTGAACTCCGACTTGTATTGCTCGTCGGCGGTCGGCACGCGCAGATACAGGGGCAACACTGCGCGGACGAAGCCATACCGATACGGCAGTGCCGCCGTCAGATCCGGTCGCCGCGCCGACGCGAGGAGAATCGGATCTTCGAGGTTCGTCGTCGCGTCTTTGCCCGAGCAGACGAATCCCTTCGGCGAGATCTCGTACCATCCGCCCGCGCACCCTTTCGTGCCGGCGGGCTCTTCGCTTCGCGGAACCTTCGCGCCCAGGCGCAGATAACCAAGACGCTTCGAGGTGTCGCGCGGCTCGGCGTACACGATCGCCGCGAAGCTCGTGATGCCGAGGAGGGGCTTACCCGAGGGCATCACGGCGGCGACCGAGTTCTTGCCGAACGTCGCCGCTGGAGGAGGGGCGTCGGCTACCGCGCCCGACACGCTGGCGGAGGCGGATGCGCTGGCTGCGCCGTCGCTCGGAGCGCCGCGCTGGCAACCGGATGCGAGCCCGGCGGCACTCGACAGCGCGACGAGCAGCCACCGACCGAGGGCACTCCGCCCTGAGCGGCCTGGAGGAGCGAGTCGCATCCAGCCTCATTGCCAAAATTCGAGCCTTGCGCCAAGCGAATCGACGCGCTCGCTGCTGGGGTTACTTCGCGCGCTTCGCGCATCAGCACTATAGTGCGTATTGTGATGCGCTGGCCGCACTATAGTGCTGATATGGACTGCGCGAAAACGAAACCCTCGAACCTCCGCAAACGGAGGGCGTGGCGAACGGCTGGTCACGCGAAGGCGTGCAACCAGAATGGCCACCAATCGTGAGCGCACAGGAATTTTCCATGTGCTCCAAAAGGAAAAATTCCGCGGGAATACCAAGCGAAAACCGCAGGTGCTTATGGGTCGACAAAATAGTCGGCTTTCGTGAATGATGCGGCCGGCTTTCACGCCCCCACATACGCCCCTTATGCACCTTCGAACCTTCGCGCGCGCACTGCTGGCTTCATCGGCCATGCTCGTGCTCCCCGCCGCAGCGCTCGTTGCGTCGCCCTCGCAGGCACACGCAGAGACCGCCGCAAAACATCGAATGGTCATCTATACCGAGGGGGGGCGGAGCGCCGATGTCCGCAAGCACTTCGAGGCGGCGTTACCCGACAACGTCGACGTCGTGGACAGCGAGGACTTCCGCAAGGCGCTCCTCAAGCAGGGCCAGAAGCAGCCGCTCGGGCTGACGGTATCTCTGCCGTCGAAGCGGCAAGCGATCCTGAAGCGCGTCGGCAAAGCGGTCGCCGAGCTCGACGCGGAGATCGCGCTCATCGGCTACGTGTCGAAGTCGAGAACGGGCGGCCAGCAGGTGCTCGTGCTCGTGGTCGAGCGCGACAAGGACGAGCCGACCATCGACCAGACGGTGAAGCTCGACAAGAGCGCGACCCAGGCCGACATCGACACGGCGCTCTACGAGCTCGCCTCGGCGTGGAAGCCCTCGGAAGAGGCCGCCGTCAGCGGCGAGGTCAAGGCCACGCCGGAAGGCGGCGACGAGAAGAAGTCCGACGACGCAGCCGGCGAGGGCGACGGCGAAGCGTGGGAGCGACCGAAGAACGTCTACGGTCACGAGATCTTCGGCATCAACGTCTCGTTCGACGTCGCAGGTCGCTTCTTCAGCTACAACGACGGCATCACGCCGAATCTGCGCGATTACGACGTGTTCGGCGCACCCGGTATTTCGGCTCGCGTCGAGGTGTTCCCGTTCGCGCCGCTCGGGATCGTCGTGCTGCGCGACATCGGCTTGACCGGTGAGGTTCGCGCGGCTCTCGGCCTCTCGAGCGAGACGAGCGACGGTACCGAGGTCAGCACGCAATGGCTCCGCTTCGGCGGCGGCCTGCGATACCGGATCCCGCTCGGCCCGAAAGAGAAGCCGTTCGTCCTCGGGATCCGCGGAAGCTTCATTCAAGACGGATTCACCCTCGACGCGACCGGGAATCTCGCGACCGAGTCGCCGAGCGTGAAATACAACTTTCTGCGGGCGGGGCTCGACGGCCGTTTCCCGATCGGTCCTATCGCGATTACCGCATTTGGCGGATACCTCGGATCCATCGATTCCGGCGACGTGCACGCGCGCTTCCGCGACTCGAGCATCGGCGGCATCGATGTCGGCGGTGGGTTGACGGTTCCGATCGTCTACGGCCTCGAGGCGCGGCTACAGGCCGAATACGTCCGCTGGTTCTATGCATTTGCGCCCGTCCCCGGTGACGAGTTCGTCGCAGGCGGAGCGCTCGACGAGAACATCCATATCGAGATCGGACCGCAGTATGTCTTCTGATCGCAGCGCAACGCACACCCGCATGTCGAAGCCGCGCGCCGCCGTCCTTTGCTTCGTCGCTATCTCGGGTCTCACGACCCTGCTCGCGGCGTGCCCCGGATCGCTCGAGAACCCGGAGCAATTCATGGGTTGTCAGGACGTGCCGACGACGATTCTCGGCCCGCGCTGCGCAACCGCGAATTGCCACGACGCCGAAGAGCCCGTGGCGGAGCTCGATCTCACGCCGGACTCCGGCCTCGAGGCGCGCATCGTCGACGTCGACGGCACCGGATGTATGGGCAAGCTCGTCGACACCGCGGCGCCGGACCAGAGCCTCATCTACACGAAGTGCCTGGCCACGAACTCGTGCCAGTCGCAGATGCCCGTCACCGGCGAAAAGCTCACCGACGAGGAGCTCGAGTGCCTGCTCGAGTATCTCACCGAGCTCTGATTCGCTGTTCGGGCGACTGCGCCCGGCAATCAATCGTGTCTGAGTAGCGTCCGAGGCTCGCGCGTGGCGGTCCAGCCCGCGCGGACGAGGTCGCGCTTCTTCACGACGTCGCCGTCCTCGAGCATGGTCGCGACGCGAACGAGCAGCGCGTCGAGCTCGACGTCGTTGCCGGGCCAATCGTGCTCGGCGAGCATCGCGAGCGCCGCCGGTTCCATGCCGATGGGGCGCCCGAAGCGATCCAGGCCGAGCTTCGTCAGCCGATCGAGGACGAGCGCGCGGAGGTCTTCAGCTCGCGCCGCGAGCGGCGGGAGGGCGAGGGCGCGGTCGCCGATCGCATCCGCGAAGCGCTCGTCGATCACGCCGCGCGCCGCGAGCGCGTCCAGCGTGCGCGGGACGACGATCGCGAGCGTTGCGCGTTTCGCGCGTTCGGCCGTACGGCTCTCCTCGAAGGCGGCCGCGATGTACGCCTGAACGAGGCGCGGGAGCAGGTGGGGATCGACGAGCGCCAGCGTGCCACCTTGCGCTTCGACGAGCGGCGAGTCGGTCGGCGAGCGCCAGAGCTCGAGGTTCGCGAGCTCCTGGTTGCGACCGTCGACGACATAGAGCGCAGAGCTCTTGCGCTCGGATGCGAGATGAAAAACCGCGATGAACGGCAGTGGATCGACGCCCGGCGGTGCAATCACGGTGAGCGTGTTGCCCTGGCGACCGTGCGACTCGAGTGAATCGATCGCCAGCCGCGCTGCCGGCGAATACATCGCGGTGCGCGCGCGCGAGGCGAGGATGCGACAGACCGCTTCACCTCGTCGGCGCTCCGTCGCCAGGTCGTCGGAGAGGACGCCTCGGCTGCGCTCGGCGCTCGTCGCGCGCTCGGTCGCGCTCTGCTCGCGCAGGCGCGAACGCGCGAGCTTGGCCGAGGCCGCGAGCTGCGCACCGAGGAGCCGCGCGAGGTGACCGACCGCGCGCACCTCGGCGAGCGTGAGCGGCGTGCGGCGTTCTCCGCGCGGCAATCCCAACATGCCGACGGCGATGTCGTCCTCGCGGATCACCGCGACCGCACGGAGCTTTCGATCATCGAGCCACGCGAGCAGCGACCGCACGTCGGGGCGCCGCACCGAAGCGGCTTCGAGCGTCTCGCGCGTGACGACACGTTCGGCCTCCCCGTCCGCGATCTCGGCGAACGACTCGGGGATCGTCACCTCTTCGGTGCGCGCGTAGCCGGCGAGATCGACCGTCGTCATCGTCGGTGGATCGAAACGAAAGAGACTCGGCGCTTCGAGCTTTCGCGTCGACAAGCCGCGAAGCTCGAACAGCGCGCGCTCGAGCGCGGGCTCCGGATCGGGATGGAGGGCCGCCTTCGCGGCGGCCTCGAACGCGAGCGTCCACGGCTCGGTTCGCGGGAGGAGCACGCGCGCGAGGGCAGGCGCCACCATTCCTCCGAGCGCCGCGAGCGACGCCGCCGCGAACACGGCGAGCGCCGCGTATTGGGTGGTGTGCTTGGCGACGGCTGCGAGGACGATGGCGGGCAGTACGGCGAGCATGCCGAGCACCGCGAGCTGGGTCGCGAGCCTGCCGACCGTCTCCGGCGAGCGGGTCACGCTCACCGCGTTCGCGACGAGCGACGTCGCGAGCGCGGCAGAGACGAAGAGCGGCGCGAGTGGAACGAGCCTCAGCGCGCCGGCGAGCACGGCGATCGCGACGAAAGCCGAAGCGAGCGTAACGAACGCGCGAAGGCGATCGACGGCACCGAGCTCGAGGCGCCTGCGTCGCAGCTCGATGAGGCCCGTCGCGAGCGTCGCACCGGCGGATCCCAGCGCCGTCGCCGACACGGCGAGCGCTGCGACGTCGTTCGGAAGTCCCGCGAGCTTCTCGGGCGTGAACACGTCCGCGAAGGCGAGCGCCGACGAGCCGAGCCACCCGAGCGCCGCGATTGCCTTCGCCGCGCTGCTCTCGCTCGTGATCCCGAGCCTCGCGACCAAACCTTCCTCCGAGCGAACACGACCGAGCGCGACGAGCCCTGCGAGCGTCGCCGCCGCGCAGCCGAAGCTCGCGAGGAGCCGGCCTTCGGCGACATGCCACGCGAACGAGCCGCCGAGCGCGACGACCGCGCCGGTCGCCGCGACGCGTGTCGCCGTCCGCGCGCGCGAAAGGGAAGGGGGCTCCGTTTGCGCCGTCGCGCGGAACACCGCGGCCAGCGCCGCGAACGCAGGCACCAGCGCCGCGTACGCGATCGGAGGCGCACCCGTCGCGCGCACGAGCACCATGCTCGCGTACGCCACGACCGCGAAAGCTACGAGCGTGACCCGAACCAATCTGCGGGCCGTTTTGCCACGACGCGGGGCGCGAAGCTACTTGGCCACGAGAGCCTCGATCTCGGGCAGATCACTCGCACGAACGGACCCGTTCGCCACGCACTGCACCACCCCGTCCGGGTCGACCAGGATCTGCAGCGGCAAGGTGGACGTGGTTGCGCCCATCGTCTCGAACCACTTCGTTCGAGCGTCCACGTCCTCGATGTGATGGCTGCGTCGAACGCCGCCTTTCGGCTGCGAGTTGAGGAACCGGACGGCGAGCCGCGCGTCGTCGTCGACGCTCACGAACTCCACGCGAAGCTTGTCTTTCAGCTTCGTTTCCCACTGCTTCAAGAGCGGGATTTCTTCGAGGCACGGCTCGCACCAGCCCGCCCACACGTTGATCCACGTCCACTTGCCGCCGCCGAGCTCGAGCGAATCCCCGAGCGCGCTCTCGTCCGTCGCTTGAACGCTCGTCATCTTCACCGAGCCGGGCTTCGCCCCGGGCTTCGAGAGCCCGCGGCTGCAGAGCTTCCTGGGCTTTTCCGGTGCGCTGCTTGTCGCTGTGCTTCCGGGCTGTTTCACCGCGGATGCATCGTTCCTGGCGCTCCCGGGGACGACGTCGCTGCGCGCCTTGATCTCGCCACCGCCGCCCGAGTCGGAGCACGCGGCAAGGCCGAGCGCGGCGCAGGCGATGAGGACCGGCGTCGTTCGACGCAGCCCGGCGGGGCGGGAAGCGAGCATCTGCATGCCCCGTCTTTACCCCGCACGAGCTTTCAGCTCCAGATCTCGGCCAGCGCACGCGCCGAGCGTCGTTGCGATTCGTCCGGGCCGCCCTGCTTCGCCCCTTGGATTCGCAGGGCGGCCAACCACGAATTCAAGCCCCTATCTAGCTCGTCGCGCGTACGCGCGAGAACAGCGACCCTCGTGCGAAGCCGCTGCTCGGAGCCCCATACACGTCGTCCCGCGACTGCTCCTCCTCGCGCTGCTGAAGCCAACGGGTCTTGTCGCGGCGCGGGCGGCCTTCCCCCTCACCGCCATTCCGAGGTCCACCGAAAATGCCGTCGTCGTCACGACGATGGCGTTCGTAAGGATCCCGCTTTCGCATCGGACCATCGTCATCGCGCCGGCTCTTTGGGTCATGCCGCCTGCTGCCCATGCGCTCCTCCGCTTTCTCTGTCGTGAGCCCTGACTCACGACAGTGGGCGGCAGCAGGGGACATGCCACAAAGCTCTTCTTCTTGCGGTTGCGTCGAGCGAACCGAGCCTGGTGCAAAAGCATATCGACACACTGTGGCGTTTCCGCCGCACATGCGCACAGACGTCCCGCACGGTGGGAAGGGCACGAAAGTCGCAGACGAATCGCTTCAATCACGAGAGGTGGCCCGGCCCTCCTTCTCGCGCTCACGGTCATGTCGCCCCAAGTCGTCGGCTACACGAGCTCCGTCATCCTGCTCGCCACCATCGTCGCGCAGCTGATGGATCAATGGCGCAGCGGCAACAGCCGCGGCATCTCGAAGTTCCTCTTTCCGGGGCAGTTCGTCGCGTCGTCCGGATTCGTCGTGTATTCGGCGCTCGTCGACGACGGCGTCTTCATCTTCACGAATGCGTCGCTCGCTGTCGCCGCACTCTGCGGAATGGTGCTGCTCCGCCGCCAGCATCGTCGCCAGCGGCGTCGCGCCGGCCCCCGCGTCCCCGCGCGTTCGGCCGTGTACGGCTCGTTGCCGTTCGGAACCGAGGAGTGAACATGCGCATCAAGATCGAACAACGAACCGGCAACGGCTCGCACGCGAAGACGATTGCGAACGACGGCAGCGCATCGACCTCGGTGTGGATGGAGACGCGTGTTCCGTCCTACGACACGCCGCTTCCCGAGGGCGCACAGACGGAGGTGTGCATCGTGGGCGGGGGCATCGCCGGTCTCACGTGCGCGTATCTCCTGCTCTCCGAAGGCAGGCACGTGACGTTGCTCGACGACGGCCCGATCGGAGGCGGCGAGACGGCGCGTACCACGGCTCACCTCGCGAGCATGCAGGACGATCGGTTCAGCGTGCTCGAGCGTCACCACGGCAAACGCGCGATCGAGCTCATCGCCGAAAGCCACGCCGCCGCCATCGACAAGATCGAATCGATCTGCGCGAACGAGAACATTCAGTGCAGCTTTCGCCGCCTCGACGGGTACCTGTTCAACCCGCCGAACGGATCACCCACGTTCCTCGAGCGGGAGCTCGCCGCGGCTCGGCGCGCAGGCCTTCGCTCCGCCGAAATGGTTGTTCGTGTGCCGCTCCCCGGGTTCGACACGGGCCCCGCCATCCGCATTCCACGCCAGGCGCAGCTGCATCCGCTCGCCTACCTCCGCGGCCTCGCGCGGGCGGTCGAGAGACTCGGCGGCGCCATTCACACCGGTGTTCACGTGGAGCATGTCGACTCGGGGACGCCGGCGACCTTGCGTCTGCGCGGCGGGCGGCGTCTGCGTGCCGACTCGGTGATCGTCGCCACCAATGCCCCGATCGTGAGCCGTGTCGGCCTGCCCATTCGACAAGCAGCGTTTCGCAGTTATGTAATCGCAATGGCCATTCCGAAGGGAATGGTACCGCTCGGTCTCTATTGGGATACCGACGAGCCCTACCATTACGCGCGACTCGTCGGTGAGGACGGCGAAGCTGCCGGCGATACGCTCGTCGTCGGCGGCGAGGATCATCGGACGGGGCAGGCGACCGACGCCGCTCAGCGGTACGACCGTCTCGAAGAATGGGCTCGAACGCGCTTCCCAGCCGCCGGCGCCGTGGTCGCGCGATGGAGCGGCCAAGTCATGGAGCCCGCCGACGGCATTGCGTTCATCGGACGAGCGCCGGGAACATCGAAGAACGTCTACGTCGTCACCGGCGACTCGGGTCAAGGCATGACCCACGGCACGCTGGGCGCGATGTTGATTGCGGATCTCGTCGCCGGCCGGGACAACCCCTGGGCGCCGGTCTACGACCCCAGACGCTCCGTCATGCGTTCTGCAGGCAGCGTGCTGAAGGAGAACGCAAACACGACGATGCAATACTTCGATTGGCTCCGCGGAGGCGACGTCGGCTCCGTGGAAGAAGTACCGCGCGGGCAGGGCGCGATCGTTCGGCGCGGTGCCCGGTTGCTCGCCGTCTATCGGGACGAATCCGGCCGCTGCCTGACCCGCTCCGCAGTGTGCCCGCACCTCGGAGGGATCGTGGCGTTCAATGCCGCGGAGAAGACGTGGGATTGCCCCTGCCATGGCTCCCGATTCGACGTCGAAGGACATGTCATCAATGGTCCTGCCGCGAGCGATCTCGCTCCGGTCGAGGTCGACCACCCCGAACCCGTCAGTGAAGGCGCCCCTGCGCACGGCGGCCGCCCGTCGCGGCTCTGACCTCGCCGGCGCGCTCGACCATCCTTTCTGATGGGAACGCCTTCGTGCGATAACGCGGACCATCCAATGACGCCCTACGGCGGTGGTCCGCCCCATCCAAGACATGCGTCGGCTCACCCGTCGCATCGGCCGCCTGGAGCGTTCGTACACGTCGCGCCTTCGCCGCTGGACCCTCAGCCCGATCGCGTGCGCCGCAGAGTCGGTGCGGTGCTCTACGTCCTCGCGCTCCTCGCCGGCATCGTGCTGAACGCGCTGTTCTTCATTCTGGAGATCTTCGCCAGCAAACGGCCGCCGGACGTCGTCGCGCAGGCCATGCTCGCAGGCGCGGTGCCGGCGTTCGCGATGCTGTTCGTGTATCTGCCGGTACCGAGCGTCCTCGACCGGTACGATCCCGAGCCTTGGTGGTGTTTGCTCATGGCGTTCGCATGGGGCGCGCTCGTCGCGACCGGCGTCGCGGGCTTCGTGAACAGCTTCGTGCACATGTTCGTCGCCAATGCGTCGGGGGCGAAGGCCGGCCACCTCGCCGCTGCGGTCATCAGCGCGCCGATCAGCGAAGAGATCATGAAGAGCATGATCGTCTGGGGGTTCTTCTTCTTCCTCAGGCGTGAGTTCGACGGCGTGGTAGACGGCATCATCTACGCGACGTTTTCGGCCCTCGGGTTCGCCGCGGTCGAGAACGTCAGCTACTACGCGCGCGCGGCGCTCGAAGGCCAAGATGTCTTCGCCGCGACGTTCGTCCTTCGCGGCATCGTCGCGCCCTGGGGACACCCGCTCTACACGTCGATGACGGGCATCGGCATCGGGCTCGCGCGCGAGAGCTCGAGCGGGCTCGTCCGCTTTTTCGCGCCGTTCGGCGGCCTAGCCCTGGCGATAGCGCTTCACGCGATTTGGAACTTCGTCCCGAACCTCGGCGCGAACGTCTTCCTCGTCTCGCTCTTGTTCTGGTTCGCGTTCGTCGGGACGTTCTTCGTGATCGTGATCGCGCTCGTCATCCGAAAGGGACGAACGATCCGCAACTTCTTGAGGGACGAAATCATCCTCGGGAACATCACCCCCGCCGAGCTCGCCCTCGTGACCAGCGCCTTCGGTCGAGCCCGCACGTACTTCATGCCCAAAGGCTCCCTCTGGCGCCGCTTCATCCGCGCCGCTGCGCGGCTCGCGCTCTGCAAGTGGCACACGGCCCGCGCGATCAAGGGCAAGAAGCGAACGATCAGCATCGAGTTCATCGCGCCCCTCCGCGACGAGATGAAACGCCTTCGAGCCGAGATCTACGCCCGCTGAGCGAGACGCCGACGGCACCCGCGAGCTTCCCGCTCGCGACCGAATTGCTTGTCGCGTGGGCAAACCTCTCATATGAGCGCAGCCAACATGGCTATTCAGCGTACGCTTTCGATCATCAAGCCCGACGCGATGGAGAAGAACCACGCGGGCGCGATCCTCGCGAAATTCCAGGAAGCCGGCTTCGTCGTCCGCGGCCTGAAGCGCATCCACCTCACGCGCGCCCAGGCCGAGGGTTTCTATGCCGAGCACAGCCAGCGCGGCTTCTTCGGCGAGCTCACCCAGTTCATGTCGCGCGGCCCGATCACCGTCCTCTGCCTCGAGCGTGAGGATGCGATCGCCAAGTACCGCGAGGTCATCGGCGCGACGGATCCGGCGAAGGCCGCCGAGGGCACCGTCCGCAAGCTCTACGGTGCCAACGTCGGCGAGAACGCCGTCCACGGCTCCGACAGCGAAGCCAGCGCCGCGCGCGAGATCGGCTACTTCTTCGCTGGTTACGAGCTCGTCTGAGCAACGTCCGCCGGCCGCGTCGGGTCGCATCGATCCGACGCAGCGGCACCCGTCACGCCCGCACGGCTTTGCAGCCGTCGCGGGCGTGAGCGTTTTCATCGCCCGGCGTGCTCGAAACGAGTCGTCGTTTGCGCGAAATGGCTCCACCCATCCACGTTTGAATGAAAGCGGATTGTTGTATCGGCCCGCGGGAACGTGGCGGCACTCGTGATGCAGCGACCGGCCTTGAGGGGCGCAGCGCGGAGGCGCAATCACGTGCGGTCCGCGCCGGCGCAATCGACGGAAAGGAGCCCCCGATGAAACGGACGACGACCGCATACTTCTCGTGCTTCGCGCTTCTGATCGTTGCAGCGCCCGCGGCAGCTGCCGATCGCGACGAAGAGGTATGCAAAGACAAGAAGGAGGGTGCGGCTTGCACCGAAGCGGACGGCGACACGGGCACCTGCCTTTCGGACGACGACAGCGGCAAGCTCGAATGTAAGGACCACGACGAAGCGGCGGACGATGAGGACAGGGCAGCTTGCAAGGGCAAGTCGAAGGGCGACGCGTGCACCGAGAGCGACGGCGACAAGGGCACTTGTCAACCCGAGAAGGACGGCAGCGCGCTCGAGTGCGAGGGTAATGGGGGAAAGCGCAGCTCCTAATCAGACGGCCCCCGCTCGATAGGCGTGCCTGCGGCGAGGCGAGGCGGGATCTCGCAATTGGGGCGCGGCCGCGCCCGTTCGCCAACTGGTTGCGGACGCAACTAGTTTCCGATACAAGGTGAAAACGTGACCGCCGACCGAACCGACGATCTGCGCCGTCTGACCCATCGGCTCGTTCGGCGATTCGGCGCGCTTTCGAGCGACTCGACCCCTTGCGGCAAACCGGTGTCGATGGCGTATGCCCATGCGCTGATGGTGCTCCTCTATCGGGGTGAGCTCTCTCAGCAGGAGCTCGGCGAGGAGCTGTGCATCGACAAGAGCAACGTCGCTCGGCTCTGCGCCAAGCTGGTCGCCGCGGAGCATGCGACGCAGCGACCTTGCGAGCTCGACGGACGAAGCCGACGAGTCTTGCTCACGCGTTCCGGGACGCGCCTCGCGAAGGATATCGATGCCTCGAGCCGCGCTCGCTTCGCCGCGCTGCTCGGTGCCGTGCCCGCGAATCGCCGTCGCGACGTCGTCGGTGCGCTCCAGCTGCTCGTCGATGCGCTCGACATGTCGACGACTGTGTCCGACGCGACAGGGAGCTCAGAATGAATCGTGTCCTACTATTGGTTGGCGCTTTTGCGATCGTCGGTGGGTGCTCGGCGGATGCCCCCGCTCCCCAGCCCGCGGCGGGCACCCCGAAGTCCATATCGGACACAGAGGGCGGGGCGGTTGCCGCGCTCGACCGGATGGATGCGCGGACGCCGGTTCCGCTCTTGCCGATGATGGCGAATCACCAAAAAGAGAACATGCGCGACCACCTCTTCGCCGTGCAGGAGATCATCGCCGCCCTTGCCACCGACGACTTCGCGGCAATCGAGCGAACCGCTGGTCGAATCGGGTTTTCGGAGTCGATGGGCAAGACGTGTACGCACATGGGCGCAGGCGCGCCCGGCTTCACGGAGCAGGCAATCGGCTTTCATCGTGCGGCCGATCGAATCGCCGCCGCCGCGCGCGAGGGGGACCGCACCGGCGTCCTCACGGAGCTGAACACCACATTGAAGTCGTGCGTTTCCTGTCATGCCGCTTGGAAGCAGCAGGTGGTGGACGAGCCTACTTGGGAGCGGTTGACCTCTTCGGGATCGCCGCCTCACTGAGCCGGCGATCACGCATCGTCTCGACTATTCGGGAGTCGGCAAGCACTGCCCATTGACGCAAACGAGGGGCGCACAGCACTGCGACGAATCCGTGCATTCACCGCACTCGCCGTTCACGCAGGCCTGATTGCCGCAATCCATGCACGAATCGCAGCCGCCGGGCGGGTCGTCGCAATCGTCGTCCAACGATTGCACCGCGAGATCGTAGTGGACCGTCACGCCGGCCGACGCCTGGAGATCTCCCGCGAACACGCCGCCGAAAATCTCAGTGCCACCGGAGGTCGTGACAGGACCGTGCCCTGCCCAGAAGAATGCTCCGAACAGCGACCCTGCGCTCATGCCGAAGCCTCCGGTTCCGCCGATGTACACGCGGGTCATGGCAGGGTAGTTCGGCGAGCCGAACGCCGAGCCCGACGAGACGGAGAGATGGCCGGCGATGAGCACATCCAGCGAATAGCCGGGGTCGACGGTGATATTCAGAGCCTGACTCAGCTGGACATCGCCGCCGATATACAGCGCGGTATTGCCGTGCGCCACGATCGTGACGTCGTGACTGCCGCTTATCTCGTCCAGGTAATAGTGTCCGCAGTAGAGATCGATGCGGATCGCTTCCGAGGGATTCGTCGTTACCGCCGGATCGAGCCCGATGAGCGCATTGTCGTTGTTGGTGGCGCGCGTCGCGACGATGCCCGCGATGTCCAGGAGCTGAGCCGGGTCGCACGCACAAGGCGGTGGAACGTCGACAGGCTCGTTCACGAGTGACGCATAGGTGACCCCGTCGTCGACGTCGGCACCCGTAGGAACATGCAGGTCGCCGGTGATCGCAAGGGTTTGAGGGGTGCTCACGTCGCCGTTGATGAACGCGTCGGCGCCGACGGTTCCGGGGGCGCTCGAGTTGTACTTGCCGCCGGAATGGAGCTCGAGCCCGACCGCGAGATCGTTGCTCAGCCCGACCCCGGTCGCGTCGCTCGACCACAACGCGCCGCTGATGTCCGCGGGTGAGCTCGTCGTGAACCTGCCATTCGTTCCGACGCCCGCGCCGAGCTCGCCCGGCGCTTGATAAGGCCCGGCGCTGCTGTCGTAGGCATCCGTCAGCAGCGTGGAGCTGAATACTGCATCGTCACAAGAGCAAATCGCCCAGGTGAACGCGGTCATTGCGGTGCACGACGAAGGCGTGTCGCCGATGACGATGGGCGGACCACCGTTGCCACAATCACGCGGAGGATCGGCGGTGATGACGGCCGGCACGCAGTCCCCGTTGGCGCAGCCTTCCCCCTCCGGGCACGGCATGTCGCATCCGCCGCAATGATCGTTGTTCGTCAAAACGTCGACACACGAATTGTCGCAAGCCGTCTGTCCGGGAAGGCAAGTGTCCGAGCACGCGCCGGCGGAGCAGGCGAGGTCACCTTCGCAAATGACGCCGCAGTCCCCGCAGTTGTTCGGATCCACGCTGGTGGGGATGCACACGCCGTCGCAGAGCGTCGTGTAGATCGGGCAACCGCTTTCGCTGCCGCCGCCTTCTGCACCCGAGCCGCCGCCGCCGTTGAACGAGCTTCCACCGCCGCCCGAATCGCCGCCGCCGTTCGAAGTGCTGGTCGATGCGCCCGTCCCGGTGTCGTCCGAGCAACCGGCCCAAGCAACGGCCAATACGAGGAGCGCCGCGCTGGACGTCGATACGACGACGCGCCGATTGCGCGACGTGGACACCGGTGTTCGAGTGCTCATATTCGCCTCCGTCCGAGCTGGTCGCGCGCCGTTAGGCTCGCTTCGGTAACAGGAGGGCAGGATACAGCGGGTCGCGGAGCTTTCGACCTTGCCTTTTCAGGATCGCGATTGCTCGACGAGCCCCTTGAGATTGTTGAGCGCCAGCCGCCAACCCCCCTCGGCGTGTGCCTGTGCAGCCTTCGACACGTTCGCATCTTGAACGACGTCGAGGCGCGTCCCGTCTCCGTCGTCGAAGAGCTCGAGCGTGACTCGATGGGCGTTTTGGATCCCGAGGACGTCTCGTGAATGCGGATCTTGATATTCGTACTCGAGGAGGCGCTCGTCCTCGACGCGGTGTACGACCCCTTCGACGCGAGACTCGCGCGGGCCGAGCTTGAATGCCCAGACGAATCGCTGACCCGGCTGCCACGGTGCGATGACGGCGGTGACCGGCATGATCAGCGGGATTGTTTCGGGCGACATCAGGACGCCCCACACGACCGCTCGCGAGGCGGCAATAACGACGGACGCACGGGCGACGAGCGCTTCCACGCTCGTGTTTTCTTCGGTCTGGTGGTTACGCGCAAGCGTAAGTGGACACGCGAATCAGGGCCGGTCGGACATGGTGCCCACTTGCCGCGGCCGCGGCCCCGCCGGCCACGTGAGCGTCTGCCACCGCTCCCCGTCGTCGAAGGTCCACTTCGCTCTTAGATCCGTGCCTTTCACGAACGGCGTGAGAATGGTCCCCACGCCGTTTTCGATCTTCACCTGTGTCTGGGTCTGGTGTTTGCCCTTGTCGATGTCGATGCGCTGCACGCGGCGCTCGTCGTTGCCGCATCGGACCCAGAACCAAGACTCGATGACGATCGTCTTGCAGCCGAGCTCCTTCGCGCCGGGCACGAAGCCGCTGAGGCCGCCTTCTTCCTGCGCCACATAGGTTCGCTCGGGGTGAGCGTGCGGGAGGCCTCGGATGTCGTCCAAGACGGGCGCGCTGTCGACGGACGACGTCGGCGCCGGCGCGGATGTCGTCGGCGCAGACGAAGCCGCCGCCGAAGGCTTGGGCTTCATGCATTCCGTGACCTCGTCGCAGCTCGGCATCGCGAGACACCGAGCCAGCTCTCGACGCTCGTCGTCGTTCCACTGACCAATGCTCCGCGCGACCTTCCTTCCGGCGAGGCAGCGCTCCGCCTCCTGCTCGAGCGTGCGCTCCCGCGTGAGCGGCATACACTCCTGAATGCGCGCCGCGAACTTCTCGCAATAGGCCTCGTCGCTGGAAGCCGGATCGCGCGCCGCAGTCGCTGACGCGCTCGATGACGGTGCCGGTGCGCTACTGCGGTCCGTGGGCGAGGCGTCGTCGCACCCTGCAGCGAGCACGATGGCGAATAGGATGGTTCGTTCCGTACGCACGATTGCCATCGAGGCTACCCGGGTGCCGAGCCGAGATCGACGCTGCGAGTCGCAGAAAGGATGCTGAGCGCCCGGCGTTGAGCTCACGGCGCATCGTGCTGCGTAGACGATTGCGGTTTCACACGCCGCTGAGGCGTTTTGCCGCTTGCTCGGCGTCTGTCTCGACAGCGGTCGCTGAGGTACGCTTGCGAGCGGACCAGCGCTCGTGAACGTCATCGAGGGACCGTGAGCGCAAGCACGAAAGCAAACCACCAGGAAGCTCGCGAGATCACCTCCGAGGCATTGGCTGATTGGATCTCCGACGCGCGTGATCGCACGCGAGCGCTCTACGCAGACATCGACGACGCGCGCTGGGCGGCGCCGTACCTCGCAATCATCAACCCACCGCTGTGGGAATTGGGCCATGTTGCGTGGTTTCAAGAGCGATGGGTACTCAGGCACGCGCTCGGTCGAGCACCGCTTCGCGCCGATGCCGACGCGCTTTGGGACTCGGCGAAGGTGGCCCATCGCCGGCGGTGGGATCTGCCGCTTCCGTCCCGCGCCGAGACCGACGTTTACCTCCAGACGGTCGGCGATCTCGTTCTCGACGCGGCGGCGAGCGCGAGGCCGATGACGCCCGTGCTCCGCTACTTCCTCATGCTCGCCACGTTTCACGAGGACATGCACGGCGAAGCGCTGGTGTACACGCGACAGACGATGGGGTGGAGCGCGCCGCGCCTCGCGGGGCTCGGGGCAGGAGCCGATCGGACCATGCCGGGCGGAGCGTGCGCGGGGGATGTGCGCGTTCCGGGAGGTCGCGTCCGTGTCGGCGCCGAGCGAGATTCGCCGCCGCTGTTCGTTTTCGACAACGAAAAGTGGGCGCACGACGTCGAGCTTCGTCCGTATTCGATCGCCCGTGCACCGGTGACGCAGCGTGAGTTCGCGATGTTCGTGGATGACGGAGGCTACCGGCGTCGCGAGCTCTGGAGCGACGAGGGCCGGCAATGGCTCGACCGGACGGGCGCGGAGCACCCAGTCTACTGGCGGCGCGCGGATGGGGATTGGGAACGGAGAGTGTTCGATACTTGGGTTTCGATAGCGATGCAGCCGGACCGGCCGATGATTCACATATCGGCCTATGAGGCGGAAGCGTGGTGCCGCTGGGCGGGGCGCCGCTTGCCGACCGAGGCCGAATGGGAGTGTGCTGCAGCGGGCGCGCCGATTGACCTCGATCGAGCCAATTTGGATCTCTCGCGCTCCGATACGGTCGATGTCGGCGCCTTTCCAAATAGCGAAAGCGTCTTCCGGTGCCGTCAAATGATCGGCAATGTGTGGGAGTGGACGTCGACCGCGTTCGAGGCGTATCCGGGCTTCGAGCGCGATCCCTATGCGGAATACAGCGAGCCATGGTTCGGCGACCACCGTGTGCTGCGCGGAGGGTGCTTCGCCACCCGCGCGCGCCTGTTACGGCCGACGTGGCGCAACTTCTATACGCCGGATCGACGTGACGTTTGGGCGGGGTTCAGGACATGCGCCCTCGATTGACCGCGTTCATCGCGACGCCCGTCCCGGCCGGTTCGCGAAGCGGCAACCGTGTGACGGCGCTCCGCTGGGCTTTGCGGCTTCGCGAGCTCGGCTGGCGGGTGCGGATCGCACAGGCATGGAATGGCGAGGCGTGCGACGTGCTCATCGCGCTGCACGCGCTCCGTAGCCACGATTCGATAGCGGAGCACGCGCGCCGGTGTCCCGGTGTGCCGCGGATCGTCGCCCTCACCGGGACCGACCTCTATGGTGACATCCACCACGATCCCAGCGCGCAGGCATCGCTCGAGCTCGCGAATCGTATCGTGGTCCTTCAACCCCTCGGCATCGCGCAGCTCCCCGAGCGCCTGCGCTCGAAGACACGTACGATTCGGCAGAGCGCCCGCGCGCCGCGCGAGGCGCTGTCGGTGGTATCGCAGGACCGGTTTGCCGTCGTCGTGCTCGGTCATTTGAGGGACGTAAAGGATCCGCTCTTGTCGGCACGGGCCACAGAATTGCTGCCTGTGGGCTCGCGCATCACCGTCATCCATCTCGGCGCAGCCCTCGATCCGAGCCTGGCCGAGCAAGCCCGCGAAGCGTCGCGGTCCTCCAAAGGCCGGTGGCGCTGGCTGGGCGAGCGGCCTCGATCCGAGGCGATGCGTATCGTCGCCGGCAGCGATCTGCTCGCGCTCACCAGCGTGTCCGAGGGCGGAGCGAACGTCGTCACCGAAGCGATCGCCTGTGGTGTTGCCGTCGTCTCGACGCGCATCGACGGGTCCGTCGGAATCCTCGGCGAGGCATATCCCGGCTATTTCGAGGTGCACGACGCTGCCGGGCTCGCCGACCTGCTCCACCGTTGCGAGAGCGAGCTCGCGTTTCTGGAGGAGCTGCGACACAGGACCGATGCGCTGCGCCCCCTCGTGGATCCCCGTCTCGAGAGGGAGAGCTGGCGAGCGCTCTTGTCCGAACCCTTTTCCCGTGATCACCCCTCCACCCTGTGCCGATGAAGCCTCACGCTCCTGAAGACCTCCTCATCGCCGCGCAAGCCGGAGATCCCGCTGCGCTCGGCCAACTTCTCCAAGCCCATCGACATGGCGTGTACCGGTTCGGCCTGCAGGTCTGTCGAACCACGGAAGACGCGGAAGATGCGGTCCAAGAGACCCTTTGGGCAGCTACCCGCGCGATCAAGACCTTCCGCGGATCGGCGTCGTCGATCGTGAGCTGGATGTTCACGATCGTCCGACGCGAGTGCCTGCGCCTGATCGAGCGTCGCCACGAAGCGGTGGTCTTCAGCAGCACCGACGAGGAGCTGCCGGGAGACTTCCCCGATCCGTCGGAGGCGGTCGAGTGCCGCCGGCGCGCTGCGCTGCTCACAGACGCGCTAGCGGCACTCCACCCGATCCACCGCGAGGTCGTGCTGCTACGGGACGTCCAAGAGCTGAGCGCACCCGAAGCCGCCGCCCGTCTCGGCATCACCGTCGACGCGTTGAAGAGCCGTCTCCACCGCGCCCGGGTGAATCTGCGCGATCACGTGCTCGCCAACGCAGACGGCTTCTAGCCGTCCCCTCGCTTGCTCGGCGAGAGCGCCTTATGGAGTTTGGCCTCGAGGGCTTGGACGCTCCCGCGGCACGCACGGATCTCGTCACGCGCGACGAGCACGAACGGTCGCTGTTCCTGCACCTGCCCGAGAACGCATGGGAGCTCGGTCCTCGCAATGCCCCATTCGGGCGGGACTTGATCTCGATGGATCTCGGTCACGGGGACGCCGAGGCCCGCCGCGCACCGAGACCAGCCCGAGCGCTTTCCCAGCGGGCTGTACGTGATTTCGCAGAGCGCGCAGTCTTCGCGCCCGACCGCCTTCTTCACGACGTCGAGCAACATCGCTTGGATGCCGCTATCGCCGTCGTAGACGAGGATCACGCGATCGGGGGAAGGGGTTTGCGCGTCTGCAGGGTGGTGCGCCCGCGGGTCCTCGCTGAAAGTGGTCGGCTTCTCCATGCCGAATGGAGGGGCCGGGTCGGCAAAAGGGTTCGCGGACTGGCCGCCGCTTGACTAATCAAGTAAGATCGTGAATGCTTGAATTATGACGCCTGCCCATCGGCGATTCAAAGACGCCATCTACGAGCAGTTCGCGCGCGTCGGGAAAGCCGTCGCCGCGCCGAAGCGGCTCGAGCTCTTGGACCTTCTCTGTCAGGGGCCCCGCACCGTCGAAGCGCTTGCGGAGCAAGCCTCGATCTCCATTGCGAATGCCTCACAGCATTTGCAGGTATTGCGTGGCGCGCGGCTCGTCGAAGCCGACAAGAAGGGGCTCTATGTGGAGTACCGATTGGCGGACGAGGAGGTCGGCCGCTTCTTCGTTGCGCTTCGCGGACTCGCGGAAGTGCGTTTGGCGGAGGTCGATCAGGTCAGTCGCTCGTACTTCGAACAGCGGGGCGCGATGGAGCCTGTCGAAGGAAAGGAGCTGCTTCGCCGCGTGAGGGCAGGGGAAGTAACCGTGCTCGATGTGCGCCCGCCGGAGGAGTACCGGGCGGGCCACATTCCCGGGGCGATTTCCATTCCCGTCGGGGAGCTCAAGGCTCGGCTCAAGGAGCTGCCGAAGGATGTCGAGATCGTGGCTTACTGCCGCGGTCCTTACTGCGTCATGGCCGTCGAGGCCGTCGACTTGCTCCGCAAACAAGGCTTCAAAGCCCAACGCATGGAGCAGGGCGTCGCCGACTTTCGTGCACGCGGATGGCGCGTCGAGGGCGAGGGAGTGAATCGATGATTTTCAAGCCGTATTACTATTTCGAGACCGGGTGCGCCGCGTACCTGTTCGGCTGTGGCGGGCTGGGCGTGAGCGCCGTGGTCGACGCCCACGAGGAGGACGTCGACGCGTATATCGATTTTGCCGCATCGAAGGGCATGCGCATCACGCACGTCATCGACACACACGTGCACGCCGACCACCGGTCCGGTGGCCCCGCGCTCGCGAAGAAGGCCGGTGCGGCCTATTGCCTGCACGCCTCGGCGGGCGTGACGCTGCCGTTCGAGCCGCTGAATGACGGGCAAGAGGTTCCGCTCGGCAACACGCGCATCAAGGTGCTCCACACGCCCGGCCATACGCCCGAAAGCGTGAGCCTCGTCGTGACCGACCTCCGTCGCGGCACCGATCCGTGGTTCGTATTGACGGGGGATACTCTCTTCGTCGGCGCCGTCGGCCGCCCCGACCTGCCGGGCCGCGCGCGCGAGAATGCCGGCGAGCTCTACGACAGTATCCATACCAAGCTGCTCACGCTCCCCGACGAGCTCGAGGTTTACCCGGGCCACTTTGCCGGGTCGGCGTGCGGCGCCGGTATGAGCGGTAAACCGTCGAGCACGATCGCATTCGAGAGGCGGTGGAACCCCCTGCTGTCGAAGTCGCGTGAAGAATTCATTGCAGAGCTCCGCGACGTGCCGCCCAAACCCGCAGCGATGGAGACGATCCTTCGTATCAACCAGGGGCGCGAAGTGGCCGGCCATGCGTGAGATACGCCTCGGCCTTCGCGAAAACCTGCCCCAGTTCTCGCTGCTGGTGGTCGTCAACGCGTTCGTCGGCGCGATGGTCGGTCTGGAGCGGACGCTCCTGCCCCCGATCGCCGAGCAAGACTTCCACCTCGCGGCGAAGGCCGCAGTGCTCTCTTTCATCGTCGTCTTCGGCATCACCAAAGCGCTGACCAACTATCTGGCCGGGCGCCTCTCGGATCGTTTCGGTCGCAAACACGTCCTCGTGGGTGGCTGGCTGGTCGCCGTGCCGGTGCCCTTCCTCCTCATGTGGGCCCCGACCTGGTCCTGGGTTTTGTTCGCGAATGCGCTGCTCGGGGTGAGCCAGGGGCTGACCTGGTCGACGACCGTCATCATGAAGATCGACCTCGCCGGAGCGCAAAGGCGAGGGCTGGCGATGGGCCTCAACGAGTTCGCGGGCTACTTCGCCGTGGCGGCCAGCGCGCTCGCCACGGGCTTCGTGGCCGCGCGTTATGGCCTACGCCCGGAGCCCTTCTACTTGGGTGTCGGCTTCGTCGCTATCGGCCTATCTCTATCGGCCTTCGTCGTGCGGGAGACGAAGCACCACGTCGCTGCCGAGTCCAACCTGCACGGGTCGCTTCCGTCGAATGAGATGCCCACGCAACGGGAGGTCTTCTGGCGCACGTCGCTAGGTGACAAGAACCTGTCCAGCATCAGCCAAGCGGGGCTCGTGAACAACCTCAACGACGGCATGGCCTGGGGGCTTTTCCCGCTCTTCTTTGCGGCGGCCGATATGGACTTTGCAAAGATCGGCACGCTCGCCGCGATATACCCGGCGACGCAGGGGGTCGGCCAGCTGTTCACGGGCGCATGGTCCGACCGGGTGGGGCGCAAATGGCTGATTGCCGGCGGCATGTGGGTGCAAGCGGTCGGCATCGGAATCGTGGTGGTCTCGTCGAGCTACGGGGGATTCGCTCTCGGCGCCACGCTCTTGGGGGTCGGCACGGCAATGGTTTATCCGACGCTCCTCGCGGCCATCGGCGACGTCGCGCACCCCTCGTGGCGCGCATCATCGGTCGGCGTGTACCGCCTCTGGCGGGATCTCGGGTACGCGATCGGCGCGGTGCTCGCGGGTGTCACCGCCGATGCGCTCGGGCTTCCCGCGGCGATGTGGCTCGTTGCAGCGCTCACCCTCGCGTCGGGCGTCGTGGTCGCCGTCCGGATGAATGAGACATTGCGGCGCGATGCCCGGTCTCCTGCGCCTGCGGAGCCGGCAGCGCTCGGGCGAGCCTCCAGCTGAAGCTGCTCAATGCGAACCAATGGCGCGCGGGCGGAGCCTCAACAGCAGGGATCTCCCCCCGGATGGCCGCACGTGTCGGGATTGGGATCGCATTGGTTCAGCCACAGCTCGACCGGTCCGACGACGACGGACTTCTCCGCGCTGTGAAGGATGGTGCCATCGAGATCCCTGGCCTCGGCGACAAGGCGCACCGGCGTCCCTTCGGGGACGAACGAGCTCGGATCGGTGGGTGTGCCCGGCATGCCGGCAAACAAGCCCGCGACCTGCATCGATTTCAATTCGACGACACGTTCCGCGGTGTCGGACAGCCATTCGTCCGCGTCCTCCCGCTTCGCGCCGGTGACGACGATGATGTCGCGCGGACAGTCGGCACAAACGAGCGCGACCCATAAGTGATAGCCATTTTGCGGCCCCGCCATTTGCGGCACGACGTCGCCGTCCTCGAGGGCTTCATAACAGACCTCTCCCGTGCCGATAGCGAACGCCGGTGCATTCGCGATCTCGCCGCAGGGCGACGGCTCTTGCTCCATCGAGCCGCCTTCACCGCCGTGCCCCGCCGCGCCGCCGAGCGACGCTCCACCGGCCTCCGATTCGTCGCGCGGAGCGTCGCACGCCGTCGCGGCGACGGTCATGGCAACGGCAATGACGAGCGGACGCCACGGCGGCCCGGTATCCGCACGATGGAGAGGAGGCGACCGACGCGCTCGAGACACGCTACTTCTTCGGCGTCGCTGATCCGTGATCGTGCCCGTCATTCGGCGAGTGCTTCTCGTCGTCTGCGTGATCGTGCCCGTCACCGGGTTTGTGCTCTTCCTTCGCCGGTGCCTTCTTTTCGCGGCATCCGACATGCGGCGCCAGAACGAGCGTCAACGAAAGGACCAACAGGGTGCGCTGGAGAATGTTGTGCACGGGTGTTCTCTGTTCGAAGGTTTGCGGTTTTTGAGTTTCGGAGGAGCTCGCCGTGCTCATTCGGCGCTCCCCGGGACGGCTGTCGCTCCATCGTCGAGCGGCGCTGCCCGTTCTTCGGTCTCGTCGCGCTCGCGGTGTGTCATGCGGTAGATGACGGGCAAAACGACCAGCGTCAGCGCAGTCGACGAGATGATCCCGCCGATGACGACAGTCGCGAGCGGCCTCTGCACTTCGGAGCCCGTTCCGGTCGCGAGCGCCATTGGAACGAACCCGAGCGCTGCGACGAGCGCAGTCATCAACACAGGCCGGAGGCGCGCAACGGATCCGCGGAACACAGCCTCGTCGATAGCCACGCCCTCCTGGCGAAGGTTCTCGATGAACGTGACCATCACGAGGCCGTTCAAGACCGCGACACCGGAGAGCGCGATGAACCCGACGGCCGCCGAGATCGAGAACGGCAAGCCGCGAAGAAACAGCGCTGCGATGCCGCCTGTCAGCGCGAGCGGCACGCCGGTGAAGATGAGCAGCGCGTTCTTCAGCCCACCGAATGTGAGGTAGAGGAGCCCCAAGATGAGAAACAACGCAGCCGGTACGACGAGCATCAACCGCTCGCGCGCGGCGATGAGGTTCTCGAACTGGCCGCCCCACGCGATCCACGTTCCGGGCTCGCGATTCACCTCGGCGTCGATCTTCTCCTGCGCCTCCGCGACGAAGCCACCGAGGTCGCGCCCGCGGACGTTGGCCTGAACGACGACCCGCCGCTTGCCGTTCTCTCGGCTCACTTGGTTCGGACCCGTTTCAATCGCGATGCGTGCGAGCGACCCGAGCGGGACGAACCGCTCCCTCGGTTCGTCCGCTCCCTTGTCGTTGTGTTCAGGAAGCGGGATCGGGAGGTTTTCGAGTGAACGCACGTCTCGGCGGAGCGCCTCCGGCATTCGCACGACGAGATCGAAGCGACGGTCACCGTCGTAGACCTGGCCCGCCTCTGCACCGCCGACGGCCGCAGAGACGATGTCCTGAACGTCCTCGACCGCGAGGCCGTAGCGGCCAATCGCTGCGCGGTCGACGTCCATCGTGAGCACGGGCAGGCCCGTCGTTTGCTCGACCTTGAGATCGGCGACGCCGTCGACCGTGGCGAGCACCCGGGCAATCTCGTCGGCCTTCTTCTTCATCGCGTCGAGGTCGTCGCCGAAGACCTTCACCGCGACGTCGGAGCGCACGCCGCTGATGAGCTCGTTGAAGCGAAGCTCGATGGGCTGACTGAATTCGAAGTTCTGCCCCGGAAGATTCCGGAGCTCTTTCTCCATCTCCTCCGCCAGCTCGGCCTGCGTGGACGCCTTGGTCCACTTCGCGCGAGGCGTCAGCATGATGTACGTATCCGAGACGTTCGGACCCATCGGATCGGTTGCAACCTCCGCCGTTCCCGTGCGGGCGAAGATGAGATCGATCTCGTCTGGAAACTTCTCCTTCAGCACCCGCTCGATCGTGGCCTGCATCTCGACGCTCGCGGTGATGCCGATGCTGGGGATGCGCGCGGGTTGCACGGCGAGCGCGCCCTCGCTGAGCTTCGGCGCGAATTCGCTCCCGAGGCCCAACGACAAGGCCCCCGCGAGCGCGAGCACACCGAGCGCGACGGTGACGACGAGCGGTCGCTGGACGAGCGCGAAGCGGAGCACTCGCTCGTATCCGAGGCGCGCAAAGTGAAAGAGGAAGTTCTCCTTCTCCTTGATCTTGCCGCGCAGCGCGATCGCGACGAGCGCCGGGATGAACGTCATCGACAGGATCGTGGCGCCGGCGAGCGCCATCACGACCGTGAGCGCCATCGGGCGGAACATCTTCCCCTCGATCCCGGTGAGGGTCAGAATCGGCAGGTACACGATCGCGATGATGATTTCGCCGAAGAGCGTCGCCTTTCGAACCTCTTGCGACGCGTCGTACGCGAGACGCACGCGCTCTTCGACGTTGAGCAAGCGGCCGAGCCGATGTTGCTCTTCGGCGAAACGCCGCACGCAGTTTTCGACGACGATGACCGAGCCGTCGACGATCAACCCGAAGTCGATCGCGCCGAGGCTCATGAGGTTGCCGCTGACCCTGCCCTCCACCATGCCGGTCACGGCGATGAGCATCGAGAAAGGGATCGCCAGCGCAGCGATCAGGGCTGCCCGTAGGTTGCCGAGCAACAGGAACAACACGACGATGACGAGCACTGCACCCTCGGCGAGGCTCTTCGCGACCGTGTGAATCGTCGCATCGACGAGGTACGTGCGGTCGTAGAGCGTCTTGATCTTCACGCCCTCGGGTAGGCTCTTTTCTGCGATCTCGAGCTGCTTTCGTACCCGCGTCGAAATCTCGCGGCTGTTTTCGCCGAGCAGCATGATGGCCGTCCCGATGACGACCTCTCGACCGTTCTCGGTGGCGGCGCCGGTTCGGAGGTCACGACCGATGGTGATGTCCGCGACGTCGGCGACGCGCACCGGGACACCATTTCGCTCTTGGACGACGATGGCGGAGATGTCGTCGTCGTTGTGTACGAGACCGGTGACGCGGACGAGGAGCTGCTCGCCCTTCTGCTCGATATAGCCGCCACCTGCGGTGCCGTTGTTTCGACGGAGCGCATCGAGCACGTCCCGGAAGGACAGACCGTGCGCCGTGAGCCGAACGGGATCGGGGGCGACCTGATAAAGCCGTTCGAAGCCACCAATGGTGTTTACCTCGGTGACGCCGCGCACATTCCGAAGCTGCGGTCGTATCACCCAATCCTGCAGCGCGCGCAGGTCGGTCAGATCGTAGGCGGTGCCGTCGGGCTTCTTCGCGCCGGGCTCCACCTCGAGCATCCACATGTAGATTTCGCCGAGCCCGGTCGCGATCGGGCCGAGCTGCGGCTCGGTCCCCGGCGGCAGCCCTTCACGCGCGGATGCGAGGCGCTCGGCGACGAGCTGGCGCGCCCAATAGATATCGGTGCCGTCCTCGAAGACGACGGTCACTTGCGACAGGCCATACCGCGACAGCGATCGGACCTGTTCGACCTTGGGAAGGCCGCCCATGGCCGATTCGATCGGAAAGGTAATCCGCCGCTCCACCTCCACCGGTGCGAGCGCTTGCACCGGCGTGTTGATTTGGACTTGGACATTCGTGATGTCCGGCACGGCGTCGATCGGTAGACGCGTGAAGTTGTAAGCGCCGAACGCCGCAACGGCGATCGTGACGACGATGACGGCGAACCGGTGTTTGACGGAGAAGCGGAGCAGCGCTGCGAGGAGCGTCATCATGGCATTGCGCTCCTCAGTGCTCGTGCCCGGCAGAGCCCTTGCCGAGCTCAGCTTTGAGGATGAAGCTGCCTTTTTCGACGTAGGCCTCGCCAGGCTCGAGCCCGCCGACGATCTCGACGCTGAGCAGACCTCCCGAGCCGTTCGTGCCGACCCGCCCAGTCCTGACCCTCCGCGCCTCGAACGTGCCTTCTTCCTCGACGAAGACGACGCTCGTGCTCTCGAGGCTCTGAATCGCGTCGTCGGGCACCACGACCTCCGCGTCCGCTTTGTCGAGCGCGATGTCGGCCGTGACGAACAGGCCCGGCTTCAGTTTGCCGTCGGGGTTCGGCAGAACGACGCGAGCCTGCGCAGCGCGCGCCTCCGACTTCGCAATAGCGCCCACGAACGAAATGGTCCCGACGAGCGGTTTGTCGAGCCCGTCGGCGCGGACGACGACGGATTGGCCGACCGCGACCTTCGACAGATCTTTGGCGTACACCGTCACGTCGACCCAAACCGTCGACAGATCGGCGATGACGAAGACGCGCGTATCGTCTTTGAGGACCTCGCCGATCGAGACGTGCTTTTCGATGATCGTCCCGTCGAGCGGGGCGATCAGGTTGTATTTGCCCGAGCTGCCATTGCCCGCGCTCGCGAGCATCTGCGACGTCGCTTCGACCTCGATTTGGGCTTCGGCGAGCTCCTTCTTGCTCGCGAGGAACTCTTTCTCCGGGACGATCTTGTCGTTGTAGAGCTTCTCGACGCGTTCGAAGTTCGCCTTCGCGAGCTTCAATCGCTCGTACGCGGCCCGAGCTTGCCCGCTCAGCTCGGCCAGCTCTTTGCTGTCGAGTACCGCCAGCACCTCGCCCTTCTTCACCACGTCGCCGAGCTGCTTGTTGACCTCGCGCGCGGTGCCACCGACACGGGGCGTGACGTGCGCGGTCTTGTCGGCGTTCAGCGCGACCTCACCCGGTAACGACAGCGTCACGTTGACGGTCCCGCTCTTGGCCTTCGCGACCTCGATCCCGGCGTTCTTTCGGCCCTCTTCCGTCAGCTTCACCCGACCGGCGCCGTGCTCTTCATGGCCGTGGCCCTCGTGCTCCTCGTCGCCGTGCCCTTCGTGCCCCTCGTGCTCGCCGTGTTCGTCCCCGGACGTGGGCTCCGCAAGCCGGCGGTCGACGACAATCGCGACGAACGCTGCGAGCGGGACGGCAACGACCAGCGCAATCCAGGGGGCGGCCGCGCTCTTTTTCGTGGGTGTTTCGGTCACGGCAGCATCCCCGCCGCGTAAAGGAGCTCGACCTCGGAGCTTCGCAGCTCGAGCAGCCGGTCGATCCTCGCGCCCTCCGTCTCGACGAGCTCACGACGCACGAGCAAGAGGTCGGCGAGGCTCGTCTCCCCGGCTTGGTATCCCTTGATGGCGAGCGCGAGGTTCTCCTCGAAGCTCTCCGCTCCCTTCTCTGCCGCGAACGCGTTTGCCGCGTCCGCTCGCTTCGCGGCCACCTTCGCGGCCGTCTCGACTTCGGTCGCGACCTGCGTCTTCTTGGCGTCGAGCTCCGTCTTCGCGCGGGCGGCTTTCGCTTCTGCCTGCGCGGCGAGACCCTGTGCGTGATCGAAGATCGGCAGCGTCATCGTCAACGTACCGAGGATCGTGTGCTGGACCTTGTCCTCCAGCTCGTAGCGCGCGCCGAGGCTCATCTGCGGCGCTGCGAGGGCATCGGCGAGGTCGTCCTCCGCTTCCGCCACCGCGAGATCAGCGGCGAGGGCGCGGAGATCGCCGCGGCCCTGCGCCGCCTTGCGAAGCGCGGGAAGGTCGATCGCGAGCGGCGCGGCGAGGCTGCCGAGCAGGTCGATGCTCGTCGAGCTCGGTAGCCCGAGCAGGGCGCGGAGCTCTCCTTTCGTCGCTTCGAGCGTCGCGTCTGCGCCGGTCCGGTCCGCAACGGCGCGCGCAAATCCGCCACGCGCCACGTTGAGCTCGAGCGCCGTCGCGTCGCCCGCATCGAGTCGCTTTTTCGTCGCGTCCAGCGCGGCTTTCGCGATCCCTTCCGACTCGCCCGCGAGCGCGGCGCGCTGCTCGGCCCAGAGCCCGCGTAGGAAGGCGAGCGCGACCGCCCGCTGCGTTTGCTGAATCGCTGCGTCTCCGTCGCCGAGCGCGGCTTCCACCTGAGCATCGACCCGACGCTGTCGAGCACCCACACCGCCGCCGAGGTCGAGGTTCTGCGAGAGTCCCACCGAAAAGAACACGCTCTCCGGATTGGTCTCGATGAGGCGCGGCCCGACCTCGACTTCGAGTAGCGGATTGTACCGCGGATAGATGTTCGCTTCGACGCGGGCCGCCTCCGCCTCTTTGATGCGCAATGGCGTCGCGAGCGCCGTCGGGCTCGACTGACGCGCAAGCCGCAAAGCTTGCTCGAGCGAGAGCTCGAGCGCCCCGGGCTCGGCGGCGGCCGGGGCCTCCGGCTTCTTCGTGCCCTGCGCGAACGCGACACTGCACAAGCTCAACGCGGCGAAACAGCACGCCGAGAGCGCGATCCTCTTCATCGAAAACACCTCGTGCTTGCGCGGTTCTCCGCGCATCGAACCCCAACGGTCGACAGACGCGCACGCTGCCGGCTCGGAAGATCAACCCCACAAAGAGGATTGCCTCGAACCGAGCACGAGCGCCGCCGAAACGTTCACCACCGCGCCGAAAGCAGCACGCAGGTGAACGCGAGACACGTGGCGACTACGCGAGGTGCTTTGGGACTTTGGGCGGCGGGCCGTGATCGATCGACGGCGGGGCTCGATGCTCGATCAGCATCGAGAGCTCGACCATCGCGACCGGGGCCAGGAGCGTCGGCGCGGGCGCCGGGGCGAGTGCAGGCGCGATCTGATGCGCGCAGAGCAGACAGCAATGGCAATTGGGACCGCAGTCACACGGACCGTCGTCGTCCGGGCACTCTTCCGCGATTGCATCGTGATGCTCGACCAGCTCGACCACCGCGAGCTGCCATGCCCACCCGGCGATCAGCGCGTAGGCCGCGACCAAGAAGAGCCGCCAGGCTCTCTGTCGTCGACGGGGGCGCTGACCCATTGCCACGCGCGGAGTCTAAGAGAAGCGACTCGCACACGCCAGCACGTGCGCTTTGTTGTATCGGCGTTACGAGAGCACGAGGAATGCGATTGGGTGGCGATGCCGATCATTGAGGAGGGCGCTGCGAGCATCGGTGCCGGTCCCGATTACCCTAGCTTCGTCGTTCGACCGAACACCGCATAGAGCGCCGGTAGCACGAACAGCGTGAGGATCGTCGCGGTGACGACGCCGCCGATGACCACCGTCGCGAGCGGGCGCTGCACTTCGGCGCCCATTCCTGTGTTGAGCGCCATTGGAACGAAGCCGAGCGACGCGACCAGGGCGGTCATCAAGACGGGGCGCAGCCGCTGAATGGCCGCTTCTCGGACGGCATCGAGCGGCGCGTAGCCCTCCGCTTCGAGCTGCCGCACGGTCGAGACCAGCACCATGTCGCCGAGCACCGACACGCCGAACAAGGCAACGAAGCCGACGGCAGCCGACACGCTGAATGGCAATCCCCGGAAATACAGCGCAGCTACGCCTCCGACCGCCGCGAACGGCACGCCGAGAAAGACGCGGGCCGCATCGCGGACGCGACCATACGTCACGTAAAGCAGCCCGAAGATCAACGCGAGTGCGATCGGCACGACGATCATCAAGCGGGCCTTCGCGCGCTCGAAGTGCTCGAACTGCCCGCCAAAGCGCACGTACGAGCCGGCTGGCAAATGCACCTGGTCGTCGATGGCCTTTTTGGCTTCCGCGACGAACGACGCGACATCACGCCCGCGCACATTGGCCTGGACGACGATGCGGCGTTTCGCCCATTCTCGCTGCACGCTCGCGGGGCTCTCGGTGATGTGGACCCTCGCGAGCTCCGAGAGGGGAATACGCTCGCCGCTCGTGGAGGTGACCAGAACGCTCGCGGCGGCTTCGGGATCCTCGCGGTAACGATCGTCGAGGCGCACCGCGATCGGAAAACGCCTATCGCCTTGTTGGAGCGTCCCTACTTCAATCGCGCCTAGCGCCTCCACGACGTCGAGCACGTCACCCGCCGCGATGCCGTGGCGAGCAATCGCTGCGCGGTCGACGTCGATCGACAAGATCGGCTGTCCGGTGACTTGCTCGGTCACGACGTCGGACGCACCAGGGATGGTTTTGACGACGGTCTCGATCTCCCGCGCGTTGGCCTTCAAGGCCTCGATGTCGTCGCCGAACAGCTTGATGCCGACGTCCGATCGCACCCCGGAGACCATTTCGTTGACGCGCATTTCGATGGGCTGCGTCATCAAAGCGCGCATACCCGGATAACCGTCGAGCTCGCCGGCTATCTCTTCGGCGAGCTCGTCCTGTGTGGAGGCGCGCTTCCACTGCTCGCGCGGCCGCAGCGCGATGAACACGTCGGAGAGCTCGACGCCCATCGGATCGGTCGTGATTTCAGCGGTGCCGGTGCGGGTCCAGACGTGTTTGATCTCGTCGGGGAACTTCGCCATGAGGTGCTCCTCGATTTCCGAGCCGTAACGAACCGACTCCTCGACCGAGACGCCCGACAGCCTGACTGTGTTCACGACGAGCGCCCCCTCTTGAAGGCGCGGGATGAACTCGGCGCCGAGCTTCGGCGCGAGGTACACGCCGCCTGCAAGAAGCCCGAGCGCGAGGGTGAGGGGAATGAAAGGCCATCTCAGCGAGCGTACGAGGATTGGCGCGTAGCCTGCCTTGAGCACGCGAACGAGGAACGTGTCGCGCTCCTTCGCGTGTCGCGGCAAGACCCACGAGGCCAGCGCCGGAATGACGGTCAGCGAAAGCAAAAGCGAGCCGAATAGCGCGAACAACATCGTCAGCGCCATCGGCCGGAACATCTTTCCCTCGGTGCCCTCGAGCAGCAGGACCGGCAAATAGACGATGAAGATGATGAGCTCGCCGAACATCGTCGGCTTGCGCACCTCGGTCACGGCCTCGGCGACGATCTCCTCGCGCGACCGGCTCGAAGTGTCGTGTCCGAGCTTGCGCATCGCGTTTTCGACCTGAATGACCGCGCTGTCGACGACGAGGCCGAAGTCGATCGCGCCGAGGCTCATCAGCGTCCCCGCAATGCCCAGGCGCAGCATCAGCGTCGATGCGACGAGCATGGATAGAGGGATTGCGACCGCGACGATGAGGCCCGCGCGCACGCTCCCGAGGAACGCGAAGAGCACCGCGACGACCAGCAGCGCAGCCTCGAGCAAGTTGGTGCGGACGGTGTGCAGGACTTGGTCGACGATCTCGGTGCGCGCATAGAGCGGCTCGACGACGATGCCTGCGGGCAGACTCTTTTCGACCTCTTTGAGGCGCAGCGCGAGGCGATCGGTGACCCCGTGGCTGTTTTCGCCGAGGAGCATGAAGCCGAGGCCGAGGACGACCTCCCCCTTGCCGTTTGCGGTGACTGCACCGCGCCGGATCTCGCGACCCTCGACGACCTGCGCGACGTCCTTCACGCGGATCGGTACCCCTCGCTCTGCGCCGACGACGATGTCGCCGACTTGCTCGGGCTCGGTCAGGAGCGCGGACCCCAACACGAGAAACGAGCCGCCGGCGTCGTACATGGTGCCCCCGCCGACGTTGCGCCCATCGCGCTCGACGGCTTCGACGATGTCGTGCAGCGTGAGGCCGCGCGCCTGCAATGCGATGGGGTCCACGACGATCTGAATTTGACGCTCGTCGCCGCCCCAGCTGTTGACCTCGGCAACGCCGGGCACCGAGCGCATCTGCGGTGCGATGATCCAATCGTGCGCGGCACGCACCTCGGCCAGCGACCGACCATCTCCGCGAACGACGTAATGGAAGACCTCGCCGAGCCCGGTCGCGACAGGGCCGAGCGAGGGACGCTCGATCCCTGGTGGCAATTGCACCGTACCGAGTCGCTCCGAGACGACCTGCCTGCCGAGGTAGATGTCCGTCTCTTCGTCGAAGATGACGGTTACCTGCGAAAAACCGAAGCGAGAGACCGAGCGTACTTCGACGAGCCCGGGAAGGCCGGATATCGCCTGCTCGATCGGCGCGGAGATTTGCCGCTCGATCTCGAGCGGGCCGAGCGCCGGCGCCGCGGTGTTGATCTGCACCTGGACCGGCGTCGTGTCGGGGAAGGCGTCGATCGGTAGCGCGCGAAACGACAGCACGCCGACCACGACGAGCCCGAGCGCGAGCAGCAGCACCACGGCGCGCCGCCGGATCGACCAAGCAAGAATGCTTTCGAGCATCAGTCGTCTCCGCAGCAGCCTGCGCCGATACTGTCTTTCAACGTCTCCGTCTTGAGCAGGAAGCTGCCGGTCGTGACGACCTCTTCACCCGGCTCGAGGCCATCGGTGACGAGGGCCGCCGCGCCGTCCTTCGATGGGACAGTGACGTGTCGAACCTCGTAGACGAGCGGCTCTTTCTTCACGAATACGAAGCGCGTCCGATCGACCGTCTGGATCGCCGAGCGCGGGATCGTGACGCCGGTCGGCGGCGTATCGCCGAGGATCGCCGCTTGTCCGAACATGTTCGCGCGCAGCCGTTGGCGGTCGTTCTTGATCGAGACGCGCGCCGTGACGGTCCGCGTGTGCGGATCCACCTCGGGCAACACCGTCGCGACCGTGCCGCTGAATGCCTCGTCCGGCACCGACGGGATGGTGACGACCACCTCTGCCCCATCTTTGATGGATCCTGCGGACGTCTCCGGAATGTCGATCTCGGCCCAGAGGACGGTCGGATCGACGATTTGAAAGAGCGCCTCGTTGCTCTCGACGAGCTTGCCGATGGTCGCAAAGCGCTTGGTCACGACGCCGTCGATCGGGCTCTTGATGGTGTAGCTCGACCCCGCGCCCGTGGCCGCCCCTGCGACGCCCAGCTCCGCCGCGAGCGATGAAGCTTCGGCCCGTGCGGCGTCGAGCTCGAGCTCGACGGCAACCCGCTCGCGCTGCGGCACGATGCCTTCCTTTTCGAGCTTCGTCACCCGCTCGAGCCGGTCCTCCGTCGCCTTGACCTTGCGGTACGCAGCGCCCAGCTTCGACCGATCGCCGCCGACCTCCGCGCTGTCGAGCGTGACGAGCAGATCCTTCGCCTTCACCTTTGCGCCGAGATCGACCGCGACCGCGCGCACGACGCCGCCGGCGCTTGCGGTCACCTCGGCCGTGCGCGTTCCGTCGTAGACGAGCCGCGTCGGGAAGCGCAGGCTCGTCTTACCGGGCGCTTTCACCGCGACAACCGTGACGAGGCCTGCGCCGTCGACGACGGCCTCGGACTTGAGGCGGACCTTCAGGCCGTCGTTCGGCGCTTTGGCTCCTCCCGACGGCGCAGCCGTCTTCGCCGGCGCGGTATCCGACGGTCTACCCTTCAGCTCCGGGTGGCAAATAGGGCAAAACGACTCCGGCATCTCGTGCTCCGCGCACCAATCGCTCTTGCTCTTGTAGATGTTCGCGAGCGCGGGGTGACACTTCGGACAAAGGTTCTCCTCGACGCCGTGCTCGCAGAGACCCACTGCCGCGGGCGCCGATGCGCTCGGCGCAGAGGAGCCGGCCGTATCGTCCGACGTCGAGGCACACGCCACCATCGCGACCGCGATCGCGGCGCCGAGAGAGCGAAGTCGTCGCATGATCACGAGCCCTTCGGCGGACGCACGATCTTCAGATCCGGATTGCATTTCGTGCATTGCGACTCCGGCAGATTGTGCTCTTCGCACCAATCTTTGGTCGCCTTGAACGCCGGAATCAGATCCGGATTGCATTTCGTGCACTGCGACTCCGGGACGCCGTGCTCTCCACACCAGTCCTCGTGCGAGCCGGGCTTCACGTCTTTTGGCGCGTGAGCGGCCGCGCTCGTCGTCGAGCTTTCAGCCTTGGCGCTCGCGCTGCCTTTGGTGGTCGTGGCATCGGAGCCGGAGCAGGCGAGGGTGATCGAAGAGACGAGCGCAAGAACGACAAAACGCATGACATTCCTCCTCGTCGCAGACAACATGCGACGGGCCGGCGCCAAGATTGGCGCGCATCCACGATTCAATCGGCGTTCAGGAAACCGATTGAGGTCTTGGGACTTGGAGAATGTCGAAGCTCGCCCCGTCGGCGTCGATGTCGCTTACGGGCACGAAGCTGAGAATCGTCAGCTCCGGAAGGATGACGGGGACCACGGTCGACACGGAGACGACGACGGACGCCGGCATGCCTGCGCAGCAGCCTCCGCAATGGATCGGGCACGAGCAGCTGCGCTCTCCGTCTCCGTCTTGATCGTCCGGTGCATCGATCGCGACCGCGTCACCGGTATCGCTCGGTCCGCGCTCGTCGTGGTGGTCGCAGCAGCCATCGCTCTCCGACTGCACATCGGTGGCAGCCACCGCTGGGCACGGCGAAAGCCATGCGATCGTCCAAACGCCCGTCACCGACGCGAGAACGAGCACCGCCACGGCGCGATACACGCGCGACAGCAGGCTCGAAAATCGGTAGCGAGGCACGGTCCGGACTTTAGCGGATGGGCCGAACCATGGCGAGGAGGTCGAGCGGACGAATCGATCGACATCCGCGCGAGCTGGAGTACCAAAGAGGCATGCACTACCTCCTGCGATACGATCTGGTGGACGACTACGTCGAGCGCCGCGAAGCCTTCCGGGCCGAGCATCTTCGCGCAGCCCGCGAGGCCGTCGTTCGAGGAGAGCTGGTCCTCGCCGGTGCGCTCTCGGATCCGATGGACAATGCGGTGCTCTTGTTTCAGGGAACGAGCCCGAAGGCCGCGGAAGACTTCGCTCGCAACGATCCGTACGTCCGCAATGGGCTCGTCAGATCCTGGCGCGTGCAGCCGTGGCGCACGGTCGTCGGGACCGACGCGTCCGTGCGTTTGCCCGGCGACGGGCTCTCCGCTCCGGATGAAGCGCCCTCGCGCGATGCGCTCATCGGCTTCATGCGAGGCGCGCGCCATTGGGTCGTATCGAGCATCGGGCCCGAAGGGCCGCAATCGGCCGTCGTCGGCGTCGCCGTCACCGAGCGATTGGAG
This sequence comes from Polyangiaceae bacterium, assembly GCA_013361525.1. Classification (GTDB taxonomy): domain Bacteria; phylum Myxococcota_A; class Polyangia; order Polyangiales; family Polyangiaceae; genus Xiheicaenibacterium. The sequence goes on along the minus strand of JABFXY010000142.1, from coordinate 41,009 downwards.
CTCGTGTTCGACACGCTCGGCTCGACGCGAAAGGCCTCGAACCTGCGCCGCGATCCGCGTGCTTCGCTCGTCGTCTGGCGCGGGGACGCGACGGCGCAGATCGAAGGAATCGGCGACGAGCCGACGGGCGCCGAGCTCGAACGCGTCCGCGAGGCGTATTTCGCGACGTTCCCCGACGGTCGCGAGCGCGCTACCTGGGAGGGGATTACCTACTTCCGCGTGCGCCCTACCTGGATTCGAACGAGCGAGTTCGGCGAAAGCGGTCCGCGCGTACGCGAGCTCGCGGGCGATACGCTCGCCGCGCTCCTCCGTTGATTGAAATGTGCTCTCCTTGGGGCCGATGATCCCATCGTCGGCAGCCGCGAGCTCCGGCAAACACGACCTGTTCGATTGGGTCGGGTCCGTCGTCGATGGGCGCTACCGTGTCGATGCGGTGGTCGGGGAGGGGGGATTCGGGCTCGTCTATCGGGGGTTCCACCTCGGGCTCGGGTTCCCGGTCGCGATCAAGTGCCTGAAGATTCCTGCCCATTTCGTGGCCGAGGCGAAAGAGCTCCTCGTCACGCGCTTCCGCGAGGAGGGCGTGATGTTGTCGAAGCTTTCGGAGCACCCGAACATCGTCCGCGTCATCGATTTCGGGACCGGGTCTCGCCACGGCGAGCCGATTCCATACCTCGTGCTCGAATGGCTCGAAGGGCAATCGCTCGCCGATGTGGTTGCTGCTCGTCGCGCGAGCGGACGCGGTCCGTTCTCCGAGTCCGAGGCTCTTCGAATGCTGAAGCCTGTCGCCGATGCCCTCGCGTTCGCGCACCGTCACGGCATCGCTCACCGCGACATCAAGCCGGAGAATGTCTTCGTCACGCGGTCCGTCCGCGGTGAGGTGCCGAAAGTGCTCGATTTCGGTATCGCGAAGGCGATGCAGGAGGGCGAGACGCGAACGCAGCTGTCGACCCGCACATCGAGCGGCTTCAGCGCGTTTTCGCCTGCGCACGGCGCACCGGAGCAGTTTCACCCGAAGCGCTTCGGTCCCACCGGCCCGTGGACCGACGTGCACGCGTTCGGCCTTCTCCTATGCGAAGTGACGTCGTTGCGGCCCGCGTTGCATGGGGAAGATACCGGCGATCTCTTCGTGGCCTCCACGACCGGCGAGCGACGAACACCGAGGCAGGGCGGGGCGCATGTCTCCGACGCATTCGAAGCTTTGTGCGTCCGTGCGACCGCGATCGAGCCGTCGAAACGCTTCGCCAATGCGATCGAGCTCGTCGACGCTCTGTCACGTTGCGAGGCCGGTTTGGGCGCTGCGTCCGACCACGCGACCGCGCCGACCGCGTTCGCCGCTGGATACGCGCCGGCGGGCGCCAGTGCGCAAACGGCGCAACCATTGACACCCGTCATGGCGCGGACGCCCGCGAAACCGGCGCGTCGAAGGTGGTGGGGGCTCGCCATTGCAGGTAGCGTCGTCGTTGCGCTCGGGGCGGGGGCCGTCGCACTCGCGGTGGTGCGCGGGCGCCCGGCCAAGAAGAAGGCAAAGAAGGCCGCCGACATTGTCGCGACCTGCCTATCGATCGAGTCGAAAGACGTCGTCGATTTCGATGCCGACGCAGCGGCGTTGTCCGCGTGCGAAAAGGCCTGCAGCCCACAGACTGCGGCCGCGTGTGTCGTGCATGGGCGGGCGCTCGTACAACCGAAGGATGCGAGCCCGGCTGATCGATCGCGCGCCGTCGAAGCATTTTCGACGGCTTGTGACGCCGGCGATGCGAAAGGCTGCGCACGTCTCGGCGATACGTTGACGCATTACCGTGGGCCGCGCGACGACGCTCGTGCTGTCGTCGCGTATCAGAAAGCCTGCGACGCAGGGGATCAGCACGCGTGCCGCCGATATGGCGTGATGTTGTCGTCGGGCCGCGGCATCAAAAAGGATGCACCGCGCGCGATGCAGCTCTTTCAGAAGGCTTGTGACAGCGGCGACAAGACCGCCTGCGCGAATCTTTCTCTCGGGTACGCGATCGGCCGCGGCGCTCCCAAAGACGAGGCGCGGGCCGTCGCGCTCGCCAAGCAGGCGTGTGACGGCGGCGCAATGGCCGGCTGCGACTACCTCGGCCTCTTTCACGAACAGGCAGTCGGCGGGCCCAAAGATTACGCGCGTGCTGCCCAGTACTTCGAGCAAGCCTGCAATGGCGGCGGCTTCGAAGGATGTCGCGACCTCGGCGGGGCGCTGGAGAGCGGGCGAGGCGTGGCGTCGGACCCGAAGCGGGCATTCGAGCTCTATCAGAAGGCCTGCGATGGCGGCGATATGGCCGGGTGCAATCGACTCGGCCGGTTCTTCGACCAAGGAAAGATGACGGTGGCCGATCCCAATCGCGCCGCGGCGCTCTTCCGGCTCACGTGCGACGCGGGAGAGGCCGAGGGGTGCAACAACCTCGGTTACATGCTCGAGACGGGGCGGGGGATCGAGCGAGACGTCTCTGCTGCCGTCGAGCTCTATCGAAAAGGATGCGACGACGGCAACATGCGGGGCTGCAGCAATTATGGCCTGAAGCTCATGCAGGGCAGCGGGGTTGCGAAGGACGAGGCCAAAGGCGTCGAGCTCGAGAAGCGCGCGTGCGAGGACGACGATATGGTCGGTTGCCGGCACTACGCCTCCGCATTCGAGAACGGCACCGGCGTCGCCAAGAATCCGGAGCGCGCCGTGCTTCTGTATCGACGCGCCTGCGACGGCGGCGACATGGACGCGTGTACGTACGTCGCGAACCTCTATTTACTCGGCCAAGGCACGTTGAAGAACGAGGCGGTCGCAGCGATGCTCTACAAGCGGGCTTGCGACGCGGATACGGCAATGGCGTGCGCCACGCTCGGGTATCTGCACGAGATCGGCAAAGGTGTGCCGAAAGATCCGGTGAAGGCGCACGCGCTCTACAAGCGAGCTTGCGACGGCGGAAACCGCGCCTCCTGCGACCGAATGATCAAATGAAGTCGCCGTAAACCGACTACGGCGTCTTCGTCTTGATCGCTTTTCCTTCGAGCCACGCCTCGATCATCGGCCTCGTGAAGAGCTCGCCGACGACGTGGTAGTTCGACGCGAAGGCCTTGGACTTCAATGGGTCTTCGCAGCGAACTTCGGCAGGGTCGACGTACGAGGCATGGCAAAACTCCACCTTGTTTCCGTCGTGGAGAAGAAAGCCGACGTGGTTGTCGAGGCCGACGACGTAGAGCCCTTCACCTCGCTCTTCGATTTCGCTGACGACGAGCTTCGAGTCGCCCTTTCGAAATCGCATGATCGAGTCCTCCGGGCTCAGCGTCCGGACGATCTGCTCGGACGGCTGCTGGGCGAGCTTGCGACGCTCGACCTTGAAGCCCACGTCGCGCAAGACGGTCGTGACGTAGTAACCGCAGGCGATCGAGCCTTCCCCGGGCGTTTCCGACGTGCCGTTGTAATCCCACGTCGTGCCGGTCCAGGCCGAAAACACGTCCTTACGAATGGTCTGCAGAACCGTTCGAGCGGCTTCTTCGCGAATCGCGCGCCGAGCCTTCTTGGTCGTTGCCCTTTCGTACTTCTTGGCGAGCTTGGCCCGCTTCGTCGCGAGCGCGGCGAGACGATCCGCATAGACGGACCGCGCGTCGTCGACGACCTGGGTGCGCGATGCCTGCGCGGTCTCCGGCCCGAAAAGGAGCGGCGAGGCAATCCCTAGCGAAAACGCGGTGACGACGAGGGCGATTCGCATGGCGAGACGCTATACGCCCGACCGGGGAAGGCCAATTCCGGGCAGCGTCTCGCCGACGGTCAGAGCTAGGAGGCTTTCCCCTCGAGCGCGCGCTTCAGGCTCCCGTCCTCGAGCGCCGTCGCGGTCTGGTCGGCACCACCCACGAGCTTTCCTCGCACGAAGACCTGGGGAAACGTGGGCCATCCGCTCCACATCTTGATCGCGAGCCGCTCCTTCCATCTCGAGAGATAGCCGCCGAACTCGAGGTACTCGAAGCGGATATTCGCATCGGAGAGCGCGCGCCGCGCCCGCTTCACATGGGGGTTCGTCGCCATGCCGACGACGACCACATCGTGCTGGGCAAGTGCCCGCTCGACGTTCGCGATCACGTCGGCGTGGTAGCCCGCCATCGAGCGAGCGGCTTCGGGAAGCAGATGGTCCGTTTCGAGGGTGCGGCGCGTCTCGCCATTGGTTTGCGCGGTCATGTTCCGAGGTCCTTTCGGTCGGTATCGAAGCTCATCGGGGCCTTGCCGTCGACGGCGCCCCGTATACGGAGCGGCGCACGGTTGGTTAGCCGATTCCGTAACGAGCCAACTTGTTCAATAAGCCTTGGCGCGAAAGCCCGAGCCTCTGCGCTGCTTGGCTCCGGTTGTTGCCCGTCGCGGACAGGGCGTCGGCGATTTCCCGGCGCTCCAGGGCGGCGATCTTTTCTTCGAGCGTGCGGCCCTCGAGGTGCTCTTTCGCGGGGCTCGGCTTCGGCGGGACTCGGCCGGCGATGGAGCCGGAGAGGTCCTCCTCCAAGATTTCATCGCGTCCGGCGGCGACGACGAGCGCGCGCTGCATCTCGTGTCGCAGCTCTCGAAGGTTCCCCGGCCAAGCGTGCTCTTCCATCCGTCGGAGCGCTCCGGGGCTCAACACCGCGCGCCCAGCGCGTGGCACCAGCGGGCGCGCAAGGTTCAGGAAGTGCTGCGCGAGGACGCCGATGTCTCCGGGGCGATCGACGAGCGCGGGGAGAGCGATTTCGATGCCGCGGATACGCCAATAAAGATCTTCGCGAAACGATCCTTCGCGAATCATGTCTTCGAGCGGCCGGTGGGTCGCGCTCACGATGCGTACGTCGACGAAGACGGGCTTGGATGCGCCGACCGGCAAGATCTCGCCGGACTCGAGCGCGCGGAGCAGCTTGACCTGGAGGTCTCGCTCCAGGTCGCCGATCTCGTCGAGGAACAGCGTGCCGCCGTCGGCCGCGAGGAACAGGCCGGGCGCGTCCGCCGAAGCTCCGGTGAAGGCGCCCTTCTTGTGACCGAAGAGCGTCGACTCGAGCAGAGATGCCGCGAGCGCACCACAATTGACGGTGATGAAGGGCTTCGCGTGGCGCTGGCTCTTTTCGTGAACGAAGCGAGCAAACAGCTCTTTTCCGGTTCCGGATGGGCCGCGGAGCAAAACGGGAACGACGCTCGGCGCGGCCTTCTCGGCGAGCGCACGCGCCTCGGTAAATGCGGGCGCACGGCCGAGCAGAGCAGGAGCGTCGGCCGTCGCCGCGAGGCCGCGCTCGAGCTCGCCGACGCGGTCTTCCAAGGCGAGCCGCGCCGTCGCACGCGCGACGACAGCTTCGAGGACGTCCGGATCGACCGGCTTTTGCAGAAAGTCGTAGGCGCCCCGGCGAACGAGATCCAACGCGAGCCGCGTCTCACCGGTGCCCGACACGACGATGACCTTCGTGCTCGGAATGGCACCGACGATCGCTTCGAGGATCCGCGCCCCCTCTTCGGCGCGCCCCGATGGCGGAAGCATGAGATCCAGGACGACGACGCGAGGTGAGCGCGCGTGAAAGGTCGCGAGGGCGGCGTCGGGACGGCCGGCTTCGACGACGTCGTAGCCGTCGGCTTCGAGGAGCTCGCGAAAACTCGCGCGAAGCGCGCCGTCGTCGTCGACCAAAAGCACGAGCTCCCGTTTGGCTTCTTGCGGCTGGTTCATTCGCCCTCTCGGCCGGCGGAGCGTAGGACGAGCGGCACCTCGCGCGGTAGGCGTACGATGAAGCGCGCGCCGCCGTGGCCGGCGCGCTCGTAGCTGAGCGACCCGCCGTGCCGCTCGACCCAACGCGCCGCAATCGCGAGCCCGAGGCCGGTTCCAGGGTGTTTCGAATCGCGGCCGCGCCCCGTGACGAACGGCTCGAAGAGGCGGGCTTCGATTTCGGGCGGTACACCGGGCCCGCGGTCTTCGACGGTGATTGTCACGTCGTGCGGGCGACGATCGACCGATACGACCACGGGCGCCTCGCTCCAATCCGCGTTCGGAGCTGCGCCGGCGTCGCTCAGCGCTGCGAACGCATTGGTGACGAGAACCGTCACCACGTCGCCGAGCGCGGCTGCGTCGACGTCTGCGGTCGTCCCGGCATCGCCCTTCACGGCCACCTCCGGCGCGCCCTCGCCGAACGCCGCGCGCGCGTCGTTCACGGCTCGTTCGACGAGGGAGAGGATCTTCGTCCGTTTGGGATCGATCGCGCGCGGCTTGCCATAACGGAGCAAGTCGTCCACGAACCGCCGCGCGCGATCGACCTGCGCGCGAATCGCCGCCACGCGCTCGGGCGGCGCGCCACCTTTTTCGAGCAGTTTGGCCTGCGCGAGGAGGACGCCGAGAGGATTGCGGATCTCGTGGGCAACGGCGCTCACGACCGTTCCGAGCTCGGCGAGGCGTGCGCTGTGCTCGGCGCGCGCTTCGGACGCTTCGACCGCGTCGGCCAGGTCACGGACACCAATGGGATCGCGCACCAGCTTGCGTCCCACGCCCTCGACGACCAGCTGTCGCAATGGGTCGAGGGGAAGCGTCGCGAAGAACGTCACGAGCACGCCCCATCCGAAAAGCGCGAGGGGTGTCGACGCATCCGGGACGAGGTGGGCGAGCGCCATCGAATACAGCGTGAGTCCGACCGACGTGAAAACCGCAGTCAAAAATGCGTAAAAGAGCCCGGTGCGAACGAGGCGCCGAGCGCGCCCTTCTTCGCGATCGAGCAAAGCAAACGCGGCGAGCGCGATCGACACGAACATGAACGGCGCTGCTATCCACGCCGGCGCGACTCCGGTGACGAAGAGCGCGACGGTTCCTCCTCCTCCGAGGCTGCCGAGCACGGCGCCGAGCGCGAGCGCCGCGAGGCGCTTTCGACGAGCCCCCTCTTCCCGCATTGCGCCGCGCACGAGCCATAACAACATCGCAATCGTCACCAGGGTCGCGACGATCGCGAGGGGCACGAAGAGCGGCCCCGCTCCGCGTGCTCCCGGTCCGTAGAGCAGGCGCGGGAAGATCGCGCCGACGAGCGCGATGGCACCGGCAACGATCCAAGAAGAAGCGACGAGGCGCGGGCGCTCGATGCCCTCGAGGTTCGTCGCCGCGTGGACGAATCCGGCCGCTTCGAGGATGCCGGCGGGCAGGACGCGCTCCGCAATGGCGGTCGTACTCTCGGTCGTGAAGAGCAGCAGGCCCGTGATCCAAAGTCCTTGTGTGAAGCAGAGCAGGGCAAGCCCGACGCCGCGGGCACGTCCGAGCCGCAGCGCGACGAGCCCCACCGCGAACGCGAGCGCCCACGCGGGGTGAAAGGCCGCGGCTGCGAGTGGGCTCACGTCGCCTCGCCCTCGCGCAGCTCGTCGATGCTTCGCGCGGGTTTGCGTCCGCGGGCCCCGTGAACTTCCGCGCGTTGGCCGAGCAGCGCGGCGAGCCGGCGGAAGCTTTTCTCGGTCTCACGCTGAAACAAGGGCCGAAACAGCCATCGATCGACGAGGTCCCCGAACAAGCCCCAGCGAACGCGGTACGTGTACGAGGTCGAGAACAGGACCTTCCTCGGCGCGACTTCCCGGTAGAGCCACAGCCCTACGCCGCGTTCGATCAGCGAAAGAGGGCTGTCCGACCAGAACTCGAAGGTCGATTGCTTGAGCGGCTTGTGCAGCTTGTAGCGGCCCTTCCCGCGCACGGTGATGCCGAACATTCGCTTTTCGTACAGCATCTCGGTGCCCGTCGTGATCTCGTTGTCGCGCGCGAGCATCTCGATGTGGTCGAACCGATGGTCCCACGTCGGGTGGAGCAAGTGGTCCTGGGTCGTCGTCCAGAGCTCCGGAATAGTGGTCTCGAGCACGACCGAGACGTGGAGTGGGCGGGGCGCGCGCAGGCGCGTACGGATGCGCCCGGGAATGTTCGAGAGCACCGCCAGCTCGACGGCGCCCATTGCGAGCGCGCCCGCCCCCAGCACGCCGAGCGCGATTCGAAGCGCCGGAGGGACGCCGCCGGCCCAGACGATTCGGTCGGGCAGGTGCCACCAAGGTGCGGCTGCACGCGCGACCTCCGCGAGGTAGATGCCGACGAGCACGCTCAACGCGATGTGCATGGCGTATTCGCCCGCGGGGAGGCCGCCGACGGACGCCCGAGCCCGCGGCTCGATCGCGACGTCCCAGGCCGCCACCGCGACGTCGACCGCATAAATGAAAACGAGCGCGAGAAGCCAGCGCCCGTGCAACTCCATATTCGGCACGACGAAGAACTGCGCCGCGTAAACCGGCGCTTTGGCGACATGCGCGAATGCCTCGGAGCGCGTCGCGGCGGTCCACGGAATACGCGCCTTGTAATGGTGGAAGTAGAGAACGTCGAAGGCGCCGAGCAGACCAATCGCGAGCAGGAGGATCGAAGCGGAGAGCATGCACCCCCTTTCGCAGGCCGCGTGCCTCGGTCCACGTGCGGGGATGCCGGCGTGTTTTCTCGAGTCTGCGCATCCGGTGTCCACGACGTGGACAGCGAGGACGTCAACGTCGTGGGCAGCACTCTGAAATAGAAGGAGAAAATCGTCGGTACGCGGGTCGCAATACGGAGGGCATGGCCCGCCGTGACGACTCCGTGTTCGCTGTTCGCTCGGCTCGATCGAGCGCTGCGCTTCGACGTCGAGAGCTCTACTTCCACCTCGCTCGGCTCGGCGTCTCGAGCGGGGTATTTCTGTTCGCGTCGACCACGGATCGCCTCGTGATTGCGATCGTCGCCGCGCTCGCCATCTACCTCGCGGCCTTCAGCCTCTGGCACGACGTCATGCACGGCGTGCTCGCGCTCCCGCCGCGCATTCATCGATTCGCGCTCGCTGCGAGCGCGCTCGTCATGTTGTTGAGCGGTCACTCGCTTCGTCGCGGGCACCTGGTTCATCACCGCCGGCCGCTCGCCGACGACGACATCGAGGGGGCGCCGGCGAAGAGGACGTTGCTCCACGCCATCGTCGGTGCGCCCGCGGACGCCATTCGGCTGCGTGTCCACAGCTGGCGGAGCGCATCCACGTCGGAGCGCCGGTGGATTGCGGTGGAGACGCTGCTCTGTTTCGTCGTGGCGGTGGTCCTCGCGTTCGAGCTGGTCCCCGGTGGTCGAGTGTTCGTATTGGTCACCTTGGCTGCACAGCTCTCGATGGGCGCTTGGGCTGCCTGGATCCCGCACAATGCCCCCACGTGGCTCGTTGCTGCAGCGCGGGTCGTTGCGCGGTCTCGTTCGACCATTGCGCTCAGCCTCGCGTACCACGAGCTCCACCACGAACGGCCGGACTTGCCGACGGCATGGCTCGGCGCCGGTCCGCGACGGCCGGCACCGCGATCTCCTGCGTCGCCCTGACGACTTTCGCCCCGACGTGCCTTGAAACGGCGCCTCTTGCCCCGTCGTGGACCAAAAGTCACCCGAAGATCCGTCGGCACGGCTGCTGCACGGTCCTCGCGGGGAGCGACAGACGTGAAGCCGAAGAAGCGCGCTTCGAAGCAGGTCTCACCGCAGCACGCCCAGACGAAGATCCGCCGCCGGCCTCGGCCGTTGCCGAACGGTGCGGAGCTACTGTCGGCGAGCATCGAGGCCGCGCCGCTCGGCCCTTCGCCTCTGAATGCCCCTGCGCTGGCGTTTCCGGTGGTCGCGCCGTATGCGCAGGCGCCGTCGCGGCGGTGGCGGGTCTGGCCGACCGCGCCGCCGCGTGCGCGCCCCGCGGTCGTCGCGCTCGGTGCGATATCCCTCGCAATTCTCGCAGCGATGCTCGTTGCTCGGCTGGCGGTCTACTTCTCCACCCATTGAGCTTCGCGCACCGGTTCGTGCGGACATCTGATACCTTCGGGCGCGTAATCCGACCCGGAGGTAGGGTGGATGGCTTATCGAAACAGGCCAATAAGGGGTGGGGCTCGAAGGCTGGCGGGGGGCGCGTGGCTCGCCTTTTCTGCGCTCGGGACCCTGGTCGCGTTCACGGCATTCGGTTGCACGGGCGATATCGGTGATCCTTCGGAGACCGATGACGGCGACGGCCCGGGGGAACAAGTTGCGTCCCTCGAAGCGCCGGTGCTCCCGCGCCTGACGGAGACGCAATACCGAAACGCGCTGATTCACCTCTTCGGAAAAGCCCTTCCCGAAACTCCGGTCCAGCCGGACACGAATCCCTTCTTGTTCACGAGCATCGGCGCGACGACCGATCCACTCTCGGAGCTCGGCGTGCAGCAGCTCGAAGAGGCGGCGGACGCGATTACCCATCTCGTATTCGACGACCCCGGCCGGCGTGCTGCGCTCGTCGCGTGTGAGCCGTCCGCGCCCGGCGACGCCTGCGTCGAGGAGTTTTTGCGGACCTTCGGCCGGCGTGCCTTCCGCCGGGCCCTCTCCGAGGACGAGCTCGCTCGTTGGGTCGGTGTGTCGGTGGACTTGTCGGGCGGCGATGCGTGGACGGGCGTGCGAACCGCCGTCTCGGGCATCCTTCAGGCGCCGAGCTTCGTATATCGGATCGAGCTCGGCGTCCCCGACGCAGGCGATCCGACGCGATTGCGGTTCACGGGCTACGAAATGGCGAGCCGTCTGGCATTCCTTCTTTGGGACGGCCCGCCCGACGACGCGCTCCTCGATGCGGCCGAGCGCGGCGACCTCGACGATCCCGAGGGCATCGAAGAAGAGGCGGCGCGTTTGCTCGACGACCCGCGCGCGCGCGTCGCGGTCCAATCCTTCTTCGAGCAATACCTGGATCTCGGGCGCCTCGACGGCATCACGAAGGATCCGGAGCTCTATCCCGATTTCACCCCTTCGCTCGCGGACGCCATGCGGACCGAGGCGAAGCTCTTGGTCGACGACTTGGTGTTTCGGCGCGACGTGGATGTCCGTACGCTGTTTTCCACGCGCCGCACCTTCGTGAACGACGAGCTCGCGGCGCTCTACGGTATCGATGCGGAAGGCGCGACGCCCGTCGCTTTCGTTCCAGTGGAGCTTCCGTCCGACGGCAAACGCGCAGGCCTGCTGACGTTGGGCGCGTTTTTGGCAATGAACGCGCACGAGGCGACGACCTCACCCACACTCCGCGGCAAATACCTTCGCGAGCGCGTCCTTTGCACCGAGGTCCCGCCGCCGCCGCCCGACGTCGACACTGAAATCGATCCCAATCCGACCGAGCCGAAGACGCTGCGCGAGCGCCTCGAGCAACACCGAGAAAATCCCGCCTGCGCCGGCTGCCACGCGCTCATCGACCCGCCCGGTTTCCTCTTCGAGAACTTCGACGCGGTCGGCGCTTATCGCACGGAAGACAGCGGTTACCCCATCGACGCGACCGGAAACCTCGACGGTGTCGAGCTCGACGACGCCCGCCAGCTGGCGGACGTGCTCGCGAGCGACGAACGCGTCGGCCATTGCATCGTCAAACAGCTCTTCCGCCATTCGCAAGGTCGTCTCGACGCAGACGGGGAAGAGCCCGCGCTCGACTCCATTCACGAGCGGTTCGAGCTCTCCGGCTTCCGCTTTCGCGACCTGGTGATCGCATTGGTCTCCAACGACAGCTTCCGCTTCGTCGCAATCCCCGAGGTGTCGCCGTGACGAATCGCAGCCTTCTTCCTCGCCGGACGTTCCTCCGCGGCGCGCTCGCCACGGGGACGGTCGCCCTCGCGTTGCCGCCGCTCGAGGCGATGTATTCGAGCCGTGCGCTGGCCGGTGGGGTCGCGCCGGAGCCGATTTTCGGCATCTTCTTTTGGGCGAACGGCTTGCCCTGGAATTCGAAGCACTCGACCTCGGCCGCGCCGGATCCGGGCTTCGATCCGTCGGTGAGCGTCGACCTGTGGACGCCGAACGAGATCGGGCCGTACACGCCGTCGACGCTGCTGTCGCCGCTCGCGGCGCATGCGCCCAACGTCATTACCGGGCTCGAGCCGAAGACCGATTGGGTCACCGGCGGCGAGACCGACGGGCACATGCGCGGCTTCATGGTCGCCCTCACGTCCGACCGCGTGAACCCGGAAGGTTTCTATCACAACTCCCATACCCTCACGGCCTCGCGGGAGAGCCTCGACCAATTCGTGGCGAAGCACGATGCGTTCTACGCCTCGGGGGTGCCGCGCTTTCGCTCGCTCGTTCTCGGCGTCAGCCCGGCGCGCTTCCATCAATACGGTCATTGGAACTCCATTTCGTACAACGGCCCGAACTCGCTCAACCCGCCGATCATGGATCCGGGCCAGCTCTTCAATCTCCTCTTCGCGCCGCCGGGTGATGCGACCGTTCTCGAGCGTCGCGCGAAGGTCCTCGACGCCGTTCTCGACGATTACCACTCGTTGCGCACACGCCTCGGCGCCGCCGATCGTGCCCGCATCGACGCCCACGTCGAGCATATCGATGAAGTACAGCGCCGGCTCGAGCTCTCGACGCTCGCGTGTGAAGGGCCCGCGCAGCCGCCGGCCACCTCGTCCGACCTGTTGACCGAGACGTCGAACATGGCGGACCTTCTCGCGCTCGGGCTCAAGTGCGGTATCACGCGCGTCTTTTCGTTCATGTTGACGTCGCCTGCGACGACCCATCTATTCAGCAATATCGGCGATGTCGTGAACGACATGCACACGACTTGTCACGCCGGCCAATGGGGCGCCGTCCGCGACATTACCCATTACCAAATGCAGGCATTCGCGATCCTCCTCGACAAGCTCGCGGCCGTCGAGGTGGCGCCCGGCGTGACGGCGCTCGATGCGAGCCTGGTCTACGGGACGTCGGAATACGGAGAAGGTTGGAAACACGGCGTGCAGGAGATGCCCGTCGTTCTCGCGGGGAAGGCCGCCGGCCGGCTCAAGACGGGGATTCACGTGCGCGAGGTGGCCGGCAACATGGCAAAGGCCCACGTGACGGTTCTCCGCGGGTTGGGCCTCGATATCGGAAGCTACGGGTTCCACGCTTCCGAGACGTCGGACGACTTCGGCGCCGATCTGTACACGGCAGTCTGAGCCATGATTGCGCAGCGATTCGCGGGGAGCCTGTTGCCGGTGGTGCTGCTGCTGGGGGCGTCGGGGTGTGCCACGGGCGCAACCGACCTCGACGACGGCGGCGGAGCCAACGCCGGTGGTGGTGGGGAAGGGGCGGGCACGACGTCCGTCACGAGCTGCACCGAGGGCACGCTCTGCGACGGTGCCTGCGTCGATCTAGAGACCGATCCGCAAAACTGCGGGAGCTGCGGGCGCACGTGCGTGATCCCAAATGGGACGGCCGGCTGTGCGAGCGGTGAATGTTCTCTCACCGACTGCGCTCAGGGTTTTGCCGATTGCGACGGTGAGGCCGAGACGGGTTGCGAGCTCGAGGACGCTTGCCAGGCCGGCGGCGCCTGCGCGACCGCGTGTGGCTCGACCGGTGGGCTCGTCTGCACCGATCCTTGCGCGCCGACCTGTGCGGTTCCTGCGGAGGCGTGCAATGCGATCGACGACGATTGCGACGGGGCGTGCGACCAGGGGCCGATCGCGAATTGTCGCATCGGCGTGCACCGCGCATCCAATGGCACGAACGGCCACCTTTTCACGACCGACCTCGCGGAGGCGCAGGCGTGGGGCACGGTAGAGGCGGAGAACTTCTTTTATCTCTACAAAGACGCAGCGGCGGATCTGCGCCCGTTCTTCCGCTGTCCGAAGGCCGGTACGGGGAACTTCTTCCTCACCGATTCGACCGATTTCCCGTCTGTCGGCACCGTCGGCTTCATCGCGCCTCAGCCCGCGAACGGCGGCGCGCCGACCTGTGGTGCGGTGCCGCTCTATCGACTGTATCTCGCGCCGAACAATTGGCACTTCTACACGATCAGCGCGGCCGAGCGAGACAACGCCGTCGTGAACCTCGGCTGGACCGACGAGGGGATCGCGGGCTACGTCTGGACGTCGCCCTGACGATCGCTCTTCAGGTTTCGTCGGCTCCGGTTCGAAGGCGAATCAAGAGCGCTTCGGGCCGCCCGGCTTTCGCGCGTCGCTCGTCGACGCAGATGGAGGTGCCGCGATCGAGCGAGCGACACACGTCCGGCCGTTTCTCGTAGATGCCGCAGGCGAACGTGCCGCGCTCGACGTCGACGAGCAGCGCCGCACAGCGACCGTCGTCGATGCGCATGAAGCGGCGATTGTCGAGCCGCGACGTGAACGACTGCGCGCGAGTGTCCATCCTGTCCCAATCGCCGTCGAAGACACGCACGTGCTCGGGCGACTCGGAGAAACAACAACGTGCGCAGGCGCGGCAGTCATCCGGAACGGCGTCCCCCCTCATCCGTTCATCGATATCCGATGAGCCGGACGCCGTCGATGCGCGCGGCGCTAGTCCGGAGTGCCGAGCCGAGACTTGGGACAGCCCCTAATGCTTGCAGTTCGGGCCGTGCTCGTGATCGTGCGGGTGATTCTTCTCGTGCTCTTCGAGTTTCTTGCGGATGTCCTCCATGTCGAGGCCCTTCACCTGCGAGACGATGTCGTCGAGCGCCTTGGCGGGCAGCACGCCGGACTGGCGGAAGAGGAGGATGCCGTCACGGAGGACCATGATCGTCGGGATCGCTTCGATGCCGAATGCGCCCGCGAGCTCGGGCTGCGCCTCGGTGTCGACCTTGCCCCAGACGACGCCGTCGTGGCGCTGTGACGCCGCGTCGAACACGGGGGCGAAGGTTCGGCACGGGCCGCACCAGCTCGCCCAAAAGTCGATGATGACGATGCCCTCCTTCAGGGTGTCCTCGACGTTGTCCTTCGTGATCTCGGTGGTCGCCATGCGCGAAGCCTGACCCGGGGCCATTCGCATGTCGATGGTTTCGATCGATGCGCCGAATCGGCCTCCTGTTCCGCCACCGTGCGGCCCCACGCGGCTGGAGCGCGCTGCCCACACGTGGCTTGCCCCGCTTGGACTACCAATCGTCGGCGACCGCCACATGGAGCGCAGGTGGAACGACCGTGATCCGCCAATTTACGATTACGAGCCTGAAAGGCACGCCCCCTGCCTGAGAGCCGACACGGATTTTCGAAAGGGGGTCACATGACCACGAACGCAACGCGCACGCTCTGGCTCTTAGCCGGAACCGGTCTGCTACTCGTTCCGATCTTCGCTGCATGCGAAGACCCCAGTCTGCCCGGCGCATCCGAGCAAACAAACAACAACTCTCAGGCGGTCCACGACGAGGGCCTCTTCGAGCTCGACGGTGATCCCCAAGCGGAGGGCGGTGGCGCCGCCGGAGACGATTGGGAAGATTTGCTGCCCGACGTGCCGACGGTGGATGCGGTCAATGGGTCCATCTTCACCGGTGGAAGCACCAAAGACATCAACGACATCTCGGTATGGCAGCACAAGAACGGCAGTGTTCCCGACAAGGACGACATCCTTAACGGCGCTGCGGCGACGTACACCGATTCCTCCACGGGCGACCTCATTCTCTATTTCTCGGCGGACCGCTTCTCCACGAGCGGTGACTCTCAGATCGGGTTTTGGTTTCTCCAAAACGAGGTCACCCTGAATACGGATGGGACGTTCGAGGGGGGGCACAAGGAGGGAGATCTCCTCGTCTTGAGCGACTTCACGAACGGCGGCGCGCTCGGGACAATCAGCGTCTGCGAATGGGTCGGTGGTGACGGTACGGCGGGCCACCTCGAGTGCCAACAGGAGAGTGTTCAGCCGGCACCAGGTTTCCCCGGTGTGTTCTGCACCGCCGACTCGGACGGCGTCATCGACGACATCGCCTGCGCCACTATCAACAACTCGGACGGCACCGAATCGGTTTGGGACTACGACCCGAAGATGGGCCCGAACGATATCTATAAGAAGGGCGCGTTCTTCGAGGGCGGAGTCAACGCGACCAGGGTGCTCGGCCGCAGTCCGTGCTTTGCGACGTTCCTCGTCGAGACGCGTGCATCGCAGGAGCCGACCGCCACGCTCAAAGACTTCATTCGTGGCGATCTGGCGATTTGCCAGCCGTCGGTCGACGTCTGCAAACAATGCAACGTGACGCTCGAGACACAGGAAGTGTCCGAGGGGGTCACGCAGGTCGTGGTGCAGCTCAACTACTCCGGCTGGGCATGCAACACCGGCAACGTCGACATGAACTTCGCGATCGAGGACAGCGTCGACACGACCGCCAATCCGCTCTTCGACGGCAACGTGGCGGCCGAGTCGTGCATCGCGTTCTCGGGGAACTATCTGCCGGGGACGTCCGACACGGATCCGACCACGGCTGAGTTCACGAACACTGTGACGCTGACGGCCACACACCCTGATCTCGACGACATCGTGGAGACATTCGAGGCTGCATGCGGCGTGTGCGGTACGCCGGATACGTGCCCGGACCCGCCGTTCGAGATCCCGTCGCCGTAAGAACTGCGCACCGCAGCGTCTTTCTGCGTCGGTTTCCCCCGCGCCCCCTCTGCCTCGTCGGAGGGGGCGTTTTTCCGCTACTGGACGGCGACCCTCGACTTGTACCAAGGTGTCGAGGTCGCCGACGATCGCGGAGCGCGAGGGATCATGAAGTTTGCCCGAAGGTCTGAAGAGCGGAGTCGAACCGCGCGCTGCGCTTGGGTCGTCGCGCTGTTGCTCGCTGCCCCGGCTTGCTCGGACGATTCGGCAGCAACCGGCGACGCCGGCGGTCACGCAAGCGGCGGAGGCGGCGTCGGCGGCGCGAACGCGAGCTCCACCGCTACCTCGACGACCGGCATCGACCTGACGACCTCGACCGGAACGGGCTTGCCCGAGACGTTCACCATCACCGGTGTGGTCGTCGATCAGACGAACGCTCCAGTCGCGGGAGCGATCGTGATGCAGGGCGGTGGCGAGCCCGACGTGACGACGGGCGAGGACGGCACATTCGAGATCGAGATGACGACCGCGATCATCGGTACGCCGACGGTCGTCGCCGCGAAGATCGGCTATCGCGCAGCGGGCATCGAGCTCACCTCGCTACCCAGCGAGCCCATGACGCTGCAGCTCTTCGCGGTCGCGCCTCCGGACAACGTCGGCTACGAGTTCATGTCGCCGGGGGTGGGGGACCCCGACATCGACAGCTCGACGAAGGTGTGTGGCCATTGCCATACGACCTTTACTGCGCAGTTTCAGACTTCGGCGCACGCGCGCTCTGCGAGAGATCCCATTCTGCACGACCTTTATGCGGGTGTGTCCTCGAGCTTCGGTACCGCGGCGGAGTGCGCGGCGGCCGGTGGCGTGTATCGAGCGGGATCGGTGCCCGGCTCACCCGGTAATTCGCAAATGCGATGTTACGTCGGGTCCGGCGTCCTCGCCGATTTGAACGATTGCGGCGATTCGCCGGGATTGTCGTGTGACGACCCTGCGTTGCCGGCTGCGTCCGCGCCCACAATGTTCGGTGCGTGCGCCGATTGCCACGCGATCGCGATGAATGGCCCCGCCGGTGGACGCAATCTGCTCGAGGCGGAAGGCAACGCATTCGACAACGGCAATTCGTGCGACGCATGCCATCACGTCCGCGACATCGATCTCGATGCGCCGCCGGGCACCGGGGGCCGGCTGGTCATGCAGCGGCCGCGCGAGACGCTCGACGGCCAAATCGGCTCGCCCATTCGACAAGCGATGTTCGGCCCGCTGCCCGATGTGCCCAATTCGATCATGGGCGGCAGCTACCAGCCGAAGTTCTCGACTGCGGAGTTCTGCGCCGGCTGTCACGATCAGAAGCAGGAAGCGCTCGTCCCCGGGTCCACATTGAGCGACCGATTCGCCGACGGCCTCCCCACGCATTCGACGTTCACCGAATGGTCCGAGGGCCCCTTCGCGCAGTTGGGCACGCAGTGTCAGTCGTGTCACATGCCGCCGGTCGACGGCATGTTCAACAGCGTCGATACGTCTTCTCCGACGCTCGCGGGTCTGGTCGGCGGGTTCCAGCGCACGCCCGAGCAGACGCGCTCGCATACCTTTCGCGGCCCTCTCACCGAGATTCCGGGGGTGCCGCGCCTGCTCGATGGGGCGGCGACGGCGACGATCACGGCGTCGCCCATTGCCGGCGGCGTCGATATCGCCGTCGCGGTGAAGAACGTCGGTTGTGGTCACGCGCTGCCGACGGGCGAGCCGCTCCGTTCCATGGTGCTCCTCGTCGAGGCCGACGGATGTGGTGATCCGCTCGTACCGATCGGTGGCATGACGATTCCCGACTTCGGTGGAGCCTCGGCGCGAGGCATCGTCGGGGCGGACGTCACGCTCTCCGCTTCGACCGCGACGTGGCCGGCCGGCGCGGCGATTGCGAACGTCGGCGACGTCGTACGGATCGTCCGCCCGACCGGGAGCTATTGGGATTACGACGGCATCGGCCTCTTCGAAGGGGCGACCCTCACGCCCGAGGAGAAGGGCATCGAGGTGCTCTCGCCGGTTGGCGAAGCGTCCGTTGTGGCTGTCGTCGGGTCGCAGATCGAGCTCTCAGCTTCGGTCGCCGTCGCGCCGGGGGACATCGTGTATCTCGCGGACGCCTCGCCCACCGATTTCGTGGACGGCGAGACGAGCCATCGCCTCGCTGGGGCGCCGGGGATGGCATTCGCCCGCGTGATGGTCGATGCGACCGGCGCCCGCGGCGTGCCGCACTACCGCGCCGTCGACATCGCGAGCGACAACCGCATCGCGCCCCAGCGAGAGCTCGTGACGGCTCATCGCTTCGCCGTCCCCCCGGGGTGCACCGACGTGACCGCGCGCGCCATCGTCCTCTACCGGCCGCTGCCGACCGACCTCGCGAAGGAGCGCGGGTGGGATGCCCGCGACCACGTGGTGACCGAGTCGATGGAAGCCATCACGCTTCCTTGAGCCTGATCCGACGTGCTTGAAGCGCCCTACGGCGCGGGGTACGAAGCGGCATGGTCGGCGTTGGTCGTGTCGCTGCGTGCTCCGAAAACATCGAGTCACGCGTGCACAATCCCGCCAACGGTCGGAGCCGACCCGGCCCTTCACCCCGCGCGCGTCAGCGCGGGGCCGGGTCGGGTCCGACAGCGAGATTTCGCACGTGTGCACTAGCCGGGTTCTTTTCGATACTCGGGCTGGTCGGCACGTTCTTGGGATGCGACGAGCCGGTGTGTGAGGGCGGTGTCATCGTCGACGGCGTCTGCGAGGGCAAATGCACGCCGGACAAGTGCGTCGAGAGCAACGTCTGCGTCGGGAACCGATGCATGTTGCAGTGCTCGTCGCACAACGACTGCTACGCGCCTTATCGCGGCGGTCCCGAGCTGCAGGTGTGTGCGCCGGTCCAGACCGACTCCGCGACCGGGCTGAACGACGGGGACACGGTTCTCGTGTGCACGGCGTCGGACAAGGTGCAGGAGCTGCTGACGCCGTGTCCGAGCGGCAGCGAATGCGACGATGCGACGGCCACCGACGATTGGACGTGCCCCGATGGCACGCCTTGCACCGAGGGCGCCGGCTCGGACCATTGCTCCGCGGCCGAGTGTCGGCCGCTCGTCTGCGTCGTCGCCGGCGAAGGTGACAGCGACCGCTATTGCTCGACGTTCGATTGCACGTCGGACGCCGATTGCGGGCCCGGCATGTTCTGCACGGTGGAGAGCCTGGACACGAAGATTTGCGGCACCGACAAGGGCACGGCGGAGCCATGCCTCGATCGGGCCGACTTCAAGAAAGACGGCGCAACGTTCCAAGAAGGTCCCACCGCGCTCATGCGCAACGTCTGCAAGAAGCGCGAGCCCTGCGCTTCGTGCGAAGAGGCGGTGGATTGCTCCATCGACATCGAGCTCGGGTGTGTCGAGCTCGCGACGGGGAGTGCGTGTTTGCGCGTCTGCACCGGCGATGCGGACGATCTGTGCCGGAACGACGAGGCATGCGAAAACGGGTTCTGCGTGCCTCGGAGCGGCACTTGCACGCCGCCCGCCACCGACAACTTCTGTCATTCGTGCACGAACGATCTGCAATGCGGCGACGCATCGAGCACCGTCGCCTGCATCGCGACCTCCGGCGGGCAGCGCGCGTGTTTCGATACGAGCTTCCCCGACGTCTGCGAGACCGACGAGGATTGCCCCGCTTCACCCTCCGGCAAGCGGGGCGCGTGCCTCGACGAAGCCGAGGGCTTCGCACCCGGCAGCGACCTCTATCACAAGTGCTATTTCCCGTTTTCGCAGACGCTCGGCGACTTCGATTGCTGGAAGGACTGAGGTGAGAGGCCTCTAACGGGCCGCGCTCGACCTCGTGAAGAAGTCGATGACGGCGCCGAGCTCGTCTCTGCGACTGACGAGTAGAAGCGTCGTCCCCGGGGCGATCGTCGAGCCGCCGCGCGGTGCTTCGACGCGGCTGCCGCGGGGATGTAGCCCCGCAAACACGCACGAGCTCGGAAATCCAGGGCTCGTCGCGATCTCGCTCACCGTCTTCCCCGCGACCGCAGCGTCCTCCGAGAGCTCGAGCTCGAACGCGACGGCTTCTCCGTTTCCGACGAGCATCGAAGCCCGCACGTTCTCGTGCTCGATCGCGGTTGCGAGGGCGCCTATGAAGACGTCGGTCTCGGACAGGATTCGGTGAACACCCGCTTGCACGTAGATGGCGCGGTACTCTTCGTCTTTCACCCGCACCATGATGCGCTTCGCGCCGGCGGTCCGTGCGAGCGCAGCGAAGGCGAGGTTGTCGGCGTCGCGCGGCAACATGGCGACGGCGACATCCGCCTTGTGGACCTCCGCCTCGCGCAACACGCGAGCGTCCGTCGCGTCGCCCGCGAGGGACACGATGCCGTGCGCTTCGAAGGCGTTCTTCACGATGGCGGGATCGCGATCGATGAGCGTGACGTTGTGACCTGCCGAAAGAAGATGGGCAGCGACGTTCAGGCCGGCTCGGCCGGCGCCTGCGATGACGACGATCATGTGTGGTTTCCTTCTTCCTTGCCGAGATCCATCAGCTCGCGATCGAGATCGTTGATTTGGGCCTCCGCGACGGAGGCATCGATGAGGCCTCTGCGCGACGCGTCCTGGAGCGCCGCTTTTCGGCCCACGAGGAGCGCCGCGTCGACCACGTGGTCGCCTGCATGTGCGCCACGCGACGCGCGAAGCACGCGCTCCGCGTCGATGACGTGACGCTGGAACGACGCCCGCCGCGCCGCGTGGTCTTTGCGAGAGACGAGACCGGCGTCGAGGAGCACGTCGAGATCCGCCTGGCCGCGTTTTGCGGAGATGAGGGTCGCTTTGGCGGCGTCGAGCTCGAGGTCCGCCGGGGCGTCGACGACCCGCAGCCATTGCAGGAATCGCTTGAACGGCAGCGCCTGCATGACGAGCGTCACGAAGGTGATGCCGAACACGATGGTGATCAGGCGGGAGCGATATGGCACCTCGACCGGGAGGGCCAGCACGGCAGCCATCGACAGCGCGCCCTTGATGTTTCCAAACACCATGACGTGTTGCCAACGAAGCGGAATGACCTCTTTCCACCCGACGCGCAAAACTGCGAACGAGCCATACACGGCGACTGCGCGCCCCCCGTGCAACGCGATCAGCGCGAGTGCGATCGACGCGCCCTCTTCCAGCAGCAGCTCTGCGTGAATCTGCATGCCGACGAGCAAGAACAGGATGACGTTGACGGAAAATCCGATCGTCTCCCAAAACCCTTGAAGCGCGAGGACGCGCGAAGGCTCGAGTGCCTTGCGCGCCGCATTGCCGATGTAGAGGCCTGCGACGACGACCGCGATGACCGGTGATGCGTGTACGCGTTCCGCGAGCAGCGACGTCGCGAATACCAGCACGACCGACGCGAGGATCGAGGTCAGGTGGTCCGGTGTTCGACGAAGCACGGCCGCACCGATAGCCGCGAAGGCGCCGCCGACGAGGCCTCCGCCGACGATGGCGACGAGGAGGCTGCGCAGGGTCGTCGAAGGGACGAAATTGCCGGTCGTGACCACGACGGCGCACAAGCTCACGAGCACGAGCGCCGTGCCGTCGTTGAACAAGCTCTCCCCCTCCATGATCGCTGCGAGCCGGTGCGGAACGCGCACACTACGAAACGCGAGGAGGACGCTGACGGTGTCGGTGATCGCGAGGAGCGCGCCCAACAACAGCGCGACGATGAACGGCAGATCGAGAATCCACGTGGCGAATGCTGCCGTGCCGAGGAGCGACAGAACGACGCCTGGAATCGCGAGGATCAGGATGGGGCGGCTCGCGCGGCGCAGATGATCGGCGTCCGCGAAGAGCGCGCCCTCGAAGACGAGGATGGGCAAAAAGACGAGCAAGACGAGGTTCGGATCGAGCGCTGCCGTCGGCAAGACGTCCACGAACACGAGAACGAGGCCGACGAGGACCAGCGCCACGTTGTAGGGGACACCGATCCGCTTCGCGCCGATGGCGGCGGACGACCCGACCGCGAGGGCGAGCATGAGGGATTCCAGCTGCTGCCGCATGAAGTGACCTTTTCCGAGCAATACCCGGGGTGCTCGCCGAAACGCCGCGATCGAAGACGTGCGCAGCGATCCGACACGACGAGCGAGGCCCGCGGGCCAAAGGAACGACGGGCGCACCTACGGCGAGGTGCGTTCGAAGAAGCGTTGGGACGGCCGTTACGCCGTTCGTCGCGGCGGTGCTCGAGGCGGTGGAAGAGCGACGCTCGCGCGCTGTTTGACCACGCCTTCGTGGTGGCCGCGCGACGCGACTGCAGGCCCCGCCCCGATATCGTTGGCTGCAGACGAGACCAACAGCGAGCCGTCGCCCGCCGTGACGGCGGCTGGTCGGCTCCAGACGCGCTTGCCGGCGAGGTCGTTCCGCTCCGCGTTTTTCGACGCGCTGACGTGCGAGCTGCTCCTCGGCAGCGCGTGGGGAGCCCGCTCGTTCTCCGTCGCGTCGAGGACCGCGACGTCGGAAGAGTCGCCGAGACCCCGGACCTCCGCGTCGAGCGGCGCGACCAAGTAGCCACACAGAGCCACCGGCAAAATCAGCAGCGCGACGAAGACTGATTTCAGGTGGACGCACGCCATCGTCACGAAGAGGCGATGGCGCGTCGAGACATCCACCCGGAACTAGGTATCACAGGGGGCGGCGTTCGCGCCCGAACAAGCGCTCGCGGCAATCGCTCCGGGGCACGCGCCTTGCCGCGATGGGATGAGGAGGATCGCGATGTCGAAAGACTGTTTCATTGTTCGGGATCGGCGAGGATTTCTGACGTCGGTGTCATCGGTCGCGGCGCTCGCGGTCGCAGGCTGTGCAGCCTCCACGATGGCGGGAATGGACGCGTCGGAAGGCTCGAAGCGCGAAGAAGAGCACGAGGAAGGTGAGGGCGCAGAGGTCACGCCGGGCGAAGACCTCATGCAAGAGCACGGCGTCCTCGAGCGCGTGCTGCTCGTTTACGACGAGGCTGCGCTACGGCTCGAGCGTGGGACCGCGGTCGACCCGGCGCTGATCGCAGACTCCGCCGGAATTATCCGGCGGTTCATCGAGGAGTACCACGAGAAGCAGGAAGAGGACTTCGTGTTCCCGCGCATGCAGAAGCTGGGACGCGAGGTGGCGCTCGTCACGACGCTCAAGGAGCAGCACCTGCGGGGCCGCGCGCTGACCGACGCGATCCTCGCAATGGTGCGTGCGCCGACGCCGATCGACACGACGATGCTCGCGCGTCAGCTTCGCGCGTTCGTGCACATGTACAGACCGCACGCGGCGCGCGAGGAGACGGTGCTCATTCCCGCGTTTCGCAAGACGCTGGATCGTGACGGTTATGCCGAGCTCGGCGAAAAATTCGAGGAGCGCGAGCACAAGCTGTTCGGCGAAGGCGGCTTCGAATCCGCCGTCGCCGACGTCGCGAAGGTCGAAGCCGGGCTCGGGATCGGAGACCTCGCGAGCTTTACACCCAAGACGGCATAGGCGAGCTCGACGCGATTACCCGATCGCCACCGAGTCGAGTCCCGACTTCACCTTCAGCTTGTCGGTGGTCGGATCGCCGATCCGCGCGACGGCCAGGATGCGTTTGCCGACGAAGACGTCCGGGCTGCCTTTGGCGATTTTGCCGCCGCCCGTGTGGGGTGTCTCCACGTGGGCGATCATCAACTGATTTTTACCGAGCACGACCGAGGCATGCCCTTTGACGATGCGCTTGCCGCCGCTCTTCTTCTTCGACGTCTTGCCGCCTGCGCTGCGCCTCTTCGGGATCGGGCGCCCGCTCACGGTTCGCTTCGGCCTTCGCTTCGGTGTGCGGCGCTTCTTCTTCCGTACCCGCGCCGGCCTCGGATCGCCCTGCGCCACGCGTTTGTTGCCGCGCTTGAAGCTGACGTGGACGTGCTTCGTATGCGGATTCGACCCGTGGTAGGGCCGCCAGCCCGGCCGCGCCTTGTTGTAGATGCGGTGATTCCAAATGACGTATTTGACGTTCGGGTCGGCGAGGGCGCGCGCTGCGATCGTGTCGCCGTCCGCTCCGTGCGCAGGGTCGTGCGTGATGTCGACCGCGTCACCGGTGTTGTGATCGCTCTTGCGCTTCTGGTGCGCGAGGTCGCCCCACGTGCCGTCCGACGCCTTTTTCCGGCCTGGATAGTCGCGGTTCACACCCTTCAAGAACGACACGACATACGGGTTCAAAGCGGCCATGGTCGCGCTCCCAATCAGGTCCGAAGTCGCAAGGTCGACAACACGTGCTCGAGGCACTCGTCGCAGAACCCTCGATGCTCCGCGGGGCCTTCCGATGCGATGAGGATCCAGACGTCGTCGAGGACGAGGTGTACGGATCGGGTATAGGCGCTGCCATCGTCGTCGACGAAGCGCGCGGCGAGGTCCAGCGCCGGCATCCGTTCCACCGTCCGCTCCCGCCTGTGGATCGGTGCGTAGCCCCGAAGGCGCTTGCGTGCATCGGCGATGTGTTCGTCGACGATCCGCGCAAGGTCGCGCTCCTCCGCGGACGCGCGCTCGACGACGAGCGAAATCGATTCGTCACCGTCGCCGATCGGCGCTTCGAGGTACGTGACGGATCGATCCACGAAGCCGACCTCCGGCAGATCGAACGCAGCCTCGTTCATGTAGTAAGTCGACATCCAGCAGTGATGCTGAGGAAAGCACTTCGCGCGCCAAGTGCGCTACCGCCACTTTTGCGTGAGGAAACACCGGTGTTCGCTGCGCAGATTGCGCAGCGAGGGCCTCGGACGCTTCGCTTGAAGCGCAAGCGGATGGATAGCGCCGGGGGCGACGGCTCGCTTACGCTGCGTTTTCTGGGGCTCACGCGCATCCGATGAACCACGCCAACGCAAGAGCTGCGGCCGTCCGGTATCTGGAGCAAACGTTGGGCCCGAGCGCGCTCGGAGGGCTCCCGATCACGATCGTCGACGAGCTCACGCAGACGCACCGATTCGGCTGGGTCTTTTTCTACGACAGCGTCGAGCATCAACGAACCGGCGACGTCGCATTCGCGTTGGGTGGCAACGCTCCGCTCATCGTCGAGCGCTCGACGGGGCGGGTCCTGGTGACCGGGACCGCGGAGCCTCTATCGGCCTATCTCACGCGATACCGCGATAGCGGCGATCCCCACGGCGAGCTCGGTACTACGGTCGTCCTCACGGGCGCCGACGCCGAGGCCGATGTCGTCGCCGCGCTTCGCACGGTGCGAAACCAAACGGGGTTGGGCCTCGCGACGGCGAAGCAGCACATCGACCGGTGTCGCGGCGGGCAATCCGCCGAGATCGAGACGGCCAGCGGCGACGCGGCGAACAGACTCGTGGACGAGCTCGTCAGCCATGGCTTTCAGGCGCGACGCGCGATCGTCCGTCGTGGGCCGTCAGCTGACGCCGTCATGGCCGCCGTGACCCGGGGGAGCGGCCTTTCGACGGCGATGACCCTGTCACGCACGCTGCTCGCGGAGGTGCGCCGAGTGGTCCGCGATGCGGCGAAGAACGCCTGGCGGGAGCTGCGAGCAGCTCGTCCGAACGATACGTTCTACTACTACGTGCTTTGGACGACCGGCGTTGTCCACCGCCCCGCCCCGTCCGCGTGCTCCGAAGAGGGGCTGGCGCAAGTGGTCGCCGCATATCGCCAGTCCGGCAGCGGAATGGCGGCGAAAGAGCTTCGCTGGTCCGAAAACGATTCGCCCTTCGACCTCGCGGGCGACCACTGCTTCGCGCGCGTAACGACGCTGTTCGAGTCGCTCGGGGATCCATACGAGCGGACGGACGCCGTCAGGCGGCAATTGCTCGAGGCGGTCGTGCAGGCGCTCCGCGACCTCGACGAAGAAGGCTTCTTCGGCGCGGGAAGAGAGCGCGACGCGGTCGTGATCAACGTCACGATGCCCGGCGAGGAGGACGAAGCCGAAACGGTCGCGCGGGCCCGAACGCTGAACCCGAGGGGTGCGCTCACGGCCTACGCGCGGGCGCTCAGACGCTAGGGGACTGGTACGCAACCTGCCACGCAGGGTGTGATCGGGTGTAATCGGCGCGGGCTCGCTGCGTCTGCTCCGGTGCATGACACCGATCGCCGAAGAACGAGGGCGTCCCATGGCCGCCGAGAGCGCTCATGCCCACCACGGGCACGCGCATCATCAGGGGCACGCGCATCATCACGGGCACCATCATCACGCGGGTCCGTCTCCGAGCCCGAGCGAGCCTGCGCCCGCGGGCGCGCTCTACACGTGTCCGATGCACCCGGAGATCGTCCAGGTCGGGCCTGGAAGCTGTCCGATCTGCGGCATGGCGCTGGAGCCGAAGGCCCCGACGGCCGAGGCTCCTGACAACGCCGAGCTGAACGACATGTCGCGCCGCTTCTATGCGGCGGCGGCGCTGACGATTCCGCTGTTCGTTCTCGCGATGGGCGAAATGGTTGTCGGGCACGGCGCGTGGCTGTCGGGTCGGACGCGCGTCTTGATCGAGCTCGCGCTCGCGACGCCAGTCTGCACGTGGGCAGCGTGGCCGTTCTTCGAGCGCGCGATTCAATCGGTTCGGAACGTGCGGCCCAACATGTTCACCCTCATCGCGATGGGGGTGGGCGCAGCGTTTGGTTACAGCGTCGTTGCCGCGCTCGTTCCTTCGGTATTTCCGCCGGGCTTCCGCGACGCGCACGGCGAGGTCGCGGTCTATTTCGAGGCCGGCGCGGTCATCGTCACGCTCATCCTGCTCGGCCAGGTGCTCGAGCTTCGCGCCAGAACGCGAACCGGCGCGGCGATCCGCCAGTTGCTCGGCCTCGCTGCGAAGTCTGCGCGACGCGTGTCGTCCGACGGACGGGAAGAGGATGTCCCGCTCGAGGCGGTCGTCGCGGGCGATACGCTCCGCGTCCGTCCCGGAGAGAAGGTGCCGGTCGACGGTGTCGTCGTCGAGGGCAAGAGCTACATCGACGAGTCGATGGTGACCGGCGAGCCGATCGCCGTCGCGAAAGGGCCCGGTGACAAGCTCATCGGTGCGACCGTGAACGGTAATGGCTCCATGACGATGCGCGCGGAGAAGGTCGGCTCCGAGACGCTTCTTTCGCGGATCGTCGCAATGGTCGCCGAAGCCCAGCGGAGCCGCGCGCCCATTCAGCGATTTGCGGATCGCGTAGCGGCATATTTCGTTCCGGCGGTCATTGCCATTGCGGTCATGACCTTCGTCATATGGGCACTCGTCGGCCCGGAGCCGCGGCTATCGCACGCGCTGGTGAATGCCATTGCCGTGCTCATCATCGCGTGCCCTTGTGCGCTGGGGCTCGCGACGCCGATGTCGATCATGGTCGCCTCCGGAAAGGGAGCGTCCCTCGGCGTTCTCTTCAAGAACGCCGAGGCCATCGAGGTGCTTCGGAAGGTCGACGCGATCGTCGTGGACAAGACCGGCACGCTGACCGAAGGCAAACCGAAGCTCGTTCGTATCGAGACCGTCGGCGCCGTCGACGAGTCGGAGCTTCTTCGCTTCGCTGCGAGTCTCGAGCGAGGGAGCGAGCATCCGCTCGCGGCGGCGATCGTCTCCGGCGCGGAAGAGCGTCGTGTGTCGCTCGAGGCGGTCGGCGACTTTGTCGCGGAGACAGGAAAGGGTGTGCGAGGTCGTGTGCTCGGCCGGAGCGTCGCGCTCGGCAACCGCGCCATGATGAACGCCGAGGGAGTCGCCCTCGCGAACGCCGCCGCTCGCGCCGAGGAGCTGCGGAAGAAGGGGCAAACGGTCATGTTCGTCGCCGTCGACGGAGCGCTCGCGGGCCTCGTCGGCGTAGCGGATCCGATCAAAGAGAGCGCGCGCGACGCGGTGAAAGCGCTGCACGAGGAGGGCGTCGCGGTGGTCATGCTCACCGGGGACAGCACGACGACCGCGGAAGCGGTCGCGAAACAGCTCGGCCTCGACGAGGTGGTCGCGGAGGTGTTGCCGGACGAGAAGGCGCGGCAGGTTCGATTCCTTCAATCACAAGGGCGGGTCGTCGCGATGGCCGGCGACGGCATCAACGACGCCCCTGCGCTCGCGCAGGCGGATGTCGGGATCGCGATGGGAACGGGGACCGACGTCGCGATGGAGAGCGCCGGTGTCACGCTCGTGAAAGGTGATCTTCGCGGCATCGCCCGCGCGCGGACGCTCTCGCGGCTCACGATGGCGAACATTCGGCAGAACCTCTTCTTTGCGTTCGCCTACAACGTCGCCGGAATCCCCATTGCCGCAGGCCTATTTTATCCGGCGTTCGGCTTGCTGCTGTCGCCGATGCTCGCGGCCGCCGCCATGAGCCTGAGCTCGGTATCGGTCATCGGAAACGCCCTGCGGCTCCGGGGCAAAGAGGTCGAGGTGTAAGGGTTCGAGCGCCCCTGCGTCATCAGGGCAGAACCTATGGTAAGCACCAACATTCTGAGCGCAGATTCGGCCGTTTCTCTGCCCGATCCGACCGCGCACGTCGACCTCCCCATCGAGGGCATGACGTGCGCGAACTGCGTTCGACGCGTCGAGAAAGCAGTTCGCAAGGTCGACGGCGTCGTCGAAGCCTCGGTCAACTTCGCGACCCGTCGCGCCAGCGTTACGTACATGCCGGAGCGCGCGGGCAGGCAGGACGTCATCCGCGCGATCGTCGATGCGGGGTACGAGGTTCCTGCGCCGGCGTCGCGTGCGCCCGATGCTCCAGCGGTCGATGCCGCGGTCCCGCACGACGACGCCGAAGATCGCGAGCTGGCGAATGCGCGCCGCGATCTCGTCGTCTCCACCGTGTTGACGCTGCCGCTCCTCGTTCTCGGCATGTCGCACGGGCTGATTCCAGCCCTCGAGGGCTCGGCTGGGCGGTCCGTGCAGCTCGTTCTGGCCACGCTCGTCCTCGCGTTTCCGGCTCGTCGATTCTTTCGCTCTGCGCTCGCCGCGCTTCGTCATCGCTCGGCCGACATGAATACGCTCGTCGCGCTCGGGGTCGGCTCCGCCTGGGCGTATTCGACCATTGCGGTGCTGTTCCCCCAGCTGTTTCCGCACGCGGAGCACGGCCACATGCCGCCGGTGTATTTCGAGGCAGCCGGCGCGATCGTCACCTTCGTTTTGCTCGGCAAGCTCCTCGAGACGCGCGCCCGCAAGCGCCTCTCCGATGCCGTGCGCGGGCTGGTATCGCTTCAACCGTCGATTGCCCATTTGGTACGAGCGGGCGGCGACGAAGACGTGCCGGTCGCGGATCTCGCGCCGGGCGATCTGGTGCGTGTTCGCCCAGGCGAGCGCGTTCCGTCCGACGGGCGTGTCGTCGACGGGCAATCGGCGGTCGATGAATCGATGCTCACCGGTGAGAGCATGCCGGTCGAGAAGATGGACGGTGCGTCGGTCTTCGGCGGCACGTTGAACCAGACGGGCGCGCTCACGGTGCGTCTCACCAAGACCGGCGCCGATACGGCGCTCGCGCGCATCGTGAAAGCCGTCGAAGAAGCGCAGGGGTCCAAAGCTCCCATTGCGCGCCTCGCGGACGTCGTCAGCAGCATCTTCGTTCCGATCGTCCTCGGCATTGCAGTCGTCAGCCTCGCCGCGTGGCTGCTGGTCGATCCTTCAGCCGATGGCCTCGCGACCGCTCTGCAGCACTTCGTCGCGGTGCTCGTCATTGCGTGCCCATGTGCACTCGGCCTCGCGACGCCTGCAGCGGTCGCGGTCGGCACGGGGCGCGGTGCGGAGCTCGGCGTGCTCGTCAAAGGCGGCGCCGTTCTGGAGAGCGCGAGCCGTGTCGACACGGTACTGCTCGACAAGACCGGCACGCTCACGACGGGCAAGCCCGCGCTCACCGACGTCGTTGCGGCGGAAGGTTGGACCGAAGCGGACCTCATTCAGCTCGCGGCGTCGGTCGAGCAATCGAGCGAGCACCCGGTTGCGCGCGCAATCATCGACGGCGCGAAGGTGAGGGGCATTGCAATCTCGCCGGCGTCCGGCTTCGTCTCCGAAACGGGCCATGGCGTTCGCGCAATGGTCGGAGGCCGCGACGTTCGGCTCGGTATCGCGTCGTGGGCTTCTTCGACGCGAGACGCCTCGCTCGAACGCGAGGCCGAGCGCCTCGCCGCGCTCGGCAGAACGCCGGTCTTCGTCGCGGTGGACGGCGCGCCGGCGGGGGTCGTCGCGGTCGCTGATCGGCCGAGCCCGGAGGCACGGTCGGCCATCCTCGCGCTCACCGAGCTCGGAATCGACACCGTCATGGTGAGCGGTGACCGCCGCACGACCGCCGAGGCCGTCGCGCGCGAATTGGGCATTACCAAGGTGGAGGCCGAGGTTCGCCCCGAGGACAAAGCTCGCATCGTCGCCGAGCACCGAGCCAATGGCCGGGTCGTGGCCATGGTGGGTGACGGAATCAACGACGCACCGGCCCTCGCGGGGGCGGACGTGGGCATCGCGATCGGACACGGAGCGGACGTCGCCGTCTCGGCGTCGGACATCGCGCTCATGCAAGGCGGCATCGCCGGCCTTCCCCGCGCGCTGAAGCTCGCGCGGGCGACGCTCCGCACGATTCGTCAGAACCTCTTTTGGGCATTCATCTACAACGTTGTCGGGATTCCCATCGCGGCGGGCGCGCTCGCGTCGTTCGGCTGGAAGCTCTCGCCCGTCCTCGCCAGCGCAGCGATGGCCCTCTCCAGCGTCTCGGTCCTGGCGAATTCGCTGCGCCTGCGCGGCTTCGCGAGGTCGGCATGACCATCCACGAGGTTGACGAACGGCCTTCGAGCGCCCACGCTCGGTCCGTGACCAAGAGCTGCTGCGCCAACGCATCCACGA
Organism: Polyangiaceae bacterium; assembly: GCA_013361525.1. Taxonomy (GTDB): domain Bacteria; phylum Myxococcota_A; class Polyangia; order Polyangiales; family Polyangiaceae; genus Xiheicaenibacterium. The sequence goes on along the minus strand of JABFXY010000142.1, from coordinate 9,992 downwards.
AACGCGAACACGCGAACGTCATCGCGGAGCTCATGGGAAAGCGCGCAGAGTTCGTCGCGTTCGTCACGCGGCAGGTGCGGGACACCGCCCACGCCGAGGACCTCGTGCAGAGCGCGTTCGTAAAAGCCTCGGAGAAAATCGATCAGCTCGAGGCGAGCGAATCCGCGAACGCGTGGTTCTATCGCATGCTTCGCAACGCCATCGTCGACGATCGGCGCCGCAGGGACGTCCAGCGACGGGGCGTCGATGCGTTCGCCGCCGAGCAGGTCGAAACGGTCGACGCGCTCGAGCGTGCGCCGCGCGTCTGCCGCTGCGTCTCGCGCGCGGCGGAGAGTCTCAAGCCGGAATACGAGCAGGCGCTGCGCCGTGTCGAGATCGACGAATCGTCGGTGAAGGACTTCGCATCGGAGATCGGGATCGCTGCAAACAACGCCGCGGTTCGCGTCTTCCGCGCGCGCGAAGCATTGAAGAAGAAGGTCACCGAGACCTGCGGCAGCTGCGCCGAGGGCGGCGGCTGCTTCGATTGCACCTGCGAAGACACGGTGTGACCGACACCGTCACGGATTTCGAGCGCGCTCGAACCTACAATTCGCCCATGAAGCGTCGCTCTCGTCGGCTGCTCACCGGCGTATGGATCCTCGCCCTCGCGCCTGCGTGCGGCGACAGCGAGGAGACCACACCGCCCGCCACGATCGACAACACGGGGGTCGAGGTGGCGCGCGCGCTCGACGAGAGCGACGACCCTGCTGTCTTCGAGCTCACGCTCGAGGCACGGACGGCCGAGGCCCAATTCGACGCCAGCCCGAAGACGCCCGTGTGGTCGTACAACGGCACCGTTCCGGGGCCGCTCATCGAGGCGAACGTCGGCGACAAGCTCGTCGTCCATTTCCAGAACTCGCTCGATGAAGAGACGACGATCCATTGGCACGGCGTGCGCGTGCCCGCGGAGATGGACGGCACCCTCGCGATGCAGGACCCCGTCCTCCCTGGTGACGGATTCGAATACGAATTCACGCTCAAGGACGCGGGGCTCTATTGGTTTCACCCGCATATTCGAGGGGACTTGCAGGTCCAGCGCGGCCTCTACGGCACCATCCTCGTCCGTGGGGACAACGAGCCCGCCTTCGATCGCGAGCTCGTCGTCGTGCTCGACGACATTCGTCTCAAGGCGAACGGCGAAATCGAGGAGTACCCCGACGACGAGGGGCTCGCGATCGGTCGCGAAGGGAACACGTTGCTCTTCAATGGCCAGGTGTCGCCGACGGTGCACGCTCAGCCGGGTGAAACCTTGCGCCTTCGATTGGTCAATACGGCAAACGGCCGCTTCTTCAACTTGAAGCTCGCGGGCCACTCTTTCCTCGTGGTCGGCACCGACGGCGGCCTGATTCCCAAACCGTTCACGACCAAGACTCTCCTGATGTCACCGGGCGAGCGCTACGACGTGCTCGTTTCGCTCGAAGGAAACGTCGGGGACGAGCTCGCTTTCACGACCGAGCCGTACGAACGCGGGCACGGGACCGGGGAAAATCCCGCGATGCCGATTGCGACGTTGAAGCTCGACGGCGAGCCGGTGGAGGGGGCGCCGCTTCCGACGGCCGGCCCTTCGACCGACCTGTTGCCCGAGGATGCACCCGTCGAGAGCATCGTGCTGGACGAGGGAACGATCGACGGCGCGCTGCAATTCACCATCAACGGAGCGACGTACCCGGACGTCGCGCCGATCGTCGTTCCCCTTGGCGAGTCCCGCGTTCTCGAGCTCCGAAACGACGCGGAGATGGATCACCCCTTCCACCTTCACGGCTTCTTTTTCCAGGTGATCGAGCGAAACGGCCAAATCGTCCCGGAAGCGGACCGATTCGACAAAGACACCATCATCGTCCCGATGGAGTCATCGATGAAGGTGGTCGCGCGTTTCGACGAGCCGGGGATGTGGATGTACCACTGCCACATCCTCGAGCACGCCGAGCTCGGGATGATGGGTGAAGTGCACGTGGAGTGACGCCGAGAAGAAATCGCAACGGGACCGTAATGCTCGGCGCCCGCCCGCGTCTGCCTACCGAAAGGCAAACCAGGAACATGCTCGACCTCACCTCGATTCGAGGCGTTCTATTGGCCATTGGCGCGGGCGCCGCGCTCTCGGCTTGCGATCGCGGGCAGGCACCGGAGGCCCACGCTGACATCGCGCACGATCAGCATTCGAGCGTTGCTGTCGCGTCGAGCGCCCCCACGGAAGGGCCGCGAGCTTCCGATGTCGCGACGTCCACGCCGACCGAAGCGGCGGCCTCGACGACCGGACCATCCGCCGACGTGACGAGTCGCCCCGTCGAGCCGAGGCCGAAATCCACGGCGCAATCGACGTCCGCGACGGCGACGACCCAACCCGCGCCCTCGACGAGCGCCACCGCGTCTACCCATCACACCGGCGCCGAGATGGCCTGTGGCGAAGGGAAGTGCGGGTGAATCGCTTCGTCAGCGGCTTCGCCTCGTCACACCCCGAGACCTGCCTATGCCGCGAGCATCCGTGGCACCCGTCGATGCGCGTGCGCGATGCGCGCGACGGCTACCTGGCAGAGAACGGGTTCACGGTGGAGGCGTACGACAGTCCGAAGTCCACCGGCTCGATCTTCGGCATCAAGATCTCCGTTCCGAACCCACCCCCGCACCGGCGAGCGATTCGGCTTCACGATCTGCATCACGTCGCGACGGGCTTCGGTACCGACCACGCCGGGGAAGGGGAGATTGCGGCCTGGCAAGCGCGCCGCGGGCTCGTCGTTGCCGGGATGTACGTGACGGCGATTACCGCATTGAACGGCGCAATCGGGTTTGGCGCAGCACCAGCCCGGGTGTGGTCCGCGTGGCGCGCGGCCGGGACGGGCGGCTCCCTCTTCGCGCTCGACGCCGAGTACGAGGCGCTCCTCGAAATGCGTGTCGGGGCTTTGCGTTCGCTGCTTGGTATTCCGGAACAGGGGCTCGCAAAAACGGTGCGTGGGCTTCACGCTCACGCACCGGTTCTTCAGTCAGCGGTCGGTTGACACCGTCTCCTCGTCAACGATGGTCGTGCGCGTGGGGTGCCGCGACCATCTGCTGATACCGCGCGCGGAGCTCTCGGTACCGTTCGCGGTCCATTTGGGGCAGCTGCCGAACGAACGCGGTCACGGCCCACAAGTCGTCTTCTTTGTGCGTCGGCCCCAAGGCGATCATCCCTGTGTCCTTGATCCCGTGTTTGATGATCCAATAAAGCTCACGGTCGGACCAGCGTCCCACCACCTCCGGATCGGTGAGGTCTCGCGGGGGTGGTACATCACGAGCCACGGCGGCTTCGGCTCGCCGGGCGCGCCGTGGCACGTTGCGCAGGCGACGCTGTAGTGCCCAATGGCTCTCTCCGCGAGGCCGGGATCCGCAACGTCGACGCCGTTCGGGATATCGACGTCCGCCGCGTGGTACTGCACCGAGCGCTCCATCCCGGTCGCGAGCGCCCATTCTACCGGCGCGACGTGCGGCTCGGTCGCTCCGACGTCGTAGGTCGCGGCGGCGTAGATGCCGAACAATGCGGTCAGAATGCCGAGTCCGGCGCCCACCCGAAGCAGCCAATTGCGTAGCGTTCGGGGACGGCGCGAGACGAGTGAGGTTTCTTTCATGGTTTGTCGGGCTGACGCTCGCCCCATGAATCCATGACACCTGATCTCGTGTGACCAATTCGGTTACGCGTCTCGCGCAGCGGCCGCTTGCGGCGTAACGGATTCGAACTACGAACGTCCTTGGAGCAATGTCGAAGAGCTGCTGCGAAACGCCTCGAAACCGTCCGTGGCTCTGGTTGCTCTTCGGAGGTGCCGCCGCGATCGTCATCGCAGTCTTCATCGGCGCGACTAGAACGACCAGCGTCTCGGCACCTTCGGATCCCCTCGTCGTCGAGCTCGAAGGCTCTTATGCGAGTGCTTCGAGACCGGACGGGCAGCTCCGCACCTTCGCCATCACGGCCGCACCGGCGCAGCTCATCAAACCGGACGGCGCGCCGCTCGAGGTGTGGGCCTACAACGGGCAAGTGCCGGGGCCGACCTTGCGCGTGAGGATCGGCGACACCGTTCGGATCGAATTCAAGAACGAGCTTCCTCAGCCGACGACCATTCATTTCCACGGTGTGCGGGTGCCCAATGCCATGGACGGCGTACCTGGTGTCACGCAGCCGGCGGTCCCGCCCGGCGGCTCGTTCGTCTACGAGTTTCCTGCGGTCGACGCGGGGACGTTTTGGTTTCACCCGCACGTGCGCAGCAGCGAGCAAGTCGAGCGCGGGCTCTATGGCGTCCTCGTCGTCGAAGACGATTCACCACCCGCATTCACGCGCGAGCTCGTGTGGGTAGTGGATGATTGGAAGCTCGCGGAGGACGGTCAGATCGCGGAGCCCTTCAATACGCGCCACGATCTCGCGCACGACGGTCGCTGGGGAAACGTCGTCACGACGAATGGATCGAGGGCGCCGACCTTTCCCGCGAGGCCGGGTGAGCGCATTCGTGTTCGAATCGTGAATGTCGCGAACGGCCGCGTCTTCAAGCTGGATTTTGGGAAGGTGCGGGCGGAGGGCATCGCTTTCGATGCGCTGTACGCTCGGGAGTCGTTCGATCCGAGTGCCATGGATCTGGCGCCCGGCAACCGTATGGATGTGGACCTGGTCATTCCCCGAGGCGGCTCGGTAGAGATCTCGGACCGATTCACACGCACGACGCATCCGGTCGCGGTCTTCGAAGTCGGGGGGGATCCCGTGGCGACACCCACGTTCGCATCTCCGGCAGCGGCGACGGTCCCACATTGGAAGGATGCGCTTTCGACGCCCCTAACGAAGGAGCTGCCGCTGAATGCGCAGCGAGGGGGCGCGTTCGGAATCGCCTGGATGATCGACGGCGTCGCGATGCAGCACACCGCGCACGATCACGCGGCTCATACGTCCTTCACGCTGTCGCGTGGACGGTTTCATCGTCTTTCGTTCGTCAACGAGTCCGGACGACTTCACCCGATGCACCTGCATGGGACCTTCTTCAAGGTCATCGCGCGAAATGGGCAGCCGGCCGATGAGCCGTTCTTTCGCGATACCGTGCTCGTGCGGCCTCGCGAGCGCGTCGACATCGGCCTCGTCCCGCACGACGTCGGTACCTGGATGATGCATTGCCATATTCTCGAGCACGCAGAGAGCGGAATGATGACGCTGTTTGCGGTCGAATGAGGTCGAGCATCGTGCGGCGGAACCGAACACCGACCGTCGGATCATCCGGATTGAACGGCGCGGGACAATCCCTACGCTCCTCGAATGCTTGGTCCTGTCTTCCGATTCTTGATGTTGATGGGTTTGGGGGTGTCGGCGACCGCTTGCGCCATGGTCGTTTTCGATGAGGATCCGGAGACGGAAGAGGCGACCGGTGGAGGGCCAGCCTCCGGCGGAGGTGGAGGTGGCCCCGACGACAAGTGTCCGGCCCCGACCGATATCCCGGAGCTTCCCGCGGATGCTTTGGGCGATTGCTCGAACGACCCACGCACCGGAGCGCTCACGCAGGAGGATGCCGAGAACCTCCTGGGCGTGCTCGTCCATGAGGCGACGCATCTCAGCGCATTGGCTGCGGGACAGGACGGCGGTCTCTTCACTTGGACCTCGACCGACGGATCGACGTTTGCGGGCGAGCTCGACAGCGGCTATGTGAGCGGACGCTTCAGCACCCCGGTGCTGGAGGACGGGGCGACGACGACTTGCGCGGTGATCGAGTTCGGGTGTTGGACCGGCGGGCATGGGGGATGGGGACCGTCCGCGCTGGCAGGCGTGGCCTTCATCACCGTGACGATGAAGGACGAGGTGGTGACTCACATTCAGATCGACGGGGACTCGCTCTGGCTGGTCGAGTCGGAGCCGTTGAGCGGGACGCCGAAAACGCCCGTCGATGTGGATGTCGTGTTCGATGACGCCGGCACTTCCTCGATCGTGGCCGTCGTGGGTAACTATGGCATTCGACGGTGACGCTATCACCGATTGTGCTCGAGCCACGCCTCGCACGAACGCGTAAACCCATCTTTGTGCCCGAAGCGGACCGAGTTGCTCCGGCAACGTTCGTAGGCGCGGCGCGCCCGGTCGCGAAGGGGCTCACTCTCGATATCGACCGCCGCGAAATACATCTTTCGGACATCCGCCCAGGTGGCGCCTTCACCTCCTGGGACGGCGCCGTTTTGCTTCCACTCGGCGGGGATCGGGGCGGCACGCAGCTCGGCCCGGAACTTCCCCCACACTTGGCCGACGCGGGCTGATGCATCGACGAGCCAGCCGGGCGCGGCAGCAGGCTCGATCGACCCGACCATTCCATATGCCTGCTCGACGCGCTCGGCCGCCTCTCCTTTCTTCGAGATCCAAGGCCGGAGCTCCTTTTCGATGAATTGGTCGATGGCGGCTTTCGTCGGTTGACCCTTGTACGTCGGCATCGTCACTCGGTTCAGCTCGTCGCGCTGCCTCTCCGCTTTGAAGAACAGCGCCTCTGCCACGGCCAGGATGGCCCGCTGCAGCCTCGGCTTGGCGAGGTCAACATCGTTGTCGGCGTCCTCGAGGATGGCCCTCTCGGTTTTTGGTCCCTGCCAGGCGCCGAGGACTGATTCGAATGCGCGCTCGGCGCATTTCGTATCTCGCAGTACGACGCACGCGCGACCGAGGAGGGCCTGGCCGGCGAGGATTGCATCGATCCGCCCGGCGTTGCCGATTCGTCCCAGGCCGTCGGCGAGCTCGCGCCGTGCCTTCGCCCAATCACCGGCGGCTGCAGCTGCGGCCCCGGCCTCGAGCTCCTGAGCGCCGGGGGACGCGTCCAGATCCGTCCATTTGTCGAGCACGACCGCGGGTCGCTTTGCCTCGGCGGAGGGGCGCGCCACCGTCGCGGTCGCAGGCGTCGTCGCATGTGCGCGAGCTTCCGGTGATACGGGGGCCGGCGTGTCGGCCGCACAGGCGGCGAGCCCGATCGTCAACCATCCCAGCAAGGTCGTGCGCGCGACTCCCATTCATGCACCTCATGAGAGCTACGCAGCAGCTGCGGCGTCCTTTTGTAGAACCTCTCGTCCGCCGACCTATCGAGCCTGCGAGGTCAGGGGATCCCGTCCCGCTTGAGCTCTTCCGCCGTGGCCAGGGAGGCCACGGTGCCCGGTGGGTTCTTGTACCAACCGGGGTCCTTGTCGTAGCTCTCGAGCTTGTCGCGGACCTTCAGGATGGTGAACATGCCGCCCATCGTGATGGTCTCGAACGGCCCTTTTGCCCCCAGCATGGGGATACTGTTTTGCGGGACATCCATCTTCATGTCGGCCATGTCGGCCATCCCGTGTTGTCCCATCGTCATGTAACCGGGCACCAGCTTCCGAACGTTCTCGTCGACGCCGCTCGCGTCCATGCCGGTCGTATTGGGGAATCCGTGCCCCATCTGGTTCATGATGTGGTGGGTCATGTGGCAATGAAGTGCCCAATCGCCAGGGTTGTCGGCGATGAACTCCACGTCACGGGTGCTGCCCACCGGAACGAGCACGGTGGCCTCCGGAATTTGCCCGGCTATGTGCATCTGGCCGCCGTCGGTCGCGACCACCTTGAAATGGTGGCCGTGCAGGTGCATCGGGTGGTGATCCGTGGCGGATAGATTTCCGAATCGGAATCGCACGCGTTCCCCCCGTTTGACGATCAGAGGGCTCGTACTGGGAAAGGCCTTCGCATTGATGGTGAGGACGTTGAAGTCCGTCATCTCGTTCGGATCCGGTCGCGCGGCGCCGGCCCGGATCGACCATTCACTCAGGAGCATCGCGAAATCGCGGTCGACCCGGTAGTCGGCGCTCGGCTTTCGCGGGTGAATCACGAAGAGGCCCATCATGCCCAGCGCCATCTGCGTCATCTCGTCATGATGGGAGTGGTACATGAACGTACCGTTTTGCCGCAGCGTGAACTCGTACCGAAATGTCTCCTTCGGCTTGATCGTGGCTTGATTGAGACCACCGACGCCATCCATCCCGCTCGGCGTGAAGATCCCGTGCCAATGGATGGTCGTCCTGGCGGCCGGGAGCTTGTTGGTCACATAGATTCGGACGCGATCACCCTCGACCGCTTCAATCGTGGGTCCATGAACGCGGCCGTTGTAGCCCCAGCACTTCGCCTTGAGTCCCGGTGCGAACTCGTGGTCGACCTCTTCGGCGATCAGGTGAAATACCTTTACACCGTTGACAACCTTGAAAGGCAATGCGGCGCCGTTGGGCGTGACGACCGGCTTATAGTCCTTGCCGGGCTCGCCCGGTCGCTCCGGCTTCGCGTCGAGAGGCTGGCCGCTGTAGGTCGGCTCCCATGCGCGAGGCTTACCCGCATCCTGCGCGGCGATTGCTTCTTTAGCGGTGAGCGCGACCGCGCCGCCGACGGCTACCGCGCCACCCAAGATCGCGTCGCGTCTCGAAACGCTCATGACGGCTCCCCCATAGAATGCCGTCGTAGCCGAATGGGAGCCGCCTTTCGAGCGTGACCGCACAGGTCACACAATTCGACGATAGCAATGCTTTGGCCGGCTGGTCGTCCCGCGGGGCTTTCGATAGAGGTGGATCACGATCCATGAAATACCGAATTGGTCTTCTGTTTGGGGCATTTCTGGCGATTGGCGCAGCCTCGGGCTGCGGCGACTCGGGTAGCGGCGGGTCGGGCGGTGGTGACGAGGGAGGGGGCGGCGTGGCCGAAGGTGGACAACCTTCCACCGGTGGCAGCGACGGAACCGGCGGAACGGGTGGCGCAGCCGAAACGTTGAGCGCGCCCACGCTCGACGAGGTCATGCCGATGCACGGCGCGCTGCACCTGTATTGGACCAACATCACAGCGGACTGCGACGCCGTGGAGGGCGAGCGGAAGGAAGGGGACGGTACCTTCGCAAACTTCTTCAGCGTGCCCGGCACCGTCGACAACGAAGCCGACGACGCCGCGACCGATCCGGCCGTGACGTATACGTATCGTGTCCGCTGCATGCGCGGCAGCGACTTCTCGGAGTACTCGAACGAGGTATCTGCGTCGCCGGAGCCGTGAGCCCGGGGGGAGGCGTGTCATGAATGGCAGGGCGGCGGCGATCGCACTCGGATTGGCAGCGTTGATGGTCGTGGCCTGTGGTGACGACGAGCCCGTCGGCGGTGGGGGCTCCGGGGAGGGCGGCGCGGGTGGCTCGCCGTCGGACGCGGGCGGCGGTGGAGCCGTCTCCGGTGGCGGTGGCGCCTCGAACACCGGTGGCGCTCCAGCGGACGGCGGCGCTGGTGGGACTGGCGGCGGAGCGGCATGTGCCCCCGACGACGTCCTTGAAGCGCTCAATGTCTTTCTGACCGACTTCACGGCGGCGACGGATCTGCTCAGCGGGCATCCGGGCGAGCTCGAAGCGACGGGGTTCTACCTCGCGCCCGGCCTACCGAAGCCGCCCGGCGTTGTCGCGGTCTACGCCGGGCCGCTCATCGCGCCTTGTTCCGAGCCGCTCACCTACGACCCCTATTGCGAGGAAGGGCGCTGCACGCGGATCGAATGCACCGGCGACGGGGCCGGTTGGATCCATCACTTCTATCTCGATGGCGCGGTTCAATCCGATGGCTTCTCGGTCGCCCAGCTCGACATCGATCATGCATGGCAAGACGGCTCCGAGGGCACGACCTTCGAGCTCAGCTTGACTGCAGCCGGCCCCGAGCAACGAACCTGGGACGGAATCGGTACGGGGGCGCTCGAGCCCGAGCTCGGCTCCGTCGAAATCACGTTCGCCGAGCTGCTCGGTCACGAGACGGTGCTCACCTATTCGGTCACACCATCCACGCACGAGGGATCGCTCGTGACCGGTGGCGTGGAGGTAGCCGTCGTGGATGCGTCGGGGATGCTCGTCGCCACCGGCGATTGCCCCTAGTACTGACCGCCGTAGGTCCGTGCCTGGATCCGCTCCGGCCCCCGCGCAGAGCGCGGCAGAGTGCGGGCCGGAGCGGATCCAGGCACGAAT
>JABFXY010000204.1 GCA_013361525.1 Polyangiaceae bacterium | reverse complement strand
GGTGAGGCACACGAAACCGGGCGAATCCTCGTTCCAAACGAGCCCGCCCTTGTGCGCCTCGATGAGGCGTGGCTTGCGTACGAGGGTGAGCGTCTCGAGGTCCTCGCCGTCGACGACGACCGCATCCATCTTCTCCGGCTCGAGGCCGCAGGCGGACGCGCGGTTCTCCCGAAGCTCGGCCGTCGTGGTGGGATCGGTGCTGCCGACGACGTTGTTGTCGCTCTCGCGCATGCCATTGCGACCAAAGAGGCGGAACGGTCGCGCCCGATCACCGTGGCAATCCATCGTGCCGCACTTTCGCTCGAGCACCTGGGACACGACGGGCCACTCTGCTTCGGAAGGGCACGCGAACGGGATGGAGGCTTCATCGCTCTCCGTGACGCAGCCCGAAACGATGCAGCCCGAGGCGACGGCGCCCACGATGAACGCGCACGAGAGTAGTCGCTGGCGGAGGTTCATCATGGCGATCACAAGGACGGAGAAGGGCCACCGGGACAGTCCGGCGGGACCTCGAAGGGGGGATTGGTCTGCGTCGCGGAGCAATAGATCTGCCCGGCGCTTTCGAAGGTCGCCTCGCCGCGGTCGTGGCAGCTCGCGCAACCGCCGTCGCGGTTGACGCGCGTGCCCATGACATTGCGTCGTGTGGAGCCGTCGGGGAGCGGGCATTCAATCTCGACGTGGACCGGGAATGCCGGCTCGAACACTTCGGCGTCGACGTAGAAATTGCCGGCACAATTCGATGTCCGCGTCAGCGACTGGCCATCGGCATCGACGATCGTAATGATGGCCCCGGCGACGGGAATGTCGTCGCCCGGCGTCGCGAAGATCGTCCCGCCGAACGCCCATTCGGGACCGTCGCCATAGCCGCCATGGCACGCGAGGCAGTCCTGTCCATATCGGTGGAATTCGCTCTCCTCGACGCCTTCGACTTCGTCACCGAGGGCGTCGATGGCCTCGTCTTGCACGGGCGATTCGCACGCTGGCAGGGCGCTCGCCAATAGGATCGCGAGGAAGCTCGAATGCAACCGCATCAATCGACCTCCGCGTCGAACACGAGCGCACCGAAGCCGGCGACGCGATCTTGAATGAACAGAGCGTCGAGGAACCGCGTGTAGATCGCGTCCGCCGAAATGGTGAATCCGACGTGATCGTCTCCGACGCGCAGTCCGGCGCCCCCGGTCGCCGCGATCATCGGGCCGAGCTCACGATCCCCCGTTCGAAGCTGGGGTGCGACGACGCCGGCGCTCGTCTCGTCGATCACGTACGCGCGCGACCAGAAGTCGACGCCCTTCTGCGCGTGAAAGCGCAAGTGCGGCCAGATGCGAACGGCGCTGGTGACATCGATGGGTAGCGTCGCGTCGGTCGTGGTCGCCATGAGCAGCCAGTTGTCGATGTACAGGCGCTCTTCCACGCGAATGGTCGCGTTGTCGAAGCGATGCGCGACGAGCGCGGAGGCGGAATACCGATGACGAAGATCGGGTGTGTTCTCCGCGAGGCGCACGCTCGTGCGAAGGAGGTTTACCTCGTCGGCGCTCGCGCCGACCGGAACCTCGGTCCCTTCGGTGAACGTCGGCAGGTAGCGATAAGGCTTCTCCTGATCACCGATCTCGAGGACGCCGCTCACCCCGGGAACGAAGATGGTCGATTTGTTGATGACGAAGCTGACGTACGCGGACAGCGAATGCCGCATCAGCTCGAGCGAATACACCGATAGCGGCGTGTGTCGCCGGCCGGCGACGTCGTAACCGAAGCTGTACGAGAAGCTCGGCGTAATCGTCTTTTCCGCGAGGTCGATGGCGAGACCGACCGAGCCCGTGCCCGCGTAGTAATCGCTCTCGATCGAGCCGTTCGCCGCGAGGCTCAGCGTCGCGTCCGAGATCTTGAACCGCGCATCGAGACCGGGGACGTACCGCTCGTCGGTCCACTTGGGAGACGCCGTTGCGACGATATCGGCGGACGCCGTCGTGACCACGTCGACGAGGAGGCTCGCGCCAATCGCCCACCCAGCCGGAACGTTCTCCACCTCGGCGCGCACACCGGGCGTGAGGACGTTGGTTGCGTCGGTGTCTTTGTACCCCGACACCTCGGTGCGGGTTCGAAACGAGATGTCGGAGCCCTCGGCGCGCGCTGCGGACGTCACGCCCACGGTGACGGCGAACGCGACGGCCCCGATGACCACACGCGAGGGTGAGACCATCGAAAACGATCCAGCTTTCATCCCGTCACACCCGGGCACTCTTCTTCGCAGAGCGCCGAAACACACCCCGTGAGCGCATCGACGCGAGCGTTCTCGGCGTCACACGCGGCGGCGCACGATGCGAGATCGCCGAACATCTGCAAGCAATCGGCGCAGAGCGCGCAGTCCGAATCATCTTCACACTGGACGATCTTCGGGCAGCAAGACGTCTTCGCGCACGTGAGGCATTCGCCGTCATCGGCATCGATGGCACAAAGCTCGGGCCCCGGCGCCCCGCAGAGGATCCAATCCTCGACGACGCCGACATCATCGGGATTGGGCATACCTCCCGGAGGAGGCATCGGAAACCCACCGCCGTGCTCCGCCAGGAGATTGCAGACCATCCAGCTGTCGCGCGACTCGTTCTCCGCCGTGTCGGGATCGTCCGCGACGACGTAAGGCCGGCCGACCGACCCTTCTGCGTCGAGAAGATTTTCGTAGAAGACGGCGGGCTCCGCGACCGGGAGGAAGATGCCGGTCTGCGCCGTCACCTCGGCGCCGTGGCAGCCGAACGAGGTGCAGTTGCCGCGCGCGGGATCCGCGAGCACGTCGAGCACGTCGTAGAAACTCGGGCAGTCGGCGGGTGCATCACCTTCGACGGCCGGGCACGCCGGCTCCTCGATGATCGGCCCCTTGCCGGTGCCCGCGTAGATGCAATCCGGATTCGCCGCGCGATTGGGCTCGTCGGGCGTGCACTTCGCATCACGCGCGTCATTCGGGCATCCGGACGCGGCCCAGGCGATGCAGGTCCAAATGATGCCCCTGCTGATCGCTCTGCGGGTCACTGCGCTGATTGGCCATCCATTGGGACGCCGAAACACGGCGCGGAGCCTACCAGGGAATCTCCGAAGCGGCTTCGAAGTTTCGAGTACGAACATGATCGTCGGAGCTCGCTCGGGGCGAGATGGATACACCTGGTGAACGCGGACGTGTCCAGCGTGCTCCACCGCCGTGGCGCTGCTGCTCGGCGCGCCGCGGAACCGGGGAATTCTTGGCCCGACGTGCGGCGCCGATGCATACCTCGCAACCGCTCATGGCGCTTCATCAGCTGACGAAGCTCGGCCTGCGCATCGCTGCGCTCGGACTCCTCGGCGTGTCGTGCTGCACGGGAGGCGGCGAGGCAATGAGGGCGGGCGGTGACGGCGACCTCGTCCCGCAGCTCCCTGCCCTCCCTCAGGCCATCGAGCTGAAGAAAGTCGTGCACGATCCTCCGACGCCCCCTTGGGCGCCGAAAGATCCCGCGTGGAGCTACGTGCTCGCCGTCGATCACGGCATTCGATCCGACGACGGCGGCAAGGGTGGGTTTCTCGCTCCGCGCGCACACGGCAAACACAACGGCGTCGACTTGCTCGCCCCGGTCGGAACACCGCTCGTTGCTGCGTGCAACGGCAAGGCGAAGAGCGACAAGCGCGGCGGCTATGGCAACGTCGTGCAGCTCGTCTGCAAGCTGCCGGACGAGCTCGGCGGCGACGAAGGTCTCCACGTCTCGATCTTCCACGCGCACCTATCGAAGACGAGCGTCCCCGATCACTGGACGTCGATCAAAGCGGGCGCGCGTATCGGCGCCGTCGGCAAGACCGGCAACGCATCCGGTCCGAAGATCAAACCGCACCTGCATCTCGAAATGATCGTGCGCGAGAGCGAGAAGAGCGCGCTCGAGGAGCGACACTCGGGTTCGCAGCCGGAGGCGAAGGAAGCCGCCGACCGCTTCTTCGAGCTCCTCGACGAGCATTGCCTCGAGCCGGCGAAGTTCAAGACACAAGCGCCCGACGTGCGGCGCGAGCGCCGAGCCGACCCGTTCGTCGTCCTCATGTGTGCCGCGAAACCGAAGCCCGAGCTCACCACGCCCGAGGGCCAAGATTTGCGGTCGGCGCAGGTGAAGTGGAGCTCGCTCTACTCAGCCAAGGGTTTCGACGTCGACCGCGGGCCGCGCTGAGCCACGCGTCTAGTCCGCCCGAAGGGCGGCCAAATGACAATGAAGGGGCTGTCCAGGCTTCGGCGCTCGGCTTGGCGTTCGGCCCGGCCTTCACTTGCGCGCGTCAGCGCGGGCCGGGCCGAACGACGAGCCGAGACTTGGGACGGCCCTATTCGAGGAAGAGCGGCTGACAGAGCGCCTTGCGTCCCTCGCGATCGAACGCGCGGACGCGCACGTAACCGGTGACGTCGGCGGGTACGTCCCACGCAAGCTCGGCGCTTTCGACGCGGTGGAGCACCGCGCCGCCCCGCCCCACGACCTCCATCGTGACGCCGTCGCCGAGGGCTCGCACCTTCAGCCGGCGCTCGCCTTTTTCGACGGCGTCGAGCATCAACCCGGTCGTCGCGTAGAAGTCGCCCGACTCGAGCGCGCGCCGAATGCTGCCAGCGTCGCGCGCGCCACGAACCATGACCCACCCGCGCTCCCCGACGTAGGCCGTTTCCCCGTGCCGGCGCACGAGATCAGCGTCGTCGTAATGGTGCGCGTCGTCGGTGGCGACCGCATAGATACGTGCACCGCGCGAGAGCGCTTCATCCCATAGCGCTTCCGTCGATGGCCGATCTGCACGACCCGCGTTTTCGGAATCGACGGCTCGGTTCTCCACCTCCATGAGGAGCATTCCGCGGCGCGCCAGCTCCATGACGACGTCGATGTCCGCAGCGTCGGCGAAGTTCGGATGGTTGAGCATCGACAGGGCCCCCCACCCGCGCGCTTGATCGACCGCGCGACCATAGAGGTCCACGCGCTCGAGCGACGTCGGCGGTGGCACGTCCCAGCGATCGACGGCGGGATCGACGAACAGGGCGCTCACGTGAAGGAGGCACGGGGCGCCACGGTCGGGGATGCATCGGCGCAGGTTCTGCGTGAGCTCCATGCCAGGCAGGGTGAGCATCGACGCCTCGTCGCGCGTGTCGGTGACGACGTTGTGATCGGTGAAGACGACGAAGTCGTACCCATGGGACTCGTACCAACTCGCCGCGCGCTCGGGTGCCGTCCGACTGTCGCCGGAGTTGTTCGAGTGCATGTGCAGCTGTCCTTTGAGAAAGCCCGCGGGCTTGGGGCCACTCGGGGTGACGGATCGACCATCGTCGCGCGCGACGGTCACGACGCGCTCTGAACGCGACGACGGCGGCGACGTCGTCGTCGAGCCCGCATTGCGTGCATCACATGCGAAGAGGGCGCAGCCGATCGCGACCAAGGCAATGCCGCGAGCGAGAGAACCGCAATACCGAATCATCGACGAGCCACCGTGATGCACCTTCTCACCTGAGGTCGGCGTCAGGAAGCCGCGATTTTTCTGGGGCGAAATGCCATCTTCTCGAGGATCGGTCGAGGCTCACGGCCCTCAGGTTTGACGGGCCCGAACGTGGCTGGTTGGCTATTCGAATACTCCCGGGGGGGAGACGTAGCACATGAACTCGACGAACAACGGACAGCGCGCGCGATCCGATGCGGGTCCGGCGAGCGGCCGGTATTCGGTCCTCGTCCTCGACGACGATCGCGCCATCGTGGAGACGCTCGTAGCGATGCTCGAGCCGTATCACGATGCGGTAGGAACCTCGGAGCCGAGCGTCGCGCTCAGCTACTTAGCCCGCCGCGAGTTCCACGTGGCCATCGCCGATTGGATCATGCCGACGATGAGCGGCGTGGAGTTCTTTCACCGCGCGAACGCGCTCGGCCGCCCGCTCGGCTGTCTGCTCATCACGGCCCGCTTCGACGAGTTCGCCTCCGAGGTGGAGCACGACCTGCGCAAGGCGCTCGGGGTGCTCGCCAAGCCCATCCGTGAAGCGCAGCTGCTCGAGAGGGTCGGGCAGCTCGGCCGGCTCGCCGCGATGAAGCAGTCGATTCGAAAGATGCGCGGCGCGTACGAAGGCACCGGCTGACACGCAGTACGCGGGCAAACTTCCAGCCCGACTGATGAAGTGAGGCATCCTTGCGTGTCGGCGATTGCCACAGCCGGGGCAAATGGGAACGGCGCTCGATGCAGCATCGGGTGCGATTTGGCGGCTAGACCAGGCAATCATGGCCTAGCCGCCCGCTGGAACGCTTCTTGGATTGAGCCGCCCGGCCCGCAATGCATCAACAACCCAATTCCCACAAAGAGGTAGCGACTCATATCGCGCTCGTCGATTCCGATGCGACGACGCGCCGATTACTGAGCGCCGCCCTCTGGATGGAAGGGTGCGTCGTCACGGCCGGGCCAACCATCGCGAGCTTCCCCCAAGACGCGCCCGATGGCGGTCCATGGGGTGCCGTGGTCGCGGTGATTCGCGACGAGCATCGAACCGATCCGAACGAGCAGAAGGCGCTGGCGTCGCTGCGTCACTTCTTGAGCGGCCTACGCGACGTTCCGCTGGTCGTCGTCACATCGTTCGGATCGTGCGAGGCCGAGAAGATCGCGGCGTCGATCCGCGCGGAAGCGCGCTGTGGTGGGTCGCTCGATCTGCGGGCGATTCGCACGGCAGTTCGTGAGGTCGTCGCGAAGCGACCACGAAAGGCGCAGCTCGCATCGTAGGATTGGCCGATACCAGAATTGGGGAATCGTGTGCGCTGTTCGATCGAGCGTGCCATGCTGCCCAGCGCAGTATGAAGTACCTCGTCGCACTCATCCCCATCGCCGCATTCATCTCTGCCTGTGACAGCGCGGAACCCGCGCATCCCAATGCTCGCCCAGCTCCGGTCGAAGCGAACGACCCGGGGTCACCCGCCGCGCAGTTCGTCGGCACTTTCAAACATGTCGGCGCGCAGGCCGAGGTCGAGGCGCGCGACGCTGCGATCGACGGGGTCGTGGGGCAGATGGGCATGCTCTCGCGCGGCATCGCCCGCGACAGGCTGAAGGAGTCGAACCCGGTCGCATCGACGATCTCGGTCTCGGCCGATCAAGGCAGCGTGACGATCGCGATGGATGATCGCTCCTATACGGCACCGCTCGACGGCACGCCCGTGAAGGTGAAAGGCATCACCGGCGACGAGCTGGATTTGAGCGTCAAGATCGGCGATGGTCTCGAGCAGACGTTTTCGGGCGACGAGAAGGGCCGCATCAACAGCATGCGAATCGAGAACAACCGGCTGATCCTGACCGTGGTCGTTCACGCCGAGGCGTTGCCGACGAAGCTCACGTACACGCTCACGTACGAGCGGGCCTGATCGATGAGCCGCGCGTCGCTCCACGTCGGAATCGTCGGAGCCGGCGCGATTGGTGGTTTCTTCGCGGCAGAGCTGATTCATGCAGGTTGCACGGTCGCGCTCCTCGGGCGGAGCGATCGCGCCGACGCGCTGCCGTGCATTCGATGGAACGGTGAGCGACTCGTGCCTTCCGCCCCCCAGCGGGTAACGGGCGACTACGCAGTCCTCCGCGAGGTCTCGGTTTGTCTCGTGACCCTCAAGTCGACCGAGACGCGCGCAGCAGCCGCGAAGATCGCGAATCATCTACCGCCGGGCGCACCGGTGGTTTCGTTCCAAAACGGCCTCGACAACTGCGAGACGCTTCGCGCCGAGCTCGGCGCGCGCGTCGCCGCCGGCGTCGTCGGATACAACGTCAATGCGTCCGCCGACGGCGTGCGCAGGCAAGCAACGAGCGGAAAGCTCTACGTGGATGCGCTGACGGGGGAGCCGGCGGATCACCTCCGCTCTTTGTCGGGCGCATTCACGCGTGGAGGCGACCAGCTCGAGCTGCGGCGCGACATCGACGCCGTCGTGTCCGGCAAGCTGCTGTTGAATCTCAACAACGGTGTCTGCGCGGCGACCGGCCTCGGGATCGAGGCCTCGATCGCCGACCCCGATGCGCGCTGGTGTTTCGCCGAGGCCATTCGCGAGGCGCTGGTCGTATTGCGCGCCGCGGGCTATCGCCCCGCGCGCGTGGCGACCATACCGCCGCCGCTCCTCGCGCACGCGCTGTCGCTTCCGGATTGGATCGTCGGCCGCCTCGCGCGCGCCATTGCCCGCGTGGGTCCCGACGCGCGGTCGAGCACGCTTCAGGATCTCGACAATCGCAAGACCACGGAGATCCGCTCGTTGAACGGCGCCATCGTGAATCTCGCAAAACGCGTCGGCCGTCCCGCGCCTGCGAACGACGCGGTCACGTCGGCCGTGATCGAGCACGAGCGCAGCATCGAGCAGGGCGCTTCGCCACGATTCGTACCGCCGCGGGAGCTGCGGCGGCGCATCGAATCGATGATGAAGCGCTGAGTTTCGAACGGCGTCACGGAGCCGGTGTCACTTTCAAATAGCGGGCGAACCACGCGCCCGCGAGACGCGAGACCTCGTCGAGCGTCCCCGGCTCTTCGAACAGATGGGTCGCGCCCGGCACGACCTCGAGCTTGCTGAGCCCCGCGAGGAGCTTTCGCGCGCCCTGGTTCAGCTCGAGGACGGGGTGATCGCGCCCGCCCACGATGAGGAGCGTCGGCGCCTGGACGGCCGTCAATGCTTCGCCGGCGAGATCGGGCCGCCCACCTCGCGAGACGACCGCGCGAACGGCGTCCGGCCTACGCGCTGCAGCGACGAGCGCCGCGGCGGCGCCGGTACTGGCACCGAATACGCCGATACCGAGAGAGCGCGTCGATCCATTGGCCTCCAACCATTGAATCGCGTGTTCGAGGCGCCGCGCTAGGAGCTCGATATCGAATCGGAAGGCGCGCGTCGACGCATCTACGCTCTCCTCCTCCGTCGAGAGCAGGTCGATGAGCAGCGTCCCGACCCGCGCGTTCGCGCGAAGCGCCGCGGCGACCGCGCGGTTTCGCGGACTGTGGCGGCTGCTGCCGCTTCCGTGCGCGAACAACACCACGCCGTGTGCGGCGCGCGGGAGGATCAAATCGCCCCGCAGGGTGACTGGATGTGCGGCAATCGTCACCGATTGGGAGGTTTCTTGAGCGAGCTCGGTTTGCGGCAACATGGCGGACCTCAAACAGCGAATGGGTAAGTCTCCGGCGGCTCACCGGTGACCCATCCCGGCGTACGCTCGAGCGGCTCGACGGCGCGCGTGTGATCGAAGTGCACGACGACATCGAATTGCGCCGTCAGGTTCGCTCCGAAGTAGTGGCTCGAACGCTCACTCTTCGGTCGGTACACGACGCCGATGGCGCGCTCGATGCGCGGGACGGAGAACGCGGGATCGTTCGACGCGTCTTCACCGAGGACGAGCATGAAGCGCGGGATACCGACCTCGTGAAAAACGGACTCGTAGCTCTCCCCGAGCGCAGACCGCACCGCCTTCCGCTCCGAAGGAGCATCCCAATCCGACGCGGCCGTCACCGTCCCTTCGTAGGTCGTGAAGCCGACGAGCACAGCATCGGTGCCGTATTGCTCGCGCGCGAGCTGGCCGATGTTGAGCTCCCCCGCGCGGCCCATCTCGGTGGCGCGGGCGTCGCCGACATGGGAATTGTGCGCCCAAACGACCAGCTTGGCCGCCCCGACGCGGCGCTCGAGATGCGCGCGGATGGCGTCGAGCGTCTCGGCCATGTGCCGATCGCGGCGGTTCCAGGAGCTCGCGCCCATGAACATGGTCCGGTAATACTCCTCGGCGTTCTTGATGAGTCTCGCGTTTTGCTCGATCGAGAACACGTTCTCTTCGAGGACCTTACCGTCCTCGTTTCTCCATTCGGCGACGCGACGTCGGAGATCGAGGAGCTGCTCCACGACCTCCGTCTCGCAGCTCGGTGAGAGGCCGAGGTTGGCCGAGTAGCCGTAGCGCCGCGTGTCGCCGCCGTAGTGGTCGAAACACGCGTAGCGCTCCTTCGCTCGCTGCGCCGCCTCGGGATCCACGCGGTCGAGGTAGCGGACGACGACGTCGATGGATGTGTACAGGCTATACAGATCGAGTCCGTAAAACCCGACGTCGTCGTGGGCCCGCTCGTTGTGATCGCGCAGCCAACCGACGAAATCGAGAACGTCGCTGTTCCTCCACATCCAAACGGGGAATCGCTTGAATCCCGCGAGCGAGGCCTCCGCGTCGGCGTCTTCGCCCATCCCGCGCACGTAGGTGTTCACCCGGTAGGCGTCGGGCCAGTCGCCCTCGATTGCGACCGCGTGAAAGCCCTTCTCGCGAATCAACCGCTTCGTGATTTCTGCGCGCGCCCGGTAGAACTCGTGCGTCCCGTGCGTCGCCTCCCCGAGCAAGACGAGGCTCGCGTCCCCGATTCGGTCGAGGAGCGGATCGTAATCGACGCGTCCGCCCGGGAGGCGGACGGCGTTGGCTCGGACGTACTCGAGCAATGCTTTGCGCCCGCTCATAGCCGCCCTCGACCTTCACGGACCGGCTGGCGCTGGGGCGCGTTCTGCGCGACGGCGGCAGGCCGGCTCGACTGCAAGAGATGCCGGACCTCGTCGTCGGTGGTCTGGGAGAAGTCCTGATACCAAATACCAACTGCGTGGAACGGGTACGGGCTCTCCGCGCAAATGACGTCGTCCGCGAGCTCGCGCAGCATGGTGCAGGTGTCACGCGCGCCGACCGGGACGGCGACCACGACGGCACGAGGCCGGAGCTGACGAACCGCGGAGACGGCCGCCTTCATACTGGCACCCGTCGCGAGCCCATCGTCGACCAGAATGACGGTACGACCCGCGATCGCAGGCGCGGCGGCGTCACCTCGGTAGAGCCGGTCGCGACGCTGGAGCTCCGCGGACTCCGATGCGGCGACGCGCCGAATGACCTCCTCCGGGATGCGTAGCGCGGCGACGATCTCGTCGTTCAAGACAATCGTTCCGCCGCTGGCGATGGCACCCATCGCGAGCTCCTCGTGTCCTGGGACACCGAGCTTGCGCACCGTGAAGATATCGAGGGGAGCTTTCAGGCTCCGCGCCACTTCGAAGCCGACGGGAACACCTCCCCGTGGCAGCGCGAGGATCAACACATTGGGCGCCGATGCGTACCCGGAGAGGTTCACCGCGAGCCGGCGCCCTGCATCCTCTCGGTCGCGGAATCGCTCGAACATACCCCCTATAGGGCAAAGGCCGTTCCGCTCCGAGGGACCGTGTCGTGTCCACCCCGTGCGAGACAGTTCCGCACGGCGGGGCGCTCCGAGTCGCCACAGTCCGTGCGTCTATTTCCCGTGTATTTGGATAATGGCCAGCCGTTGCGACGAAGCGTCGAAAGAAATCGGCCGCATCGTTCTTTTTGGCGATCAGTCCGAGACCCTCCGGTGATTGAACGCCAACCGGATGGGTATATCGATGAATATGAATCGCTTGCTTACAATGTTCGCGGTCGTCTCGAGCGCGGCGATCGGCTGTGGAGACTCGGGTGATGGAACGGGAGGGTCCGGCGCCGAAGGCGGGGCGGGCGGCTCGGGCGGAGGCGGCGTCGAATGTCCCGGCTCCGACGTCGTCTGCGCCGAGGGAGAGCGGTGTCTCGCCGGCGTCGACGGATCCTTCGTCGGCTGCACTGCGACATGCGGCGCAGATTCCTCGTGCGGCGACACGCTGTGCTGCGCACCGGGAGCATCGTGCGACGCAGGATCGTGCACCTTGGCGGATTTGGTGCTTTCGCCCATCTCGGCGACCGACGTCACCTTCTCGACGATCGACGTCGCCGAGGATGCCTGTGAGGTCACCTCGGGTTGCGTCGCGGGTCCGGGGCGGCGGCTCGCCGTGCATTTCTCGGTCACGGTGACGAACGAAGGCGCGGGCGCATTGCAGCTCGGCGCGCCGGAGGACAGCCCGCTCTTCCAAGCGGACTTCTGCGAAGACTCGTACGTCCTTCCGCACATGTTTCGAGCGCGGCTGTCGAAAGACGGGCAAATGGTCCGAGAGGGCATGCTCGACGCCCGCTGCGTCGCGTCCGGGACGGGCTTCGACTGCGCCGCGCAAGGTATCGCGCCGGGCGCATCGACCGCGCAGCCGGACGCAGCGTGCGACTTCATCGACGCGACGGACCTCGAATCAGGTGCCTACGAGCTCGAGGTGACGGTGAACCCGGACGGCCTCATCGCGGAATCGAACCTGGCAAACAACGCCACCTCCGTCACGATCGACTTCCCCGCCTGCGACGGGACCATCTGCGGCGGGACCTGTTGCCCTGCGGGGTTCGAATGTGACGCCGATGTTTGTTTGGTCCCCGACCTGACCATCAGCGGACCCGCCGCGGAGGCGACGCTCACGTTCAGCCACCAGTCGTTCCTCGCTGACTCGTGCGAGGTGCACGAGGGCTGCGTCGCCGGCTCGGGTCGTCGGCACCTGCTCCAATTCGAGAGCCGCATCGAAAACCACGGCCCCGGCCATTTGAACCACGGGATCGAAGCGAACAATCCGCTCTTCGAGCTCGACGAGTGCCACGGCCATTACCACTTCCTGGATTTCTCCGACTACAAGCTGGTCGACGACACGGGGGCCGTCGTCGCGCAGGGCCACAAACAGTCCTTCTGCATCGTCGACATTTCGCCCCTCGATCAGGGCAACCCCGCGCCGCACGGCCAGCCTCCGCCGGGCAGCTCCGGTTGCAACTTCCTGAGCGCCGGTTGGGCCGACGTGTACGGCGTCGGGACGCCCTGTCAATGGGTCGACGTGACGGGTGTTCCTGAGGGTGATTACACGCTCGTGCTCGCGGTGAATCCCCTCGGGAAGGTCGTCGAAGGCGACGTGTCGAACAACACCGTCGAAATCGCGGTCCACGTACCGGAAGACACACCCTGTGTCCCGGAGCCGGAGATCTGCGGTGATTTCATCGATCAAGACTGCGATGACATCCCGGACAACGGCTGCCAAGTCTGCTTCCCGTTCCCCGAGACGTGCGGCGACGGCGTCGACGACAACTGCAACGGCGTCGCCGACGACGGGTGCACGCCGCTTTCGGGGACGGACACCTGCGCGACGGCGGGCGAGCTGACCGACTCGATGAGCTACAGCGCGGAGATCACCGCCGCGACGCAGAACGACGTGGCCCTCCCCTGCGGCGGCGCGGGACGTGACGTGTTCTTCCACTTCACGCTCCTCGCCGAAGAGGTCGTCTACCTGAGCTCGTTCCAGTCGGACATGGACACGACGATGGCGCTCTACGCAGGTGGTGCATGCGGCGCCGCGCCGATCGAATGCTCCGCGGACGCGTGCGGCCCCACGAACGGCACCCACCTCGCCGCGCGGCTCGCCGCGGGCGATTACTACGTCGTCGTGAAGGCACAGGACGCGGACGCGACCGGAATGGTTCGCATCAAATACGAGCACTCGGCGGTCGGTGACGGCCCCGTCATTCAGGATCCGGGGCTCTACGAAGGGGATACGAGCGGCGCGCCGATCCCTGTTCAATCGGTGTGCGGTCCCGAGAGCCCGCAGGACGATTACTACGTCGCGATGTGCCCCGCGTCGTCGATCACGGTGTCGAGCTGCGGCCTCACGACGTTCCCGATGACGCTCAAAATCGCTCCGAAGGCGACCGACCAAACGGAGTTTCAATGCTCGGTGGGGTTGCCCGGCTGCCAGTCGGATCCCAATGGCGCGACCCTCACGTATTACGCGTGGGACGCCGAAGGGTCGCTCGGCGCCATCACCGTCGGCGGTGAAGCGCCCATCAGCCAAGGGCCGTACACGCTGTTCGTGAAGTTCTGAGGCCTACAGCGCCGCGAGCGCCGCGTGATTCGACGCGGCGTCGCGGTAGCCCGCTTCGAGCAGCTCGCTCGTGTAACCGCCGTCGAACAGAAGAAAGCTCGCAGCGTCGCCGGTCGTCTGCCGATCGTCTTGAAAGAGCGCCTTGAGGACGCGCGAGAACGACAGCGGCCCGGTCGTTCTCATGGCCGCGAGGTGCGTCGAGGCGAGCGCGCCGAGATCTTGGCTCGGAAGGATGTGCGCGAACGGGACCGAGCGGTAGCGCGGTCGGTCCCGGCTCTCGAGCTGCGCCTGAAAATCGGCGAGGCCCCGCGCGCCGAAGGTGGCGAGGATGGAAGCCACGACGTCGTTGATGCGCTGCAATCGATCGAGGTCGTACGCGATGCGGTCGAGAAAGACCGAGTCGAGGACCTTGCCGATGACTTGGCCGAAACCGCTGAACTCGCCGTCCGGCGCGTGTTGGTGGACGGCGCCGTGCGCGCGCACGCTGACGATGAGGAGCGATTCCGCGCCGAGCGAAAGCGCCGGAGCGAGCGGCGTGTTGTAACGGACACCGCCGTCCATGAACCAGCGGCCATCGATCGCGACCGGTGGAAACAAGATCGGAATGGCCGCGGAAGCGAGAACGTGAGCGGGCCCGAGCGCCGCTCGTTCGGGGATCGGGGATTCGTCACCGCGCGGCCATCGCGGCTCGATGCCGTCCGCGTAGTCGACGAAGAAACACGTCCGGCCCGTCGCGATGTCGGTCGCCGCGAAGCCGACTGCGTCGAGGCGCCTCGAGCGGACGACCTTGCGCAACCCGCGCCAATCGGTGTGCTCACCGACGAGCTTCGCGATCCCTTCGACCCGTAACAGCCCGACGGCGGGGCTGCTCACGGCGCGCCCGACGAGACGTTTGCCCCCCGCGGCGAGCAGATCGCGGACACCTGCCCGATCGATCGAGACGAGATCGTCGACAGCGAGCTTCGACCAGAGCGTGTGCAGCTCGCTGATCGATGACGTCGTGAGACCGCGCGATGCGAGGAACGCAGCGTTCACGGCGCCGACGCTGGTCCCGGTCACGACGCGGACCCGACCGAGCAGCTCGGGCAACATGTCCGCCACGTACGCGAGCACCCCGACCTCATAGGCACCGCGCGCACCACCACCAGAAAGAACGAGGCCGATGGATCCAACACCCATCGGCCTCATCCTAAGCGGGCTGCCGAAAAAGTCCCCGCCTACCAACTCGGATGCTTGTGGCCGCGATTTCTCCCCCCTGCCCCCCTCACTTCGTGAGGGGGGAGCCTCCGCATTCCGCGGCCATTTTGCCGCTGTTTCGCTTCGCTGCGCCCCCCTCGCTTGCGAGGGGGGTTGGGGGGGAGAACTCGCAGCATCGACGCTGCCGAGGAGGCAACGTCGACATCTCAGCACCCTCGATCAGAACTTCATCTGCTTCTGCAGATCCTTGAGGTTCATGTCCTTCACGTTGTTGAGCGTCTCTGCGATCGCCTTCTTCGGGAAGTTCGTGGTGACCGTCATGATGTCGCCCTGAACGTCGATCTTGGCGTTCTTCGCGGCGGGGAGCAGCGGCTTCACGAAGGCCATCTTCTCGACCATCTTGTCGAGCTCCGGCACGACCTTCTCGAACTCGGACTTGATCTTCGCGCCGTCCTTGACCTTCGCCTTGACGTTGACGTCGAAGTTCTCGCCGCTCTCGACGACCTTCACGTCGACCTCGTCCTTCGGCGCCTTCGCCCAAACGACGTGCGAGCCGGCCTCGGCGAAGTCGGCCTCACCGCCGCCGCCCTTGACCGCAGCCTGCACCGCCTCTTTGCCCTCGCCGATGACGACCGTGTCCTTGCCGACGAACGCAAGCCAAGCCTTACCGTCGGCCGGCTTGAGGTACGTGACGCCGTCGATCTCTTCCTTCGTCGGGGGCTTGCCGCCGGCCTTCTCGATCGCCTTGGCGAACACGTCGGCAGGCTTGTCGGCCTTCGAGAAGTCGACCGCTGCAGCGACGATCGTCTTCGCGTCGTCCTTGTTTCCGCAGATGGCGACCTCTTTGACTGCCTTGCCCGGCTCGATGCCGCCTTCCTTCAGTGCAGCGAGAACTTCCTCGCCCTTCTTCGGGTCTTTGCCCTCGGCGACGGCCTTACCGGCGATCGCATCGAGCGCCGAGACCGTGTCCGGCGTGAAGATCTTCGCGATGTTCACGTAGGCACGCACCTCTTCACATTCCTTCGGCATGTGCTTGAAGATCGCGCCGGCAGCCGCGGGAGCGGCGGGCGTGTCCTTCTTCTCGGCCGTGGGCGTGCCCGAGGGTGCGCCCGTCGTCGCGCCCGCAGCCCCGGACGTGGCGCCGGTCGGCTTCGCGCTGGTCGTCGGAGCGCCGCTCTTGCCAGCCTCTGCGCTCGCGTTCGTGGACGTACCTTCGCTTCCACAGCCCATGAGTGCACCGGCTACGATGAGCGCCAGCGCCGCTTTCGACCTGATCATTCGGTCCCTCCGTGCAGTTCGCTTGGCTTCGATCGAAGCCAAAAAAACGATTGCCCGCGTAAGAGCGGGCGTCCTTCCTTCGTATCCGCGAGCTAACGCCGGGCGTCAATGCCCTGTCGTGCTTGGAAATATCAGAGCGTACGAGCGAGGCCCCGTGGTGATCACAACGGTCGCTGTGGCAAAACGCGCCTTGTCATAGGAATCGAACCAAGGAAGCGACTTCCAAGATTCATTGTCCTTGATGAATTCGGGCACCACGAGATCGAGCTCGACGTAACGGCCGCCCGAAAGCGTGTCGAGATCCTTCGCGAAGCTCCATTGTTCGCGGCCCTCGCGCGGCACGCGATCGTTATGGAGCGCGCCGCCGTAAGTGACGACCATCTTGCCGGGCGCCTTCTTCGCCGTCTCGTCGAAGAGCGACTTCGCCTTGTCGCGCATGTTGCGCGTGATCATCGAGAGCATCTCCAGCACGGCGTTGTCGCCGGCTTTGCGGATGACGTCGTACTCCTCGCAGGTGGGCCGAAGAATGAAGGGGACGATCTTCAGGCTTTTGCTCTTCTCGCCGAGGGTGACGAACTCGTTTTGGTTCGACGCCGCTTGATTCTCGGTGACGACCTTCTGCTTCTGCGCGACCTCTTGCTCCTTCGCCTTGCCGCATTTGCCGTCGGCGACCCACAGCTCGAGCACGAGCGAAGACGCCTTGCCTTCGAGCTTCGGCAAGAGGTCGTCGGTAAAGCGCGACGTCGTCGAGCGGACCGACTCGGATCCTTTTTGCGCATGGCTCTCGCCCAATGCGAGCACGAGCGGCTTGTCCGTCTCGACGATGTGAGAAAACGCCGCCTGCGGGCTCTCGAAGATCTCGCAGGTGAGCTTGCCGCACGCGAAGGATCCCGAAGGCAACGCCGCGCTCGCCGAGGCGGTGGCCGTCACCTCCGGCGTGGCCGAGGCGGTGCGCGCGGGCGCGTCCGCGGTCCGCACGGCGACGTCGCTCGTCGCGTTGGTCTCCGGTTGCACTTCGGTGGAGCTGCAGCCCACGAGGAGCAGCGCGAAAGCCAACGATCGTGAAAAGGTCATAGCCAGAAGCCGACGTGAAAGCCTGCAGACAATCCGTGCGCCCAGCGCGGCACGAAGAAACCCTGGTATCCGATCGAGCCGCCGATCGTCACGGACCGCTCGAGACGCTTGTCGAGCGAAGCACCCACTTCGAGCGTGCCGCCGTGATCCGCCGGCTCCAAACCGAAGATGCCCACGTAACCGCCGCGCGCATACAGCGTGGGCTCCACCTCGAGGGCGGCGCCGACACGAATACCGCCGAGCGCGCGGAAGCTCCCCGAATAGGTCTGTGGTGCGTAAAACGCGCCTTCGACGGCAATCTCCGGAATGATGATGATCGGATAGGTGTCGAAGGAATATCCGAAGTCGACGGCGAGCCCCGGGCCGCCGTAGGAGATCTTGTTGAACCGGCGCATGTACTCACCGCGGAGCTCAACACCGAGCTTCACCTCCGCGTGCGCAGTCCCTTCGAGCGCGATCCACGCGGCCGCGAAGGCGAGCGCGGAGACGACGAGTCGCGCGTTTGCCAATCTCGATGGGTTCATGGGCGCCCGACGCTACCACGAAGTCTTGAGACGAGGAGGCCGCCGGGATGTTCCCGCGGCTTGAGCAGAAATCGCGCGCTTGCGCCGGTCGGTGCGATGTACGCCGGAGACGGGCCGCCCGAGATCGACGAGGTGTTGGCCGAGCTGCCGGAGCCGCTCGATGTCGATCGACGACCAGCGACGCGGCTCGGCGCTCGCCAAACCAATCGCCGCCGTCAGGTGATTGGCGGAATCCATCAGAGGGAAGACGAAGGTGCGGCTCTCGATGAGCTGCGCAGCACGCCCGGCGACGAAGCGACCTTGCTCTCCGATCGGTCGCACCACCTGTAAAACCATTTCGGTGAGAAGGCGCGCGGTCCGCGATCGGCGCTCGTCTCGGTCCATCGCGTAGAAGACGAAGGCCGGCCACCCGCGGTCGAGCACACAGCAGCAGACCATCGGCACGTCGAGCGCATCGCTCACGCGCTGTGCCAGCAGTCTCAGCGAATCCGCGTTCACCATAGGACCTTCGTGCTCACAGGTCGGGCGGCATTGCACGCGTCGTACCGCCCTCTCGGCGGAGGTTATGGTCACGAAGATCGGACGATGCGCTGTGGCGAATCGTCGCGCTCTGTCGTCGTGCCTCAGAGGCGCGCGCGCCTCAGTTTGCACGTGATGTCCGTGCTCAGGGGACGGGCGTCGACACGCAGAGCTCGAGACCTTGGCACGTCCGCACACCGTCGATGCCGAGCACGCAGAGGGCAGCGTCGCAGTCGGCGTCGGTGAGGCATTGGTCACGCGTCGTGAGGCACGACAGCCGCGGTGGCGTACCGCCCTCGCACGGGTCCGTGCGCGACAGAACGCAGAGCGAGCTCTCGTGGCAATCGGCGTCGGTGGTGCACGAGGCGACGACGCATACGCCGCGCGGCGTCCCGCAGACGCAAGCGTGGAACGCGCTGCAATCGTCGTCCGAAGCGCAGCCGTAGCTGCAGCCGCATCCTCCTGCGGGACGGACGTCGCAAATGCCGTGCTCCGCTTCGTCGCAATCGGCGTCTTCAGCGCAGTCGTTGAGCTCGTCGTCGCCGGCGCAGACGGCGGGAGCCTCGTGCCACAAGATGGGACAGGTCGCTTGCTCGGGCCGATGTTTCAGCGACCCGCAGGTCGCGAAGCCCGTCTCTGCTCCCTCGAGGATCTCCGGCTCCGAATTGCATGCGATCTCGACGTCACCCGAGCACCCGGCGAGCGAGATCGTGACGACGACAAGGACCTGCGCGAGCGCGCGTCTCACCAGAGCGCCATAGCACCCCTCTCGACCTGGAGGTATGAACCCGGATGGCTCCGCTTCGAAGGTCGCTCGCGCTCATCGTGCTGGCCGCTGCCGGATGCAGCGCGCCGCCGCCGGCGCCGGCGGCTGCCAGGCCTCGGATTCCACCGCCCGATCCGGCCATGGCGCCGCCTCCTCCCGAGGACGGAAGCGAGCAGGGCCCCTACCTCGTGAGCGAGCACGCGCGAATGATCTCCGTTCGCGCATCGGTGGAGACGAGCACGGCATTTCGCATCGATGCCCGGAGCGATCTCGCGTTTTCGTTCGAGGGAAAAGGGCCGAACATCAAAGACCCGCGGGGGCTCGTCATCGTCTGCAGTACCTCGCCGTGCATCATTCCGTCTGCACCACCGGGCCCCTACCGGCTCTTGCCAGCCGATAGCGACGCGCAAAGCCCTCAGGACGCCGGGATGTCGAGTGTCGACGCGCGCGTGCTCGCTCCCGTCGAGCGCACGGCTCTCGATCCGAAGAAAGGCAAAGTCGTGCTGACGCCGAAGCAGCGACCGAGCGATCCGCGCGGCTCCGTCGCGGAGGCGACGCTGTCCGTCGCAGCACCGGGCGCCGCGATGACGTTGAAGATCAAGCCGCGCCTGGCGAAGACTTCGCCGACTCGACCGACCGAAGCGCACGAGCTCTACCGCGCCCTCGGCTTTCAGGTGCTCGGCTCGGCCGCGGGCCTCCACGCGACGTTCTCCGAGCACGAGACGGAGCCGAACACGTTCCGCTACACGTTCACGGCGGCCCCCGGCGACTACGTGCTTCGCGTCGCGCCTCGCTCGCCCGACGTCCACGTAGAGTCGGTCGAGGTGCGCGTCGAGAAGGCGGAGCCGAAGGCGCGCGAGGACGGCGGCCGCACCACGCACCCGCCCGCACCCTCGGGGGCATCGCTGCCGGTGCTCGCCGCGGGCGATCGACGAACCTTCGACGTCGCAGCGCCGCCTGCGCCGCTGGAGACCTGGATCCGCGTCGAGGGCGCGCGCGACGTCGCGTGGACCTGGACCGATCCGGAGCTCGAGGTGCACATGCGCGGCTCGAGCTGGCTGGCGTGCCTCGAGCAACCGTGTGTCGGCCGAATGGGCGTGACGATGGCTGCCGACGGCTCGATGCCGACCTATGCGCAGACGGCGCTGGCAACCTCACCCGTCGACGCGACCCGGCCGGTGGAGGTGCGCATCGAGACGCTGCCCGAAGCTTCGACGGCGGCGGTTTTGCAACTCGGCAAAGTCGTGACGGCGACGACGGCTCCCGTTCGTGACAAGGATCCCCGCGGCCCGCTCGCCGATTTCGCGTTCGACGCGCCGGAAGCAGGGACGTACAAGTTCGCGGTGCGCGGCGAAGGTGATTTCAATTCGCTGTCGATGGAGGAAGCGGCCCAAAAGCTTCCATCGATCCGCATCTTCGACGCGCTCGGCGGCGAGCTTCTCTTCAGCGAGAGCGCGGCCGACGTGGACGCAGGCGATCGAGCCGATCCACGTAAAGGCGTACTGTTCGAGCGGTTCATGGTCGATGTGCCGGGCCGGTACATCGTCCGCATCGACGGCAGACGAATGGCTCCGCCGCGAAAGGTCGAGGTCTACGTCCAACGCACGTAGTTTTCCCGATGGTCGACATCACAGGTCCGTTCGAAATCGTCCCCGGCGTGCCGCCGAAGCGGCACGTTCGCATCTACCGCCCCCGCCGCGTACCGTCGCACGATCGGCCCGTGCTCCTGCTCTTCGATGGGCAAAACGTCTTCGACGACGAGCCGAGCTTCGCGGGCGGGTGGCACGCTCACCGAGCGGTCGAACGGCTCGCGAAGACGGTGCCGCCGCCGATCGTGATCGGTATCGACCACGGCAACGAGCACCGCATCTCCGAGCTTTCGCCGTTCGACTTCGGCAGGGTGCACGGCTCCTTCGACGGATTTCTCGATTGGATCGCGGGGTGGCTCTTGCCGAAGCTCCGGCGAGAACATCGCCTCACGAGCGATCCGCGCCGCACGATCATCGGCGGCTCGTCGATGGGCGGGCTCGCCTCGCTCTATGCCGCATTGAAGCGACCAGACGTCTTCGGTGGAACGATCTCGATGTCGCCGTCGCTATGGGTCGCGCGCGGCGCGCTCCTTCGATTCGCGGCGAAACGCGCGCCCGCACCCGGCTCGCGCATCTACCTCGACGCGGGCGGTAGAGAAGGCGAAGGCCGAATGCTCGCCGCTGCCGAGAAGATGGCGCTGACGCTTCGCGCTTCGGGTCGAGCCGAAATCATGTTCCGCGCCGACCCGCGCGGGCAGCACCGCGAGATCGACTGGCGGCGGCGGCTTTTGCCGGCGCTGCGCTTTCAGTTCGGCGATAGCCGGCGCCCGCGCTAGCAGGTTGCTCAGAAGGGACCGCAGCGCCACTGGGTAGGTTCACGCCGCTATTTCTCCCCCCAACCCCCCTCACTGCGTGAGGGGGGAGAGAGGGTGTATCGAGCGGCTTCGGACATTCGCCTCGCAATCGGCAGGACTTGCATGCGGCGCCCGACCATATCGAATCGAATTCGCCCTGCATTCGATCGAGGAGGACGTCGTCGCTCGTGAGGATCCCCGCCTCGAAGTTGCGCTTGCCCTCCGATTTCGCGCCGAGGCCCGCGCCGGTGAAGTTCGCCGAGCCGAGGTAGAGGAGCCGGCCGTCGATGGCGATCATCTTCATGTGCACACGAATGCAGCGACGGAGCTCGGTCGTTCGCGCCTTGGAGCTCGCCTGCAGCCGCGCGCGGAGGGGGCGCGACGGAGGCCCCGCGTGGAGGATGCGCACCTCGACGCCACGCCCCGCGAGATCGCCGAGCTCTTCCATCAGGCTCGCGAACCTGCCGCGCGCGCGGGCGCGCGTGCCGACCGAAGCCTCGACGTGGACGTCTTTGAGGCTGGCGGTGGAGATCCAAATGCTCACCCGAGCATCGCGAAGCGCGCGAATGACGTCGTCGTAATGGTCTTTGCCCCATACGAGACGTAATCGGACGTTGCGCTCGCTCACGATTCTTCCCGGACGATTTCGTCCATCTTGTTGTAATCGATGACGCGCGTCGTATCGGGCAATACTTTGAGGACGTCGGCGAAGCGTGCACCGACGACGACGTCGTCGAGATCGTACGAACATCGCGCGTGAATCGACTGCGAAATGGTGTCGTCGAGGCCCGAGAGCGTCAATAGGAGCAGCGCATTGCGCTCCCGCAGCGATTCGATTGCGCCCGGAGGATAGAACGGGCTCTTTTCGTCGATGAGGTGCGACGCCGTCCACGTGAGGCGAAAGAATGGGTTCTGGTCCCGTACGAGCGGGAGAAGCTGCGGAACACGCAATCGCTCGCCCTCTTTGGTGACGACGTCCACGAGCAGCAACACGCGGAGCGACGCTTCGACGATCGTGTTGTGGCGTGCATTCGCCATTCGGAACATGAGATGGCGCGTGCCGTCGCGCGATCCGATGACCGCCCTCGCGCTGAAGAGGACGCGGGCGGTCGGGCGGGCGAACTTCGCGAAGGTGAGCCCGGTCACGACCGCGAACCCGAGCAAACCCGTGAGCGACTCGAAGCTCGCGACGACGTGCGCATAGTGGGTCGCGGGGGAAAACACGCCGTATCCAATCGTGCCCATGGTCTGCACGCTGAAATAGAACGCGTGTGGGAACGACCCGGGCTCCGCGCCGGCGATCGACCCAGGCTGGAACAGGTAGAGCGTCGCGAAGAGCGCATTGGCCGCGCCGAACCCGATCGCCACCTCGAGGAAGAACAGCCACCACGGCAGCCGAAGGACGCGATGGTAGACGTCCTCGTGGAGGGCGGTCTTCAGCCCGATCGTCTTGATCTCGAAGAGATCACCGCGGTTCTTGGCCGGCACGTGTTGGGCCGAGGGTAGCAGTGATAAAGACGCCGCGATGGACGAACGCCTCACCGAGATCGAGATCCGTTACACGCACCAGGAGCGCCTGCTGCACGAGCTCTCGGCGGTGGTGCACGAGCAACGCTCGCTCATCGACAAGCTCGACGCCCGCGTGCGCGACCTCGAGCGCCGGCTCGCCGACCTCGAGGAGCCGTCGCCGAACGAGCCGCCGCCGCACTATTGAGCGCTGGCGCTCGTCGCCGGGGATGATTTGGACGCCCCGCCACTCTTCGATTTCTTCTTCGGCTCGGGCTTCGGCAGATCCGCCGTTTTACAGCACCGAAAACCCGTCGAGTAATCGTGATACTTCGGCTCGTGAGCGACGGTGGTGAAGGTGCAGCCCGGCCCGTGCTGCGTCGTCGTGCTGTAGAAGCCGCCCATGAAGACGCCGTTGCCGACCTGCCACGGCTGATCGCGCCGCACGACGTCCTCCGTCTCCAGCCGCTCCATGAAGCCGTCGTCGACGGTGTCGCTCACCCACTCGTGGAGATTGCCGACCATGTCGTGCACACCGAGCTCGGAGGCGCATTCGCTGTATTCGCCGGCCTTGGCGAGGAAGCCCGGCGTCTTGTTGAGGTCGGGGCTGTTGAAGTGGTCGTCGTATTTGAAGCCGCCGGCCGGGTGCTTGAACATCTGCGTGAGAAGGTGGAGCTTGCCGCTGTTGCAGCGGTCGCGCTGGCCCTTGGACCCATACGGATAGGTCATCCAACCTTTGCCTCGACAGGCCTTCGACCATTCCGCCCTCGAGCAGAGGCGCTTGCCGGCTGCGACACACGCGGCTTTCGCTTCGACGCGGCTGATGTACCCCTGCGGAAAATCGCCTGCGGCGTTCGCAGCCCTGTAGGTGACCCCTTTGACGGGGCGCTCGTAATAGGGGTGCTTCTTCGCCGTACCGTCCGCCGCGACCTCTTCGAGAAACGCCTCGAATACGTCGACGCACGTGCGGTTGACGAGGATCATATCGGCAGGACATGGGGGCGGCGCGCCGCCCTCCGGCGATGCGCTCGCCGACGGATCGAGCCCAGCGATCGACGAAGCCGACAGCGACGGCACGGCGGTAGTGGCACCTTCGAGCGTGGGCGGCGTGAAGCTGGACGCAGCGGCAGTCGCGATTTCCGCGGTGGCGAGCACCGCCGACGTCGTGGCGGTCGCAGGTTCCGACGCCGAGGCGACCTCCATGTTTCCGGGCTCGTGCTTCTGCTCCTCGGCGACCGAGCACGCGCCGACGACGAAGGCGATCGCGCCGCCGATTGCGATACCAAAAATCCGTGCGCCGACTAGACCGCAAGCCTTCGAGGACGATGGTGCCATTCGGTTCGACTCCCCAATACGCCCGGGACGAGCGCGGCGCTTCCAGCATCTTGGCTCGCGAACGACGGCGCGGCATCCAATAGCCAAGCGGCGAGCTGCTCGTCGACGGCCTCGATCGTGACGTCCGAGATGTGCGCCACGGTGATGAAAACCGCCTTGCCCCAGACGAGCCGCACATCCGATCGCGCGATGTGCTCATAGAGCGCGTGGCCGAAGACGACGCCGAGCGCCGCGCCCTGCCTCGCTGCTTCTTCGAATGGCGCGCTGTCGCGCCGGTCCGCGGCATTGCGCAACGCCTGCTCCGCGATCGGCGTGACCGCAATGACGATGCCCCCCTCGTCGACCATTGCGAGCGCATCTTGGTCGGCGCTGCGATGCGGGATCGCCCGCCGGCCGGTTTCGTCGAAGCGAGCGCGTACCAAAGCGTGCTGCCGCTCGTGGAGCGCCTTTTTGGTCTTCGGGAAGGTCGACCAGACGAGGGCGTTCATCAAGTCGTGGAGGTTGCCCGGTCGAGTCGGGACCTCCGACCTGTTGACGATGAGCGCGTCGTAGAGGGCGTCGACCGGCACTTGCTCGCGCCGGCGCCGGCGAGAGGCCGGCGGGGTGGCGACGAAGCGCACGCCGGATGACGGCCCGAGCACCTCTTGAAGGAGGTCGACGCTCGGTATGCCGGACTGCGGGCCGAGCCGTTCGAGCCCACGCGCGAGCGGCCAGGCGAGCGGCGACGCGACGAGCGCGTCGAACCAGCCGGCGGTCGAGCCCGAAACCGCCATGCTCACCCGGCGACGATTTCGGTGCCGATCCCGCGGTCGGTGAAGATCTCGAGCAGGATCGCGTGCTCCGTCCGGCCGTCGATGATGTGGACCTTGCCCACGCCGCCGCCGAGCGCTTCGAGCGCGCAGCGCACCTTGGGGATCATGCCGCCCGAGATCACGCTGCGCTCGAGCCAGGCCATGATGGTCCGGCGATCGAGCGACGACACGAGCTCACCCGACTCGTTCCGGACGCCTTCGATGTCCGTCATGAGAACGAGCTTCTCCGCGCGCACCGCGGCTGCGATCTGGCTCGCGACGTAGTCGGCGTTCACGTTCAACGCCTCGCCTCGATCGTCCACGGCCACGGGCGCGACGACGGGGATGAAGCCGCCATTGCCGAGCTGCGTCAGGATATCGACGTTCACGTGGAAGATCTCGCCGACGCGGCCGGGGTCGACGACGTTGCCCTTCTTCGTCTTCATCGCGGAGACCTTCCGCGCACGAAGGAAGTGATCGTCACGCCCCGAGAGGCCGACCGCGCGGCCGCCGTATTCGGCGATGAGCGAGACGATCTCGCCGTTCAATCGACCGGACAACACCATCTCCACCACGCGCATGGTGTGGTCGTCGGTGACGCGCAATCCATCGATACGTTCGGAAGTGACGCCCATCGACGAGAGCGTCGCGTCGATCTGCGGACCACCGCCGTGGACGATGATCGGGTGGATGCCGACGTATTTCAGCAGGGCCACGTCGCGCGCAAAGCCGGCGGCGAGCGCCGGCTCCGTCATGGCGTGACCGCCGTATTTGATGACGAACGTCGCACCGGAGAACCGCCGGATGTAGGGCAGCGCCTCTTGGAGGACGTGCGCCTTTTCGATGAGCTCACGCATCGGATCGCAGCCATGCGTTAGCACCGGCGCTTCTACGCCGCGAGCACTTGGTGTACATGCGCGGGCGCGTGATCGCGGCCCTGATCATCGGCTTCTGCTTCGGCTTCTTCGGCTCGATCCCGGTGGCCGGACCGATCGCGGCGTTGGTCCTGAAACGGGGACTGACCGGCCGCTACGCGAGCGCGGCCCTCGTCGGCATCGGCGGGGGCATCGCCGAGGCCGGCTACGCCTTCCTCGCGTTCTGGGGGTTCGCGACGTACCTCACGCAATACCCGATGATCGAGCCGGTCTCGCGCACGCTCGCGGGCATCATCCTCATCGGCCTCGGCGTCTCGTTCGCGCGCTACAAGTCGAGCGCGCCGGGCGCGATCCCCACGTCGTCCGACTCCCACGCGAAGAGCCTCCTCCTCGGCTTTACGATCACCGCGCTCAATCCGACGCTCATCGCGACGTGGACGGCCGCCACGACCACGCTCTACTCGTCGGACCTCATCACCCTCGAGCCGGTCGACGCGATCCCCTTCTCGCTCGGCGCGCTGGTCGGCATCATTTCCTGGTTCGCGTTGCTGACGGTGTTGTTGAAGCGCTACCAAGGTCGATTCGATCAGGCGCGCTTGACGATGATGGTCCGCATCATCGGGATCCTGATCCTCGGGCTCGGGATCTTCTTTGCGGTGAAGGCGGGGCTCTACTTCGCCGGGCGCGACTGACGCGTTCGTCACAAACGGATTTGTCTCGGGACATGCGACCAGACGGTCTTCGACGCTGCTCTGCCGAGCCGAAGTAGTCATTCGACGGGTTCCCCTTCGCGCCGCGATCGTGTGTGATGTCTGACGCAGCGTGGCGGAGCGATCCGCCCCGGCTCCAGGCATGAAGAGAAAGCGAGGAATCATGCGAACTTCGATTACCTTGTGGACGGCGGCGATCATGGCTTTGGGCGTCGCCTGTGGCGACGACACGTCGACCGGTGGCTCGGGCGGCAACGGCGGCTCCAACAACACCGGCGGCACCACCAGCGACGGCGGCTCGGGCGGCACGACGAGCGACGGCGGCAACAACAACACCGGCGGCACGACCACCGACGGCGGCTCGGGTGGTACGTCGAGCGACGGTGGGATGGCGAGCACGGGTGGAGCCGGCGGTAGCTCGAGTGATGGTGGAGCTGGCGGCGGCGGGACCGGACCGACGACCGAGCAATGCGCGGCGGAATGCGAGGAAGGACAGGCCGGAGAGTGCACTGCGATCACCGGTGACTGCACTGCTTGCTGCGATGCTGGCCTATCGATCGCGGACTGCTCGGACGAAAACGCCACTTATTACGAGTGTGTCAGCTCGGCTCCGATGGCTTGCGATGCCGATTGCACGACGGAGCAGGACGCGCTCTTCAACTGTCTACAAAACTACTGCATTGCGCACCTCGCCGAGCCGGCCTGCCAGACGCTCCTCGGCTGCGTTCAGATGTGATCGAAATGACCTCATCGCGCTCGCAATCTCGTCGAGCGCGATGAGGTCCACTCAGCGCACCGCGCGGTCATTCGGATCGGTGCCGCGGGGACGGCTGCCTGAATGCGAATACGAGAGGCCGTCCGCGAGCATCTGCGAGCGAAAAGTCACGGTTCGCTGACCGCGCAGAGGCTCCGAGCTGCCTCTTTTCGATCGCACGACATCGATGGAGGGCTCCCAGCTCCCCTTCGTTGATGAGCGGAATCGAAATGGGGCTCCCAGCTGCCCTTTTTCGGCAACGCGTCATCAAAACGGGGCTCCCAGCTGCCCTCGCTCGATGGGCGGTATCGATAAAAGGCTCCCGGCTACCTCCCGAGTAGGCTCGTCATCGACCGACGGATCCCGGCTGCCTGCGATTGAGGCCTGTTGCCGTACTGAGGCGGCCATCGCCGTTGTTCGACCATTCACGATCGCAATGGGCACTCGATTGCCCATTACGCACTTCAATCCGTACGGCGCACACGGCCGGGAGACTCCCGTCATACGGGTCGCGGCGGCGCCCGCCTCTGCTTCGGGCGCCGGCCTCACCCCATTCGCGCACCTTCCGCGCCGGCCTCCGCGCGAGCTTCGGATTCGCCGATCGCGACGTCAGGGCGCGCGTCGGCCGTCACGGAAGCTGCGCGTTGGCGGGGCGAAGCCGGCGCCCTTCGCGTCGGCGGGAGAACCGCCATGCACGACATCTTCGCGTTCCAAAAGCTCGCCGTGTACGTCGCCGCCCGTGACTTCGCGCGGCTGGTCCATCACGCCGGCATCGCGGACGCAGAGTTCCGCGATCAAGCCACCCGCGCCGCGAAAAGCACGTTCCTCAACATCGCCGAAGGCCTGCCCGATCGGCACATGGGCGTTCGCCGCCGTCACTTCAGCATCGCGCGCAACTCACTCGCGGAGGCGGTGTCCGCGTTGGACGGCGCGCTCGTCATCGGCGCTCTCGATCCGGCGCGGGTGCAGGCGCTTCACGACTCTGCTTCACAGCTAGCGCGTCTTCTCGGCGGGCTCCTCCGTTCGCGCTAGCTTGTCGTGCGAAGCCGCCGCTCCGCGGCGGCCGCCGATCGCTCATCCCTGTCTACCATCCCTGTCTATTGTCCCCGTCTGATGTCCCCATCTGTCCTCGCCGTCTGGGGCCCCTGTCTGTCCGGACTGTCAAGACAGAGCTACGGTCGGGACCGCAGATAAAGACGTTGGACAGAGATTTCAGACAGCGATTTCAGACAGAGACTTCGGACGGAGACTTCGGACGGAGACTCGGCACGGGGACGACCGCAGGGACGCCGGGTCGAAGGATGCCCGACCGTCCTTCCTGTCTTCCCGCCTTCCTGTTGATTCCTCTGCTGCGTCGATGAGGTCCCCTCGTCGCAACCGCGCGGCTGCTTGCAAATTGAAGTAGGGTACGGCCCTTCGTGCACGCCTTACCCACCGGAGAAGCAGCCGCCAAGCTCGGCGCATACGAGCTCGT
>JABFXY010000039.1 GCA_013361525.1 Polyangiaceae bacterium | reverse complement strand
GTCGCACCCTCGCTCTCCTTTTGTGAGCTCGCGCTCGACAAATGGCGGATGGTGCTCGCACTGCGCGAGGCAGGGCTCGGCGCGCCCGCCACGTGGCTCGCGAGCGATGCGAGCGAGTGTACGTATCCTGCGATCATCAAGCCTAGGCAAGGCCGAGGCAGTCGGGGATTTGCTCCGCTCGACGGACCAACCGATCTTGCGAGGTACCTCGCAGCCGCAAACAAGCCGGCGGATGAATACATCGTGCAGGAGCGACTCTCGGGTGTGGAGTACACGACGAGCGTCGTGGTGGGCCTAGGCGGTCCGTATATGGCGACCGTGCCCAAAGAGGTGAAAGTCAAAAAGGGCATTACGCAGGTCGGCGTCACGCGTGTCGTTCCCGCGGTCGAGACGTTGTGCCGTGGGATCCAGGAGCGCCTCCACGCGGACGGGCCCTTCAACGTCCAGTTGTTCGTCGAGCGAGACGGCCTTCCACGCGTCATCGAGGTCAATCCGCGATACTCCACGACGGTTGCCCTGACGCTCGCCGCTGGCATCAACGAGGTGGAGGTCGTCTTGCGCCACGCACTCGGCGAGAAGGTCGAGCCGCTGTCGTTCCGCGCTGATCTGATGATGGTTCGCTATTCGGCACAAGTATACGTGCCGGAGTCCGAGTGGACGTTCGACGACCTGCGCGTGCCCGCCGCAAAAGGCCAACCGTGAGCCGCGTGCTCGTCACCGGGGCGAGTGGCTATCTCGGCCGCGTGCTGGTTTCGAAGCTCCTCGCCGAAGGGTATTCGGTCACGGCGTGCGGAATGTCGCGGGCAGACTCGCCTTTCCCCGCATCGGTTGGATACGTGCGCGCGGATCTTTCCGACGCGGTCGCGGCCGCGGAGCTCTTGCGCCACTGGTCGTGGGACGCTGTCGTGAACCTCGCCGGCCCCGTGCCGTCGGCGTATCCGCAATGGTCGGATAGTGTCGATCTCGTGTCCGCGCACGTGCGCATCGCGGCAAACCTTCGATCGTGGATCCCCGCGGGCTTTGCTGGCCGTCTCGTTCACACGTCGAGCATGACCGTCTACGGCACGCCGTCGTCGATAACCGTCGAAGAGGATCACCCGCGCAGACCGATGCACCCTTATGGGATGGCGAAGGCGCTGGCCGAAGATACGATTGCCTCCGGAAGGCCAATCGATACGTGGATTCTGCGTTTTGGCGGGCTGTTCTCGACGGAGCGCCGCGGCGGGGCGCTTTTTCATTTCATGCGCGCCGCCCGCGAAGGCCGAACCCTCGAGGTTGCGGCCAGCACGCCCACCCCTTGGAACATCTTGCACGTCGACGACGCGGCGACGGCGATTGTTCGCTGTCTGTCGTCCCGTGCAACGTCGCCAGGGCCCGTCAATATCAGCTATGGCGAGCCGATCGAGCTCGTCGCGATCGCGAAGCAGATTGCGTCGCGCACCGGGGTGATGGTCGAGCGCAAAGGCGACGCGGACCATCCGCCGCTCGATCTCGCAATCGCGAAAGCGAAGACGCTCTTCGACTGGCCACCGGTCTCTCTGAAGGACCGCTTGGACGATCTCTGGCGGGCCTGGGCCTGACGTGCTTCCCGCGACGCTATCCCATGGATCGCACGCGCACCGGCTTCACGTCGCGGTGCAAGCCGTACGCGGCGCTGGCGACGCGCTACTCGCGATCCGCGGGGAGCACGTGACGTCGCGCGAGGAAGGCGACCAACTCAAAACCAGCGTCGACCAGGCCGCAGAGGGC
The DNA here is from genome assembly GCA_013361525.1 of Polyangiaceae bacterium. Lineage (GTDB taxonomy): Bacteria > Myxococcota_A > Polyangia > Polyangiales > Polyangiaceae > Xiheicaenibacterium. The sequence goes on along the minus strand of JABFXY010000039.1, from coordinate 223,525 downwards.
TGGGTGCTCGGCTTCATGCGCGGGTCGCTGCCGCGCGATCCTTTCCTTTCCGAGGAGGAATTCGAGGGAAGAGGTGTGGGTTGGCAGCCGCCCGATGCCTTCTGGACGGTGGATGCCCTCGACGGGACGCGCAGCTTCGTCGACGGATTCGACGGATTTTGCGTGCAAGTCGCATTTATCGAGCGAGGTGTGCCGGTGCTTGGAATCGTGCACGAGCCCGTCGAGCAACGAACCTTCGTCGCGGCACGAGACCACGGCGCCTTCGTCCGAATGTCGGACGCGTCGTGGCATCCGTTGGTTCGGCGTGGTGCTCCCGACAAGCCATGGCGGTTCGTCGACAGCGTGCCCCCAAAAGGATCCATCGGCGAGCTGATGAGCCGGCACGGAGCTGGCTTCGTCGAATGCGGAAGCTTCGGCCTCAAGTTGTGTCGTGTTGCCGAGGGGCATGCAGACGTGTTCGCCAAGGACTTTCGCTTCAAGCTCTGGGACGTCGCGCCCGGCGAGGTGTTGCTCCGGGAGGTCGGGTGTCGGGTCGGAACGCTCCGAGGTGCGCCGATCCCATATGGCACCAACGAGGTTCGATTCGCAGGATTGCTGGCGACCCCGGAGACCATCTTCGACGATGTCGTCAAGGCGCTCGAGGCCGTGCCATGACGCGCATCGCATACGTCGTCACGACGCCGCTCACGGCGCGGACGCTTTTGCGAGGGCAGCTGCGCTACATGCGCAGCATCGGGTACGACGTAACCCTCATTGCGGACGCCGGAGAGGAGCTCGATCAAGTCGGCCGCTCCGAGGGGGTCGAAGTCGCCGGCGTTCGAATGAGCCGCAACATGAGTCCGGTGGAGGACGTCCGCTCGCTCGTGGAGCTTTGTCTCACGTTGCGAAAGCTGCAGCCGCACGTCGTCAACGCCGGAACGATGAAAGCCGGACTCCTCGGGATGATGGCTGCTTTCGTCGCGCGGGTTCCGGTGCGCGTCTATGTATTGCGCGGCCTTCGCCTGGAGGGGCTCACCGGGCTGTCGCGGGCGGTGCTGACCTTCTGCGAGTTTGTCGCGTCCGGGTGTGCCCATCGCGTGATTTGCGTCAGTCCGAGCCTGCGCCGTGAATATGAGCGGCTCGGCGTTACGCGCGCTTCGAAGCTGCGGGTGCTCCTCGCTGGATCTTCCAACGGAATCGATACCGCGAGGTACGAGCCGACGGCCGAACGATTGGCGGCGGCGGCTTCGCGTCGGAGCCAGCTCGGCATTCCGGCTGACGCGAAGGTTGTCGGGTTCGTCGGCCGCATTACACACGACAAGGGGATCGAGGACTTGTTGCGCGCGTTCGAGAGCGTGCGAAAACGCGTGCCCCGTGCGTTCCTGCTCTTGGTGGGAGGCTTCGACGATACTGATCCCGTATCGGTCGATTGCAAACAGGCGGTCCAGAACGGCGAGAGCATCGCTCTCACGGGCTTCGTCGACGACGTCGCTGTCTTCTACCCGCTGATGGACGTTCTCGTCCTCCCATCATTTCGCGAAGGCTTTCCCAACGTCCCGCTCGAGGCGGCCATTTCGAGCGTTCCCACCGTGGCATACGCCGCAACAGGCACGGTGGACGCCGTTGCGGACGGACACACCGGAACCATCGTTCCGAAGCTGGATTGGCGCGCGCTCGGCGACGCAGTCGCTCGATACCTGACGGATGACGCTTTGAGAGCGGCCCACGGCTCGAGCGCACGCGAGCGTGCTCTCGAGCTATTCCGGAACGACGCCATCTGGTCCGCGCTCGCGGCTCAATACGAAGAGCTGCTCGCGGCGCACCTCGGAATGAGCGCTACTTCCTTCCCATCCCCAGGACGCTGATGAAGAAGCTCGAGAGAATGGTCTGGAACCCGAGCGCTGTGAGAGTCGAGCCGGGGATGACCCAACGCATGGTCTCGCCGTAGTCCAACGGGCCGTAGTGAACGGCCTGCCATTGTAGGATCGAGGCGACTAGAAGCGCGAGGCCCGCGACGAGCGAGAGAACGCCCCCTACGAGGCCAGTCTCGAGCGTCACGATTTTGAACAGTCGGGTCAGTCGAGGATCTTCCGGGTGGAGCCCTTCGCGAATCCCAAATGTTTTCGTGAAGACGGCGAAGAGAATGGACTGATAGCCGCAAAGAATCGCCAAGCTTGCGAACAGCAGCGTGTGAGCACCGAGCGTGGCGCCGTTGACGGTCGCGCCGGGCATGGCGAGACCGTAGCCGGCGAGCCCCGCCAGGATGAGCAACGCGCCGGGCACCAAGAACAGCCACCGCGGGCTGTACATCAGAAAAAACCGAAGCGTCCTCCACCCGTCGCGCACCGTCTTCAGGTGAGGGGCGTGGGCTTTTCTGCCGTCGGGGTGCAGCGTGATCGGAACCTCGGCGATCTTCGCCTTGTAGAGGCTCGACTTGATGATCATCTCCGTCGCGAATTCCATCCCCGTGCATCGCTGGTTCAAGCCCTCGTAGTGGGCTTTCGTGAACCCGCGGAGGCCGCAGTACACATCGTGGATCGGCGCGCGGAACCACTGCCGGGCCATGATGGAGAACATCGGATTACCTATCCATCGGTGCGTAAACGGCATCGCACCCGGCTTCACCGTGCCCCCGCCCGATGGTAGGCGGCAGCCCTGCACGAGGTCGTAGCCCTCCCGAAGCTTCTCGACGAACTTCGGGACCTCGAGAAAATCGTAGCTGTCGTCGGCGTCGCCCATGATGACGTACTTGCCCTTGGCGGCGGCGATTCCACCCATCAGCGCGTTGCCGTAGCCCTTGTCGGGGACAGGGACGACGCGCGCACCGAGGCGCGTCGCGATGGCCTGCGAGCCGTCGGTCGAGCCGTTGTCCGCGATGACCACCTCCGCAGCGATGTCGTGGTCTTTGATCGCCTTCTGTGCCTTCTCGATGCATACGGCGATGGTGTCCGCCTCGTTGAGGCAAGGCATCACCACGGAAAGCTCGAGCGGTCGCGTTACCGACTGGACGGGCGGGTCGTGCGACGCCTCACGCGCGCGTGCCGGCGGTTGAGCCTGGAGAGTCATCGGTACAGTGTCGACGGCAAGGACCACGAACCATTCGGTTGCACGGGTCGGGGCAAGACATTCACGGAGCCGACGCTAGTGGGCCCATCCACGAGGATCAAGCAGCGCGTCAGTAGCGCTTTTTCTGCTCCCATTGCCAAGCTGTGGCGAGAATGTCGTCGAGGCGCGTGAATTTCGGCTGCCACCCAAGCTCGTTGCGTGCCCGCGCGGCGCTCGCGACCAGGCGAGCGGGATCCCCGGGACGTCGCGGTGACTCCACCGTTCGAATCGTTCGACCGGTGACGCGCTCGCAAGCGCCGATCACCTCGCGCACGGAAGAGCCGGTCTCGGTTCCCAAGTTGAAGACCGCACTTGGCGCGTCGGCGCGCAAGCGATCGAGCGCCAGCGAATGGGCTGCGACCAGATCCACCACGTGGATGTAGTCGCGTATGCAGGTCCCGTCGGCCGTATCGTAGTCAGTTCCGAGAATGCCCACCGCCTCGCGCGTGCCCATTGCTGCTTGGAGCACGATGGGAATCAGGTGCGGCTCGGGGTCGTGGCTCTCCCCGACACGGCCCTCGGGATCCGCCCCTGCGGCGTTGAAGTATCGCAGGACGACGTGCTTGATGCCGTGTGCGCGCTCGAACGCCGCGAGCATCCGTTCGCACATCACCTTTGTCTCCCCATAGGGGTTGATGGGGACCTGTGGATGCCGCTCGTCGATGGGCAGATATTGAGGGCTCCCGTACGTCGCGCACGTCGACGAAAGAACGAATCGGCGTACGCCGTGATCCCGCATCGCCTCCAAGAGCGTGAGCGTTCCTGCGACGTTGTTTCGGTAGTAGCGCCCCGGTTGCTCTACCGATTCCCCGACATAGGCAAATGCGGCGAAATGGACGACAGCGTCGATCGAATATCGTCCGAACACATCGTCGAGGGCGGTCCGATCGCCGATGTCGCCGACGACGAGCGGTGCGTCGATCACGGCTCCTTCGTGACCGCGGGAAAGGTTGTCCAGAATGACGAGCTCCGCACCGCGTGCCCGCTCGTGGAGGACGTAATGGCTTCCGATGTAGCCGGCTCCGCCGGTGACCAGGATCATGCGGTACCTTTCGAGTTCGATTGCACGGTGGGGACGTCTTCGACCTCCTGCGCGCGCAGGCAATGGACGGCTGCGGCGCAAACGGCGAAGAGCGCCCAGACGTGCCGGCCTTCTTCCAATGCACCGAACAACCCGTGGAACGCGACCCCTCCAACCAGCGCCGCGATCAATGCGACGGGAAGAAGCGGGAGCAACGGGAGCTTGGATCGGAAGCTCGTTCGGGCCAGCGGACCGAGACCCCGTACGATTTGGTAAAGTACGAACCCGAACGCAGCGAGCCCGATCAGCCCGGATTGTCCCGCCACGTTGAGCCAGATGTTGTGGGCTTCCAATTGGGCCGACGCGGGGCCACGGCCGGATGCGATCTGATCCGGTGAGAGGAACACCTTCGGATCGTCGCTCCACGCGACATACGAGGAGTAGCCTTTGCCGATGATCGGATGTCGCTTGATGGTGTCGATCGAGCTGCTCCAGATCGCCCATCTCGATCCATCGAAGAGCTTGACCGCTCTCGACCCGATCGACAGGTGCCCTTCGCCTCGCGGCACCATCACGGAGATCATGGTGATCGTGAAGAAGATCGCACCGCCGACGGCGGTCGCTGCCGCTGCAAAATGACGGAGACCGACCGGCTCATGGCGTTGTCGGGATGCGCCCCAATAGACAATCGCGATCATGAGCAGATATCCACCGAACCCTGCCGACAGCGTGAACATCGCCACGATCGTCGCGATACCGGCGAGGAACACGACGTGGATTCGCCTCAGCTCCGAGGCGCCGTAGGCCAATCCCAAGGCCACACTGACAACCAAATAGTTGCAGTGCATATTGGGATTCACGAACGACGAGCAGAGGCGCGGGAAGTTGCCGGAGGGCAAAAGGCCATAGGTCGGACAAGCGAAGCTGCGTCCGACTCCCTCGCGATCGACGTACCACGCGACGATGCCGAATGCGCTCGCGAGGACCGCGAGTGTTGCGCCCGCCAACCAGGCCCGAAGCATCCGGCGAAGGTCCTCGGCGCTGTCGACGATGCGGATGACGAGCGACGGCAAGAGCAAATACATGCTGTATGCAGCCAACTTCAGCAGGCTCGTCTTCAATGGTTCGCTGCCGCGCAGAGCGGACACCGCAAGCACGCCGATGTAGACGAGTGTCGCGATAAGGAGACCGTCGAGACGGAGTGGTCGCCGTTTGCGAATGGTTTGCACGAGCCACGCGAGGTAAACGAGGGGCAGCAGCAGGTCTGCAAGCGCGACGGGGGAGCTTCCGACCTTGAACGCCGACGGTCGGATGAGCGGCAAGCTCGCGAGGAACGCGCCCAGTAGCCATTGCACTGGATCGCGTGTCTTTTCAGATGCCATAAGCGAAGGTCAATCTCGCGGCGCTGGCTTGCGGCAGAGGATTTGGTACTGCGCGCCGAGCGGCAGGTTGGCGATCTTCGGCTCGAGCGGGCGCAACCATCGCATGAAGCGAGGGAACACGAACAAATGGTCGACGGAGAGGATTTCGAAGCCGCCGGCGATCAGTAGGCGTCGTGCCTCCGAAGGCGTGACCTTCACGGCATCCCGGTCGAACGGGATCCGATACATCACCCACTGGGTTCCTGGGTTCCACGGATTGTTTTCCCAAAAGGCCCAAATCCCTCCTGGTCGCAACGCGCGATAGATCCATTCGACGGCGCCTGCGCGTTGGGATGGAGGAATGTGATGAAAGACACCGTTGCAGAACGCGAGGTCGATCGTCCCATTCGGAACGTAGTCTTCCAACGTTTCGAACCGAGCGCGGCTCGAGCGCTGGAGGCGCCGGGCAATCTCGATCGAGCGACTCGACACGTCGACGCCCACGACGGAGGGCGCCGCCAAGTCGTCGAGAAGGAACGGCACCGAAGAACCAGTGCCGCAGCCGTAATCGAGGACGCTGGACGGCGAGAAGCCGCGCTCCGAAAGGCCCTGGGATAGCCACGAGACCCGGCCCTTCGCGAAGAAGTTCTTGTCCTCGCCCGACGCGGAGAGCCCGCGCTGCAGTTGGGCATCGTAGTCGCTCGCCGCGTCGTCGAAGTCGACGTGTCCTCTCATCGTCGATCGACCTTTCCGGCGGAACGGCTCACGACGTCGGTTCGATTCGCGGTCGTCACCGCACGATTCGTTGCGCGCACACCGCCGCCATTCATTCCCGTGCTTCGTCGTGCGTCGGCTCTTTGCGACGCGCGGTTCTTCGTTGGAGCCTGCGAGGACCAGTGGCAAGCTCGCTCGCGTGCGGATTCACGCGGGCTCGCGACGGTGCGTGGAAAGGGTCGTTTCATGCGTGCCCTAGTCTTGCCTGAGAACGTCGCAGCTGGAAGAGGTCCGCGTCGGCCTTCCCGTTGCCGGCCGCACGCCGGTGATGCATGAGCGCGGCGAGCGGTGCCATGCCGCGATCCGTAGAGCTCGACGTTCTACGAGCGCTCGCGATTGGCTTGGTGCTGCTCCGTCACGCTCCGTTCGCGCCGTCCGACGCCGGGGCATTGCACCCGATCGCTTCGTTCCTCCACGCCTTCGGATGGACAGGCGTCGATCTGTTCTTCGTTCTGAGCGGGTTTCTGGTCGGAGGTTTGATCTTCGCGGAGCTCAAGTCGCGCGGTGCGCTCGACCGCCGGCGCTTCCTGGTTCGGCGGGCATTCAAGATCTGGCCGCCGTACGTGGTCTACCTGGTTTTCGTGTTCGTCGCGCTGACGTTGACCGAGGCCGGAGGGATTCGCTCGGCCGTCGACCGCATGTTGCCGAACTTCGTCCACCTGCAGAACTACTTCGGTCGAGTGCGTCGTCACACCTGGAGCCTCGCCGTGGAGGAGCACTTCTACCTGCTGCTGCCCTTCGTGGTCGGCGCGCTGGCTGCACGCGGTGCTCGAGGCGTGCGAAGCGTCCCCATCATCGCGGCCGTCTTGGTCGTGGGGTGCACCCTCGCGCGTGTGCTGACCAGGCTCTTCGTCGAGCCCTTCGCGCTCGAGGTCCATTGCTGGCCGACTCACCTTCGCATTGACGGTCTATTCGTGGGCGTTGCCCTGGCGTACGCGAAGGTCTTCATTCCCCACGTGCTCGAAGCGCTTCGGCCCCACAGCACCAAGTTGCTGCTGCTCGGAACCGCCTCCGTGCTTCCAATGGGATTTCTCCCCCTCGAAGGTCTGTTCGTACCGACGATTGGGCTGACGCTTCTATATCTCGGATACGCGGCCATTCTGATCGGAGTCGTTTACGCGCCGATCGAAGGCAGCGTCGCGCGCTTCTTCCGAACGCGGGTGGCGAAGTCGCTCGCGGCCGTAGGGCTCTACAGCTACTCGATCTACTTGTGGCACGTCGATTTCGCGCAGATTCCTGTGATGAAGCTGCTTCAGCGCTTGCATCTCGCCGGGCCAAACGCCGGCATTTGGCTCGCGGGCACGCTCGTCATGGTCGCATTGTCGATTGCGGCCGGTGTCGCGGCGGCCAAATTGATCGAGCGCCCAAGCCTGATGCTGCGTGATCGGCTCTTCCCATCGAAAGCGCCCGACGCACGGGAGGGCCGCGCCGCCGAGCCTGTCGACCGCACTTGAGCCTGCGACGTCAGTTGCCTCGGTGACCGCCAGTTGACCAATCGTCGGCGCGGCCTTCGGTGCGCGAGCGGCGACAACGTTCACGTCGCCGAGCGAAACGCGTCACGCTGATCGTCGCGCGCTGTCGAGCGATGAATCCATGGCGGTTCTTCGTTGGAGTCTCGATGTACCGGTGGCAAGCTCGCGCTCGTGTTACCGCATGCGCGCTCCGCGTCGGATCATGTCGACGGGCGTCCAATCTCCGTGATCGGAGCGGGGGGCCACGCGAAGGTCATCGTCGGTCTCCTCCACGCGCTGGGTGCCCGCATCGAGGCATGCTTCGACGACGACGCAACGAAGCGCGGTCAGCAGATCCTCGGTGTGCCGATTCGATCGTTGACGGAGCTTCCCACCGAGGCGCTCGCCGTTCTCGCCATTGGGAACAATCGCACGCGGCAGCGGCTGGCGCGCGAGCTGCCTTGTGTTTGGGCCTCGCTCGTACATCCGACGGCGTTCGTCGATCCGAGCTCACTCATCGGGCCCGGGTCGGTCGTCTTTGCCGGCGCCGTGATCCAGCCGGACGTCGTCGTCGGAGCGCACGCGATCGTCAACACGGCTGCGTCGATCGACCACGACGGCAACGTCGGAGATTTCGTCCACGTCGCGCCGGGTTGTCACCTTGCGGGAACCGTCACGATCGACGAAGGGGCGTTCCTCGGTGTCGGGGTGAGCGTCGTCCCCGGTCGGCGCGTCGGCGCGTGGGCAACGGTCGGCGCCGGGGCCTGCGTCATCCGCGATATCGCGCCGGGTATCACGGTCGTGGGAGTGCCGGCGCGACCCATCGTTGCGTCGAACAGGGGTGAGGTAACCCGATAATGCCGCGAATCTATCTTTCGTCGCCGCACATGGGCGGGGGGGAGCTCGCGCTGGTCCAGGACGCGTTCCAATCGAATTGGATCGCGCCGCTCGGCCCGCACGTGAATGCCTTCGAATCCGAGTTCGCGAGCTACGTCGGGATTGCTCATGCGGCTGCCCTGTCGAGCGGTACGGCCGCGCTCCATCTGGGACTGCGCTTGCTGGGTGTGCGCCGTGGTGACGAGGTTCTGTGCTCGACCCTGACGTTCTCGGCGAGTGCCAACCCTATCGTCTACGAGGGCGCAGAACCCGTCTTCATCGACTCCTCACGCGACGATTGGAACATCGATCCCGGTCTTCTCGCGGAGGAGCTGGCCGCCTCGGCGCGTAGGGGGCGGCTGCCGCGCGCGTTGATAGCGGTCGACCTCTATGGGCAGAGCGTCGACTGGGATCCCGTCCGTCGAGCCTGCGCGCAATACGATGTTCCAATCATCGAAGATGCCGCGGAGGCTCTGGGGGCCAGCTACAAGGGTGCCCGCTGCGGTACGTTCGGGAAGCTCGCGGTGTTCTCTTTCAACGGGAACAAGATCATCACCACCTCCGGCGGAGGCATGCTCGTCAGCGAGGACGCGGGGCTCGTCGAACGTGCCCGCTTTCTCGCCACTCAAGCGCGCGACCCCGCGCCGCACTATCAGCACAGCACGGTCGGCTTCAACTATCGCCTGTCCAATATCTGCGCAGCGATTGGGCGGGGCCAGCTACGCGTCCTCGAGGAGCGAGTCGCGCGCAGGCGAGCGGTGTTCGAGCGATATCGTGAGGGCTTGTCGTCGCTCCCGGGTCTAGAGCTCATGCCCGAACCGAGTCATGGTCGGTCGAATCGATGGCTCACCTGCATCCTCCTCGACCCGTCGGCGTTCGGCGCCACGCGGGAGGATGTTCGTCTGGCGCTCGCCGAACGGGACATCGAGGCAAGACCAATTTGGAAGCCAATGCATCTGCAGCCGGTGTTCGCGGGGTGCCGAGCAATCGGGGGCACCGTCTCGGAAGATCTGTTCGCGCGCGGGTTGTGCCTGCCCTCGGGCAGCAACTTGACCGACGCGGAGATCGACGAGGTTATCGAGGTCGTTCGCGCCACGTGTCGCGAAAATGTGCGGGGCGAGGTTCGCCCTTGATGGGTATTCGACGAACGCTCACGGGAAACCACCAATGAACGAAACGCAACTGCACTCTGTGATTTGTGAGCTATTCCTCAATGGCGACAGCGGGTTTCCGCTCGATGGCGACACGGATTTGCTCGAGGAAGGGATCTGTGACTCGCTCGGCCTCGTCCGTCTCGCGCAGCGCATCGAGCAGCTCGCCGGCGTCTCGATCGATGATCAAGACATTACCCGCGAAAACATGGCTTCGATGGGCGCCATTCTCGCGTTCGTAGATCGCCGACGCGCCGGAGCCTGAAGACGTGACCCGCTCCGCTACGCTCGTCGACGCGTTGGCCCGCCGCCTCGAGCGAGAGCCGGATGCGGAGTTCTGCCGATATGTCCAGGGCGGCGGAGCCGTCGACACGGTCTCCGTTGCCCGCGTCATGCAGCGTGCGATGGGCTTCGCCGCCAGACTCGGGGGTGCCCGTGATGGACGGAAGATCGTCGGAGTGTGCCTTTATTCCGGCATCGAGCAACACGCGGCTTTCCTCGGCGCCATGTGGGCGGGACATATCCCCACCATGCTCGCGCCGCCGTCACCGCGAATGGACCCGGCGAAATACGGAAGCTCGTTCTCTCGCATGATCGAGCACATCCGGCCGGACGTGGTTGTTTTGGACGAGGGGACGCGTCAGAAGCTCGAGGGACTGGGGTTGGACCAATTCGGCGGGACCGAATTGGTGTCGCCAAACGAGGTTCCGGGGCGCGAGGGTGTACCTCCCTTCCCAGCCGAGCCCGACGACATCGCGTTCGTGCAGCATTCGTCGGGAACCACCGGTCTCCAAAAAGGAATTGCGCTCTCTCACCGAGCTGTTCTCGCGCACAACGAGAGTTACCGAGGCCGCCTAGGTATCGGTGGCGGGGACACGATCGTGTCCTGGTTGCCGCTCTACCACGATATGGGCTTCATTGCCTGCTTCGTTTTGCCCGCCGTCGAGGGAGTCCGGTTCGTTCAGATCTCACCATTCGATTGGGTGCTCCGTCCGGGCATGCTGCTCGAGCAGATTCACGATGTTCGCGGGACGCTTTGTTGGTTGCCGAACTTTGCGTTTCAGTTTCTCGCTGAGACCGTACGCGACAGCCAAATCCCTGCAGGCCTAGATTTGCGGTGCGTGCGCGCATGGGTGAGCTCTTCCGAGCCGGTGCAGCACGAGTCCTTCGAGGCGTTCGTCACCCGATTCGGGGAGTACGGAGTCGATCGTCATCGGCTCACAGCCAGCTACGCGATGGCAGAGAACGTCTACGCCGTCACGCAGTCGCTGCCCGGCGAACACCGCGTTCTCCGCGTCAATCGGGCGTTGTTCTCGGCTGAGCATCGTGTTGAGATCGCGCCCGAAGATGTCGATGGGGTGACCTTCGTATCGAATGGTCGGGTCGTCGACGGAACCGAAGTTGCCATCATCGACTCCTCGGAGCAGTTCCTCCCGCCGGGGCACGTCGGGGAGATTGTGCTCCGCGGCACATTCAAGTTCTCCGGGTACTTTCGACGCGACGATCTCACCTCTTCGGCGCACCTCGAAGGAGGCTGGTACAAGACTGGAGATTTGGGCTTCGTCTTCGATGCCGAAGTTTACGTCACGGGGCGATTGAAGGACCTCATCATCATCCAGGGCCGCAACTTCTATCCGAGCGATGTGGAGGCGGTCGCTGCGCGCGTGCCGGGGGTCAAAGCGGGTAGGGTGGTTGCTTTCGGAATTCCCGACGAGCGGACCGGCACGGAGGCGCTGGTCGTCTTGGCAGAGCTCGATGAGAGCGTAGCGCCGAGCCCTCATCCGCAGCGGCTTGCGCTCGCGGTTCGCACGAGCGTCGCGCAAGAGCTCGATTGTACGCCGAACGACGTGCGGATCGTTCCCCCGCGCTGGCTCGTCAAATCCACGTCGGGCAAGCTCGCTCGTAGTGAGAATCGGGCAAAGTATTCGTCGGCGAAGGCGGCGGGCACCCTGTAGTCGGTTTGACGAATGTTCGGCTCCTCGTACTTCTGGATCGTCATTGCTGCGGCGGCCGTGGTCATGCGCGTCGTGCCGGCGCGCATGGTGCGGATTCGGTCTCTGTTTCTTTGCTTCGCCAGCTGCGGGCTCCTGGTAGGGCCGCTGGGCCTGGCCCCTTCTCTGCTTGCGCTCGTGTGCGCCTGCGTTGCGTGGATCGTGGTCGGTGTACGGCTCACCGGCGCGCTTGCGAAACGTTCCACGGCGCTGGCCTCCTTTGCGGTCTTTTCCCCGATCTTGATACTTTGGGTCGTTGGGAAGGCCGCCGTCGCGGCGCAGTCGAAGACCGTATCGTTTCTCTATTTCGTCGGGTTTTCGTACCTCGTGGTCAAAGCCTGGACCTTCGTCAAGGACGTGCACGACGGTCGGATACGCGGCGCCGACCCCACCGTCGTCGCCGCGTATTTTCTATTCGCTCCGACGTACGTGTCGGGCCCGATGCATCTCTTCTCGGAGTTCGACGCCGCGGTCCGGCAGCCGAAGCGATTGACCGTCTCGGCTCTGGTCGACGGGACGTTCCGCGTCGCCATCGGCTTCGCCAAAACGAAGCTGCTCGGCCCGCTACTCGCCCCCGCGAGTCTTCTCGGGTTGCACGGGGCCGAGGTCGGTCCGATGAAGCTCGTCGTTGCCTCGATGGTCTACTCCGTCGTGCTCTGGGCCGATTTTTCCGGCTATTCGGATATCGCGATTGGCTCTGCGCGCCTCGCGGGGGTCGAGACCCCGGAGAACTTCCGCTGGCCGTACGCGGCGCCGAACATTCGCGAGTTCTGGCAGCGCTGGCACATCACGTTTTCGCGCGTGCTCACGTCTTATGTGTTCGTGCCTGTCGCTCGTGCGTTGCAGGGCCGCCTCGGGGCACGTCCTCGGTTGGTCGCAGTTCTGGCCTATCTCGTTACGTTCCTCTTTTGTGGGTATTGGCACGGCGCGACGCTGAACTTCGTGCTTTGGGGGCTCTATCACGGCGTCGGAATGATCGGCTACGATCTGCTCAAGGCCGACCCGAAGAAGCTGAAACGCCTATCGCCCAGACATAAACGTGCTCGGTCCCTCGTAATGGCGTTTTGCACCTTCGTGTTCGTGTCGATCGGGTGGGTGTTGTTCGTCTTGCCCTATCGAGAAATCGTGGAGGTATTGCGATGACGACGGATGCGATGGGGTTCGTCGTGGCGGCTGGCGCGACGGTGGTGGTGCTCGGCGCGAGCGCATATCGGTTTCGCAGTTGGCTCGGCAGCTTCCTCTCGCCGGACGAGTGGCGCATCTATCTCAAGATTCTCGCCATCGTGGTCTGCGCGGTACTTCTCCTGGTCGCAGATGTTGCAGCCGACGCGAGCGGGGAGGGCTTCATCTATGGCAACTTCTGAGGCTGCGCAGCCCACCGCGCGCGTCCCCGCTCGACCGGTCTGGCAGAAAGTCGCGTTCTGCGTCTCGCTGACGGTCGTGCTTACGGGCACCGCCGGTCTCCTCGGAGAGGCGGCCGCACGAACAGCTGGCAGAACGCCATGGGATCCGACCCACGAGAACATGCCCCAGCGCGTCGAGCCCGGTGGCAAGCTGATGAAACCGGATCAGAATCTCGGCTACGTGCTGTGCCCTGGGGAATACACCGTTCACGTCGGCAACGCGCACAGCTTCCGCGTCCGAAATGTCGACGAGCTGCGACGAGCGACGCGCCCGGCGGGCGCGGCAGAGCCCGCTGGGCCGGGCGTCTGGCTTTTCGGCGATTCGTTCTCCTACGGTTGGGCCGTCGAAGATCACGAGACGTACGCGTGGAAGTTGCAAGAAGCCCACCCCGAGCTCTCCATTCAGAATTTCTCGATCGGCGGCTATTCGACCTTGCAATCGTTGTTGGAGTTCGAGGTCGCGCTGGAGCGAATGCCCGCGCCGAAGCTCGTGACCATCGCCTATTCGTCGTTCCACGACGGACGCAATGCCATGCTGCGAGCAAATCGGAAGGCGTGGAGCGCGTCGCTGGAAGAGTCTCCGAACTTTCCGCTCGCCTGGATGGAGGACGGAAAGCTCCAATACGGTGTCCGATCATTGCGATACGAGCCTTGGCCGCTGATGACGCGGTCGGCGTTCGTCAATTTGATCGAAGAGAACTACAATCGAACGCAGGTGATTACATCCCACGCAGAACGCGTGAGCCAGGCGTTGATCGAGGAGTTTCATCAGGTGGCGGCGGACCACGGGACCGAATTCGTCCTTCTCGGAATCTTCGCGAACGCGCGTACCACCCAGATGCTGCGGTGGGCGGAATCGAAAGGGATTCGATCCTTGGATATTTCCGTCGACTATTCGAAACCGGAAAATATCACCGTATCCGATGCCCACCCCAGCGCGCACGCCCACAGCTCGTTTGCACAGAGTATCGAGCGGCTTCTTCCTCGGTGAGGCGTCGCGCGTTCACGCTTTCTCGGCTGCGAAGTAGAGCTTGAAGCCCCGCTGTCGCGGCACCTCGAGGGCATAGGCGACGGGGGTGCTGATCATCGCGTACGCGCGAACCAGCGCTTGCTTCGCGCGCCGGAGCGACGAAGTCCTTCCGCGTAGGCTGGGCGGCGGCGCCGCTGTCGAATCGTCGGGCACCGCATGTTGCCTATGGGCAATCCATCGGCGCGCGGACTTCTGACCGAGGTCGAGCGCTGCCATCGCGGAGTAATTGTATTGAAAAGCCTGCACCCGAACCGGAAGAAGGCCCCCTTTGGTCAGTGCAGCCTCGAGGGACGCTGTATCGAACCGGAAGAAGTGGTGCGGCGGAAAGTCGATCGGCATTTGGTTGACGAGGAGCCGCCGGCGATTGGGCACGGTGCCGACGAATTTGCCGCCGGGAGCGAGGATGGTCGACAGTTGTCGAAGGACCCCGATCGGATCTGTCAGGTGCTCGACGACGTCGAACGCAGTGATCAAATCGAATCGGAGCTCGTCACGGATTGCCTTGTCCACGAACTCCGATGCGGTAAGCGCGAAGATGTTGCGAAGACCGCGCGAACGCGCGATCTCGAGAGCCTTCGTGTCGATGTCGATCCCCCACACCTCGGCCCCGGCGGCGCCGAGTTTTGCGAGGAACTCGCCATTGCTGCAACCGATGTCGAGTGCGCGCATGCCGCGCACCGACGGGAACTCCTCGAAGAACTTGGCGAACCGCGGATCGTTCCGGTCCCCGGCTTCGTGGAGCGCGCGGTAAATCATGACCTGCTCGTTCTGATAGAACTCGGCCCCGGGGTGCTCGAGCGGTCGCCAATGCTCGACGCCGCAGCGGTCGCAGCCATGCAGCGAGTACGTGGTGGACCGATCAGGCGAGCTGTGTTCCTGGCGCCAGCTCAGCCCTTCCGCACCACAGACTGGGCATGTCGGCTGCGTCAGGTTCTTGGGGCGTCCTTCGGTCATTTCAAGTTTCTCTCTCGAGGCGATTCAATTGCCGTGGCGGTGTGATCAGCGAGCCGCCGGCTGTTGGGATGCTCTTCGGAGCAGCCGCGTTCGAGCCCATCGAACGATACGGGCGCGCTCATCTGGTGTCACGCCGCCCAAAATCAGGAGCAGCGCGACGTAGACTGCGAGCGCTATCGCTCCAGCTGCGGCGATGCCGAGCAGCGTCGCCGGTTTCATCCACCACACGACGAGGGCCGCCGGTGCGGTTGCGACCGCGGAGCGTGCGAGCTTGGATCCACTACGCGAGATGCGCCATAGGCCTTGGCTCGACCTAGCATACGCGGCCCAGGTGATGGCGTAGGCGATGGCCATGGCGAGCGCTGCGCCCATCGTCCCCATGCTCCTGACCAGAACGACGGAAAGCGCGACGTTCAGCGTGGCGCTCGCCGCAGTCAGGAGGCCCACGGCTCGCGTGCGCCCCGCCGCGTAAAGGGCGCAAGTTTCGATGACTGCAAGCCCCCAGAACGACGTGCCGACAGCGATGAGGAGGATGCTGAAGGCCGAGTCCCTAGCGACCTCCTCGTTTGCGATGATGCGAAAGAGCGCGGTCGAGACGAGCGGCGTGATTGCGATGAACGGCGCCGCGAGCATGCCGTAGACCCGAAACGAATACTCGACGTATTGGCCCGCGCCCCGCCGGTCGGCATCCCAGAGCTGCATCACCTTCGGCGTGAGCGCCATCTGGATCGGGCCCTGGACGAACATGATGAGGCTACCAATCGCCTTGTGCGCCGAGTAGATGCCGACCTGGCTCTGATCCGCGAAATGGCTGATGACGAAACGATCGGAGCGATCCAGGACCCACATTGCGAGTCCCGCAGGAACGAGCGGAACGCCGTAGCGAAGCGCGCTCGTCAGCATCTCTCGGTCGAGGCTCACACCGCCTGCGACGTGAACCCCATGAAGGGTCGTGACGAGCGCAATGAGCGCTCCCGCGATCACCAGGACCAGCAAGACCTCCGTCAGGCCGTATCCCATCGCGAGCACGACGAGGATCGCCACGAGCTCGAACATCGCTCCTGCGAAATCCACGACGCTTCGGAACTTGATTTGATCGGTCGCCCTATAGAGATTCAGGTTCAGATTCCGGATCGTCGTGGTCACGACGATCCCGAGCCCCAACCAGAGCATCCGACGATTCGGCTCGCCTATCGCGCTCTCGACGACGGACAGCGGCGCCGAAAGACCGAAAAGCGCACACAACACCGCGGACGACACCAGGGACGCGAGAAGGAGCGTGCCGTACGCGGCACCGGCGCGTTCGCGGTTCGCCGCGATGAAGCGAATGAGGGAGTGGTGAAGGCTCAGCCCAGCGATCGCCGTCACGAGCACCGTGAACGCGAGGATCTGCGACCAGGTTCCGAATGCGTCGGTGCCGAGGCCCCGAATGATGAGCGGCATCGTGATCAGGCCCCGGAGCTTGGTCAGAACCTGCGCTGCGAAGACGACCGCCGTGTCCAAAATGAACGCACGCGCCCCTCGCGAACGTTGCGGGGCGGGCGTCGAGCTCATGGGTACGGCATCCTGCCACCGGCTGCGGGCAGGCGAAAGCGGATGGAAAGCCGCGGACCGCGCTGAATGTTCGAGCCGAACGGTGCACCGGAGAGGTACTCCAGCCCCTCGTGGCGCACGGAAACTCGGTGTAAGACTCGCCGCTGCCTGGAGGAAACATGGGTCTCGGTTCGGTACGAAAGACAGTCCTAGTCACCGGCGCGGCTGGGTTCCTCGGTTCGCACCTCGTCGATCGGCTTCTGGCCGAGGGCTTCGAGGTCGTCGGGCTCGACAACCTCATGACCGGCGACCTCGCGAATTTGGAGAACGCCTCCCGCGATCGTCATTTCCATCTGGAGATCGGCGACGTTCGCGAGACGATCAAGGTCTACGCGGAGATCATTTTCAACTTCGCGTGCCCGGCGTCGCCGGTGCACTACCAGTCGGATCCATACGCGACGCTCACGACGAGCGTTCTCGGTGCGCTGCGACTCGTGGAGCACGCGCGCCTCCGTCGATGCCGAATCGTTCACGCGAGCACGTCCGAGGTCTACGGTGACCCGCTCGAGCATCCGCAGACGGAAGAGTACTGGGGCCACGTGAACCCGATCGGCGATCGCGCTTGCTATGACGAAGGAAAGCGTGCCGCCGAGACGATCCTTCGGGACGCGGTTCGCGTGCACAACGCGGACACACGGATCGTCCGCATCTTCAACACCTACGGGCCCCGGATGGCGTTCGACGACGGCCGTGTGGTGTCGAACTTCTTGATCCAGGCGATGCGCGGCAATCCGATCACCGTCTACGGAACCGGCCAGCAGTCGCGCTCCTTCTGCTACGTCTCGGATCTCATCGAGGGCATCTTTCGAAGTGCGCTCGCCACGGAATTCGACTCTCCGGTGAACCTCGGCAATCCGACCGAGTTCACGATGCTCGAGCTCGCCGAGGTCGTGATGAAGGTGACCGGCCGCCAATTGGACATCGTTCGCAAGCCGCTTCCTGCGGACGATCCGAAACGACGATGCCCGGACATCTCGAAGGCGAAGCGGCTCCTCGAGTTCGCGCCGAAGGTGCAACTCAGCGAAGGCATTGCCCGGACCTACGAGAATTTTCAGGCTCGCTTGGGCTGACCGATTGCATCTTTGAATAGCTGCGCGGAGCGCGCCAACCTGCGAACCCTCGACGGGGGGTTCGCGGCGATCTCGTGCAGCACGTCGGCGAGGCCGCGCGCGGCTGCGTCGACGCTGAAACGCCGTTCGACGACGCGGCGGCCTTCGGTTCCGGCGCCTTCGCGCCAATCCGCACGTCGCGCGGCGTCGATGATCGCGTTCGTCAGCTCGGTGTCGTTGCCGGGCGACACGAGGAGCCCATCGACCTCGTGATCCACTTGTTCTTCGACGCCGGCGACCCGCGTCGCGATGACCGGACGCTCTGCCGCGAAGCTCTCGAGGATTGCACGCGGCAATCCCTCGCTTCCCCGAACGACGATGGTTCGTTCGCCCATTCGGAGTCTCTCCTCGTCGACGGATGGCAGGACCGTGGCGTCTGCGCCGGAGAGCAAACCGTGAACGTCGCGCCAGAACCCTAGAAGGTGAAACCGCTCTTGGATGCCTGACTGTGCGATCTGCGTCGCGAGCCAGCGCTCGTATTCGTCGTCGCTGCCTGCGCCCGCGCACAGGAAGACGGCGTCGAGCCCATCCGTAATCGCGCGCTTCGCCGCCTCGAGCAAGTGGTGCAACCCTTTGAACGGTGTAGGTGACGAAAGCGACGCGAAGATGGTCGAGCGCTCGCCGATGACGATCCCTCGTTCCGAGAGCCTCTGCACGAGGGCGGCACGAGCCGCTGCGCGATCCATCGGCTTCGGGGTCAGTACGCCGTTGTAGACGACTCTGCATCGCGATCGGATGCTGGGAGCGAAGCAGGGAAGAAGCGCTTTCGCGACGAGGACGAACACGTCGCCGAGGGCCTGCGCCAAGAGCCACGCGCCCCGGCCGATGGGTGGAACACCTCGCTGATGCAGTACCGTCGGCAGGTTCGCGGGCCCAGCCGCGAGCCCCGCCGTGATGAGTCCTCTCGCGGTGTTGAAATGAAGAACGCTCACGCCTTCGCGGTGAGCGAAGTCGACGAGCGAGCGCGAGAAGGGCAGCAGCTCGCCCCCGAGGACGCGAGCCTTCGCGAACGTCGAAGCGTGCAGCAGCTGCCGGTTGAAGGCCTGCATCGACGGAGGGGAATCGAGCAGCCTCACGTCGAGCCCGGCATCGCGACACGCTTGCGCGAAGATACCGTCGAAGGGAAACACGACCACGGGCTCGATGCCGTGCACGCCGATCCGCGTGAGCGACAGCAAGAGGCTCTTCTGCGCGCCGGCAAGCCGATGCGGCACGTCGCCGAAGAACAAGACCCGCACGATCAGCTCCGAGTCTCGGCGTCTCGTTTGCGCCGCGCGATGGCCAACAGGTTTCCGTCACCCGAAGCCGAAAGAACTGCGTCGACCACACCGCGCGCAACGCGCTTGCGTAGCGAGTGAGCGGCCGTTTGGGTGCGCATGCCACGCTGGAGCGGTACCCATTGGATTGCCTCGAAGTGCGGCTGCAGTAGCCGCTCGAGGCTCGCCTCCGTGAAGAACTGCAGGTGCGCCGGTGTCGAGAGAAGGGCAGGCGCGAGACGTGGTACCGCGGCCGCGATCGCAACGGAGAGGGTCCGGTGGTGGGGAACCTTCACGACCAACCATCCGCCCGGCTTCAGCGCCCGCGCTGCCGAACGGATGAAGTCGCTCGGCGCGACCAGGTGCTCGAGGACGTCCCAAAACGTCACGAAATCGAATTGCGTTTCGAAGTCGTGGGTCGCGAAATTCAAAACCTCCGCATCGAGACCTCGAGAGACGCACAGCTCCACGGCTGCGTGCGAGAAGTCGATGCCTCGCGCTGCGATACCCAGGCTCGAGGCGACGCGAAGCACCGTCCCGTTGCCGCAGCCGACGTCGAGGAGTGTACAGCTCTCTTTCGCGCGAGGCAGGATGTGCTCAGCGAACAGGCTCCGCACACCGCGCTCGAACAGGGCATCGTCGCGAAACCCGTCGTACGCGGACGAGTAGAGCGCCTCCAGTTCGACCTCGGTCGCCAATGCGAATCGATGTCCGCATCGCGGGCACGTTCGCAAAGGGTGACGGGCCGGGATTGGTGCTACCCCCCGAGACGGAGAGACGCACACAGGGCACCTTCGGGCGGCGCCGCCGAAGTCACGTGGCTCCTGATTCATGAGGTCGTCCTCCTGCTGCCGGCTCGAATTCGATCCATCTCGTCTGCGTATTCGCGTGCGACCTGTGCCGCGTGAAAGTTCTTCGCGCGCTCAAGGCCCGATTGCGCGAGTCGGTCGCGAAGCGGACGATCGCGCAGGAGCCTCGCCAAGCTTCGAGCGAGCGCCGGCACGTCACGTGTCGGCACCAACAACCCCTCGTTCTCGTCGCGAATGATCTCGGATGGACCGTAGGGGCAATCGGTCGAAACGACGGGCAGCCCGCAGGCCATGGCTTCCACCACCACGTTGCCGAATCCCTCGTAGATGCTCGACAGACAAAAGATCGCGCTCTTGCGCATGAACGCATGCGGCGCTCGTTGGAAGCCGAGGAGGCGGACCGACGACCCCAACCCGTGCTCTGCGATACGTCGTTCCAGGAGCGAGCGATCGGGGCCTTCACCCAGAATCCAGAGCTCCGCCGGCGTCTGCCGTCTGACCTCGGCGAACGCATCGATGAGGTACGTAAACCCTTTTTGCGTAATCAGCCTGCCAGCCCCGAGAATGACGGGCGCGTCGGGCGTCGGGACGTCGACCCGCTCGGTGGTGTTCTCGGTGCGGTCGTCCACACACGCATTGTGAATGACCGTTATGTGGTTACGGAGACGAGCGTCGATTCCTATGAGATCGTCGCGCACGCCGTGAGAAAGAGCGATGACCCGATCCGTCCTCGTATAGAGGCGACGGATCGCGGGTAGAACGAACCTTCGCCCGAAGGCAGACGATGCGTATTCGATCGAGGGAGGGATCTGTACGACGGGGACGATCTTCGGTCTCTTGGGCCCGAGGCTCTTGAGCGTCAGGGTTCCGATGATTGCCATGAAGTCCATGACGAGAAGTACGATGTCGGGCTGCCTATCGACGACCAAACGGCGCAGACCCGGCGCGCTCATGACTTGTCGGGCCGTGCTCGACTGCGCGCTGGTGTGCGCGAGCTCCAAGATCTCGACGTCGGGGCGAAGGTAGTCCTCGTAGCTACCGCCGCGCGCTACAACCCCGAGCAAAGGGCGGTATCGCGTGCGATCGAGGTAGTTGAGGACCCGCAGCGTGTGGCTCTCCGCGCCACCGCGCCCGAGGTGATTGATAGCAAACAACACACTCGGTCGGTTTCTATCGGCCGGCTCCGCCGGAACGCCGTTCAGTCGACCCATGTTCGATGCCAAATCTCTAGTCCTAGCAGGCTCCACAGCATGCCACTGTGATCTGCGCGCTGCTCCACGTGCTCGTCCGCGAGCTGACGCAGCACCTCCGGACGGAAGTACCCGCGTTGTGTCGCCCGTTGCGAAAGCACGGTGTCGAACAACATGCCCTTCCCAGCGCCACGGAGCCATTGAGCGACGGGAAGGTGGAACCCTTGCTTCCGCTTTCGAAGGGCGCCAGGGGGCAAGGAACCTCGAAGGGCTTCTCGTAGAACGACCTTCGTGCGTCGGAGACCGAGCTTGGCTTGCAACGGCATCGCCGCGACGGCTTCCACAAGACGATGATCGAGGAACGGCACCCGCACCTCGAGGCCGTGGGCGCCGCTCGCCATATCCACCTTCATCAGAATGTCGTTCGGCAGGTAGGTGTGGACCTCCACCTCCAGAAGCCGCGTAATCGGGTCGACTGCGCTGGATTGATCGGCGACCGCATGAATGTGGAAAGACGGATCTTCCCGACCCACGTGCTCGGCGAAGTCAGGCGTCAGGATGCGGCCGTGCCAACCATTTCGGAAGACGTGGCGGAGATGGATATATGCGCTCATCGGATCGCTCGCGCCGCCGTTCCGAAGAACGTTTGCGTAGTCGGCGAGATTGCGCACTCGTCGCCGATAGCCACCGAGCAGCGGAGCAGCGCGATCGAGCGCCCAGGCGAAGGCCGCGCGCGCGGCCGCGGGAGATCTGCGTGCGGCTTCGAGCATGGCGAAGTGTCGCGCGCGCGGATAGCCCGCGAGCTGTTCGTCCGAGCCGTCCCCTGCCAGCGCGACCTTCACGCGCTTCGCGGTCTCGCGGCAGAGAACGTAGGTCGGGACCGCTGACGGATCCGCGAACGGCTGATCGTAGTGCGACAGCACGCGAACGATGTCGTTCTCGAGGTCCGTGATCGAAACGCGAACCTCCTCGTGCTCCGTTCCGATGAACCGTGCGGCTTCTGCCGCATCACTCGACTCGTCGTATTGTTTGACGTCGAAGCCGACCGTGTACGTATGGACCTGTCCTTGGCCCAGCCGCTTCATCGTCGCGACGACGGCGCTCGAATCGAGCCCCCCACTGAGGAACGCTCCGACCGGGACGTCGGAGAGCAAATGCGATCCTACCGCTTGGTCGAACAGCGTCTTGAACGTTTCCGCATGCACGTCCAGGGACTTCGGGGCCCCGGGGGCGAACGACAGCGACCAATACCTCTGGATCCGCAGCTCCCCATTCTTGAGCAGAAGCGTATGACCCGGCTCGAGCACGTGGACGTCCTCCAGTGGGGCGTTGGGCGCAGGCACGTAGAGGTGAAACAGGAACTGGTCGACGGCTGAACGGCGAACCCGCTTCGCGACCAGTCCTGTCGCGAGCAGCGCCTTGAGCTCCGAGCCGAAGAGGATCGCTTCCTTCGTCCGGGCCCAGACGAGCGGTTTGATCCCCAGCCGGTCGCGCGCGATGAAGAGCGATTGATCGCGCTCGTCCCAGATCGCGAACGCGAACATCCCGGCGAGCTTCTCGACGCAGGCTCGGCCCCAGCGCATGTACGCCTCGAGCAGGACCTCCGTGTCGCTTCGAGTCCGAAACGTAACGCCTGACCCGGCGAGCTCCGCACCGAGCTCCTCCGTGTTGTAGATCTCGCCGTTGAAGACGATCGTCACCTGGTCGCTGCGGTCCGCCATGGGCTGATGTCCAGCTTCCACGTCGCGGATCGATAGGCGGTTCATCCCGAGCCCGAGTGTCGTGGCAGAGCGCGACGCCGTGGAGACGGGAGCAAAGAGGGGGCCGCCTCGCCCGTCCCAATGGTGCCGGGTCAGCCGACCTCCTGCGACAACGGCAGCGCCCTCGCCGTCGGGCCCGCGATGTCGCAGCGCCCGGTTCATCGACCGGACGAGCTCGAGCGTTTCTTCGGGGCTGTGGGGAGTCGTCCAAACGACGCCGGAAATTGAGCACATAAGCAGGCCGCGCCACGTTCGTAGCACGGACGCCTCCGAACGATCGAGCCGACAGCTCCCACCTCCCCACCAAGGCCCCCGTCCCTTCGCTTCGCTCCGGAACTTGAATGTCGTCCCATGCCCGAGCATCGAAGCCTGATCGAGCGGCGCTCGCTGTTTCGGGGTACGCTCTCCGACTCGGAGGTTCAGCCATGCGGGCGATGCGACGATTGAGATTTCTGCTGAGTATGTCGGCGCTCGCACTCATGAGCACGGCGGGGGGATGCACGTGTACGGTCGTCGAGGACGACGACGACGACGACGGTCCGCCCGGGCCTGAGGCGACGTGTTACGTGAGCTCTCTCGAGCCGGGGTTCGCTGCCGAGGGTGTCGAGGTTGCAGGCTCCGCGTTCCGCGCGACCTTCAACGTTCCGATCGACGCGTCGACGCTGGTCGATCAGGTGCGCTTGGTCCGCCTCGAGGATCAGGTGGATGTGGACGTCGATGTGACCGTCGTCGACCCTCGTACGATCGAAATCACTGCTACTGGCGCTCTTCGCTTTTGGTCCGAATACGGACTCCAGATCGGTGAGGGCGTCCGCAGCGTCGACGGAGACGCGTGCCTGTCCGAAAGCACCTCTTTTTCGACCGTCGAACCGACAGCTGATCCAGTCACCGTGCGCCCTGCTCCCATCAGCGGCTTGGCCGTGTCGGGCCAGCACGCATTCGTTGCTTCGTCGGAGCTGCCGGGCATTCAAGTCTACGACACCTCCGACCCCGCTGGACCGTCGCTCGTCGCGTCGCTCATGACGCCTTCGTCTCCCGTGACGATTCAGGCCGGCCACGGGCGCATTTACGTTCCGATGGGTTGGAACGGCGTGTGGGTGTACGACATTTCCGACCCTGGAAATCCCACCTTGCTCGCGGTGGTGGGGACGCCGGGAAGTGTCTCCGACGTCGAGCCCTTCGAGCGCGACGGTCGACTTTACCTCGCGGTCGCCGACGGCGGGATGGGTCTCGAAATCCATGACGTGACGGATCCGAAGGTCAGCACCGTCATTGCGTCTCACTATTTCGGGCCGGGCGTGGGAGCCACCCGTGTGTCGATGAGCGGCTAACGATAGGCGGACGCGCTCGGATTGCCCGGGTTCGCGATTTTCGATCTATCGACGCTGTCTCCTACTTTGATCACGCAGCGTCAGTCTCAAGCCCTTCCCGAGACGTTCGACGAGCCTCGTATGGTCAGCGACGTCTTGCTGAACGGCGACCGCATCTATGCCGCCGTGCAGGGCATCGACATCCAGGCGTTCTCTCTCCAAGACGGCGCGGCCCAGTATCTGGGTCACTCGATGGGACCGCAGGGGGTCTGCGCGGTCGATTGTCCGGACGTTCTAAGCAATCTGACGCTTTCGGGCGACACGATTTTTGCCACCTCGTTCATGAGCGGAGCCATTCGCGTCGTCGACGATGGCTCCGGGAATCTCGGCGCGGCCGAGGTCCTTCCGGTGGGCACGCGGGCGCGCGGGCTCGCCCTTTCGGCGGGCGCGGGCGACTACATCTTCGTCGGAACGGATGCCGGGCTGAACGTGCATCCGACCTCGGCTGCTGCCAACGCCGCGCCGATCTATGCCGAGCAGAACGGGTGGGGAATCGTTCGCGGGATCACGGGCGAGGGGGAGACGTTGTACGCCGCGTCCGGCGGTCGGGGTCTACTCACGTATGACTTGTCCCTCAATCTGGTGGACACCGACACGACCCCCGGGATCGACTCCGACTACGGCGGTTTCGGCGTGTATCTGCACGACGGACTCTTGTTCTTCGCGGATGCACGTGCGGGGTTCTCGATCTTCGACGTATCCACGCCCGCCAACCCGGCGTCGGTGTCGCAAGTCGCCGATCCCGACTTCGATGCGATCGACGGTGCCGTGTTCAGCGGCACGACCGCCTTCGTTTGCGACGGCAACAACTCCGTCCGCAGCTATGACATCTCGGTACCCAGCGCCCCCGTCCTCCTCGACAAGGCTTTTGTCAACGACACGGCCGGCGGCTGCTTGCAACTCGCGCTTCAGGGCACGGTTCTCTACGTTGCCGGTTCGGCGGGTCTCGGGTTGATCGACGCAACGGATCCCGCGTCGCTCGTCGTAGCCAAAACGCTGACGCTTCCGTCTCGGGAGGGTTTGCTCTCCCTCGCCGTCTCTGGCGCAACCCTATACGGGTCGGCGTTCGACGTGGATCTCGAATCGGGAACCGATTCGCTCGCGCGCACGCTCGTGGCATTCGATATCACCAATCCGAGCGACCCAGTGCAGATCTACGAAGGTGCTGATATTGGGCTCGGCCAGCGGCTCGTCGCTCGTGGAGGAAAGCTCTATGCCAGCGCGGGGCCCACGGGCGTGCACGTCTTCGACATCGAGTCCGGGTCGGAGCCTCATTTGGAAGGAACGATCGAGGGGATTGGGAACACCTATTGGCTCCACTTCACGGATGACACGATGTTCGTCTCGGCGCGCGGTGCGGGTGTGATCCCCGTACGCGTAGGCAAGACTGAATGATCGTGGCGGACCGGACGCCGTAGGGGCATGCGCGGAGACATCGAGCGCAAGGACGTCATCGTCCTTGCCGGATTGAGCTTGACCACTGCGGGCAGCGTGCTCGCAGTGGGTTCTGTGCCGCCGGTGTGTCTCTTTATTTTCGGGACCCTCGCGCTCGCTGTCGGGGTGTACGCGACCTTCACGTCGAAGCCCCGCTGTTCCCCGATGCCTGCGCTCGCGCTGTTGATGCTCGGCGTGTATTCCGCCTTGCAGGCCGTCCCAATGCCTCTGTCGTGGTTGAGCGCGCTGTCGCCGGCCGCTGCGGATGTGTGGTCTCGCGCGCTTTTGCCTTTTGGTGAAACGGTGTCCATGGGCTCGCTCTCGGTGGATCCGGGGGCGAGCATCAGCGAGTCGCTGAAATGGGCCGCGTATGCCGCGGTCTGGTACGCATCGAGCGCAGCCTCCTCACGAATCGGGGCGGCGAAGGTCCAACTGATCGTGTTCGGTTCAGCGGTCGCGCTGGCCGTTGTGTCCTTCGCACATCTGCTCGTCGGCGCCGAGTCGGTGTGGGGCGTCTACAAACCCTACCACCCGATACCGGTGACTCATATCGGGCCGCTGCTCAACACCAATACCCTGGCGTCGTACATGAATCTCGGGGCGTTGATCGGCCTTGGTCTCATGATGTCCGAGGAACCGGCGATCCCCCGGCCGATCCTCGGCGTGGGGGTCGTCACGCTCCTGGCCGTTTCGATCCGATGTGCGTCACGTGCGGGCCTTGCTTGTTTGGTATTGGGACTCCTCGCTTTCGGCGTCGTGTCCGCGATCAGCGCGCGGCGCAGGCCCCATGCGGCCGTTTCGTCTCGCATGATTGCGCTGGCCACGACCGCGGCCTTTTGCATCGCTGCAGGTATCGCCCTCACCAGCGCCGACGAGGCGTTTTGGGACGAGATACTCAGCCAGAACAAGGCAAAGCTCGAGGTCCTCAGGTGGGTGCAGCCCATGCTCGGCGACTACGCGAGGTTTGGTGTCGGGCGCGGCGCATTCGAGAGCGTGTCGATGGCCTACCGTCCCCCCGTCGGACAAAACATCCTGTTCACGCACCCTGAAAACTTCCTCATCCAGTGGGCGGTCGAGTGGGGGTTCGTCGTGGCGGGAGCGGCGCTCGTTGTTTTCGGTTGGCTCCTTCGACCCCGCAACATGGGTTTTGGGCGCAGCACGGTGATGACCGCCGGATGGTTGGCGGTCGCGATCGTCCTTCTGCAGAACCTCCTCGATCTCGGTACCGAAATCTTCGGCGTCGGATGCGCGATTGCGACGACACTCGGCGCCTCGTGGGGCGACACCCGCCGGCGCGGGCGCAGTTACCGAGCCGGCGCTGCATCGCGCGCGGTTCCGGTCGCGAGATTGGCCGCCTGTGCGACGCCCATCTTTGCCGCACTAATGTTGTGGTTCGGCCGCGACACAGTCGATCGGGATCGCTTCGAGATGAATGCCATCCTCACGATGGCCTCGACGTCGCCGACGCGTGACAACGCGAAGCTTTACGCCGAAATTCGCGAACGGATCCTCCGGCACCCGGCCGACTATTACTTCCCGATGCTCGGTGCTCTGGCGGCGCGAAATGCGGGCCAGCGTCCGATGCCCTGGTTGCAAAGGACCTTGGAGCGTGGACCCACGGTTGGGCGTGCACACCTGCTACTCGCACAGGTCCTCGCAGAAAATCGGCGGGACGATCAGGCTCTCATGGAGATTCGTCTCGCATGTGAGTACGAGCGAGGGCTCTCCCGCGCGTGCGCGCAGCTGGCCTACGAAGTGACCCGCGACGCCGAAAAGCTGATTTCAGCAGCCCCCTTCGGCGAGGCAGGTGTGTACGTGCTCGACGAGCTCGCGGCGCAGGTTCGCGCCGCTCGAGATCCAGTGGCTGGCGAGCGGCTGGACGCGGAGGCGCTGTCACGCGTGCCGAATCTCTTCTCTCCGCGCGCACGACTGGTCGATGCGCGCCTCGCAGCAATGAAGTCGAACGAGTGGCCCTGCGAGGACACCGCCCATTGCATCGCCGAGCTTCAAGCGCACGCCGACGCCTTCGAGCAATATGCACCTGCGAGCACGCGGGCGGCCGTCATTCGGGCGAGGATCGCGTTCCACGAAGGCCGAGCCGATGATGCCGACGAGATCCTTAACGCCGGATGCGGCGCGAAGGACGAGCGATCGGATTGCTTGCGGTTCCACGCAGAGGTGTTGTCGAGCCTTCACGACGACGATGGTTTGAACCGAGCGCTCGGGGCATACCTCGCGTCCAACTGTGCAAGTAAGGAGAGCTGTGCTTACGCCCATGCGTGGGTCGCGCAGCTCCGCCTCGCACGAAACGAGCCTCAGCAAGCGCTTGGGGCATTGCGGAGGGCCGCGTCGGAGGACCCGACGGCGGCGCGTTGGCTCGCGGTCGCAGATCTCGCGGAGCAGCTCGGGACCTGGGGTGTGGCAGTCGAGGCCCTCGAACGTGCTCGGGCTATTCAGAGCGATGCCACACCCAACATCGAGGCGAGGCTCCAGGCGGCGCGCAATGCCAATCGAAGCGTGCGACCATGACGGCCAGAAAAGCGTTGTTGTCGAGCGGCACCGCGTGCAAGCTCCGGTGTGAACTGCGGCCCATCGCGGTGCAACGGTAGGTCCCATGGCGTCGCAAGCAATCTCACCAGACGACGCTGGAGCGTCGGCGCCGCCGGCCGAGTCGGAAACGTCGCGGATCGAGCAGGAGACGGCGCTGAATGAGGAGCCATCGCTGACCGACCACTCGCGACTCGGGCTCCGCCGAGGTGCTCACCTCGTGCTGACGTTGGTCGCGCTTTTGATTGGTGAAACGATTGGCGCGAGCGGCGACACGGCGGCGCTCTTCCGCCCGCTGGTTCTAGCTATCAGCCTGTTCCTCGTCCCGATCTTCTGGAGCCGTCGGGCTGACCCGTTCGAGTTGGGGTCTTTCAACGGCCTCAGCGGTGCCATCGCGCTCGCGTCCACGCTCGTCATGATCGTCCGCACGGATGGCATCGACCTCGCCTTCGTGCCCCAGATGTCGCCGAGAGCCCAAACCGAGCTCGTCGAGCTGGTTGCCTGGTCGTACGTAGCGGGGCAGGCGAGTTATCTGGTCGGCTACTACTGGCCACGTCGCGCTCGTTCCGGTGTCTCTCGGCTAACCGGCATTGCTTGGTCGAGCCCGCGTCTCTTGCTCGCGTGCCTCGGTTGCCTCGCAATCGCCCTCCCCGTTTACATCTGGTTTCAGGGCCGGCTAGGGACGGATTTGACCGACTTCTCCGAGCTCGCCCGTGGCAAAGCCGTCGTGCGTGACGACCCGAACGCCACGTGGATCTTGCGCGGTATGAGCCTGGGCTTCATCCCAGCAATGTTCGCGCTCGTCGTCTCTCTGGAGAAAGGTCGGCGTGCCTGGATTCTGGCATCGATCGCGATGATTGCCGTATTCGGCCTGCTCGTCGTGCGCGCGGGGCAGCGCGGCCTGGTCGTCATTTTCTTCGTCGGCTGCGCCGCCTGCTTCCATTACATGCGCAGGCGTATTCCCTGGGCGATCTTGCTCGCCGCAGCGTTCGCCAGTCTCGTCGCGTCGAACATCGCTGGGCAGTACCGCGCTCAAGAGGCCGAAAAGGTCGAGATGGTTCCGATCAAGGAGCGGCTCAGTGTGTCCCGCCAGCTGGAGGAGCACGCCGCCGACCGTCAACGCCTCAGCGCCTTGGCTTTGGTGTTCTATTACTTTCCTGAAAAGAAGGGCTATCTCTACGGTGAGTCGTGGGCCGCGCTCCTCACGTGGCCGATTCCGAAGTGGGTCTGGGCGGACAAAACCGGGTCGTTCATCTGGCGCGACAGCGCGATCGTCTTCAATTTCACCGGAGCCTCGGTTCCAACTCCATTCTTAGGCGTGCTGTTCGCGAACTTTTCATGGTTCGGCGTCGTGCTCGGCATGATGGGTTGGGGCGCGTTTCAGCGTCGCGTCTACCAATGGATGTTGGCGTCACGTGGAGACAAGAACGTCGTGATGGTGTACGCGAGCACGCTTTTCGTGTCGGCCCCGACGACGCTTCCCCTGTCGCTCCTCACCCAGTTCGCGCTGCCTGTCCTCGGCGTCATCTTGTTTGCTGGCTATCGGCCTCGCGGTCTTCGGTAGCGGCGTTTGAATTTTCGCGTCTGGGCTCGCCACCAAGGTTCGATGGACTCCACGCCTTTGGGCACCCGGATTGCGTCGGTCGTATTCGTAGGGTTGGTGGTCGGGGCACCGCATCTGTCGGGTGAGGCGCTTGCGGCGCCCACCGTCTCGGGAGAGTTCGAGGTCGACGTTCCGATTCTGACGCAGACCGCCGAAGTCCCCAGGTCCAAACCGAAGGTCGCGTTCAACGGCTCGATCTACTTGAGCGTCTTCTATGGCGAGGAAAGCTTTCGGGCTCGTCGGATCGACGTGAACGGCCAGGTGTTGGACGCAAACGATATCGTCCTTGGCCCGGCCCTGGCGGGGGTGCTCGGGTCGGCAATCGAGACGGACGGTGCCGATTTCCTCGTCTTCGCCAATACCGTGAATGGGCCTAAGCTCTCTCGGATCGATCCCACCGGTGCTGTCACGCTCGACGTGAACATTCCTGTCGGCGTCAGCGCGGTGGCTCGAGGGATGGACGGATTTCTCGTGGTGTCTGCCAACGGCACCTTCGTCCTACTCGATTCCACGGGCCAGGTTCTCAACGGGCCGACGTCGGTCGGAGCGAACTGTCTCTCGACGAGTGTCGCCTATGCCGGTGGCGTCTACATGGTGAGCTGTGACCTGTTCTCTCCTCCTGCTGCTGCGCACTCCCGCATCGACGAGGACGGGAGCTTGCTGGACACGTATCCAATCCCCGACTGGCAAGGTGGGGGCTCGGTGGCCACGAACGGAACGGACTTCCTGATGGTCGGGGGGACCTGGTCGGGAGACTGTGTCGGCAAGCGATTCGACACAGCGGGAAATGCGTTCGGTCCACAGCTTACGTTTGCGCATTGTCCCAGCGACGTCGTAGCGGTCGGGGGAACGCAGTATTTCGGTTATACGGACTACGTAGCGAACCAGGCACGCGTCATGCGGTATTCCTCGGCTTGGGCACCAATCGACGCGAGCCCGATCCAGCTGACAGTCGAAGAGCAGACCGACGTGAGCGGAGCTGGCGGTCCTGGTGCAGCCTTGTTCGTGCACGTGAACAACGGGACGGTCAATGCTTCGCGGGTTGATTCGTCGGGCGTCGTGACCTCGCAGAGCTCCCCGGTATCGCTGAATCTAACGACCTCGGCAAACGATCAGCGAGAACCGCAGTCTGCGACGAACGCCGCAGGTGTCACCCTCGTCGTCTGGGTGGACAGCCGCGCGTCGACCGACGCCATTTACGGCGCCCGGTTCGATGCGGATGGAAATCCGCTTCAGACGGAGGCGTTCAAGATCGCCGACGGGCGCAAACCCCGGCTCGCCAGCAACGGCAGCGATTTCTTGATCTCGTACGACGGGAATCCGGATGACCCTGATCCGATTCCGTACTTCCAACGTATCGGGGCCGGCGGCGTTCTGGGCTCTCGGGTCGAGATCGTGGCGCCGAATGCCAATCTTGCTCCACTGCCACCGGTTGCACTCGCGTCCGACGGTGTGGACTACGCTTTCCTGCAACATTTCATTACCCCGCCAGGCGACGTAGACCTCGATACTCAGGTCTTCGTGGGGTTGATTGATGCGGACGGCAATGCGATCGGCGACGGTGTCAACTTCGACTACAATCGATATGGGTACAAGCCCGCGTCGATGGTGTTCGACGGGGCCGCATATGCTTTTTCCTGGTTTTCGACCCCCGATCCTTCCGGGATAACGAACCTTTACGCGAACCGGCTGGCGTTGGACGGCACCGTTTCGCCAACGAACACTGTGGTTGCGTTGGCCGCGTATCCAGCGTTGCAAGACGCAGGGGTTATGCTTGCGCATTCGTCCGGAACGCGTCTCCTCGTCTACGATCGGAATCCCCCACTCGGCGTCCGCCTCGCTGCCGACGGCTCCGTGCAGGATGCGCCGAGCCCGATCTTGCCGACAGGCCATCCGATGGATCTCGTCGCCCATGGCGCCGGCTTCATGGGGGCCTTTACGCAGGAGGGCGCGCTTGTCGGAGTGGAGATCGATGCGCAGCTCGTGGCCGGCGCGCCTTTCGAGATTTCCGAGGCCGAGTCCGGATCAGCGTCGTTCTCGGACGACGGGACCTTGATCTTCTATCGGCGCGAGCTCCCAGAAGACGGCTATCGCTGCGGACGCATTCGCGCTCGTCGTCTACTGGGGCCGCTCGAGCTCGGTGACATGTGCGAGGCCTCTTCGGCCTGCGTATCCGGTTATTGCGTCGAGGGTATCTGTTGCGACTCTGCTTGCACGGACGGCTCGTGCACGACCGGAACGTGTGATGCCGGAACCGGCGGCGGCGGCGCCGGTGGCGGTGCTCCCGTCGAAGGTGGCGGCGGAGGAGCCGGCGGCTCCGTCGTCGCGGACGGCGCCGGCGGCACGGGCGGCGCCCCATCCGCTGGCGGTGGGGGGGTTGCCTCCGACGACGGTGGCGGCGCGTCCGGTGGATGCGACTCGTGCTCGACGACGGGACGAGGAGCGCGAAGCGGTTGGGTCGTCGGGCTCGCGCTGGCCGGGGTCGCCGCGCTGCGACGACGCTCGCGTTCGCAAAAGCGTGCCTGCTGAGAGGCCGCCGGAACGGGATGTGTCGTCCGGCTCACGCCGGACGACACGTGCAATCTCAGGCTGCCGACTGGGTCACGAGATACGGTCCGAGCGCCAACACCTCGAGCGCTCCGTCGCTCCAAGCGCGAATGGCGTCTTGGGGCGAGCAGACGATCGGCTCTTCGTGGATGTTGAAGCTCGTATTGATGAGCGTCGGGATGCCCGTCTTTTCGTGATAGAGGCGGAGGATCTTGTGGACGGACGGATTGCGGCTTTCACGCACGAGCTGCGGGCGTGCGGTGCCGTCGACGTGGACCGCGGCGGGTGACTGCGCCTGCATCTGCGCCGTGCAGCTCGTCGTGACCGTCATGAACTCCGCCGAGTAGCGAACGCGATCGATGTTCACATAGAGATCGTTCGCGTGCTCCTCGAGTGAGATGGGCGCGAACGGCATGAACTCGGTGCGCTTGAGGCGGTTGTTCAGCCACTTGTTCACTTCCGGCTCGAGCGCCGGATAGAGGATCGAGCGGTTGCCGAGCGCGCGAGGCCCGAACTCCATCGCGCCGTCGAACCTCGCGACGACCTTGTTCGCGACGAGCTGCTCCACGATGTCGCGCTCGATGTCGGTCGACTTCTTGAATGGTAGCCCGGCGCTGACGAGGGCGTTTTCGATCTCGCGATCGGTATACGCAGGACCGAGGAACACGTCCGGCAGCGTGTGCGGTGTCGCCGGACGAAGGTCGCCGTAAAGCGAATACGCCGCGCCGACGCCGACGCCGCCGTCACCCATCGCGGGGAAGACGAACATCTGCTCGACCTCGGGCAGCTCCATGAGGCGTTGGTTCATCTTCACGTTCGCGAAGACGCCACCTGCGCAGGCGAGCTTCGTGGTGCCGGTCCTGCGCAGCCACTTCTGAATGTACTTCGCCGCGACTTCTTCGAGCACGCGCTGATACGCGGCCGCGACGTCCTCACGCGAATGCTTCTTCGCGAGCTCCTTCTCGAAATAGGGATCTTGCGACGTCTTGTATCGGTAGTAATCGTCGTGCTCGAGGTCGAAGCGCGCCCTCACTTCGTCGTACAGCTTGTTCGGATCACCGAACGCAGCGAGGCCGACGATCTTGCCCTCGTGGCGGTTGGGCTTGAAACCCAGCGCTTGCGTGACCCGGCGGTAGAACGTGCCGAGCGAGTGCGGGTACGGCACCTCTTGCAGGAGCTCGATTTTGCCGCGATCGCCGAGATAGAAAGAGCCTGCCTGGCCACTGCCATAACCGTCGAGGGAGACGACGAGGCATCGGTCGAAACCAGACGTGTAATAGGCGCTGGCGCAATGCGCGCGGTGATGGTCGACGAAGACCAGCTTGTCCTCGAGACCGAGACCGCGGAGCTCCGTGCGGATCTTTCGCTCGGTTCCGCCCCACGACTCCCACTCCTTCGTCAGCACGAGGTTGCGCGTGAAGTTCAGGACGTGGCGCAGCTTGCGTGCCGGTGCGTCCTCGGCGCGGGCGACGTACGCGATGTTCTGCCCGAAGCTCGCAATGTCGCGCATGCGCTCTTGGTGGAAGGGCAGGGCAGCGTACGCGACGTAGTCGACGTCACGAGCGGTCAGCCCCGCGCGCTTCAGGCAATACTCGAGTGCCTGGTGAGGGAACCCGCCCTGGTTCTTCACGCGACCGAAGCGCTCTTCGGCGGCGGCTGCGACGAGCTTGCCGTCGACGAGGATCCCCACCGCGCTCTCGTGGACGATGGGCGAAAGGCCGACGATCACCATGATTCACATCCGTCTATCAGAGGCTCGTGCACCCAGCGGTAGGTGCGGGCCCGAGGTCGAAGGTTCAGAGGAGCGCGGCGAATCCCCGCCAGGCTCACCCATGCCCGCCGCACCAGCCCTAGTACCGGCGCGAAAGCAGGCGAACCCTAGCGCATTCCCAACGGGGTGCGAAGCCTGGGGCGATGTGCGAGCAGGCGAATGAAAGTCGATCGCCACGCATCGAACCCGAGGTAAATCAGCCTTGCGGATGTCCGATGCGATCGTGTTCGTCGCGTTCCAATCCGGGGCGCAGGCAAATGGAGGCCTCGAGAGCCTCACGCACATTCTGCGTGCGCTGCCATCGCGACGCATCGTCGTCACGCAACGGGAGAGTCGCTTCACGAAGCTCTGGCGGGAGCTCGGTTGCGAAGTCGAGCTGATCGACGTGCCCGAGCCGCGGTACGTCGGTGGCCTCGCGCTTGCCCGCTATCGGCTTGCGCGCTTCCCCCAGCTCGCGGCCGCAAATTCGACCGTCGCTCGCCTGGTACGACAGAGCGGCGCTCGCGTCGTGCACTGCAACGATTCGGTCGCCATGTGGTACGCCTGCATCGGTGCGCGCCTGGCCGGTGCGCGCGTGCTCTTCAACATCCGCGACACGCTCGGCGTGCGCGGGCCTCGATGGCGCGCGCTTCGCCAGCTCTCGAGTGTCGTCGTCGTCCTCTCCGACGAGATGAAGCACGCGGTCGAGACCGAGCTTCGCGATATGGTCCCACTCGCCGATACGGCACCCGTGGAAAGAATCTACAGCGCCGTCGATCTCGGCAAGATGTCGCCGCCGAGCGAAGAGGAACGCCGTGCGGTTCGCGCGCGTCTCGGGCTCGATCGAGAGTCGTTCACCGTCGTCTACACCGGGACGTTCAACGACAAGAAGAATCAGCTCGGATTCATCGAGGAGGCCGTTCCCGATCTCGTTCGGTCGGGCGTCGCGGTGGTGTTCGTCGGCGATTATCAACCAGAGTCGGAGCCCTATGCTCGCCGATGCGAAGACGCCATCGAGCGATTGGGGCTGAAGGGACGTGTGAAGCTGGTGGGCTTCACCTCGACTCCGGAAGATTGGTATCGCGCGGCGGACGTCGTTTGTCTCGCGAGCCGGAGCGAAGGGCTCGCGCGCGCCATGATCGAATCGCTGGGCTGCGGAACGCCGGTCGTTTCGTTCGACGTCAGCTCGGCGCGCGAGATCTTGGTCGAGGGCGAGTGTGGGCTCGTCGAGAAGCAGGGCGACTACGCCGGACTGGTCGCTGCGATTCAGTCGTTGCAGAACGATGCTGCGCTCAGGCAACGTTATGGAGAGAATGGTGCGCGTCTGGCTCGTCGGCTGTTCGAGCCGGCTGCGAGCGTGGCTGCGTACGCCGAGACCTATCGCCGCCTCGGCGCGTCGCTCACGACCTCATGATGGGTCGAGCGTGCGCCCCAAAAACTCGTCATAGGACAACACCCCGAGCTCGACGTTGCGTTTGCTCCTCATCGCTTCGATGACGGCGCGCGCAAGCTGCGGATCGGTCAAAAGCGGAACACCGCAATCGATGGCGCGGCGGCGAATCCAATAGCCGTCAGGGCGACCTTGCGCGTCGTATTCACGCGGGATGTTGATGACGAGATCGACGAGGCCGTCCTCGATGGCGCGGATGGCGCCGGCGCCTTCGCCTTTGGTGAGGCTGGTGCACGGGATGCCGAGCGCGGTGAAGGCTTCAGCCGTGCCGGGGGTGGCGTAGATGGGGAGCTTCAGGTCGTTTGCGATGATACGGGCGTCGTCGGCAAATCCGTATTTGTCCTCGAGGGGGCCGAGGGACAAAAGGACACCTTTGGTCGGCGGGCGGAAGCCCGTCGCGACGAGGGCGTGGAGCAGCGCCTCCTGGAGGTCGTCGCCGAAACAACCGACCTCACCGGTCGATGCCATTTCGACGCCGAGCACCGGATCGGCGCCGGTGAGGCGCGAGAAGGAGAACATCGGCGCTTTGACACCGACGTAGTCGAGGTCGAGGCTCGCGGGCTCGATGCGTTTGCGAACGCCGAGCATCCGCCGCATCGCCTCGTGAACGAAGTTCTTCCCGGTGACTTTGGACACGAAGGGGAAGCTCCTCGACGCTCGCAAGTTGCACTCGATGACTTTGACTTCGTTGTTCTTCGCGAGAAGCTGGATGTTGAATGGGCCCGTGATGTCGAGCGCTTTGGCGATCTTCGCGGCGATTCGACGGACACGGCGCAGGGTGGGAAGCGAGAGTGTTTGCGGCGGAAGGACGAGCGTCGCGTCGCCGCTGTGAACACCGGCGTCCTCGATGTGCTCGCTGATGGCGGACAGGACGAGCTCGCCGCGGTCACCGACGGCGTCGATTTCGATCTCCCGCGCGTGCACCTCGAACTTGGAGATGACGACCGGGTGCTCTGGAGAAATGGCCTTCGCGCGGGCGAGGATCCGCTCGAGCTCGTTGGGCTCGTGCGCGACGCTCATCGACGCACCGCTGAGGACGTAGCTCGGTCGCACGAGCACCGGAAAGCCACCGAGCTTGGCCACGCTCTCGGCGGCGCATGACGCGTCGACGACGTGATCCCATTTCGGCTGATCGATGCCGAGGCGGTCGAGCAGGGCGGAGAACTTGTTTCGGTCCTCCGCCATGTCGATGCTCTCGGGTGGTGTTCCCAGAATGCGGACACCATGTTTGTGCAGACGCAACGCGAGGTTGTTGGGCACTTGTCCGCCCATGCTGACGACCACGCCGTGCGGCTGCTCCCGCTCGTACAAGTCGAGCACCGTCTCCAAGCTGATCTCGTCGAAGATCAGCTTGTCGCACGTGTCGTAATCGGTGCTGACCGTCTCCGGGTTGTAGTTCAGCATGATCGTCTCGTACCCGAGCTCGGAAGCCGCTCGGACGGCGTTCACGCAGCACCAATCGAACTCGACGCTGGACCCGATCCGATAAGCGCCGGACCCCAGGACGAGGATCTTCTTTCGCCAGGAAGGTGCGGAGTCCGTCGCGGTCGCGTGGTGCGTCGAATACAGGTAATTCGTCTCCGCCGGGAACTCCGCAGCGGTGGTGTCGATTTGGCAATAGTGCGGTTGGATGTTCGCGCGCGTTCGCTCTTCGTGAATGTCCTCACGCGGCCTTCCGACGAGGTGGCCGATCATTTGATCGCTCATCCCGAGGCGCTTGGCACGTGTGAGCATCGCCGGGCCGAGCGAGGGACCGGCGGCGCCGAGCTCTTTTTGGATGTCGATCGCAGGGGCCAGCGCGCGCAAGAACCAGGGGTCGATCTTCGTCAGCGCGTGAATCTCCTCGACGGGCATGCCGTCGCGCAACGCTCTCGCCACGGCGAAAATGCGGAGCGGTGTCGCGTTCTCGAGCTGACCGCGTACGTCGTCGAAGGCGAAAGCATCGGGGTCGAGCCCTTTGACGCCGATGTCGAGCATGCGGAGCGCCTTTTGGACGACTTCGGGAAAGGTTCGGCCGATCGCCATGACCTCGCCGACGCTCTTCATCTCGCTGCCGATCCGAAGGTCCGCCCCGCGGAACTTTCCGAGGTCCCAGCGAGGCATTTTGCAAACGAGGTAATCGAGCGCGGGCTCGAAGAAGGCCGTCGTGCGGCGCGTGATCGAGTTCGGTATCTCGGGTAGCGAGCGCCCGAGCGCGATCTTCGCGGCGACGTACGCGAGCGGGTAACCGGTGGCCTTGCTCGCGAGCGCGGAGGACCGGCTCAATCGCGCGTTCACCTCGATGACCCGGTATTCGAGGCTCTTCGGATCGAGCGCATATTGAATGTTGCATTCACCGACGACGCCGAGGTGCCGCACCGTCTTCAGCGCGACCGAACGAAGCATCTGGTATTCGCGGTCGTCGAGCGTCTGCGACGGAGCCACGACGATCGACTCGCCGGTGTGGATCCCCATGGGATCGAAGTTCTCCATGTTGCAGACGGTGATGCAGTTGTCGCGGGCGTCCCGGACGACCTCGTATTCGATCTCCTTCCAACCGCGGAGATCCTCCTCGACGAGGACTTGCGGGACACCGCCGGCGAACGCGCGCCGAACGGCCGCATGGAGCTCGGCCTCGTCACGGACGACGCCGCTGCCTTTGCCGCCGAGCGCGAAGCCCCCGCGCAACATGACCGGCAACCCGAGCTCCAGCGCTGCGGCGCGCGCTTCGTCCGGCGACCGGCACGCGCGCGCCCGCGCCGTGCAAACCCCGATCTCCGCGAGCCGCTCGATGAAGCGCGCTCGATCCTCGGTGTCGCGGATGGTGTCGATCGGCGTACCGAGGACACGGACGCCGTACCGGTCGAGCACCCCCGCGGCTGCGAGCTCCAATCCGCAATTGAGCGCCGTCTGACCGCCGAACGAGAGCGCGATTGCGTCGACTTCCTCTTTGACGATGATTCGTTCGACAAACTCGGGCGTCACCGCCGTCAGGTAGATCTTGTCGGCGAGCCCCTCGCTGGTCTGAATGGTCGCGATGTTCGGATTGACCAATACGGTGAAGACGCCTTCTTCTTTGAAGGCCTTCAGTGCTTGCGAGCCCGAATAGTCGAACTCCCCCGCTTGGCCGATTTGCAGCGCGCCGGAGCCGAGGACGAGGACACGCTTCGGTTTGCGCGGATGGTATGCGCCGTACACCGTCAGCCCCCTCGCTTCATGGCGCCGACGTGGCGCAAGAAGTCGTCGAAGAGAAACGCCGTATCCTCCGGTCCGGGGGCCGCCTCCGGGTGGAATTGCACGGAGAAGAAGGGCCGCGTCCGGCTACGGATACCCTCGTTCGTGCCGTCGTTCACGTTGACGAACCAGGGCTCCCAATCCTTGCCGAGCGAGCCGTCCTTGACGGCATATCCGTGATTCTGGCTCGTGATGTACGAGCGGCGCGTCAGCAGGTCTTCCACCGGTTGGTTCACGCCGCGGTGGCCGTACGGCAGCTTGTAGGTGTCGCCACCGGCCGCGAGCGCGAGCAGCTGGTTACCGAGGCAAACTCCGAAGATCGGACCGCGAAAGCTGGATAGCAGGGCGCGAATGTTCGCGACCAGCGGCGCGAGGTCCTTCGGGTCGCCGGGGCCATTGCCGATCAGGATGCCGTCTGCCTCCGCCGCGAGCTCCAAGACGGGGGAGTGCCAGGGCGCGCGGGTCACGCTGCATCCGCGGTCGAGGAGCGAGCGTACGATGTTGTCTTTCGCGCCGGCGTCGATGACGAGGATGCGTTGCTCGCCGCCGTCGTGACGAATCGGCTGGCGCGGGGCGACCAGGCGGAAGACTTCGTCGTGCATTTCGACCGCGCGCGCGGTTCGTTTGGCGTCGTCGACGTCCACTTCACTCGGAACGAGCCAGCCCTTCATGGTGCCGACCTCGCGCAGCTTTCGCGTGAGCGCGCGGGTGTCGATGCTCGTTACCGCCGGGACGCCTTCGCTCGAAAGCCAGTCGCCGAGCGACCGCGTCGCGGCGTAATGGCTGTACGTACGTGAGTAGCTCCCGACGACCAGCCCTTGGACCTGAATGTGATCGGACTCGAACGGGCCGTCGATCGAGCCGCGCTCGCGCGCAGCCGGCACGCCGTAATTGCCAATCAACGGATACGTGAGAACCAGGATCTGTCCGCGGTACGAGGGATCCGTGAGCGTCTCGACATAGCCGCTCATCGCCGTGTTGAAGACGACCTCGCCCGTGACGCTCGCTTGCGCGCCGAAAGGCTCGCCGTCGAGCGTCGTTCCGTCCTCGAGGATCAACTTCATGGTTCGCGAGCACCCCGGCGATCGCGCGCCGAGCTCATGGATCAGCCGGGTCGTGATCAGTTGGGCGGAGAGGCGCTCGCTCCGTCACCGCTGCCGCCACCATCCGGTCCGTGGGTCGGTTGGTGCGCGTCCGTCGAGTAGTAATTGTCACGGCGGTAATATTGGTACGAATACCGATATTCGTCCTTCGACAGGTTCACGGCGTTGAGGACGGTGCCGGCCATGTTCGCGCTGATGTCTTGCAGCTGGCGAAGCGCGTGTTTGGCGAGGTCCTTCGTCGTCTTGAAGGCGCGCACGACGAGGACGGTCGCGTCGACGGTCGTCGACAAGATCACGGCGTCGGTCACGGCGACGATGGGCGGGCTGTCCAAGATGACCTGGTCGTAACGCTCGCTCATCTTGCGGAGGTACGCCTTGAACCGTTCGCTCTGCAGAAGCTCCGACGGGTTGGGCGGCAGAGGACCAGCCGGCAATACGCGAAGGTTCGGAACCTCGGTCTCGATCGAGACGTCGATCGCGTTTTCGTCGAGCAGGGCGCTCGTCAGACCTTGCGACATCCCGCGCCCGCCGAAGATGCGATGTACGCGCGGACGGCGAAGATCGGCGTCGATGAGCAGGACGCGTTTTCCGGCCTGCGCCATCGCCGTCGCGACACAACAGGCGACGGTCGTCTTGCCCTCGGCCGGTCCGGCGCTCGTGACGAGCAACGTGCGGAACGGTTTGTCGGGCGCCATGAAGAGCAGATTCGTTCGAACGGCACGCGCAGCTTCGGCTGTGCCGCTGAGCGGTGTGTGATGAACGACGAGCTCGGGGGCTGCCTGTGGCCCTGGTGCGCGCCGCCTTCGTCGCTGCGCCTGCGTCTTCGGATCGATTTCCGGGATGAGGCCGAGGAACGTCGTGTTGAGGATCGCCTCGACGTCGTCCGGCGTCTTCACCGTGCGGTCCAGGAGCCCGCGGCCGTACGCCGCGCCGATGCCGAGGAGGAGCCCGACGATGATGCCGCCCGCGATGTTGAGCGGGACGTTGGGCTTGATCGGACCCTTGGGGACGGTGGGCTCGTCGACGATGGTGACGTTGTTGACGCGGAGGCGCCGCGCCATGTCGCTCTCTTTGGCGCGCTCGAGGACGAGGGCGTAGAGCTTCTCGGTGTTTTCCTTGGCGCGGCGACGCTTGTTGTATTCGATCTCGTTGAGGTTGAGCTCGAGGGCCTCGTTGCGTGCCTTGTCGTAGAGGCCGGACACCCCACCTTCCTGCTCCATCACGCCGCGGAGCTCGTTGTCGAGCGACCCTTGGATGTTGCGTACCTCGGCGAGAAGAGCGTCACGTGCGGTGTTCGATTGCGCCACGGCAGCGAGCATGTCGGGATGGTTGCTGCCGAGCCCGCTCTTCTTGAGCGATTCGACCTCCCGCACGGTCGCGACGTAGTCCGAGCGCAGCGAGGACAAGACGTTGCTCTGCAGCAGCTCGTTTGCCGGAAGGACCGCGGGGTCGCCGCCCTTCACCTTGGCGAGCTGGTTTCGGCGTGCGGAGACTTGCTCGCGCTGGATGCGAATCGCGGTGAGCGCCTGGTTGAGCTGTCCGATCTCTTCGCGAAGGAGGTTCGACTTGTCGTCGAAATCGACAGACAGGATGTTCTTCTCCTTCTTGAATTCGTGGAGCGCGGTCTCGTTCTTCTCGAGCTCGTTCGACAGCTTGTCGTGCTCCGTGCGGAGCCACTGCGCCGCGTCGTCCGTCGATTCGAGCGCCGTCTCGAGGTTGGCCTCGCGATACACCTCGACGATCGTCTTGAGGATGCGCGCGGCGCGCTCGGGGTTCGCGTCTTG
The DNA here is from genome assembly GCA_013361525.1 of Polyangiaceae bacterium. Classification (GTDB taxonomy): domain Bacteria; phylum Myxococcota_A; class Polyangia; order Polyangiales; family Polyangiaceae; genus Xiheicaenibacterium. The sequence continues at coordinate 181,911 of JABFXY010000039.1, read as the reverse complement.
AAAGCGGACGAGCGCGATGCGCGATTGCTTCACCGCCTCGACGCGAATGCGCCACCGGACGTTGTCGGCCGCGTCTTCCTCCGACCATGGCTGGAAGTTCGCGGGCGGCTTCTGATTCGGCGGCAGGTTCATCAGGAACGCGCCGTCGTGCTCGAGGCCGAGCTGACGAACGACGGCCAGCGCGACCCGCCGGCTCTGCAGAATCTGGTACTGCGTCTCGTAGTACTCGCGCGTGTCCCAGACGGCGCCGCTGCCCATCTCGACCACCGTGTCGACCTTGTTGCCGAGCGGGCGAGGTGGGTTGGGATCGAACTGGACGGTTGCGGTCGCCTCGTAGATCTTCGGCTGGCCCATGGTCCAGAAGCCGGCGGCGACGGCGGTGCCGACCGCGATCATGAGCGTCGTGATCCAGTATTTGCGGATCGGGCGCCAAAGGGCGAGCAGATCGACGATCGGCTGCCGGTCAGCTGTCCCACCTGCGTTGGGACCAGAAGCGAGTCTCGGTTTCAACGCTGCCACGATCCACGGCTCCAGAATCGGCGGAAGGACGCTCGGCCGCGGAGGCCTGAGCAGATGAACAAGTGCGAGGGCGGCACTCTACCGCCCTTGGTCCGAGGCTCCTAGTCAGATGCAGCTAAGGCTGCCGCGTTCAACGAGTGCCAACCTGCCTCACTCGACGGCGCGCTCCGAAGTGCGTCCTGGCCGATGTTTTCCGGCTCGATTGAGATCCAGCCGCCGCCGTTCGCGAGGGATTGTGCCATCGCCGAAAGCACGCGCACGTTGGCGACGTTGTCGGCGACCGCTTCGACAGGCTCGGATTCGCCGGCGATGCACGATCGGAAATGCTCGCATTGCGCGCGCAGTGGAGCAGTGGTCGTTCCGACGACGATCTCACTCGTGCACCCGTCGACGCATTCTTCGAATCGTCCGTTCCGTTCGTCCGCGCGCAGTCGATATCCATCGCCTTCGACCTCGAGCTCGCGAATCGGCCCTGCGCCGGCGCGTGAGAAATGGAAGCGGCTCTCCGCACCGTTCGAGAAGCGCGCGACAGCCTCCACTGCCGGGCCCGAGGAGCGAGCACGGACGGCAGACGGGACGCCGCGCTGCATGCGGAGGGCGAGCGCGACGTCATGCGGACCGAGCGCCCACACCGTGTCTTCCGTCGAGTGGCGCGCGCCGGAGCTGATACGCACGTGTCTCGTGACCGACGGCGTGCCGAGCAACTCGAGTCGGTCTATCAAATGGGCGAGCACCGGAACGTGGAAGACGACGTGCCCAACGAGCACGACACGTCCACCTGCGGCTCGCGCGATCCGCCGAGCATCATGGACGTTGGTCGCGAGCGGTTTCTCGACGAGAACGTGCAGTCCCGCTTCGAGCGCGCGACAGCTCAACGCTGCGTGTGTCGATGCCGGTGTTGCGATGACCAGCGCATCGACGCCTGCGCCGATCACTGCGTCGGCCGACGGGGCGACGGCTCGTGGTGCGATCGCCTCGACGCGAGCAAGTGCCTGCGGATCGGGATCGAAGGCGGCCGTGAGCTCGAATGCGGGGTGCTCCGCGAGCAGCTTCACGTAGTTGGTGCCCCAGCGTCCGGCACCCAACAGACCCATTCGCAGTCGATTCATCGTCGGCGAGGCGTTCTGTCTCGGATGACCGCCCGAGACAAGCGATCCACGGCGCGATACGCGATCTGCACCGAGCGCGCGGCGTATCTGGGTGCGGCTCTCCACCGTCCTGTGGGTGTCGCTCTCGACCCGCTGGTGGTGCTGTTCGGCGCGAAAATCGCACGAAGCAGCTCCGTTCGGAACCATGACGGCCCGGTGGTGATTGCCCGCGCGTAATACGCGATCACGCGCCATGCATGCTCCGTCTCGGAGGTCGAATCGCAGAGCGCAAACACCGCTTCTGCGCCCGGGTCGGGCAGGTCACCGCCGATGAGACTCGTCACAACCGAAACGAGCCCGTCGAGCTCGCGTTCGAGCCCGACCGACAGCGCGAGCTCTCGAGCCCGTTCAACCACGCGCGGTGCTCGATCGTCCTCGAGCACCGCGACGACGTCACCGATCGTCTTCGCGACGAGCGACGGTGTCGTGACCGAGCTCACGTGGAGGTGGTGAACGAGATGAACCAGCGTGAAAGCAAGCGGATCACGCTCCGTCGCGAGCTCGTCGAACCCGTATTTTTTTCCGGCGCGATCCCAGAACGCGACCTCGTGCACCTCGACGATCATCGTGCCGCGACGGTACTCCGGCAGGTGTTTCGGTGCGCCGCCGAGCCCGGCGCTCGCGTATCCGAGGCGTTCGAGGACAGCGCGGACGCGCTCGCGATCTTTGGGTCGCGTGAGGACGTCGAGGTCGAGACAAAAGCGGATCCCGGGGTTCGGGAGCACACCGGCGTCGAGCAACGCGACACCTTTGAGGGGGGCCATCTCGACGCCCGCCGAGCGCAGCGCCTCCTCGAGCTCGCGGGTGCAGCGCAGGACTTCCATGGCGTGCGCTGCGTTCTCGACGTGGACCCGTCGCAGCTCTTCGAGCGCGGTCGCGGGGATCCGGTCCGACTCGCCGCGCCTGCGAAGCGCTGCGTAGAGCGCACCCTCGAGCTCGAGCTCGCGCGCGGTGTCGAGCAGATCCGACGGCTCTGCGATTTGCGTCGCAGCTCGCGCGTGGACGTAACGAAGAAGCGCTCGGGCCGCGGCCATGATGCCTAGTCTCCCGGTTCGGGCGCTTTTTCGATCGGCTTCGGGCTCCACCCGATATCGCGTTGCAGGCGCATCGCGAGCTCCGCGACATCGAGCAGGAGCTCGCGCTCCACGTCGGTCGGCTTTCCGACAGCGAGCATCTCGGAGATCGCGCGGGGCAACCACTCGTGATCGGCGGCCCCGCGACGTCGCGCGCGGATGGTCGCGACGAGCTGCTTGATGCGCTCGACGCGCATCAGCTTGCGATCGAGCTCTTCGCCGGTCTCTTTGTATTCGTCGTAGAGCGCGCAGGTGTAGCTGCGGCAGATCGAAGGCCGATCGTCGTAGACCTGGCAGCCTTCGGGGCCGTGCTCGCAGCAGGGGAGGGTGAAGCGATTCTCCGCCTCGAGGACGTGCAGCCGCCTGCGCGTGTCGGCGCGCATCTCGGATTTCTCGACCTCGACGTACGCGAACATCACGCCGTTGCAGCAGACGCCGCAGGTGCGGCACAGGCGGGTGAGGTCCGCGGCGCGGTCGGCGTCGGTCATCGCGACACCTCGAGCACGGCCGCGCTGCCTTCTTGGCGAAAGGCGAGCTTGACGCTTTCACCGCGGGTCACGCTGCGGATTTGCGGCTCGAACCACAACGTCGGCAGCCAGTGGTTGGTCGGGCTCGCGACGCGTGGCCGCGTGCTGATGGTGACGCCCGGTGCCACGTCCACTTCGAAGAAGAGCAGGGCGGCTGCGAGCGTGCCGTCCTGTGAAACGGTGGCGACGACCTGTTGGTCGGGAATGGGGGAGGGCGCGTGGTAGTCGAGGTACCCGAGCTCGACGGGATCCGACAGCTCGACGAGATCCCGCGCACGCTCCGCCGAGATCGAGGCCGGGTATAGGTAGTTCTCGCGATTGGGCATCAGGGTCGAGAAATCGAGCCCGAACGAATGCGACCAGCGATCGATGTTCGCCGTGCTGAAGCAAAGCCTGTCGACGAGCGCAGGCGGCGCTTCGACGAGGACGGCGTAGAGCCGGACGTGCCCGGGGATGATGCGCGCATCGTCGGTGAGCAGACGTTTCTTCGCGTCGACGACGATCTGGAACGCGTGCTCGGCGAAGGGATCGTTGCCGATCGTCTCGGTGACGAGGACCGTCGCCTGCTCGGCGAGGCTCACGCGCGTCGACCAACCCCGAACCACCGTCACGCGGTCCGCGACGCCGTTTTTCTCGATCATCGCGGTCGCGACGTCGGCGATCTCCGAAGACTCGATCGCGTAGACGCGTCGCGCTCCGGCTTTTGCGGCGGCGATGGCGAGGATGCCCGTCCCGGTCCCGATGTCGACGACGACATCGGTCGGACGGACGGTTTGGCGCACCGCACGAAGGAACGCGTCGGTCCGAGCGACGTCATTGAGCATCGCCACGTGGACGCTCGGATCGCTCCAGAGGCCGCGCCGATCGCTCGCCAGGGGACGCGCGCTGTCGGTGGTGAGAAGGCCGTTCTGGATCAAATCGCTGACGGTGCCGATGAAGTCGATGAAGTCCCGAGCCCCGGTCACGTTCGCGCGCTCGGCCAACGCACCGAGACGGATCGGCTCGCTGCAGGCCGCGAGGACGGATAGCGCATGGACACCGACGGGAATGGCTCGTCCGTCGAGGTCGGCGACGGTGTAACCGGGGTAAAGCGTCAGCGTGATCGCCGGCGCTCGCTCGAGCAACGAATCGCGCGTCAGGCCGGGTACCACGGAGAATGTCCTTTCCGGACGGCTTGCCACGGTTGCCTTCCAGCGCGATACCCCTGGGTAGAAATGCAGATCGCCATCACCGACCGATTGACCTGTCCGCCCGAAGTGCTCTCCCGCGTGCTCGACGGAGAGGCGGTTCTCCTGCACCTCGGCTCAGGGACGTACTTCGGGATGAACGAGGTTGCCACGCGCGCTTGGGAAATGATCGTCTCCGGCACGACGTTCGCGTCCCTCTGCTCCTCGTTGGAGGAGGAGTTCGAGGTCGAATCGAACGATCTCGAGCGCGACATGCGCGAGTTCGTCGGTGCGCTGATCGACAAGCGGCTCGTCACGGTGACCCCTTCATGAGGTCTTCCTCGATGGCGCGCTCGACGGCCTCGACGACGTCGAAGCTGCGCGGGTAGCGCAGCACGCGAAGGGGGACGCGCTCGATGACGCGCTCGACGAAGCCGAGCTCCGCTTCCAAAAGAGCGGGCTTCTCGGTATCGAGCCTCAAAAGCTGCGATGCGACGAGGACGAGCGCGTCGCGTCGCGAGCACGTACCGATGGAGATCGCGTCCGCTTCACCGCCGATGGCGTAGAGGCGTGAAAGCACCTGGGGATCCTGCGAGCTCGGCCGCTCCACCGCGAGCTTGCCGGCGCGGATCGTCCCCTGCTCACGAAGCCGCTCGACCGAGGCGCCGCGGAGCCGAACCCACGTCGACGATGGTTGCGCGACGACGCGATCTCCGTCGATTCGCAAGGGCAGGTAGTCATCGGCGAGGAGCGGCCACTTCGTGGAGAGCAGCCCCGCGAGCGTCGACTTGCCCGCACCGGACGGCCCCACGAACGCGATCGCGCCATGAGGCGTCGACACGGCGGACGCGTGGATCGCAGGCGTGCCCGCGAGTTGATCGATCCCCGGGACGACGACTTGCTCGAAGAGCTCCTCGATCTCGGCCTTGTCGACGCCCGGATAGGGAACGACCTCGACGCTCGTCCCGTCTTCGCTCATCCGGAAGTCGGCCACGCCCGGGGCGCGCACCAGGTACCCCGACCCCAGCCGACCCACGCGCAAGAAGGTCGAGCCCTCGAAGTCGTACGAAACAATCCACGCTTCGGGGCCGTGGTCTTCACGGGGAGCCTGCGCTGGGATCCACCGGAGCACGGGTTTGATACGCGCCGCCGCGTTCAACGTAGCGCCTTCGAGGTCTCATCGCCCCCAGGGAGGGCCAGTCAGGGAGGGCCAGTCAGAGACCAGTCAGGAAGGACCAGTCAGACCGGGCGGGTCGTCAGTTGCGAGGCCTTTTGCTGGCTTCGGAGTTGGACTTCTTCCCCGCGCGGGTCATGTCCTCGACCCGGCCATACGCAATCAGCTCGGGCTTGCGGTACGGGCGCCGTGCCCGCTTCGGGATCGGCGCGGCGTGCTGCGGAAGATCGGAAGGGTCAGTCATGGGCGTCGATTCCGTGGCCGAAGGAGACTGATACCATACGATGCCTGCCCCCAGCGAACATTCACGGCGCCAAGCCCTTGCCATCTGGCCAGGATCTGGCGGTCGCATGGGGCGCCCGGCTCGTTGCGTCTAGACGAGCGAGCCAACCCTCGAGCTCGAGCGCGTTGCGAACGTCGGCCGTCAGCTCGCCCTCGAATGCCTCTTCGACGGCACGGCGGAAGCGCTCCGGGTCGACGAGCCCGAGCCGCGCGAGCGACGACGACCTTGCGAGCGGAAGCCACGCGTCGCGCTCCCGCCGCCACGCCGCCTCGTGGAAGTCGTTGTAGTGCGTCGGGATCGATCGCCACAAAACCTCCGGCGGAAGCAGGCCTTCCATGGCCGTTCGCAGCGTCGGTTTCACGAGGTCGAAGGACGTCCGCATGCGTGTGGGGAGAGCGTGGAACGCCTCGACGACCCGGATGTCGAGGAACGGGTGCAAGAGCTCGACGCCGCAGTGGGATGCGAACGAATGGAGCTCCTGCATGATCAGCGTCATCCCGACGGTGGACGTGAGCTCGACGGCGACGGCTCGCCGAAGCGGGCTGGGATGCGGAACGTCGTTCCGGCGCTGCTCGAGCGCAGCGAGGCTCTCCAGGGCCGACGCTCTCGCCATCGGCGTGAGGAATGAAGGCAGCCCGTCGCCGGGACGTCTGCGCGCGCGCCAGAGCTTCGTGACCTGCGGGAGCTTGTTTCGAGCGAACCCCCGAGCGAGGCGCGACCAGCCGTCGCGGTCGAGGGGCTCGTCGAAGAGGCCGGCGAACCTGGCGGCGTCGAGCCATTCGCCGCGCAGCAGCGAGTCGTCGATCTCGAGCCAGTGCCGGAGCTGCACCTCGTCGCTGCCGTCGCCGGTGAGGACGACACGCGCGCCGGCTTCTCGCGCCTGACCATAGAGCTCGCGCAGGACCTCGAACCACGGACCGCCGAGATCGACCTCGTCTGTGGTCGATGGTCCGTAAACTGCGCTGCTCCCGTCGCGCTCGACCATCGGCGCGTCGACCCGCGCGGCGACCGATCGCGCGTATCGGCGCTCGTCGCAGGGGAGGCTCGCGCAGGTCATGTGAAGCAGGAGCGGCGCAGGACGATTCGCCTCCCGCAGCTGCTTCGCGGCGACGGCAATGACCGACGACGAATCGAGGCCCCCGGATGCATGCGCCGCGATCGGCCACTTGCCGCGCGTGCGCGAAGCGACGGCGACGTCGAGCGCCGCGCGGATCCGCTCGACGTGCTCTGCAGGAGCGAGACGCTCGTCCACGCCGCCGGGCTCGACGGAGAAGTACGTCGTCGTCGATGTGCCGCCTTCGCGGACCACGAGGATCGATCCCGGCTCGAGCACGTGGACGCCCTCACGAAGTGTCTCGTTGAGGAGCACCGCCGAGCCCGCGAGCGCCGAGGCGAGCACCTTCAGGTTCGGGCGCTCGTCGACATCGCCGCAGGCGAACAGCCCCCGCTCGCAGCTCGAGATACGGACGAGCCCATCAGGTCGGACGACGTAATAGACAGGCCGAATACCGAGACGATCGCGCACGATCAGAGCGCGTCTTTCGCGTCGATCGAAGACGGTGAAGACGAACTCCCCGATGAGATGTTTCGGTGCGTCCGCTCCCCATTTGGCGAAGGCTGCGCACGCGAGCTCGGCGTTCGTGAGCCGCGGCGAAGCTCCGAGCGCACGGATCAATCCGATGCGGTCGTCGATGCGCCCCTCCCACGCGACGACGACACCTCGGTCGCGGTCTTCCGCGATCGCCCGCGCGCCTTCGTCTTCAGGCACGACCCAGCGCGAGCGCACGCCGATCGCGATGCCGGGCTCGTGGTGGCGGTCATCGGCATCCCACGCACCGACGCCAGTGGATGTCGCGAGCATCCGTTCGACGCGCCGCGCGTCCGCATGCTGTCCGACCTCCAGAGCGAGAATGCTCATGTCGCGGTGAGCTCGAAGATCGCTTCGTGCTTTCGATCCGGCCGGGTGCGGCGCGCGTCTTCGATCCACGCGTGCGCCTCGAAACCGACGGGAGCGGGCTCGCCGCGCTGGACGCCGACCACGAACCGAACCTCGTCGCCGCCGAGCGTGTGCACAGCGTACTGCACCATCGACTGGGGCAAGCACCCGCCGTCTCGAACGGACCATCGTGCGATGGACCAGCGGAACGCACGACGAACGAGCGACTCCGCCCGCTCGACGCCGACATCCGCGAAGAGGACGCTTTTTCGGGCTGGAACGCGACGAAGGAGGTCGGTCATGCGCCGGAACCCCGCCACCTTCAGGCCCGCCGTGGCCGCGGGCGCGAGGAGCCACGAAGCTACGAAGAACGCGCGCTCTTCGCGGCTCAGCGCAGCAAAGAGCGATGGACGTAGCGACAGGGGCATCGAGGTCGTTCTTGTTGCCATCTGCACCTCGAGACGGCAACCATGGCCGCGGCCAAGGCGCAGCGAAGCTCGAAGGTTCGATGCTTCGAACGGCGCGAGGTTCATCGGCAACGTCTGGTCGTGCGCGCCCGCCTCCTCCTCCTGCCTACGGTTCTTCTGGAGCTCGGGGCGCGGCTTACCCTTTTTGGCTCGCTTTTCGCGCTTTTCTCTTCGGTCGACGCCGTTCGTCACGCGGCGTTGCTCGCGGCGCTGGCGAGCGTCGCCGCGTTCATCCGGACATGGTGGCGCGGGACGTTGCTCGGCCTGCACATCGACGCGCTTTACGATCGCGTGATTCGCGCGGTCGCGGCCAAGCCGACCGCTGCGCTGACGTCGAACCGCGAGCACGGGCAGGCGGCAGCCCTCGTCGACGCGATTTACGAGGTGGCGACGCTGAACGCGGTCTCCGTGCCCGACTTCTTCGGCTGCCTCGGCGCCGTCGGTGTCGTTCTGGTCGTGGTGGCGCTGCGCTTCGGCGTCGTTTGGCTCGGTGTCGGGGCGCTGGTCGCGGTCGCGCTCCTCGTCGCGTTCGCTCCCGCGCGCCGCGCGGCTCAGCGTGCACGCGAGCGAGGTTGGCGGTCGCACATGCGGACCGCAAAGCTGCTCGATACGCTGATTTTCGGCTCCGCGGAGCTGCGAGCCTCGGGGCGTGCGACGGCCATGGGTCGGAAACTCGCGGCCGAAGGAAACATCGTCGCGACGGCCGAGCGCAGCGGCGTGAGGCTCGGAGCCATCACCGCGGTGATTCCCGCCGTGCTCGCCGCTGCGCTCCTCGCGCTTCCGAGCTCGTGGCTGGGTGAGCTGTTCGGATCGCGATCGGGCGAGGTGGCCGTCCTCGCGGGCGTGGGGCTTTCGTACGGGCTCACGCTCGTCTCGGCGGCCGAAGCCATCACGCGCAGCGCACCTGTGCGCGCAACGTTGAACGGCTTCATCGGGGAGGACGGTGGGCCCGACGTTGCGCCGATGGGCACGCAACGCGCCGATTCGAATGGTTCCGACGACGGCGCGGAACCGATTACGAACCTCGAGCTCGCCGCGGTGAGCGTGCGCTACGAGGGCGCGACGACCGACACGCCGCAGGGCCTGAGCTTTTCTCTCGACCGCGGCGGGCTCGCGCTGGTCGGACCGAACGGTGCGGGCAAGACGACCGCGCTGCTCGCTGCGATCGGCCTCGTGCCCATCCGCGCAGGGAGCGTTCGACTAAACGGAAGTGAAGCGGTCGGGCCCAGCTGGGAGAGGCTTCGGCGCCGCGCGATCTTGATCGCGCAGCGGCCACACGTCGTGCCGGACGAAGACGTCGCGTGGCACGTCGGTCTGTTCGGTACGGCACCCGTCGATGGAGACAAGCTCGCGAAAGCTTTGGATCGAGTTGGTCTCGCGGGCCTGCGCTCGCGGGCAGAGGCGCAGCAGCGGTCGGTCAGCGCCCTCCCGATGGGTGAGCTCAGCGGCGGCGAGCAGCGACGTGTCGCGCTGGCGCGTGCGCTCGTTCACGAGGTCGATCTCGTCCTCGTCGACGAGCCGGAAGCAGGCCTCGACCACGACGGACGCTTGCTCGTCGGAAAATTGCTGCACGAGTTGGCGCAAGTTCGCCTCGTTCTCGTGGTCGCTCACGACACCGCCGTGGTTCCGCCGTCGTTTGCTCGTGTCGATCTGGGCGCGAAGGAGCAAGAGCGCAAAGTGCCGGAGGCCGTGGAGCTGATATAGTTCCCTACGTCTTAGGATTACCGGTGAACGCCGGTCATCGAATCTTCATCCAACACCGCGTGGATGTGTCCGCTTGAGGGAAGGATTGCCATGACAACTAGGACTTGGCTGTGTACGGCCGTACTGGCGATGGCTCTGCCCGCGTCGATCGTGACGACGGGATGCGGCGACGACACCGAAACGACCACCGGTGGAGGCGGTGAGGGCGGCGGCGGTGGGGGCGTCGGCGGAGACGTCACGACCGGCGGTGCTCCCCCCAACTTCGACACGTGTGATTCCGCGGGTGCGATCGACGTCGACCTGAACGAGGAAGCCGTCGCGGAAGGCTCGATGGCCGGGTCAAAAGACGACTACGCCACGTTCTGCGCCGACGCGGAGACGATGCCGGACCTCAGCTATCCCGACGTCGTCTACAAGCTCCACGTCGGCGGGGCCTGCACCGCGACGCTCAACCTCGACGGCGATCAAGGCTTCGATGGCGTGTTGAGCCTTCGCACCGTCGCGTGCGAGACCGACGAGTTCTGCTCCAACGCCTCCGCGACCGCTGCCGAAAACATCGCTGTCCACCTCGATGAGGGCGACTACTCCGTGATCGTGAGCGACGCAGGCACCGGGACCGAGGCCTTCACGCTGACGATCGGGTGCGCGACGCCTGCTTGCGGCGACGGTGTCACCAACCCCTTCGAGGAGTGCGACGACGGCAACACGGCCGACGGCGATGGGTGCGCAGCCGACTGCCTCTTCGAAGCGAGCGATCCGAGCCTCGACACGTGCGCCGGCGCAGCGAAGACGGCTGGTACGGTCATCGGCACCGGTGAGCTCGTCCACATTCCTGGACAAGCGCCGGAGCGCACGACGATCGGTGCGACGGAGAGCGGCGAATCGACCTGCCAGACTGCGTCGGTCAGCCCGGCTCCCGACCACGTCTACAAAGTCATCCCGGAGGCGAACGGCACGTTGATCGCCACGCTCGGCCTCGACTTCGAGGGCAACCCGTACTGCGGCACCACTGAGCCCACGAAGCTGCCGTATCCGGCGGGCTGCTGGGACCGCGCCGTCCATATTCGAGAAGCGACGTGCGACGTTCCGGAAGCGGAGGTCGCATGCTCCGACACGACGGCGACGTGGTGGGCGACCGAGGCTGCATCCGCGGAAGTGGTCGCCGGCACCGAGTATTACGTCTTCGTCGACGGCTACAACAACGACGAGTTCGGTCAGGGCCTCTACGTCCTGCAGCTCGAGCTGAACTGACCGTCGTTTCGACGACGCGAGGTGTGGCAGCCGGGCGCTTCTCGGCTGCTATTTCTCCCCCTGCCCCCCTCACTTCATGAGGGGGGTTTTGTTGTGCGCGACCTGCTCCCCCCTCACGAAGTGAGGGGGGCTGGGGGGGAGAAATTGCGGCCGAGCCATGGCGTTCGGCGCAAGCCCGCCAACCTCGCCTCAGCGCTTGCGCGGATCGGGAATGTGGGGGTGCTCGTTGTAGAACGCGTCGAGGCTCTCGCGGGTGATCTCGACTTCGATGACGCCCTCGTCCTTGAGGAGCTTCGCCTGACAGCCGAGGCGGCTGTTCGACCGCACGTCGAAGGCTTTGTCGAGGATGTCTTCTTCGTCTTCTTCGGCTTCGCTCAAGAGCTCTTTGCCGGAGAGCACGTAGACGTGACACGTCGAGCACGCGCAGACGCCCCCACAGGCGTCACCCTCCGGTGCATCGACCTTCTTCGAAGCGTCGCGCAGAGAGTCGCCGACTGCGGCGTCGGTCTCCCAGGTTTTTCCGTGCGCGCGCCACCGTACGATCGCCACTAGTCAGCCTCCCGTGCTCGCTGGTGCTCGAGGACGTGCTCGTCGACACCTTTGGCCGCCGCCACGTCGCTCTCGATGCTCTCGACGTTTTTCCCGGCGATCGCGCGCGCGACGGCGCGATCCATGCGCCTGCCGGCCCAAGGCTTCGTGGCTTGGTCGAGCATCTCGATGCGCGCGTGAATCACCGTTGCGGACTTGCCGCGAATCGCTTCCGCCAGCTCTTTCAGCGCGGTTTCGATGTGCTCGCGCTCCGAAGCCTCGAGCAGATCGGCATCGATCGTCAGCGCCTTCGTGGTCGCGATGATGACGCGCTCGGCCTCGACGCGTTCTTCGATGAGGCGACGCGCTTCGAGATCTTCCTCGCCGTGATCGAGCGCCGCCATGAGCATCGCCTCGACCTCTTCTTCGCTGAGGCCGTAGCTCGGCTTCACCTCGACCGTCTGCTCGATGCCGGTCGTGAGCTCTTTTGCGGCGACCTTGAGCAGCCCGTCCGCGTCGACGGTGAACGTCACCTCGAGGCGCGCCATGCCGGCAGGCATCGGCGGGATGCCTTTCAAGGTGAAGTTCGCGAGGGATCGACAATCCGCGGCGAGCTCGCGCTCACCCTGGACGACGTGCACGACGAAGCCGGTCTGGTTGTCGGCGTAGGTCGTGAAAATCTGCCGTGCGCCGGTCGGGATCGTCGTGTTGCGGGGCAGGACCTTCTCCGCGACGCCGCCCATCGTCTCGATGCCGAGCGAAAGTGGCAACACGTCGAGGAGGAGGATCTCGTCCTTCGGCCCTTCACCGGCGAGCTGATGCGCTTGGATCGCCGCGCCGAGCGCGACGACCTTCTCCGGATCGATGTCGGCGAGCGGGTCTTTGCCGAAGAGCTCGCGCACGTACGTGCGGACCAACGGCACGCGCGTCGAGCCCCCCACGAGGATCACGCCGTCGAGCTCTTTCGGTTGCACGCCCGCGTCGCGGAGGGCGCGGCGGCAAGCGACGCCGGTCTTCTCCACGATGGGACGAATCAACGCGTCGAGGTCGGCACGCGAGAGGCGGAATGTGCCTTTGCCTTCGGGCAGCTCGACCTCGACCTCGTTCGCGTCGGTGAGACCGTGCTTGATACGTCGCGCGGCATCGAGGGCGAACCGCTTCACCTCGACCGATGCTGTCGCGAGCTGCGCCTCGTGCCCGAGGAGCGCCGTCAGGAGCTTTTCCGCCACCGCGCGATCCATGTCGTCGCCGCCTAGCTGGCTGTCGCCGCCGGTCGACTTCACCTCGAAGACACCGTCGTCGAGGCGCAGGATCGTGATGTCGAACGTCCCGCCACCGAGGTCGTAAACCGCAAAGAGGCCGTTCTGCTTCTTCTCGAGGCCGTAGGCGACGGCGGCTGCGGTGGGCTCGTTCAACAGGCGCAACACCTCGAGCCCGGCGAGCTTCGCCGCATCCTTCGTGGCCTGGCGTTGTGCGTCGTCGAAATACGCCGGCACCGTGATGACCGCGCCGCCGACACGTTGCAGCTCGTCGACCGCCATCTGCTTCAGCTTCTTCAAGATCTCCGCGGAGACCTCGACCGGCGTGACGACGCGATCACGCGCGCGGAAGCGAACCGTATTGGCGTTCTCGCCATTGGCAGGTGCGACGAACGCGTAGGTGCCGAGGCGCTTCGTCTCGGCGTCGTCCGCGCCGCGGCCCATCAGGCGCTTCACGCTCGCGAACGTGTTCACCGGATCGAGCGATCCCAGGCGCTGCGCATCTTCCCCTACGATCGCGACGCCGCGGTCGTCGAAGTGGACGACCGAAGGAACGAGCCAGGCCTGGTTGCAGTCGACGATGACGACAGGCTCGTCGTCACGCATGCGCGCGACGATGGAGTTGGTCGTACCGAGGTCGATGCCGATCGGACGGGGAGCTGCTTTGGGATCGTAGATTTCGAGAAGCATGGCCTTCAGCCTGCGAGGACCTCTTCGAAGGCGCTGACCTCGTCGAGGAAGCGCCGCGTGTAGCGCAGCTCGCCGAGAAGCACCATCGCTTGCTGGGACGTCTCCGGCGACACCGTCGCGAGCGCCGCTGCGAGCTTGGTGAGGAGGCCGCGCTCTCGGTCGCGCATCTCGTCACCGAGACGCGCGACGGTGGCGGCGTCTTTCGCACGAACCGCGTCGGCAAGCGTCTCGCGCGACTCCATCATCTCCATCAGGAGCGCGCCGGAAGCGGGCGGCTCTTTGCCTTCGCCGATCGGAACGCCGCGCGCTTCGAGGACCCGCTCCGCGCGGCGGATCGGGTCCTTCAACATGCGGTACGCCTCGTTCACCTCGATGGCGCGCGAAAGCGCGAGGCGGCGCTGCGCCGGCGGCTCGGCTGCGTGGCGGTCGGGGTGCAGCGCGCGCGACAGCTCACGGTGACGACGCTCGAGCTCCGCCGGGTCGAGGTCGAACCGAGGTTCGACGCCGAGCGTGGCGAACGGATCCATGGCTCGCTTTCCTTCGATTTCGCGGCGAGCGCTCAGCTCACCGTGAACGAATGCCCGCAGCCGCAGCGCGTCGCCTCGCGGGGATTCTTGAACTTGAAACCTTGGTACATCAGCGTCTTTTCGTAATCGAGGACAGAGCCGCCCAAGAACAGGATGCTCTTTTTGTCGCAGAAGACGCGGACCTTCGCGCCCTCTTCGCCCTCGACGTCGAACTCGAGCACCGTGTCGCCCTTGCGCGGCGGATCGTCCGAGTACTCGATGACGTAGGAGAACCCCGAGCAACCGCCGCCCTTCACACCGACGCGCAAGGCCGCATCGGGTGTTCCGCGCTTCAGCATCGCGACGCGGATGGCCTTCACCGCTTTGTCGCTGACACCGATCGTGGTCTTCGGCACGCCCGTCTCCTGCTTGGGGACGGGCTTGAAGGCGGCCTCTTGTGCGGCAGTTCGCTCGGACGGGTCCATGGCAATGCTCACTTCATTGCGCGTTTCGCGGCTTGCTTGGCGCGATAGTCCGCGATGGCGCTCTTGATCGCGTCCTCGGCGAGGACGCTGCAGTGGATCTTCACCGGAGGGAGGTTCAGCTCCTCGGCGATCATGCTGTTCTTGATCGTGTCGGCTTGATCGATCGTCTTGCCCTTGAGCCACTCGGTCGCGAGGGACGACGAAGCGATCGCCGAGCCGCAGCCGAAGGTCTTGAACTTGGCGTCCTCGATGACGCCCTCGTCGCTCACCTTGATCTGCAGGCGCATGACGTCGCCGCAGGCAGGCGCGCCGACGAGGCCGGTGCCGACGTCGTCGTCGTTCTTGTCGAGGGTGCCCACGTTGCGGGGGTTCTCGTAGTGCTCGATGAGTTTTTCGCTGTACGCCATGGGTTTTCTCGCGGGCTCTTTAGTCTAGTGGGCTGCCCATTGCACCGACGCGAGGTCGATGCCTTCTTTGTGCATCTCGTAGAGGGGCGACATGTCGCGGAGCTTCTTCACCTTCGTGGAGACGAGATCGACCGCGAAGTCGACCTCCTCCTCCGTCGTCCAGCGTCCGAGACCGAACCGAATCGACGAGTGGGCGATGTCGTCGCCGATGCCCATCGCGTGAAGGACGTACGACGGCTCGAGGCTCGCGCTCGTGCAAGCCGAGCCGCTCGAGCAGGCGATGTCCTTGATGGCCATCATCAGCGCTTCGCCCTCGACGAAGCTGAACGACACGTTGAGGTTGCCGGGGAGGCGTTTGTCCGGGTGGCCGTTCACCTTGATGGCGTCGAGGTTCTTCTCGAGACCGGCGAGCAGACGGTTGCGCAGGCCGAGCAGACGCGCGGCCTCTGCCGGGCCTTCCTCTTTCATGATCTCGGCCGCTTTGCCGAAGCCGACGATGCCCGGGACGTTGAGCGTCCCGGAGCGCATGCCGAACTCGTGACCGCCGCCGTCCATCTGCGCGGTGATGCGGACGCGCGGCTTGGACCGACGAACGTAGAGCGCGCCGACACCCTTCGGACCGTACATCTTGTGCGCGGTGATCGAGGCGAGGTCGACGTTGAAAGACTCGACGTCGAAGGGCACCTTGCCGATGCCCTGCACCGCGTCCGAGTGCAGAAGAACGCCGCGCTCGCGGGTGATTTTGCCGATCTCCGCGATCGGCTGAACGGTGCCGACCTCGTTGTTCGCGAGCATCACCGAGACGAGGATCGTCTTGTCGGTGATGGCCTTCTTCACGTCGTCGGGATCCACGAGCCCATCGGGACCGACGCTGAGGTACGTGACCTCGTAGCCCTCTTTTTCGAGGCGCTTGCAGGTGTCGAGCACGGCCTTGTGCTCGATCTGCGTCGTGATGATGTGGTTGCCCTTCTCTTTGTAGAACTCGGCGACGCCCTTGATCGCGACGTTGTCCGACTCCGTCGCGCCGGAGGTGAAGACGATCTCCTTCGGGTTCTTCGCGCCGATGAGTGCGGCGATTCGCTCGCGCGCGACGTTGACCGCTTCTTCGGCCGTCCAGCCGTAGCTGTGGCTGCGGCTCGCCGCGTTGCCGAACTTGTCGTTGAAGTAAGGCAACATGGTCTCGATGACGCGGGGATCGACCGGCGTCGTCGCGTGGTAGTCCATGTAGATCGGAAACTTCAGGTTCATCGGCTCACTCTCGGGAAACGGTCTCGGTAAAACAGCTCAGGCGACGTCGCACCAAAGGTGCGCACTCAGGCAACAATGCCTGCGACGAGGTCGGGCTCGGCCTCGCGTTCGCGAAGTTGACAGCCGCCGCACGGGGTCTCCGCGCGAGGCTCGGTGGTACAGCCTTCGGCGTCGGCCGAGGCGGTCTTGGGCTCCTCCGGCTCATCGCAGGAGTCGCAGGTGTCGAGGTAGTTGATGCTGGTTTCGAGCTCTTTTTCGAGCGCGGTGAGGTGGGCGATCTGCGCGCGCGTCTCGGCGAGCTTGGCGCGGTAAATCGAGCGAACCTCCGCCATTGCGCGCGCCGGCGTGGGGGCCGTGCCCCATGTCTCGGCGACCTTTTGGATCTCCGCGAGGCTCATCCCGAGGTCGTGGAGCTTGCTGATCCACCGAACCCGGGCGACGGCGCTCGGGTCGTAGAGGCGGAAGCGCCCCTTGGATCGAGCGTCGGGTTTGAGAAGACCGAGCTCCTCGTAGAGGTGAATGGCTCGGACGGTTTTTCCGCTCGCCCGCGCCAGCTCGCCGACCTGCAGTAGTCGTTCGGCTGGTTGCGAAGGGGGCGCCAAGAGAGGTAGATGCACCACAGCCTGGGTCATGGACGCGTGCGTTTGGGAGCTCGCGCTGGTATCCCGCGCGTTCCCGTTCGCTGTGGTCGCCTTGCCCTTGCTCATGACTCCAACCCTTACGTACGGGTAAGAGTTAGTGCCCGGGCCGGGGTGGGTCAACGGGAAAGTCACGTAGCGTAACGTTTGAAGGCACCTTCATGCGAACCCTGGTGATCCCGCCTGCGAAAGGCACGCTCGAGGAGGCCATCACCCGGAGCGCGGGGGTGCTTCCGCTCGTGCGGCGAGAGCGGGCGATCATCGTCACGGCCTGCGCGATCGAGGACGAAAAGGCGATCGTCCTCGGCCGACTCCAACGGGCCGGCCGAGTGCTCGATTGGCCAGCCGTCATCGCGGAGAAGCCGCGCATTTTGCGACGGCCCACGACCGGCACTGGTTTCGCCATCGACGGCGGAGCCCTCATTACGCTCGCCCTGCCATCCATCGACGCGATCTTTTCGGACGCCACGCCGCGAACCGTCCTCAATCGGAACGTCCGACCGCTGCTCCGTGGCTTCGAGGCTGCCGGCGTCCCCGTTTCCTACTTTGGTCGTGAATGGCTGGCGTGCCGGCCGGTGCCCGGTACGACCGCAACCACAGCCGTTCGCGGGCGCGCGATCGCGGTGCTCGGGCTGGAAGTCGATCCGGACGGCGTGTGCCTCGTGGAAGCGTACGTCACACAGCGAGGTTCGCTCGCGCTGCCGCGGTCGTTGGTCACGCCGCTCGAGGCGAGCTGTGACCGCTATCGAGGTCGCGAACCGCTGAGCCTCGACGAGCTGCGCGTTCCGCAGCTCGATCTCGATCGCGTGGTCCTCGAGACCGCGGATCGAACCGGACACATCACATTCACGCTGCGCACCGAGGTCCCCGCCGACGAATCTCGCAAGGTCATGCTCGTCGACGGACCCGCGAGCCCACTGTCCGACGACGCTACGTTTCTCGAGCCGCGCACCGTTCCAATTGGCTTTCTCGACGTCGCGGTCACCGACCGTGAAGCCTGGGTTGGGGGCGATCTTCTCGGCCCGACCTTCGCATTGGGGCACTACGCCGCATGGAGCGATCAGGAGCCTCGCGGGGCAGGCCACGTCGAGCGTAGCGAGACAGGCCGGGGCGGCTCCCGCGAGGCTCGGTTCGCCGGAGGCGAACGCGAGACAGAACAGCTTCCTATGGAAGGTGCTCTGTGGGACGACGTACGACGCGCGTACGACTTGGCGCAGCGCCACTTGGCTCTGCGCTCTCCGTGAATGGAGGTGCCGAAGCCGCGCACGTTCAGGCTACCGGCGCAGTCGTCGACTAATGTATCGTTTCGCCGACCTTCGGGCAGAAAGACGGGGTGCTTATGAGCAGCAAACGCGCACTTATCGGGTCGGTCGTGTTCATGGTCGCGTGCAGCGCAGGCCCCGCGAACGACGACTCCGGCGGTGGACCGGGCAGCGGCGGTGACGACAACAACGGCGGCAGCATGGGCACCGGCTTCGGTGACGGCGGCGGCGGCGGCACCAATAACAACGTCTGCACCGCGAAGACGTGCGTTGGAAATAGCCCGCAGGGTAATTGCGATGATGGTCTCGACATCGTCGGCACGGACCCGATGTCCGGCGCGAAAGCGATCGGTCTCTGCAAGGTCTACGAGGACGGTGGCTGGGGCGTGAAGAGCGCGCAATGGGTCCAGTCGGACGGCGTTCCGCTGGCCGGCATGCTTCTCGACGGCAAGGGTGTCTTGGACAACTTCGGCGGCGTCAATCCGCGCGAGGGCAAGGCGATGCTCGCTATCTCCTCAGGCAGTGCGCGCTCCCCGGAGGACCCGGGTTGGGGCGATCCGTCCGGCTACCAGAAGATGGACGAATTCATCGATCCGCCGCATGGCGCTCCGCCCGGCTATCCGAAGGAGTCTCCGTCTTGCGGTCCGGATGTTTTCACGGGCCCGCCCTACGATTCCGCAGGCCTGCGGCTCGTGGTTCAAACGCCGACCGACGCCAAGTCCTTCAGCTTCGACTTCGACTTTTATACCTATGAGTTCCCGAGCTGGATTTGCTCGGAGTACAACGACTTCTTCGTTGCGATGGTCAATCCGAAGATTTCGAGTCTTCCGGACGGCAATGTCTCGTTCGACGCCCAGGGAAACACAATTAGCGTCAACGCAGGCTTCCTGCAGGTTTGTACCGCACAGGAAGCGGGCGGGAAGTTCTTCGATTGTCCGCTCGGCCCGGGCGAGCTCAATTCGACTGGCTTCGAGACGCACGCCGCGACCAGCTGGCTCCAGACCAAGGCTCCCATCGAAGCGCCCGGCTCGGAGGTTACGTTCGACTTCCTCATCTGGGACTCTGGCGACACGGTGCTCGACTCGACGACGCTCATCGACAACTTCCGATTCGAGCTGGATGAGTCGGGGACTGGGACGTTGCCCGTTCCGGAGTGACGCTATTCAGGAGTGGCGCAAGCGGAGCAATCGTGGCTCCGCTTGCGCAGTTCCCCCGTCGACGGCCCCGCCCGCGGCGTCGAACTGGCGTGATCTGAGAGGCCTTGGCGTCTAGGCTTCGGGCCGACCCATGAACGCCTTGGCGGACGCTACGATCCGAACAGGGATCCCGATGCGTATGAGCGGCAGGCTCGTGCTGGTCGGGTCGTTAGTTTGCGTCGTCGCGTGCAGAGGTGCCGAATTTCAAAGCACCGGCGGTGGACTTGACACGGGTGCCGGCGACCAAAGCGGTAGCGGCGTGACAGTTGTCGGTGGCGGCATTATGGGCGGCTATGGCGGCGGCGGCGGCATGACTGGCGACGTCTGCACCGCCCCGACCTGTATTGGCAATACCCGACAAGGCAGCTGCGACGACGACTTGAGATCGAAAGCGCGGACGCCATGACCGGGGCGCAGGCGATCGGTTTGTGCAAGGCGTGGGCAAACGGCGAATGGGGCGTAAGGAGTGCTTCCTGGATTCGGTCCGACGGAACGCCGCTCAATGGCGCCTTGCTCGACGGCAAAGGCATCTTGAAAGACTTCGGCCCCAACACCCCGAGAGAGGGCAACTCTTTTCTGGTCCTCTCCTCAGGCGCAGCACGCGACCCCGCCGACCCAGGCTTTCAGGACCCGGGAGGCTATTGGAAAGAGGACCTCCCTCACGGCGCCCCGCCAGGCTATCCGAAAGAGTCACCCGCGTGCCCTGACCTCATCACGGGTGAACCCTACGACTCAGCGGGGCTCCGCTTGGTGATCCAGACGCCGACGGACGCGAAGGGCTTCAGCTTCGAGTTCAATTTCTACACCTACGAATATCCCGACTACATCTGCTCGGAGTTCAACGACTTCTTCGTCGCGATGTTGAGCCCGAAGGTCTCGTCCCTGCCGGATGGCAACATCTCGTACGACATGCAGAACAACCCGATCAGCGTGAATGCCGGCTTCCTCGACGTCTGCAATTCGTGCGATGTCGGCTTTGCGTGCGGACAAGGCTATAGCGGGGTCCTCGGAACCGGCTTCGAGTCCAACCAATCCTTCATCTATGGCATTCAAGGCAGTGCGGCGACCGGCTGGCTTCAGACTTCCGCACCAATCGAGGCGCAGGGCAGCGAGATTACGCTCGACTTCTTGATTTGGGACTCGGGTGACGGCGTTCTCGATTCGACCACCATCATCGACAACTTCAAGTTCTCGTTGGACGAGACTGGGACTGGGACCTTGCCCGTTCCGGAGTGACGTTTCCCGTTCAAGTTAAGGCAAACAGCCCAAGCGATGACGCTTCGGCTGTTCGTTTTGTTCAAGGAGCACCTTTCTGCTCTGTGCCTACGGGATCGAACGCTTGGCGATCTCGACGGTAGTCTCGCGAGCGGGGTTGAGCGCGCCGTTTGGGCTCGTCCATTGCACCTGATCCACGTGAGCATCCGACCCGACGCGTTCCAAGAAGAGGACGGTGGTGCCGATGAAGATCGTGGTCATAGGCGGAACCGGCCTCATCGGTTCGAAGCTCGTGAGTCGGCTGAGCGATAAGGGCCACGAGGTCGTCGCGGCCTCGCCCCGAACGGGCGTCGATACGCTCACGGGGAAGGGGTTACCCGAGGCGCTGGCGAACGCTCATGTCGTCGTCGACGTCTCGAATTCGCCTTCGTTCGAGGACAAGGCGGTGATGAAGTTCTTCGAGACCTCGGAAAAGAACCTGGCGACGGCGGAAAAGGCGGCCGGCGTGGGACATCACGTGGCGTTGTCCGTCGTGGGAACCGATCGCCTGCCGCAGAGTGGATACCTCCGAGCCAAGCTCGCTCAGGAGAAGTTGATCGAGGGGTCCTCGATCCCCTTCTCAATCCTACGCTCGACACAGTTCTTTGAATTCGCGAAGAGCATTGCGGACTCGGCTACCGACGGAGGAAACGTTCGTCTTTCCTCCTCGCTCGTTCAGCCGATTGCGTCCGACGATGTCGTCGCCGCGCTGGCCGACGTCGTATTGGGCGCACCAGTGAATGGCATCTTGGAGGTCGGCGGGCCGGAGAAGCTCGGCCTCGATGAATGGATCCGCCGATTCTTCAAGGCGACAGGCGACGCGCGGCGAATCATTGCCGATCCCAATGCGGAATACTTCGGCACCACGTTCGACGACACCTCATTGGTCGCGGGCGACAAAGCGCGGCTCGGAACCGTGCGGCTGGCAGACTGGCTGAGCCGATCGAAGAAGGCCGCGTGATTCGCCGGCTGTAGGTCTCTATGTCCTGCCGCGCTGACGAGCGTGCAGCGCGCGGATCTCGTCGACGAATTCGTCGACGGGGCCGATCGCCTCGATGCCGGGGGCGATCGCATTGATGGAAAGCGCGGCGACGGGCCCGGGCGGAATGCCCCACCCCGAAAGCCAAGCGCGCAGCTGCGCGCTGCTGGACGCGTAGACGATGCGGCCGAGGCCCACCCAAGCGTGCGCCGCGCTGCACATCGGGCAGTGCTCGCCGGACGTGTAAACAACCGCAGTCCGGCGCTCTTCCGGCGTGAGGTTCGTGGCGGCCCACCGGGCGATCTCGAACTCGGGGTGGCGGGTCGCATCGCCGCCGGAAATGCGGTTTCGATCCTCGAAGCGCACGGTGCCCGAGGCATCGACGAGCACGGACCCGAAGGGTTCGTCGCCATCGTCGAGGGCCTCGGTCGCCAGCTCGACGCAGCGACGCAGGAACGCGTGATCGGCGGGAGTGAGATCCTTGGGCGTACGCGGCGTCGTCACGACGGGGAGCGTAGCTTCACCTTCACGAGGCGGCGAGCGTGCAAAAGGCGATCTCGCCGCCCCGGCATTTCAGAGCCGGCAAATCGTGGTGCCGGGATTGCCGAGATCTTCTTGGCAAGTCGCGTTGCCGCAGCATTCGAGATCATTGACGCACGTGCTGAGATTCGGAATGCAGCATTCGCCGGTTTCGGACTCGCACGATAGGCCGACGCAGCACTCGGCCCCTTCGGCGTCGCAGCCCGTCTCCATCACCTCGAGGCACTCGCCGCTTCCACCGCCGCCTCCGCCGGACGAATCGCTGCCACCCTCGCCGATTCCGCACGCGGCCGCCGGATCCATCAGCGCCTGACAGCCCGAGGACTCGACACACGATAGTTGCGCACTGCTCGGCGACTTCGAGCAGATCATATCGTCGCATTGCTCGGCGGCCGCCTCTTGGCTGGGCGCCCCGCATTCGACGGCCTTTTCGGTGCAGACGGTCATGCAGTCGGGCGCGGTGGAGCCACCTTCGCCGCTGCCGTTCCCGCCATTTTCGCTGCCGCCGTTCCCGCCGCCGCCCGATCCGTCGTCACCACATGCGGCTGCAAGCACCAAGACCAAGAAGCAAACCCTTCGCATGATGAATCCTCCGAGTCTCGTCTCGACGAGACGAGGTCCGGTGTAGGACTCGGTTGGTCACGCGTCGGTAACATCGCCCCAACATGTGGCGGGGCCGCTGAGGGCATATCCGTCGTGCGTGGTCAGGAGCAGCTCGGGCGCGGCGGGATCCTGCTCGAGAAGGACGCGAAGACGACGAATGGCCATTTGGACCCGCTTGTCGTCGCGCTGCGGGTCGTAGGTCCTCGAGCCCCAGGCGGTTCGAACCAGATGCTCTTTGGTCGCGCGGCCTGCACCTCGGACCAGCTCTTCCAGAATGCGGAAGCCGAGCTCGTTACGTCCGAGATCGACGACGCGACCGGTGGCGAGGTGGACGGCGCGCCGCCCTGGCTCGAGCGTGATGGCTGCCGGTTGCAGGATGGCCGATGCGGGTAATTGGCCTGTGAAGCTTCGGCCGAGCGCGACGAAGCGCGGAAGCCCCGCGCGGGCGGCGAGCGCTTCGAGCTCTGCCCCTGTTCGCTGTGTCGCGCTCGTATCCCCCGCCTTCGTGTACACCCAACCTTGGGTCTCGAGCAGCTCCAGCTCGAGCAAAAACGCGTTGTTCACACGCGCCTCTTCGACGGCGGAGCGAATACATCGAATCGCCCCTGTGTGATCCCCTCGCAGCGATCGGCACTCTGCTTCGAGCCGGGCTCGCCACCCCCATGCGTCGATGGCGGTGCGAGGCACGTCGATGTCCTCGAAGCCGGCATCTTCGCCACGCGCGGTTCTCGCGCGGCGCTCCATGATCTCGAGCATGTCGCGTTCGTGTCCGCGGCTGCGCTCGAGGTCGGAGGGCCATTGCCACGCCGGCGGATCGAGACGCTCGAGCAGGGATAGCTGGATGGCGGCGATGCGCGTCCACGCGAGAAAGTCGGGGCGTTTGCTCGCGAGCGAATAGAGATCGCGCAGGGCGCGCCGCGCTTCGTCGATGTCTCCGGCAGCGTAGGCCCGACGAAACTGCAAATAGCCGAGGAGGAACCGCTCGGCGTCGTGCGACTCGGTTCTGCGGCGCAACAGCTCGATGCGCGCTGCTGCGCTCTTCATGTCGCCGGTTTCGAGCGCATGCATGGCGGCGTCGAACTGTTCGGGGGCCCCCATGGTGATTGGATCGAAGAGCTCCGGGCGCTTGGCCTTCACCCGCGTCGCGCTCATGAATCGGCCGACGTTCACGTAGAAGGAGAACAACAGAAAGACGAGCTCGCGGGAGGGAGCCGATTCGGTGTCGAGCGATCGGAGCGCGTCGTCAGCGTGCTGGATGCTCTCTTCGACGCGGCCGACCCGGATCAGCGCGCGAGACATGGCCGCACTGCGGAGTGAGGCCGGCATGCCCGCGCCGGCCGGAATGCCGTTCAGGATTTCGAGCGCGTCGAGTGCCTCTGCTTCGGTGCGCGCGGTGCGAGACACGAGCGCGGCTGCCGCGGGCGCTTCGGCCGAGGTGGAGCGCGCCACCTCGCGCAGCGCTCCACGTGCTTCCGGCGCTCGCGCGGAGTGATGCATACACTCGGCCCACGCGATGACTGCACCGGGCTCGGCGGGCGCCGCGAGGCTCACCGCCCAATCGACCGCGGGGCGCAGCCCGCTCTTCGATGCGCAAGCGAGCCGGAAGGTCGTCTCGACGTCGGGCGGAAGCTTCGACAGCGCGAGCCACGCCGATGCCGCCAGACCTTCGCCGAGGAAAGAAGCTCCACGGGCGGCCACCAGGCGCGCGAGCGTTTCGCGATCGTCGACCGCCGCAGCGAGCGCGAGAGCCGTACAGGTCGCCGCGAGCCCCGGCTGTTCGATGATGCGCGCCAACGCGCGCTTTGCCGCCGAAGGATCGGGGCGGGACGTCTTCGCGAAGTGCTCGCGGGCGACGTCGTGCAGGCGCAGCTGATCGCCCACGCGATCGAGGAAGGCGCGCGCTTCGAGCGAACGCGCCGTTCCGGGCATCTCGGCAATGTGGTCGACGAGCGCCTCCGAGACGAGCCCTTCGATCCAACGAAGCGCTTCGATCGTACGAAGCGAAGGCTCGTCGAGGCCAGCCGCGATCGAGGTCGACGAGCCCTCGTCTCCCGTCGCCAAACAGCGCGCGAGCCACGGAGAGCCGGCCGCGCGCTGCACGATCTCTGCGCATCCGGCATCCGATATGTCGGGTCGGCATCCGCGAACGAGCGCGGCGACGTCCTTCGCTTCGAGCGGATCGAGGCGAAGGATCTGCTCGGCGAGGCTCGGCATCGAGGGTCGTTCGCGCGTGCTGACGAGCAGCGTCGAGCGCTCTGCGTAATCGGCGAACGCGAGGAGGAGTTGCTCGAGCGCGTGCGGCTTGAGGGTGTGCGCATCGTCGACGATGAGCGTCGCGCCTCGCGCGTCCGCGAGCTCGACGACGGCCGATGCGAGCGACGCGTCGTCTTTCGGTACCGTGCTCTCGCCGGTCCACGCGGCGCGCAGCGAGCCCACGATCGCACGGAGCCCTGCGCCCTGCGTCGCGCGAACCTCGACGGCGCTCGATCGCGAGGGCTTGTCGAGAAGCGCACGCAAGAGCGCGCTCTTGCCCAGCCCGCCGAGCCCCCAAGCCACGACGACTCGGCGGCGCGCGAGCATGGCGCGCGCGAGCTTCAGCTCTCGCTGGCGGCCGACGAACAACGCCGGGGGAAGCGCCGCCCTGCGGACCGACAGCGCCCGTGCGGATGCCGGCGCGCCATCAGCCTCTTCACCCATCGTTGCTCGTGAGGCGACGGCCTCGGGTTTTCCGGTCACAGCGTCACTTTATGCCCAGGAAGATCCAACGCGATCACGAGCAGGGTTCGGCCGTACTGTGGGTCAACGGCGGCACCGGCATAGAGCCGAGTGGGGCAGGCCACGTCGAGCGAAGCGAGACCGGCCGGGGCGGCTCCCACGAGGCTCGGCTCGCCGGAGGCGAGCGCGGGAGAATGTAGGAAAGCTGCCGCTGCCCACGTCGTACCCAACAGGAACACGCTGCTGGCGAATACCGCGAGCAACCCGAACAGGAGAAACCATGAAGATCCGCCCGGCTATCGTCGCTCTCGTTATCGGTTCCGTCGCCGTCGTCCCGACCGCGCTCGCCGAAGAGTCGCTCGATGGCAAGGCCGTTGGTGAAGCAACCGTCAAGGACGGCAAGGCCACCATCGTCATCAAGGGGGCGAGTGACGGCATCTACGTCAACAAGGACTACCCCATCAAATGCAGCGTGAAGTCGAAGGGGAACGGCAAGCTCGACAAACACGCGCTCAAGAAAGAAGACGCGAAGTACGAAGACGTCGCCGGCAAGGCGGGCAAGGCCAGGAGCGTCACCCTCGGCGTCGGCGCGACCGGCGCGATCGAGGGCAGCTGCAAAGTCGTGGTGTGCACCGACAACGCCTGCTCGAGCCCGTTCGCAGTCGACTTCGCCTCGAAGTAGGTGACAAACGCGAAGAGGCCACCCGTTTCCGAGTGGCCTCTTTCACGGCGCAGCGAACGAATCAGGCCGTCGCGGACTGCGACTTCGAAGCCTTCTTCTTGCTCGCCTTCTTGCCGGCCTTCGCAGCGCCCTTCGCGCCGTTCTTGGTGCCGTGCGACGCGCCGTTCGTGCGGGCCCAGCCGTTCGCTGCAGCGACGGCCGTCGGACGCGCGAGGTCGTCCGCCATCTTCGCGGCGCGCGTCGTCTTCTCCCACGAGAACTCGCTGCGACCGAAGTGGCCGTAGGCCGCCGTCTGGTAGTAGACCGGCTTGAGCAGATCGAGCTCTTCGATGAGGGCCTTCGGGCGCATGTCGAAGTTCTGCATGATGTACTTCTCGAGCACGTCGTCCGCGACGCGGCCGGTGCCGAACGTGTTCACGAACACGCCGACGGGCTGCGCGACGCCGATGGCGTACGCGATCTGCACTTCACATTTGCCGGCGAGCTTCGCCGCCACGACGTTCTTCGCGATGAAGCGCGCGTAGTAGCAAGCCGAGCGATCGACCTTCGACGGGTCCTTGCCGGAGAAGGCGCCGCCGCCGTGACGGCCCATGCCGCCGTAGGTGTCGACGATGATCTTGCGGCCGGTGAGGCCGGCGTCGCCGTGTGGGCCACCGATGACGAAGCGGCCGGTCGGGTTCACGAAGATCTTCGTGCTCTTGTCCATCAGCTTGGCCGGGATGACCTTGGCGATGACGAGCTCACGCATCGCATCGACGATCGCCTTGTGCTTCACCGACTCGGAGTGCTGCGTCGAGAGGACGACCGTGCCGACGCGCGCGACGCCGTTGCCATCGTACTCCACCGTGACCTGCGTCTTGCCGTCCGGGCGGAGCCAGTCGACGAGCTTCTTCTTGCGGACCTCGGTGAGCTTGCGCGCGAGCTGGTGCGCGAAGGTGATCGGGGCGGGCATGAGCTCGGGCGTCTCGTCGGTCGCGTAACCGAACATGAGACCCTGATCGCCGGCGCCCTGCTCCTTGTGGAGACCGGAACCCTCGGTGACGCCTTGCGAGATATCGGGCGACTGCTGCTCAACCGCGGTGAGGACGGCGCAGGTGTTGCCGTCGAAGCCCATCGCCGAATCGGTGTAACCGATGTCGCGGATGGTGTTTCGGATGATCGAGGGGTAGTCGATCGTGGCCTTGGTGGTGATCTCACCGGCGACGATCGCGTAGCCCGTCTTGACCATCGTCTCGCACGCGACGCGTGCGCGCGGATCCTGCTTGAGGATCGCGTCGAGGATGGAGTCCGAGATCTTGTCGCAGACCTTGTCCGGGTGACCCTCGGTCACCGACTCCGAAGTGAACTGATAACGTCGCATCGAACCTGCCTCAGCTGGGGATCCAGAGGATTTGAAGGGAATTGCCTTAGCTTTCAGGCACCGCCTCGTCAATCGACCTTCTTGAGACGATGGCGGATTTTCATCCACAAAAACGGATGAGGCCGGCCCCCTTCACGGAGACCGGCCTCACGTTCGATGCGGTGTGGGCCCAGATGATCAGCGACTGATGATCAGAGACCGCCCGCCTGCTCGATCTTCTTTACGAGGTCCGCCGGGAACGTGCCCTGCGCGAGGCGCTTGCGAACCTCTTTGAACGTCTTGTCGAACTCGCCCTGGTCGACCTTGAAGGTCGTGAGCTTCTTCGACATGCGATCGAAGGCCGCGCTGTCCTCGGACTTGATCTTGTCGGTGAGGGCCTTCGCGGCGATCGCGCCGGTGTCCTTCACGATGGTGCGAAGGTCGCCGGGGAGCGACTCGAGACGCTTGTTCGACATGATGAGCGCGCCGACGGCGGGGCCGACGACCTGCTCGCTCGTGCCGTTGAGGTGGCCGGCCCACTGAAGCTGCTCGACCGCGAGAGCCGGGGCGACGATGGTGTCGATCGCGCCGGTCTTGAGGTTCGGAAGAACCTCGGGGACGTTGAGCGGAACGGGCGTCGCGCCGACGACCTGATAGAGGACCGGCGAGATGCTGTCGTCGCGCCACATGTACGGCTTGCGCGACTTCAGATCGCCCGGCTTGATGACCTTGCCGTCGCCCTTCGTGAAGACGTGCGCCATGCCGACGAAGCCCCAACCGAGGTTGTAGGCGCCGCCGTCCTGCAGGCCCTTGCTGAACTCGGGGCCGGCCGACGAAATCGCCTTGTCGACCTTCGCCCAGGACGTGAGCACGCCGGGCATCTGCATCGCGAGGACAGGCTTGTGGAACTTGCTGAGACCGACGGCCGTGACGGCTGCGCCGTCGAGCTGACCGGACTTGACCTTGCCGGCCATGGCGCCTTCGTCGCCCTGTGAGCCGTTGTAGTCGAAGACGATCTCGAGCTTGTCGTCGCTCTTCTTTTTGACGGCCTTCTCCCAAACCTGGAAGACCTGGCCCCAGATGCTCTGCTTCGGAGCGAGCGTTGCGAACTTGAGCTTCTCGCCTGCGGCGGCCTCACGCGGGAGCGAGATGCCCGCGAAGATGGCCAGCGCCGCGAACAAGGCGACGAGCTTCGTACGCGAACGGGATTCGCCCTTCGCGCCAGACGACAAAGTCATGAAAACACCCTCCGTTTCCCGCTGGCCGCTATAGCGGACCCGATGCCCAGCGAATAGGCACTTCGGTTGCGTGCCGTTTTTGCTCTTCGAGCCAGCCCTCGGTTTTGCGAGGCGGGCGGAAGGTGGACGGCCGATCCGCGGCCTTATTCAACCCTCTACGGCGTCAGCGTAGGGCCGAGGGGGGCCAGCTTCGGGTGTTACGGACGAGGACCTCGGTCACCGAACCGCGCGTCGAGCCGCGTGAGCTGATGTTCCGGGCAGCCGTGATCACGTCGATCTCGAAGCCGCGGTAGAGCTCGCGGACCTCCGGGGTCTCGCTGTTGGAGAGGACGAGGAGGCAACCTCGCTTGTCGAGCTCCCGGTAAAGATCCGCTAGCTGCTCTTGCTGGGCGCGGCCGAACGCGCCGCCCGCGTAGGAGTCGAAGTTCGCGGTGCGGGTGAGCGGGACGTAAGGCGGGTCGAGGTAGATGACGTCCCCGGGCTCGGCCTTTTGGCGGAGCTCCTCGAACGGGGCGCAAGAGATGTCGACGTCCTTGAGGGCCTCCGACGCTGCGCGGATGCGCCGCGCGTTGGCGATGTTCGGCGTGTTGGCGTAGCGCCCCATGGGGACGTTGAACACGCCGGCGCGGTTCGTCCGATATAGGCCGTTGAAGCAGGTCTTGTTGAGGTAGATGAGCCACGCAGCGCGTTTGAGCGGCTTCTTGGTCCGTCCGTTGAACTTGTCGCGGACGCTGTAGAACGTCTCTTCCGAGTGATCGTCGCGGAGCGTCTCGAGCTCGGCGATGAGCGCCTCCGGCTGATCGCGGACGACTTCGTAGGTCGTCACGAGATCATCGAGCGCGTCCGACAGGACGTACCGTTTTGCGCCCACGCGGTGCGACAGCCAGAAGAACATCGCGCCGCCCCCGAGGAACGGCTCGCGGTAGACGCGGCCCTTCAGATCGGCCGGCATCTTCTTCGCGATCTCTGCGGCGAGAGACCATTTGCCCCCGGCCCATTTCAGGAACGGCTTCGGCCCGGGCGCGTCGTCGTCGTCGGGTCGAGTCGACGGCGTCTCGTCCGCGCCAAGCGCTCGCTGCCTGGTGGACGAAGGGTCGAAAGGAGGGGCTGCCACGCGTGTGCTCGATGCAGGCCGAGGAGCTCGAGACCCCACCCTGCCAAGGCAAAAACTTATCTCCGCGACCCGGCGCGGACGCAAGCGAGTAAGGCTCGACCCCACCTCGGGACAAGCCGCTACTCTTCGGTGATGCGCTCTTCTTTGGTCGGGAGGAGCTTCGATTTCAAAGCGGTGCGCTTGATCTTCATCCGCAGGACCTCCGACCCGCGCAGGACCGTGACGTCGACCTCGCTGCCCGGGTCGCCGCGCATCAGCGCGCGAAGATCTTTGGTGGAAAGGTCACGGACGAAGACGCCCGCCACCATCACGAGCTGATCGCCGGGGATGAGATGCTGGCCGTTCGGGTCGTCCGGATTCGACTCGGGCGCCTCGCGGACGAAGACATCGCCGGTGTCCGGATCGCGTCCGAGCACGACGCCGATCGAGCCGACCGACGGCTGCGAGGCGCAGGCGAAAATCAGACACGACAACAGTGCGAGGGGGATGATCGCTGCCTTCAAAACAAGGCTCCGCACGAGGCTCGTTCGCTCCTCACAGCGTAGGCGCATTTGCAGTGCGTAGTCGCGTTCGCTGTCACGGCGATCCTTGCGTTCGACTGCGTGAAAGGATGGCCGATTCTGCGTCGAGCATTTGCCGATGCTCAGGCTTGCCTCGGCAGCGCAATTGCTTCTACACAAAACCGTCACAGTATGGCCACGCTCGAGCCCAACGCGATCAGCTCGGTCCCTCCGGGAGAAATTGCCGCTGCACGCGTTGCCGGCCCCAAAGGCTGGAAAAGGCGCCTCGAGGATCCGTTCAACACCTACTACCGATATCCGCTCGCGCTCGCGATGACGCGTTGGTTGGTGCACACCCCGGTGACGCCGAACCAGGTGTCGCTGGTGCAGCCGGTGTTCGCGGCGGCGTCGGGCTATTTGCTCACGTTCGAGGACGTGCGCGCGCACATCGCGGCCGTCGTGTTGTTCGAGCTGCGTTCCATCCTCGATTGCGTCGACGGCTCGCTCGCCCGCGCGAAGCGCATGTCGAGCCCGAACGGCCACGCGATCGATGCGATGGCGGATTGGCTCGGCGTCGTCTTCCTCTACTGCGGCATCTTCCACTACGTGTACAACCACGTGCCCGCCGGTTACACGACGACGACCGCGATGGCCGTCGTGACCATGGCGCTCGCACAAGGAGCGATTCGCTCCTTCGCGTCCGACTATTTCAAGTCGAAGTACATGGGCATCTACGAGCGCGCGACGGACGACGTTCCGCAGCTGCTCCGCGACAAAGTCCTCGGCCTGTCGAAGTCGTCGTCGCTCTTCGCGCACATCGACGTCTTCATCATGCGCACCGGCCACTTCTTCTTCGAGTTCGAACGCTTCTGTCCGGCGCGCTCCAAGGCGCTCTCCTCGCAGGCGATCGAGCACATGGTGCGGGAGCAGTCGACGACGCGCGCCCGCATCAACGGCTTTCTGTGGAGCATCTCGAGCGGCGACGCGTTCCTGTCGTTCGTGATCCTCTCGATCCTCGTCGGCAAGCTCTGGGCAGGCCAGCTCTTCTTCGCGACGGTCGGCGTCGTGTGGATCGCGGCCGTCGTCCTCTACAACGTCGCGTTCCTCCGCGGCTACCGCTGCCGCGATTAGCGAGCCGCCAGCGCCCGAAAAGCGAGAGGGGTCGCCAAGAGCGCCAAGGGCAAAAGAGGAAGAAGAGGGTTTCGAAACAGGAAAGAGCGAGAGAGAACCTCTCGCTCTTTCTCTTTCTTCACTTGGCGCCCTTGGCGACCCCTCTCGGGTTTCGCTAGGCGCTCGTGGCGAGGATGCGCTCGGCTTTTTCGACGTCCTCGCGGAAGTCGATCTCGGTCCAGGCGAACTCGTCGATGGGTTCGAAGCCCCAGCGGATGCGGCCGAACGCGGTGTTCATCGCGGCTTCGTACTCTTGGTCGAGGCGCTCGGCGGCGACCTCTTCGTCGAGAATGGAGCGCATGATGCGCGCGCCTTCGCCGCCGACCTTGGCGAAGCCGACGGCCTCGCCGACGACGTCCCAGGGGCCTTCGTGGAGGACCTTGCGCGCGATTCGGTGCACGCGGCCGTCGCGCACGCCGAGCATCATCTCCTCGCCCGTCTCTTCGGAGCGACGGTCGAGGAGGACGCAGTTGTCGTGTTTCGATGCGACGAGGCGTGCGAGGAGCTCGGCGGGGTAGAGGACATCCGCATCCATCCACAGCGCGCCGTCACCGATGAGGTGCGACGCGCAGTGGAGAGAGACGATGCTTCCGCGCTCGTAACGAGGGTTCTCGATGATCTCGATCGGCAGCGAAGGGGCGCGCTTCGCGAGGTGGTCGCGGATGCGCTGCTGCTCGTAGCCGACGACGAGCGTCAGCCGATCGATGCCCGCCTTCGGCATGTTGTCGAGGTGGCGGTCGAGGAGTGTACGACCGCCGACCTGGACGAGGCACTTCGGCTCGGGCGTTTCGAGGCGGCGGCCGCGTCCGGCCGCCAACAGAATGGCGTGCACGATCGCTCGCTTACTCTTTGATGAGCGCCCAGGCTCGCTTGTAGTCGTCGAACGTATCGATCTCGAGCCAGCCCTTGTAGACGTCGAGCGCTTGCACGTCGGCGCCGCTGTTGACGAGCTCTTGGACGATGTCCGTGACGCTCGCCTCGCGGAGCGATGTTGCCTCACCGACCGCACTCTTCGATTCGACCAGGCGGCCGTACAGATCGTTGAGCTGGCGCGCGCCGCGCTCGGAGAACAGCGCCATGCCGATGAACTCACCCTGCGCTTGCGCGGGGGCGACGTTGCGACCGACGCGGGCCACGCGATGCGGTGCCTCGGCGCCGACGAAGCGGTAGCCCGTCTCTTGCGGATCCTTCAGTTGGACGAGATCGGGGATGCCGCGACCCGAGGTCTGCTCGGCGCTCTGCTGCGCGTCGGTCCAAGCGCGATCGACGACGAGCGAGATGTCCGCAGGGCTCTTGAGGATCTTCTCGAGGTGGCCGCGCTCGAACAGGATGTCGCCGTAGAGGAAGAGGAACTGTCCGCCGATCTCCTTCTTCGCGCAGAAGAGGCTCTCGACCTCGTTCGTCGTCGCGAAGGCGTCGTTGTCGTAGTAGCGGACGTTGGGAAGGTTGATCGCCTCCTTCTTGTAGCCGCGCACGACGGCGATGTCCTTGATGCCGCAGGCGTTGAGCACCTCGATCTGGCGCTCGAGGACCGACTTGCCCTTCACGTCGAGCATCGGCTTCGGCACGTTCTCCGTGAGGGGGAGCAGGCCCTGGCTTTGCCCCGCGGCGAGGATGACCGCCGTCACGCCGGGGCTCTCGCTCGGCATGAAAGAGCCTTCGTCCTTCGCCATCTTGTCGACGCCGACGAGCTGATACACGCGCGTCAGCGGCACGACCTTGTCCTCGACGCTGCCGGTGTACATCTCGCGGCGGAGCGTCTGCAGCGTCTCGGTCATCGCCTTGATCGACGACCGGATCGCGTGGTTCGCCATGATGATGAGCTTGAAGCCGGCCTTGTGGAGCTCTTCGACCTTGGTGTCCTTGTAGATGGTCGGGACGCAGACGAGCGGCGTGTTCGGCCGATCCCAGAGCTTCGCGAAGCCGAGCACCTCGTCGGGCGTCTTCGACTTCGAGTGGATGAGGACCATGTCCGCGCCTGCGTCGGCGTACGCCCGACCGCGGATGAGCGCCTCTTCCATGCCCCAACCGGCGATGAGCGCCTCGGTGCGGGCGATGACGACGAAGTCGCGGTTCTTCTGTGCGGCCTTCGCAGCTTTGATCTTGCCGGCGTGCTCTTCGACGCCGGAGAGCTCGCGCTTCACGCCTGCGTAGAAGCTGCAGCGCTTCGGGAAGACGTTGTCCTCGATGCAGATGCCCGCGATGCCCGCGCGCTCGTACTCCTCGATGCAGCGGATGACGTTGATGGCGTTGCCGAAGCCGTTGTCACAGTCGGCGATGACCGGGATGTTGGCGACGTCCGCCATCATCTTCGCGGCGCCGAGGCTCTCCGCCATCGTGAGGATGTTCGCGTCGGGGACGGCGTACGACGCCGAGATCTCGAAGCCCGAGGCCCACAGACCGTCGAAACCGGCTTCTTCGCCGATGCGCGCCGACAGACCGTTGTGCGCTCCAATGATGACGATGGGACCGGGGCGAGCGATGAGCTCGCGCAGCTTGCGAGGTTGATCTGTCACGGCGTGTTACTCCGAGGTCCGAGAATCGCGCGAAGGGCCTCGACTCGATGGCCGAAGCGAAAACCGAATTCCTTCAGCGCCCCAACGACGAAAACCGCCTCGAGCCCGAGGCGGTGGATGGGCATAACACAATCGTGGAAGTGCGCTCAGCGAGAGCATCGGTCGGGACGAAAATGTTCTCGATCCGCTCGGTTGGTGGCCAAACGATCGACTGCGTAGAACGTTACCCACGTCGAGCGCGCAGCCGAATCGTGCCGTGATCCGCGCTCACGACGAGCCTGCACGCGAGCCGTTCGTCGGGCGACGCGGCGTGTGAGCGCAGCACCTCTGCCTCTTCGGCGTCGGCGGGCTCCACGAGCTCGGCTCCATCGAGGACGTGCACGATGCACGTCCCGCACGTTGCCGAGCGACACGAAAATGGAATCGCCGCGCGTGCGTCGTCACACGCATCGAGGATGCGCTCGTTGGGTGGCACGTCGGCGACGACGGGTTCGACGTCCTCTGCGCCGAAGATCTCGAGCCGAACCGTTTCGGCGGCCGACATTTCGTCCGGCATCTTCGCATGGAAGAAGCGCGCCCCCTCTCCTCGAAAGGAGAGAGGGCGACTTCCATCGAACGGTGCCCGGCGCGTCAGCCGCGCCGAGTCAGCGATCTCACTTCGGGCAGTTGGGGTTCTGCGCGAGCGCGTCGATGGCTGCCTTGCAAGCAGTCTCGAGGCCCGGGCCTTCCATCTTCGCCCAAGCTTCCTTCGTCTGCTTCTCGGCGTCCTCGAAGCCCTTCTTCGTCTGATCCTTCGCCGGCCCGTCCGGAACGGCCTTGAGCGCGTTCTCGTTGCAGGCCTTCAGCTTGGTCCAGTAATCGTCACAGACCTTCGAACCGCTGGTGCCGCCGCCAGTGCTGGCTGCGGTGCCCGTGGTCGACGCCTTGCCCGAGTCCTTCGGGGCGGCCGAGGCCTTGGCGCTGCCACTCGCAGCTCCATCCGTCTTGTCGCCACAACCAACGGCAAAGAACGCTCCGAGCACGAGAGCAATCGCGATCTTGTTCACAGGAGTCCTCCCTCCGACAGCACTCGCGCTGTCCGGTAACGGCGGCGGATACTGCCACGGACGACGCGTTTTAGAACAAGAATCGACAGCGTTTCGGCTGAAATTCGCGATTGTCGACCAGTTGTCTCGAAGTTGTCTTCGAATTGTCGGCGCTCACCTGGAGATCGTCGTCGACCTTCGCGTTTTTGGGTGCTCACTTCGACAGTGTCGGATGTTCGTCGGAGCTACGGCGCCGATGCAGAGGGCGCGGCCGATGAAGCGGACGACGCGGCTTTGCATCCGGGGCCTTCGTCGAGCGCCTTCAGCGAGCTCTTGCACGCGGTGAGCATCTGCTCGCGCGAGACCGCCGACGCGGCCTGCGACTTCCAAGTCTTCTCGATGTCGTCGACGCTCTTCGTGCGTTGCTCACGTTCTTCGGCGGGCGCGGTCGCGATGCATGCGCGGACGCGCGTGATGTACTCGTCGCACTCGGCGACACCGATCGCGCCGGTCGCCGACGGCGCGGCCGACACGGTCCCCGTCGCCGTTGCCGATGTCGTCCCCGACGTCGTGGAGGTGTTGCCACATCCGGCGAGGCAGGCCGTGGCGAGAAGGACAACCGCGCTGGTCTTCATCAAGAACCCCCGTTTCCTTTCGGATCAGGCGCGCTGCTTGGTGAGCAGCACGACGTGCTCGAGCTTCGTCTTCGCCTGACCGTAGAAGTTCGGCCGGCTCTGCGACCCGACGGCCGTGACCTCGAAATGGTTTTGCGTCCCGGCGTCGGCGATGAGCTCGTCGGAGGCGAGGACGTCACGCCCGCGGGTCGCGTCGCCGATGACGAGCGCAACCTTTCCGCCAGGAACCAGCACACGACGAACGGCAGCCAAGACGTCGCACATCTGATCGAAGAACGCCTGCCAGGCATCCGCCGTCGGCATTTTTGCGAGCTGTCGGCGCGCCCCGATCTCCGAGTGCTCGAGCTTGCGATCATGCAGGCCGAGCCAGCGCAAACGCATGCGGTGATGCTCGAGGTAGTCGTAGACGCCGGCGTATGGGGGCGACGAGACGACGAGGCTCACCGTCGACGGACCGATGTGACGCAGGCTGCGCGCATCTCCCTCGTCGACGCGTGCGTCGGGACCGGCGACGAGCGCCTCCTCGATCGCGGCGAAGCGCTCGGTGAGCTCGCGCGTCTTGTCGAGGAACACGCGCGTCGGGAAGCCGGCCGCGATCCGCGCCTTGCGCCCGGTGTCCGAGGTGTCCCCGGCCTTTCGGCTGAGCTTGACCAGGATCGACGAGAGGACGAGGGCGAGGGTGTCGCGCGGAACACCGACCGGGAGCGATTCGACGCCGGTCCGCAGACCGTCGAGCTCGAGCAGCACGTGTGGATCGAAGAGGGCGACGTCTTCTTTGCCGTAGCGACGGCTCGCGCCGGCTTTGGCGAGACGACGCGATTCGGCGACCTCTGCGACCGTCTTCGCGGCGTCGAGGATCGCGGCGCGCTCCGCTTCGTTCGACGGCGTCACCTTTCGTCGCGCGAGACGCACCGCGAGCGGGTTCAAATCGACGCCGAGCGCGACGCGTTTCGCTGCGCGCGCCTCGACGAGGACGGTTCCGCTCCCGCAGAACGGATCGAGGACGCGATCCCCCTCGCGACTGAACGACTCGATCAAGCGGCGCGCGGTGCCGGGGTGCATCCGCGCGGGATAGGTGTGGAA
Source organism: Polyangiaceae bacterium (assembly GCA_013361525.1). Classification (GTDB taxonomy): domain Bacteria; phylum Myxococcota_A; class Polyangia; order Polyangiales; family Polyangiaceae; genus Xiheicaenibacterium. The sequence continues at coordinate 145,051 of JABFXY010000039.1, read as the reverse complement.
GCCGTGGACGTGGGCGCGCGCCTCCGCCTCGGCTTGGTCGGACTCGATGCTCGAGCCGACGTCCAGCGCCTTCGCGAGGAGGAGCGCGACGTCACGGTCACCGCGCGTCCGCGTCTCGCCGCCGACGTGCGTGAGCGATCGGCGCTGCGCCTTCTCGCGCTCCGCGCCGGGCACTTCGCGATCAGTTCGTACGGTTTTTGGCTCGCGCATCGTCGAGTACCGCGCTGGCTTCGGTCTCCGCCTCGCGCTCACGAGCTTCCAATGCGGCGAAGCGCGGATCGGCAGGGACCTGCGCGACGACCGGGCCCGCGTCGATGCGCACGTGCGGCGCGCCGATGTCGGCATCGACGCTGAGCATCGTCATCACCTGCTGAGCGCGCGCGGGATCGACGCCTGTCGCTCGCACGAGATCTTGCGCGTTCCGCACCTTGCCCGCGCGCACCAGATCCGCCGCGGCGGCCATCCACGCGGCGTCGATGCTCGCAGCGACCTCCTTCGTCGCGGAGGTGCGCGCACTTCGCGCGTAGAGCAGTGCGGCGATCGAAGGTACGACGAAGAGAATGAACGGCACCATGCTCCAGGCGAAGCCGCCGAAGAGGAGCGTGAGGAGCGCGACGAACACGCCGAAGGCTGCGCCGACACCGCCGATCACCCCGAGACCGCCGAGGAAGCCGCGCTTCTTGCGTGCGCGATCCGCCTTCTGTAGCTGCGCGAAAGACGAAGGATCGTTCGGCATGCCGTCGGGCATCGTGATCCGCGGAGCGCCGCACAGCTTGCAGACCAGCACGAGCTCGGGATGGGGCTCGACGCCGCCGACACCTCGACAGTGCGGGCACACCATCTGCGGGCTCGGCCGCTCGCGAAGGTGCGCGTAGATGTCGAACCCGCCCCCGAGCTCCGTCATGACGCTTTGGCTCCGCTGGGCGCGCGCGCCGCGCTCTCCACCGCTGCCTCGAAGAGTAGCCGTCCGTCTTCGCCGCCGTGCAGCGGCTCGCTCATGCGTTCGGGGTGCGGCATCAAGCCCATGACGTTTCGCTTCGGGCCGCCGTACACACCCGCGATCGACTCGATCGAACCGTTCGGGTTTGCTGCTTCGACGACCGCGCCGTTCCGATCGACGTAGTCGAACGCGATCGCCGGCGAGACGTCGCCGTCGCCGGCGTCGGTCGCGCGCTTGAGGTCCGCCAGTGTGGCGCTCGATACCTGGTATCGACCTTCGGCGTGCGCGATCGGAAGGCGCAGCACCATCTGCTTCTTCGCGAGAATCGAAGACGTGAACGGGCCCTTCGCGCGGGGTCGCAGGAAGATGTCGCGACACTCGAAGCGCAGGTGCGCGTTGCGGGTCAGCGCGCCCGGGAGGAGCCCACACTCGGTGAGGATCTGAAAGCCGTTGCAGATGCCGAGGACCAGCCCGCCGCGCTCGGCGTGGCGGCGAATGTCCGCGACGATCGGGCTCGTGCGCGCGATGGCGCCGCACCGCAGGTAATCGCCGTACGAGAAGCCTCCGGGGATCGCGACGAGATCCACCGCGTCGGGCAGGGCCGAGTCGCCGTGCCAGGCGACGCTCGTGCGGACGCCGACGACGTCACGGAGGGTGCGGATCAACTCCGCGTCTGCGTTGGAGCCGGGGAAAACGACGACGGCCGCGTGCACGGCGTTCGTGTAGCGCACTTTCAACCGGCTACCGAGCGGATTGTGGATGTTCGATTTTGCGCGCGACGGCCGCACAGTTCTCCGCGATTGTCGAGCTAGCCCGACAATGGCGCGGACGGGTCGCCGGCGCTGTGGCATAGAAACTCGACGAGCGTCATGGGCCGCGAGTTGACGAGAGGTTTTCTTCGCAACGGGCTCGGTCCCCGCCTATTGCGCGACCAAGCGAAGCCGCGCGCGCGGCGATCGCGAAAGTCGGGCGTGTCGTTCGCGCTCCGCTCGGCGCCCGCCCTCGCTGCCGACGGCGATCGCTCGCTCGCGCGCCTCGTGACGATTGCATACGGCACGCTCGGTGCGGTCGGAGCGGTGCTCGCCTACTTCTTCGCGGGAGGGCGACCGCTCGAGCATCCTCGGCCCTGGCTCGATTGGCCACTGCTCGCGAGGATGCCGCTCAGCATCGCACTCGGTGTCGCGTTCGCGTTCGCGATCGTCCTGCTCACGCGCTTCACCGTGCTTCGTTATCGCTGGGCACAGAGGCTCCACCTCGAGCTGCAGCCCGTGGCGCGACGCTTCGGACCGAAAGAGATCTGGCTCGTCGCCGTGCTCTCGAGCCTCGGCGAAGAGCTGTTTTTCCGCTCGTTTCTCGTGCCTACGATCGGACTCGTCGTTTCGACGCTGCTCTTCGGCTTCTTGCACCAGGTGCGCGGGCCGAGCCGCTGGGTGTGGGCTGCTTGGGCCGGCGCGGTCGGCCTGGGGCTCGGTGCGCTGTTCGTCGCGACGGGATCCGTCCTCGGCCCGGTCGTCGCACACGCGCTGATCAACGGGACGAACCTCGGGTTCTTGAAGACGCACGACATCGTCGGGAGAGACGACGAGCTCGAGCGCGCCGACGTTTCGGCTACTTGACGTCTTTCGTCGACGTGCCGGTCTCTTCGAGTCCGAGCGGCTCGTCCTTCGAAGGCGCGCGCGGCGGCGTGCTCCAACCTTCGTCGACCGAATCAGGTCCCGGGCTCGACGGTGCGCCCGGTTGCTCCGTGGGGCGCGTCGAGTCGGTGAGCACCGGTTGCACCGGCGGCGTGGGCGGGGACACGGCGCGAATCCCGCGAGCGGGCGAGAGCGATCGAAGCTGTGGGCTGAAGCCCGTGCGACCCGGAAGCGGCGGTTTCGCAGGCCTCGCGATGCCCCCGGCGCCCGGCGTCCCGATCGCCGGAAGCTTCGCGGGCGCGGGTAATGCAGGCTTCGGCGCGATCGGTGGTTTCGGATCGAGCGGTGATTTCGGCGCCTGAGGGATCGCTGCGCTCGCCGTGTCCGCGGCGCGAGGATGCAGCGCGGGCCGCGCGGCCGGGAGCGGTCTCGCGATCGACGTGCGGGGTGGCGGGGGCAACACGCCGCTCGATCGATCGGTCGCCGGTGCAGGCACCGACGCGGCGATCGGCGAGGGCGCGATCGGCGCGGGCGGAGCACGAAACGGCTCGGCCGGCGGTGTTTCGCTGGGCTGGGCGCGCTCCGCACCCGCAGCCGGCGGTCGCGGCGTGAACGGGCTCGGCTCGAAACCGGCCGGTGCGCTCGAAGGGGTCGGGAAGGGGCGAGGTGTCGCGCGCGCGACCGTCTCTTTCCACGGCGCGCTCCTCGTCACGCTCGGCCGCCCTTCGTTCGCGCGCTCCTCGTCCTCGAGGCGCGCGGCTTCCATGAGAAGCCCGTTGATCGGAGATGCTTCGGCCGTCGGGGTCTCGCGATCTTCGGAGGGCGTGAACGAGAACTTTCCGGTCGGCCAGCCCATCGCGCGACGGATCGTGTCGAGCGGGACCGCGGGTGCGTCGTCGATCGTGGTCGCGACGATCGTCCCGACGACGATGCGAATCTGCGCTTTTTGGTGGCCGCTCTTCAGCTCGAGCACCCCGCTGCGCCGCTCCAGATCGAGCAGTGTGAGGAGCGTGCCGACCGACATCTGCGCGAGATCGCCGAGCATCGCGGCGTCCGGCGGCGGCATCGACGTGAGCGTTTGCCGCGCTCTGCGCAGGCGCGCCGCCATCTGGATCAACGCGTCGACCTGCGCGACGACCTCGTCGATCCGAAACGGCTTTGTGAGGTACGCGTCTCCGCCGACCTGGAAGCCCTCGAGGCGATGTTCTCGATCGTCGAGCCCGGAGAGGAAAACGAACGGTGCGGTGGCGACCCTCGACGGGTGCGAGCGAATCTTCTTCGCGACCCAATAGCCGTTGTGATCCGGCAGATCGACGTCGCAAACGATGCAGTCCGGCAGCTGCTCCGTCGCGCTTGCGAAACCGTCCGCCGCGTTCTCGGTGATCGTGACCTCGAAGCCTGCCTCCCTCATCGCCACGGCGAGCAGGCGGCAGACCCACTCGTCGTCGTCGATGACAAGGACGCGGCCTTTGGACATTTCTCGGAAAGACGGTATCACGCGGGTCTGGGAGTCGGCCAAATGGCGAGGCCGAAAGCCCGAGCTCCCGCGGGGCGCTACCAAGCCCCCGTCCTCCGCACCCGAGCGGCGCGACCTTACTTCATCCTCGGTCCGGGCTCATCTTTGTCGCTCGTCGAGGACGCAGGGGCCTTCCCCACCCGAAAAAATGAGCAGCACCGAACGTCCTCGAGTCATCGTCGCGATGAGCGGAGGCGTCGACTCGTCCGTCGCCGCGGCGCGCTTACTGTCCCGCGGTTACGACGTGGTCGGGGTCACCCTCCATCTCTGGGACTATCCGGATGAATCGGAGCGGGGTCGCTGCTGCGCGCCGGAAGATCAGTACGACGCGCGTCGGGTCGCCGACCACCTCGGCTTCCCGCACTACACCTTCGATCGCCGTGAGCTCTTTCAGGAGCTCGTCGTCGGGCCCTTCGTCGACGACTACCTAGCTGGTCGCACGCCTAGCCCATGCGTCTCGTGCAACCGCGGGGTGAAGCTCCGGCAGCTGCTTCCAATCGCCGACCGACTCGGCGCAGCGTTCGTCGCGACCGGCCATTACGCGCGCGTGGTCGAGGAAAACGGCATCGTGTCGCTCCATCGAGGCCGCGACGGCCGGAAGGACCAGAGCTACTTTCTCCACATGCTGCGGCCCGACGAGCTTCGCCGGTTGGTGCTGCCGCTCGGCGACGCGACGAAGGAAGAGGTTCGCGCAGAGGCGGTCGCGGCGCGGCTGCCCGGCGCGACAAAAGGTGAGAGCCAGGAGCTCTGTTTCGTCGCCAGCGGTCGTTACGACGCGTTCGTCGAGCAGCGCGCCGATGGGCGCGTCCGGCCGGGACCGATCGTCACCTCCGATGGTCAGGTGGTCGGCGAGCACGGGGGCGTGCATCGATTCACGGTCGGCCAGCGCAAGGGGCTCGGCGTCGCGTTGGGCAAGCCGGCGTTCGTCGTCGGGGTCGACGCGAGCACGGGCGCCGTCACCGTCGGCTCGGAAGATGCGCTTCTTTCGTCTGGCGCGAAGCTCGCGGACGACACGGTGTTCACGGGCGAGGTCGAGCTGCCGTGTGATGCGACGGTGCAGGTGCGCGCGCGTCACGGAGGCGCTCCTGCCACGCTGGTGCGCGCCGACGACGGATCCGTCGAGGTTCGCTTCGTCGAACCCGTGCGCGCGGTCTCCCCGGGCCAGGTCGCGGTCGCCTACCATGGGACACGCGTCCTCGGCGGGGGTACGATCGTCGCTGCCCTTCGCTGAGCACCGCTGCCGCTTCGCGGCCATGACGCGCGCCCATGCCATGACGCCGAAGACCTTCCGCCGAGCCGTCGCAGCGATCGGTTTCGCGCTCTGCGCGGGCCCTCTCGCAGCGTCGTGCGTCTCGGTCGGTGAAGGAACCGGCTCCGCGAAGAGCGAGCTCCTCGTCGCGCACGACTGCTGGGACGACGCGTTCGATCTGGAGCCCGACTTCTTCGCGGCCGATCCGTTTCGCGACACCATGCACATCCGCATTCAGCGCGGATCGGACCTGCTCGAGTTCTCCGACGGCGTGGTCATCCTGATCGACGACGTTCCCACGGTTCGAGAGCACCTCGGAGAGGCACTCGACGTGACACTGCCGAAGGGTGTCGCACCGCCCGGCGTTCCTGTGGGTGGGGTCTGCGGTGACCAGCCCTGTTCGGCGCCCGTGCACGTCGCGCTCTACCTCCTCGACTCGTGCCACACCCAGAACATCGTGCTCTACGCGACCGAGGGCACCATCACCTTCACAGAGCTCTTCAACGGCGATCCGAACGAAAAAGAGGCCGATGAAAAGCTCACCGAGGGGACGTTCGACGTGATGGTCGGCGACCCGCGAGACATCGTTCTGGACGGGCCGGACGCCGGGACGATCCCCAACCAGAGTCATCTCAGCGGTGACTTTCGGTTCTTCTTTCAGCGCGGTCAGCCGGCCCAGCCTTTCCCCTGACGGCAGGGTGCGAATCCGAGGGTCGGCGCTTTCGGTTCCGCCTCCGGCGGCGCGCGGCTGTCGATCGCTCAATGAAAACGGTACTTGTGGACCGGACGCGTCCGCTCGACCCCCAAATCCGAGGGGCCGCCATCCACCCGACCGGACGCCCCTGACGGGGCGGTACTACGGCTAGAAAAGCGAATCCGTTCGGCGCTAGACTGCCCCGAGATGGCCGCTCCGCCTCCCCGCCCGTCCGCCCGCAATCCGGGGATGCGCGGTGGTCCTGTCGCCGCACCCGGCGCCGGCCCGCCTCGCGCAGGGCCGAGCCACACCTCGCAGAACTCCAGCTCGGCCAGTGGTGTCACCACGAAGGGCGACAAGGTCCCGGGCACATTTTTCTTGGGCCGTTACCGCGTCGTCGAAGAGATCGGCGTTGGCGGCATGGCCAGCGTGCATCTCGGCCGCATGGACGGTCCGGGCGGGTTCCAGAAGTGGGTCGCCATCAAGCGCATCCACCCGAACCTCGTCGAAGACGATCAGTTCGTCGACATGTTCCTCGACGAGGCGCGCATCGCTGCAGGCATCAACCACGCGAACGTCGCGCAGGTGTTCGACCTCGGAAAAGACGAGGGCACCTACTGGATCGCGATGGAGTACCTGCACGGCGAGCCGCTTCGCGAGCTGATGCGCCGTTGCGAGGAGCGCAGCCAGATTATCTCGTGCGACATCGCCGCGCGTGTCTGCGCCGACGCCGCCGAGGGGCTGCACGCCGCGCACGAGCTGCGCGGCAAGAACAACCAGCTGCTCGGGCTCGTGCACCGCGACGTCACGCCGCACAACCTGTTCATCACCTACGAGGGCTACACGAAGGTCGTCGACTTCGGCATCGCGAAGGTCGCCGATCGCCTGTCGGAGACGCGCGCCGGCACCCTCAAAGGAAAGCTCGCGTACATGTCGCCGGAGCAGGTGCGCGGGCAAGACGACGTCGACCGTACGACGGACATCTTCGCGCTCGGCGTCGTCTTATGGGAGCTCACGACGGGCCACCGATTGTTCCGGATGGATACCGATCTCGACACCCTCGAGAAGGTTCAAGCGTGCGTCGTTCCGCCTCCGTCGACGATCGTCCCGGGGTATCCGATCGAGCTCGAGACGGTCGTGATGAAGGCGCTCGCGAAGAAGAAGCCCGAGCGCTACCAGACCGCGCGTGAGCTCTCGCGCGCGCTGCAGATGTACCTGCAGCACCGCGGCGTCCTGATCGGCCCGGAAGAAGTGAGCGCGTTCGTTCGCGACATGTTCGCGGACCGCATCAAGGCCCGTGAGGCGCACCTCGCGTGGGCCGCGGACGTCACGAGCACGATCAACATCGACCAGCTCAACGCCATGAAGGCGAGCCGTGGACAAGCCGGAGCCGCGGCGTTCGCGGACGATCCCTCGCGGCGAAGCCTGTCGGACCCCTCCGACGACGGCGGCCCGCGGACGGTTGCGATGAGCGCGGAGGTCGGCAAGCCCTCGGTCCCCGGCCTCGCGACCCCGCCGATTCGCCCTTCGACGAACGGCGTCATGGACCCGGCCGCGATGAACGCGCCGCCTTCGCGCAGGCCGCCACCGGCTCCGCCGACCGTTCCGAACTCGCCGTCTGCGCGGGGCCCTTCCTCGACGCCGAACCCGCCGCGCACCGGCGCAGCGCAAGTGGCGTTGGTGGACGACGACGAGGACGTTCCGACGACGGTCGCGACGCGCGAGCAAGTTCGCGAGCTCGCAGCCGCGCAAGGATCGCCCCAAACAGGTCCGCAACAGCCTGGGCCCCGGCCCGCTGCATTCGCCTCGATTCGCGCAACCTCGCTCGGCATGGGCGGTGTCGTTCCTCAAGATCTGCGGCAGCAGCCGCACGCCTTGAGCTCGACGATCGCGATGCCTCCCGGAGGTGGACCGGCGCCGAACCCCGGTCCTCCCGGGATGCAGCCCGCGGCACCGACCTTCGGCCCCCCGCCGAGCTATTCCGGCGTGGCGCAAGGCGGGATGAGCGCGCATGGCTCGTCGCCTCAGCACCAAGCTGTCGGCGGTGCGTATCCCTACGGCGCAGCCGCGCAAGGGATGCACGGGCAACGTCCTCAACAGCAAGGGCTCCCGGGCTTCGGTCCGCCGGGGATGCAGCAGCAATACCCGATGGCTGGGATGCCGAATCAGCCCGGCATGCAGCAAGGGTTTCCCCAACACGGTCAGCACGGGCAGCCCGGCAATGCAGGCATGATGGGTGCCGGCATGATGGGGGCCGGCATGATGGGGCCTCCGACGACGCAGACGCCGAACGGCGGCCTGCCCACCCCTTCGGGGCCGGGCGGCCTGCGCACGCCCCCGTCGGCGATCGAGACGGCGCTCTCGCTGCCTCGGCCCGATCCCGGCTCGTGGGGTGACAGCCACAGCAAGAGCGACCGCATGAGCACGGCGGTTCTGATCGCCGTCGCGGTGTTGACGGCCATCTGCGTGCTCGCGCTCGGTGCCCTCATCTACTTCCGATACCGGGCGGCACCTCAGCCGCCGGCGGGCTCGATCTCGACGGCGTTCATCCTCGACGCGCGGGGATGAGCAAGGCGACTTCGTCGGCTCACGGCTCGTCCGGCAAGACGGGAGAGCTGGACGTCACGGTGGAGTCTCTCGCTCCCGGAGGCGAAGGTGTCATCCGTCTGCCCGACGGCCGCGTCGGCTTCGTCCACGGCGTGCTCGCGGGCGAGCGCGTTCGCGTCGCCGTCGATCGCGCCGCGGGAAAAAAGCTTCAGGCGCGGCTCCTCGCCGTTCTCGAGCCCTCCGCCGATCGCGTCGACCCGCCGTGTTTGCACGCACGACGCTGCGGCGGATGCGACTGGATGCACATCGCCCGTGAGGCGCAGGCAAGCCGTCACGCCGAGATCGTCGCCGGTCTCGTCAAGCGCGCGGTCGGCGCACATCCCGAAATCGTCGCGCACACGCTCTCGGTGGACGCGAGCCTTCGATCGCGCGCTCGCTTCGCCCTGCGATGTGATCACGGGGTTGCGAAGATCGGGTACCGCGCGCGCGGCTCGCACACGCTCGTCGACGTCGATGCGTGTTTGGTGCTCGAGGCAGGTCTGCTCGAGGCCGCCCGACTCGTCGCCTCGTGGCTCGGAGGGGATCGCCGCGCGCGCGGAGAAGGCGAGATCGGCGTCGCGTTCGGCATGCGTGACGGCAAGCGTCTTCCGGTCGTGGAGCTCACGTACGACGGCGAGCCGCCCGGATCGTTCTTCGCGAGCGCGGACCGAGCGTGCTCGTCCGAAGGTCCGCTCGCAGGTGTTCGCGTAGCGCTCCGCGGAGCGCGTCAGCCGATCACCGTCGGCGATCCACACCCGGTCGCGACCGGCTTCGACGGTGAGCCGCTGGTCATCGCGACCGCTGGATTTGCGCAGCCGAGCGACGCGGGAGGGACGCTGCTCGCCGAGCGGACGCGCGCGCTCGCCTCGCCCGACGGCGCCAAAGTGCTGGAGCTCTACGCGGGCAGCGGCACGCTCTCGATCGGCCTGTGCCGAGGCGCTTCGTCGTTTGCGTCGGTGGAAGAGAACGCGGACGCCGTCGCATGCGCGCGGAAAAACCTCACATCGCGCGGCCTATCCGGGACGTTGCGCGTCGGCGACGCAGAGTCCGCGTCGATTCCGCGCGGCCTCGACGTCGTCGTCTTGGATCCTCCGCGCGCGGGCGCGCCCCGTGCATCGGCGGCGATCGCCGCGGCAAAACCGAAGCGCATCGTCTACGTCTCGTGCGACCCGCCGACCCTCGCGCGCGACCTCGCGGTGATGAGTAAGGCGGGCTACGGCGTCTCGGCCCTCGAGACGGTCGAGCTCTTTTCGTACACGAGCCACGTGGAAACCATCGCCCTTCTCACACGCGGCGCTGCGCCTTCGCCATGATCGTGGCTAGGACCGAGCGGCTCGAAAAGGAGATCGTCGAGCACCGGCTCGCGTACACGTGCGAGCGATGCGCGCATTTCGAGCCCATCTCGGGGCGTTGCGCGTCGGGCTACCCGAACGAGGACCATCGCGAACCGGGCCCTGAGCCTCGTCGCTCGCTCGTGTTCTGCAAGGAGTTCGAGCTCGCGTGAGGGGCAGCCACGCGCCGTCCCTGCGCACGATCGTCGCGCGGACGATGCGCGACGAGATTCGCCTCGAGCGGGGTAGCCGTGTCCTGTGTGCCTGCTCCGGTGGATCGGACTCCACCGCGATGTTGCACGCACTCGCGTCGCTCCGCCGCGAGCTCGGGATCGATCTCGTCGCGCACGGCGTCGACCACGGTCTGCGCGCAGAAGCTGCGGCCGAGCTGCAAATCGCGCGCGAGGTCGCCGATCAGGCCGGCGTCCCTTTCGGCGCGACGCTCGTCGACGTGCAACGAGGTGGAAACCTGCAAGCCCGCGCGAGATCCGCCCGCTATGACGCGCTCCGCGACGCCGCCGATCGAGCCGGCGCGGCCCTCATCGCGACCGCGCACACCGCCGACGATCGAGCCGAGACCGTGCTCTTGCGCCTCCTCCGCGGCAGCGGGCCACGCGGGCTCGCGGTTTTGCCCCCCCGCGAGGGGGATCGCATTCGGCCCATCGTCCGCGCGAGCCGCGAGGACGTCGCGCGGCATTTGCAGCGCAACAAGCTTTCCTTCGCGAACGATCCATCGAACCTGGACACCCGTTACGCGCGCGTGCGTGTTCGCCTCGAGCTGTTGCCGTTGATGCGGACGCTTTCGCCGAGGATCGTCGAGACGCTCGCCGCCCTCGCGGACGAGCTCGCCTCGGTCAAAGACGCGCCGGACCCCCTGCGAACGCTCGGCCGCCGGCAGCGCGCACAAATCGAGCAGGCTCTATCGCACGGCAAGACCGCGCGCGTCCGCGTGGACGATTGCAAAGAAGTGTTGGTCAGGTTGTCTCCGACGGGGCCCGTGCTTACCGAGATCGTCGCACCGCGAGCGGCGAGAACGCGCTCGTAACGACGTCTCTTGTCGCGTCTGTGACCTGATGCCACGCACGACGAGCATCGCTGCCCCGAACGACCAGCAAGGCCCGACGACGCGACAGCGTCGCGAACCGCGGATGCCGTCCTCGCGCGCGTTGAGCCTTGCCGGTGCGCGCAAATCGTCGCGCCTAGGGGTGGCGCGCGCGGCGCGCCTGATGCAGGCTAGGGTTTGTCGCCACCCTGGCGAAGATGTTCTGCTCTCGCAAGCAATTGCGCGAGCATGGGTTGTCGGCGCGCAAGGCATTGCGCGAGTTGGTAGTCGGCACGCGGGACCCGCCCCGCGCGTCAGGCTCACGTCGCGTGGGGATCGTCCCACGCGGCCTCACCTGAGGTCGTTGTGAAGCAATCGCACAAAACGCTCCTTCTATGGGTCCTGATCGCGACGATGTTCTTCGCGATCTGGCAGTTCCTCGACTCGAACACGAAGCCTGCGACGCAGGTCGCCTTCAGCGAGTTCATCGCGCTCGCGAACGCGCCCAACGACCAGCCGCACGTCGAGTCCGTGGCGATCAAGGATCGTGAGTACTCGTTCACGGTCATCGATCCCACGAAGAACGGCGCGAAAGAACCGAAGGTGACGGTCGGTCCCGACGCCAGCGAGTCGGAGGCGATGACCGCCGATCTCATGAAGAAGGGCATCAAGGTCACGTTCGAGAAGGACGAGGGCTCGCCGTTCTGGTCCGGCGCGCTCGTGACGATCCTTCCGATGATCTTCCTGCTGGTGATGTTCTACCTGTTCATGCGCCAGCTCCAGGCAGGCGGCGGCAAGGCGATGAGCTTCGGCAAATCGCGTGCGCGCCTCCTCAGCGAGAGCGCGAACAAGGTCACCTTCGCGGACGTCGCGGGTATCGACGAAGCGAAGGACGAGCTCGAAGAGATCATCGCCTTCCTGAAGGACCCGAAGAAGTTCCAGAAGCTCGGTGGCCGCATCCCGAAGGGCGTCCTGATGATGGGACCCCCGGGCACCGGCAAGACGCTGCTCGCCCGCGCGATCGCGGGTGAGGCGGGCGTGCCGTTCTTCAGCATCTCCGGCTCCGACTTCGTCGAGATGTTCGTGGGTGTCGGCGCGAGCCGCGTCCGCGACCTCTTCGAGCAAGGCAAGAAGCACGCGCCCTGCATCATCTTCATCGACGAGATCGACGCCGTCGGTCGCCACCGTGGTGCGGGCCTCGGCGGCGGTCACGACGAGCGCGAGCAGACGCTCAACCAGCTCCTCGTCGAGATGGACGGCTTCGAGTCGAACGAGGGTGTCATCATCGTCGCCGCGACGAACCGCCCCGACGTCCTCGACCCGGCGATCCTTCGCCCCGGTCGCTTCGACCGCCGCATCACGGTCAACCGACCCGACGTGCGCGGCCGTGAAGGCATCCTCCGCGTCCACACCAAGAAGGTGCCGCTGGCGACCGACGTCGACCTCGAGATCATCGCACGCGGTACGCCGGGGTTCGTCGGCGCCGACCTCGAGAACCTCGTGAACGAGGCCGCGCTCCTCGCCGCTCGTCAGGACAAGGACACGGTCGCGATGAGCGACTTCGAGATGGCCAAGGACAAGGTCCTCATGGGGACCGAGCGTCGCAGCATGGTCATCAACGAGGAAGAGAAGAAGACCACCGCCTGGCACGAAGCCGGTCACGCGCTCGTCGCCAAGCTGATGGAGAAGAACGCCGACCCGGTCCACAAGGTCACGATCATCCCGCGCGGTCCGGCCCTCGGCCTCACGCAACAGCTCCCGAAGGAAGACCGCCTCTCGATGAGCGCGGACTTCGCCAAGGCACGCCTCGCAGTCCTCATGGGCGGTCGCGTCGCGGAGGAGATCGCATTCGGTCACTACACGACCGGCGCGTCCAACGACATCAAGCAAGCGTCGAATCTCGCGCGCCGCATGGTGACCGAGTTCGGCATGAGCGAGCGCATCGGTCCGGTCCACTACGGCTCGGACGAGGAGAGCGTGTTCCTCGGCAAAGAGATGAGCGCGCCTCGCCGCTACTACTCCGAGTCCGTGGCGCAGCTCATCGACGACGAGGTGAAGCGCCTCGTCATGGAAGGCTACGATCACGCGAAGCGCCTGCTCCAAGACAAGCGCGACATCCTCGACACGCTGGCGACCGCACTGCTCGAGCGCGAGACGCTCGACGCGGACGAGGTCATCGCCGTCGCCGAGGGACGTCCGCTACCCGAGAAGGAAAAGATCGTCATCCCGTCCTACGCGGATCGCGAGCGAGCCGCGAAAGAGAAGCGTCGCGCCGCGAGCATCTTCGGCGCGCCGAAGCCCGCGACGGGCTGACCGGACCAGCGAAAGAGATCGCAGTGTTCGAGCGTGTTGGATCGCTCGGGCAGCAATATCTCCCCCCAAACCCCCCTCACTTCGTGAGGGGGGCTTTTCGTTTATGCGGTACGTGGCGGTCTCCCCACTCACGAAGTGAGGGGGGCCGGGGGGGAGAAATAGCGGCGAAGGAATCGCCCGATCACTTCGCGCCGCGCGCTGGATCGCGGGTATCCTGCGCGCCGAATGAGGAAGCGATCGTGCTTGGTTGCGCTGCTGTTCTCGTCGGCGCTCGGGACGGCGGCGAGCTCGGCCTCGGCCGATGACGAGACGCTGCACGATCCTCGGTCGGATCGACCCGACGGCGGCGCAGCGCCCGAGCACGAGCGGCAAGAGTTCCCCGTCGGTGACTTCGTCTTCAAGCCTTTCGTGCAAGCGCGCGTGCGCGCGGAGTATCGGCGCAACCCGCAAAACGAAGGCATCTTCGGCGAACACCCGGTCCTTGCCGTCGACGACTTCCCCGAGGCGACGCGCGATCCGTTCCAAGACCAAGCGCTCATGTGGGAACGCGTTCGCCTCGGCCTCGAGGTCGATTGGGGCCCATTGACCGGCGTCGTCAGCTTTCAAGACATTCGTTCCTTCGGCGAGCCGTCCGCGGGCAACCGACTGTCGGGCCAGGTGGAGCTTCCGATCACCGAGCCTGCCGAGGGCTACCTCGAGATTCACACCAAGCCGCGCGACGTGTGGTTTCGCCTCGGGCGCCAATTCGTCCAGATCGGCGACGGCCGTCTGATCGGCGTCAGCGACGATCGTCCACCCGGGCGTCACCTCGACGCCGCGCGGTTCTTCGCGAAGGTCGGTGACTTCGATCTACAGGCGCTCGCCGCGATGCTCGTCTTCCCCGGTGAGCCGACGCTGCCCGACGTCGAAGGAAACGAGCCCGAGCTCGCTCCCGGCGCGCAACTCTACGTCCTCGACGCGACCTGGCATGTCGCACCGTACTTCGCGGCCGAGCTTACGGGCATTGCACGCATCGTGCGCCAACCGCTCGTCGATTCGATCACCCCGAGCGACGTCGGCGTCGCTGCGCTTCGCCTCTTCGGTGACTACCGCGGCGTTCGTTATTCGGTGCTCGGTGCATTCGAGGGGGGCCGCGTAGCCCCCGAGGGTGAAACCGAAAACGCAACGCTCATTGCGGGTGCCGTCGCCGGGCGCGTCGAGTGGCAAACCGCATTGCCGTGGAACATCACATTCGGTGCGCAAGGCGCATATGCGACCGGTGACCCGGCGGAAGGTGACCCGCCGTCGGACATCGGTGTCTTCGATCCGATCTTGCCCGATACGACGAGACACTTCGGACAGTACGACTTTTACGCGCTCACCAACCTCATCGAGGGCGGCGCCGATATCGCGATTCGTCCTATCGAAGAGTTCAGCGCGCGGGCCAGCTATCGATTCGTCGGCCTCGCGAATGCAAACGGTCCCTGGTTCACCAGTGCACTATTTCCCGTGGGGCAATCCGACACGAACGATTCACAGATGCTCGGCCACGTGGTCGGCGTCGACATCGAAGGGCGCCCGTGGGAGCCGCTGCGCATCGGTGCCTCGTACGGGCTCATGATCCTGGGAGATGGCGCGAAGAACATCTACGTCGACAGCCACCCCGGGCTCACGGCCGACGACGCTCACGACTTCGCGGAGACGCTGGTCGTGGATGCGCGTGTCGATTTGCCCTGATCCGCTCGCCCGTCGCGAGTGTGCTTTGCCGGTGATGGGTCATCACCGGCGATAACCTCGTAGGTCATGCGGACGCTGCTGATCTTCACCAGCCTCGCGCTGTCGGGTTGCACCGGGTTCGCGGTCGCCGCCAATGCGTTCGGCGACCTCGCGCAAGACGCCCAACTCGACGCGCTCGAGAAGAAGGCGAAACACAGCGAAGACGAGCGCAAAGCGCTCGAGGCGAAGCTCGCGTCGCTGCAGGCGAGGGTCGACAAGTTGGAGGAGGAGGCGTCGAAGGACTCCGCTCCGCAGGCCGCCACCGTTTGCGCGCCGCCTTCGGCCGCCACCGTCGTCGCGACGCTCCCGGTGCACGACGACTATCCGTAGCGCACGAGGCGAGGTCTCTCGGCTCTGCGCTGTCCCCTCGACGCAGAAAGCAAGCTTCGAAAGAAAAGCGCGCACGAAACGCCTCGGCGTCACGTGCGCGGTCTTCTTCGATGCTCGTCAATTGCCAGGTCGCGGAGCGAGCACGAACTTCACGTCGACGAGACCGTAAGTGCCCTGTTGCTTTCCGATGACGCCCACGATGATTTTGTCGGAGGGCACTTCGAATACGTGATCTCGTTTTTCGCTTTCCTTGAAGGTGTTCCCGATAATCCAGGGTGGGTCCTTCTTTTGGTTCAACGTGTGCACCCTCATGTCGATGATGCCGTAACCGCCTTCTTCACGGACCTCGATCCGGCTGATGGGGTCGCCGCTGACGTGATATTCATGGCTGAATGCGCTGCTGTTTCCCATTTCGTCGCGCACCCACGCCGTCATCTTGTTGACGCTGTAAAAGGCCCGAAGATTGATGACCCCGTAACCCGGTTGGTCGCGCACTTCGAAGCCGTCGATCGAAGTGGCCGATGTGCCTGAGGGTAGGGTGTAGACCTCCGGCGTCCACTGTCCGTCTTTGTTCTTCGTGAGGGCGTTCGAGGTGGTCGTGTTCGTGTAGGGGTTTTGGGGACGATTCTCCTTGGCCTCGAGATCGTAAACCTTATTTCCCGTCGAGTCGGTGTAATAGCGCTTGCCCTGGGCGTCGAAGAGGATGACGTGGCCGAGCCTGGTCTCCTCGTAGATCTCGTTCTTCTTCTTCATGTTCTCGAAGATGGCCCTGTCGGTGATTTCCTCGATGCGGAGTGGCTCGTAGGTCACCGTTGCGCTCGCCGGCTTTCCGTCGGGGCCGTTGACGACGTCGACCTTTTGTCCGCCTTTCAGCGCGAAGACCCTGTCGTCATAGCCGCTGATTTGCGTCCACTCCTTGTCCGCGGGCATGTCCTTCAACACGATGTCTTTGATGCCCATGGTGAGGCTGGCGATGTCGAGCGCCACGCCTGTGCTCGACGTCAGCAGGCCGCTCACGCTCATCTGCAATACGGTCATGGCGGCTTTCTGTGTGAGGTTCGCGGCAGCCCACAAGGCCGGAGATGCCGCAGCAGCAGCCGATCCGGCTGCGATGATTTGGCCGACGCCGAAGATCGACAGCCCCGCGGCTACCAGGTTCAGGACGACCTGACCGAGAATGTCGCCGAGCCGCTCCCAATTCTCCCGGTACATGCTCTCGCGGCCGGTGAAGTAACGGACATTGAGGGTGTAAACCCCGCCGGCGCTGTGAACATAAAACTCGCCGGGGTTGAGCCCATTACGAACACTCGAGTTGATGCCGTCATACGTGGCTGTCGAGTTGACGAGCGTGTTCGTCATGTTGATAACGGTGATGGAGGCCATGTCGTGTGCCTTTCTTGGAGAGGTCCGGTGCGGCGCCGATGCCCGCGCTCGGAACGCCGATGTCTGCGCTGGCGAGGCCCATTGCAGCGGCGGTGCCAGGGGGCGCGCGCGGCGCGAACGACGTCGAAAGGCCCGAAAACACCGCTCGGCGCGGCCGTTCACCGGTCGCCGATCTCGTGTGCGGCGTGTGCGGCGCCGTGTGCGCACAGCCCGCGCACGCGAGCTGCGATCTACTTCGGCGCGTCGAAAGCCACGTTCGGGAACAGGGCGCGATCGCCGTTCGCACGAATCGCTTTGATCGCGGAGACGACCTCACCAAACGGCATCTCCGGCGCCGCCCTTATGACGACTGCATAATCAGCTTCGGCCTGCGGGTTGTCGTCCTTGAGCCGTGTCGCGCATGCGTTCAATGCGGTGAGGTCCACGTTGCTGCCGCCCGTTGCTTTGCCGATGTCGCTGCAGCCTGGAGCAGACTTGCCGTTCCCTACCTTCAGCGTGATCCTGTTCGGCAGGACGTGCATCGCGAGGTCGAGCACGTTCGCTGTATCGGGTGGCCGCACGACCGCGCTCTTCGATTCGGCCGCAACGACGCGCTCCGTTCCGACCTCGCGCAATAGGTATCTCGAAATCGAGCTCCGCTCTGCGGTGTCGAGGACCTCGAATAGAGTGCGATACGGAACCTCGGGGTCCACGAGGATCGTGAGCTTCGTCTTCGAGCCACTCGCGAAGGTTTCGACGCGTCCGTCGGCCTTCGCCTTCTCGAGCGATGCCCCGAGCTGCTCCACGCGCTCGCCATCGACGCTCACCCCTTCGGGGGTGACGTGGACCTCGACGACCGCGCCCCGAACGCGCTCCGAGCTGGTGGCTGCGTTCGATGGTCGTGCCGTGTTTGCGCCGTCCTGTTCGGCCGCCGGGGCAGCACACGACAAGAGCGCAGCCGGGATCAGCGGCGTCAACAGCCTTCGGGACGCGCCCAATTCGCGCTCACTCGTCGTAGCAGTAGAGGATGTCGCCGCCTTCCTGGCAGCTATACGCCTGGCAGACCGCGAGGCGCGACTGGCCGTCGTCGATCATGCAAGCGCAGTCCGCGGCGCAATCGGTCTCGGCACAGTGGAACTCTTCAGTCTCGCCGCTCACGACGAGGCAATATTCCGTATCCGCGCAGTCGAAACACCCTTCGACGTCCCGGCCCGGATCGTTCGAGACGGCGCTGCCACCCTCGCCGCCGCCGCCGTTTCCGCCGTCGTCACCACATCCGACGACGAGCGCCGCAGCGAGCACCATACCTACCGTGAGGATTGCCTTCATGTGCGCGGGTCTACCGCGTCGGACGGTTGCACCGAAGTGGGAAAGCACGGCCTCGCCGATCCGCGGTGTTCGGCCGATATTGCAGACGTTGAGGCTCGGATCCGAAAGTAACCTTGGGTAAGCTCGTGGGCCGTGCGCTTCCCTTTGCGCGACGTTCCGCTCCTGCTTGGCGTGCTGTCCTTGTCGATGGGATGTGCCGAGGTCCTCGGCTTCGACGATTCTCGCGAGCTGGAGCCGAAGGGTGGGGGCGGCGGGGCCGGCGCAAACACCGGCGCGTCCGGCGGAGGAGGTACGGACCAGCCGGGCGGCAGCGGTGAGGGTGGAGGCGGTGGCGTGATCGATCCCTACGTTCAGGCTGTCTTGGAGGACGAGCCGATTCTTTACCTCCGTCTCGAGGACGAGCGCTCGCCGCTCAAAAACGAGATCACTGGTGGTCAAGACGCGACATGCTCGGGCGGACTGGTCTATGGCCAGCCTGCCCGTGTCGGCAACGGCCTCGAGTTCCCGGGCGTCGGCACGGAGGTCGTCGTCGAAGACGACGCGAACGAGCTCGACTTCCTCGACACGAGCACGTTCACGATCGAGCTCTGGGCCTGGGCAAACGAAAACGACCGATTCCAGCACCTCGTCGCGAAGCGTGTACAAGTCGGTTCGAATGAGCACTACGGCTTCTCCTTGAGCATTGAGGGCGATAGCCACATGCTCAGCTTCACCCGCGCCGACCACGCCGACACCGACGACCCGATTCGAAATGCGAAATGGCCGATGGAGACGGGGCGTTTCATCCACATTGTCGCGACCTTCGACGGTACGACGCAGCGGCTCTATATCGACGGTGAGCCCGCGCCTGCCCCTGACGGTGTGGTCGTCGGTAGCGGCGTGACGCTGCCCGATCTGGAAGAGCCGCTTCGCATCGGCTCTGGTGATGGATTTGGCTATTTCAATGGCACGCTCGACGAGATTGCCATTTACAAAGAAGCCCTCTCCGGAACGCGGATTCGAGCGCACTACGAGGCGGCTTCGCCGTGAATGCCGACGTGACGCGGACCGCGGCCGGGCAGGAGGCGGAGATCTCCAGCCCGACCGACGCCCCTCGTCCCACGCTCGAAGCGACGTATCACCTCGAGCGTGTCATCGCGTCGGGCGGCATGGGTGTCGTGCTGGCGGCGAAGCACAAACACCTCGGTACACGCGTCGCCATCAAGGTTCTCCACGACACCAGTCCGGCGTTGAAGCAACGCTTCTTGCGCGAGGCCCGGCTCGTCGCGAGCCTCGAGTCACCGTTCATCGTCCGCGTTCGCGACTACGGCTTCGCGGAGGACGGGCAGCCGTTCCTCGTGATGGATTTGGTCTCGGGGCGGACCTTGAAGGCGCGCATTCGCGAGCAAGCGCTGTCATCGGAAGAAGCGGCGCGGCTCGCCACCGAGCTCACCCGTGCGCTCATCGTCGCCCACGATCTCGGGATCGTGCATCGCGATATCAAACCCGCAAACATCCTTCTGTCGTGCGGTGACGACGATCTCGAGCACGTCCGGCTGATCGATTTCGGGATCGCGAAGCGTATGCGCGGAGATACCGACACGCATGACTCGGACGACCTCACGAAGACGAACGAGATTCTCGGCACCGCTGCCTACATGGCGCCGGAGCAAATGGTCGAGGCCAAAGTCGTCGACGCGCGGGCGGACGTATTCTCGGTCGGCGCGGTGCTCTACGAGATGCTGACGGGCAAGCCGGCTCTTCGGCACGACACGCGCGCATATCAGCTTGCGATGTCCGCCGGGCGAGCGGCTACCGAGCCCATTACGCCGATTGGCTCCATCGTCGAAGGGGTGCCGGGTTCCCTCGAGGCCATCGTCCTTCGATGCCTCTCTATCAAGCCGGAAGAGCGGTTCGATTCAGCGCGCTCGCTGCTCGCTGCGCTGCTCGCATATCCCAACGACACCGGTATCACTTCGGCGCCCGCGCTGCCTTCGGCGCAAGCGTCGCCCGAGCTCGAGCCGATGGACGCGAGCGTCGTGGGGGCGTCCCGCCGACCACACCGATGGATCGGCGCAATGGTCGCGCTGGCGTGCGTGGGTGGAGGTGTTTGGTTCTTCGCGCGCTCCGTGATGCCGTCCGAAGAGCCGACGAAGGCGCAAGACCTGCCTGACGATACCCAATCGTCCGCGCTCGTCTCGGCGAATCAGCCCGTGGTCGTGGCGCCCGTCACCGCGGCGTCGCCGCCGGAGCCCTCACAATCAGCGCCCGCCCAATCAGGCACCGCAATGGCGACTACGAAGCTGACACCGATGATCACGGCCACGCCGGGCCACGCTGCGCGTCCCCCTCGCGCGCCGTCGACGCCGAAGCCGTCCGAAGAGAAGAAGGGACCACGCTTCGACACCCGAAAGTGACCACGCTCATTGTCGCTTCTCGCGATCGCTTTGCTATTCTCCCGCGCCGAGCCTCGCACGATGCACAGACGGTTTTTCAGCTCGGGCATTACGTTCGTCGTCGTCTCGTCGCTCTTCGCTCCGGCTCACGCGCAACAGAGCCCAGCCGAAAAACTCTTTCAAGAAGGGCGCGACCTCGTCCAGAGCGGCCGGGTCGAAGAAGCGTGCCCCAAATTTCAGGAGAGCCTCGCGCTCGAGTTCGCGATGGGCACGCTGCTCAACCTCGCCGAGTGCGAGGCAATCGCGGGCCGCACCGCGACGGCGTGGGCTCGGTTCGGCGAGCTCGAAAAGAAGGCACGCTTCGCCGGCCAGGCGGATCGCGAAGAATACGCTCGCAAGCGGATCGAGGAGCTTGCCCCCCAGCTCACGTATGTCGAGCTGCGTCTCCCGAAGGGGGTCCCCGTCGAGCGACTCGAGATCGACGAAAAGGAGCTCAGCGCCGCGACGTACGGACATCCATTGCCACTCGATCCCGGCGAGCACGCCGTGGTCGTGACGAGCGAGGGCTCGACCTATCGAACGACATTCGAGGTGCCGAAGGCAGGCGGTCGCCTCTCCGTCGACATCGAGCTCGGCGACGCGCACCGGCTTTCTTCCGGCGACAAGTCCCAGCCCTCGGGCGATGGCGCGAGCGGTGTCGATCCCCGCCATGTCGCCGGTTGGATCGGTGTCGCGCTCGGCGTCGTTGGGCTCGGCGTGGGTACCTATATGGGCGCGCGTGCGAGTATGTTGAGCGACGTCGTCGACGCGAGCTGTGACGATCGGTTCTGCGATGCCGACGGGCTCGAGGCGTTCGACCAAGGAAAGACGCTCGCGAACGGCGCGACGATCGCATTCGCGATCTCCGGTCCGGTGCTCGCGGCCGGCACCGGCGTCCTCATCTGGGCCACCGTCGAGCCACGCACCTCGGCGAGCATCCAGGTCGCCGGCCGCTTCTGAGCTCTTTGCAGAACACCAGCTCAAAAGCCGCGCATCTTCGGTGTAACGTCTAGTCGCGGTGGCCAATCGGCAGAGCGACGACACGACCTTACTCACACGCGATCGGGGCGCCGGTCCGTGGCGCGTGCTCGTGGTCGTCGGCGATGGTCGCGTGCGACGGGTCGAGCTGCCCACGCGCGGCGCGGTGGTGATTGGGCGCGACGCCGCCTGTGAGGTCGTGCTCGACGACGCAGCCGTCTCCAAGCGTCACGCGCGGCTCGCCCTCGACGACGCCGGCGCGACGCTCCTGGATCTCGGCAGCAAAAATGGCACGTGCGTCGACGGCAAAAGGATTGTCGAGCCCACGCTGCTCGAGATCGGCAAAGTGTTCGAGATCGGCGCGGCGACGCTGGTGCTGAAGCACGTCTACGAAGAGGCTCGCCCCGTCGAGGACGCGGCCGAGCAGCCGGTGATCGCGGATCCGGCGATGAAAGCCGTCGTGGCGCTCGTCGACCAGGTCGCGCCTTCCGACTTGCCCGTGCTCGTGCAGGGTGAAACGGGAAGCGGGAAAGAAGTCATCGCGTCGCTCGTTCATGCCCGCTCTCGACGACATGCGGGCGCGCTCGTGCGCATCAACTGCGCGGCGTTGCCGGTCGCGCTCCTGGAGGCGGAGCTGTTCGGCAACGAAGCCGGCGCATTCACCGGTGCGACCGGCAAGCGCCGCGGTCTCATCGAGGAGGCGAACGACGGGACGCTGTTCCTCGACGAGGTCGGGGAGCTTCCGCTCGATGCGCAGGCGAAGGTGCTGCGCGCGCTCGAGGATGGCGCGTTCTTCCGCGTCGGTGGCCGAAAAGCCGTGCGCGTCAACGTTCGCTTCATCGCCGCGACGAACCGCGAGCTCGAGCGTGCAGTGCGGGAAGGCCGGTTTCGCGCGGATCTCTATTACCGATTGAACGGCATCACCCTGCACGTTCCGCCGCTGCGCAGCCGCCCCGCGGAGATCGTTCCGCTCGCCGAACGCTTCGTGCGGCGCGCAGCGCGGGACGCAGGCTTCGGCAAGACCCCGACGCTCTCGAAGAGCGCGGAGGCGCGGCTCGTTTCGTATACCTGGCCCGGAAATGTCCGCGAGCTGAAGAATGTCATGCAGCGAGCCGTGTTGCTCGCCGCCGGCGAGACGATCCGCGACGCTCATCTATTGCTGGGACAGGCCGATATTCCACCGTCCAGTGTCCCGCTGCCGGCGACGATGGCGCCACTCGCGCCTTCGAGCGCACGCGCGGCAACGGGGGGCGACGCTCCGCGCGATCTCCGCTCCGATCTCGACGAAAGGGAGCGCGCACGGATCGAAGAGGCGCTTCGGGCCTGCGCCGGCAACCAAACCCGAGCGGCAGCGCTCCTCGGCATCTCGCGTCGCACGTTGATTTCGCGGCTCGAAAAATACGGCTTCGATCGCCCGCTCAAGAAGTGATGGCTGTGCAGCGGGTGTACCGACGCTGCACAGCCCGTGCAACGTTCGGACTGCGTGCACAGCTGCGATCGCGAATGCGCCGCGATTTCGGCGCTGGCCTCGCGCTTGCGATGTCGCGCCGACATGAACCTCTACGCGACCTCCTTGTCCGCGCTGTGCATCTTCGGTGTCGTTGCATGCCATTCGGAGCCCGATCCGCCGTCCGACGATATCGCTTCGGCGTCGAGCGAGCTGACCGTTTCCTTCTCGGGCTCTTTGTCGTCGTCCGGCACTTCGTGGGTGACACATTCCTTTACCGTCGACGCCGCGAGCACCATCGATGTCGAGCTCTCGTGGCCGACCGCGAGCGCCGACCTCAATCTGTTCCTCTATTCGCCGAGCGGAGAGACCATCGCGTTTCAGAACGGGGCGGCACGACCCGAGGTTCTTACCGCGCACGTGGATGCGCCCGGGACGTACAAGATCGGTATCAAGTGCAAGACGGGGAGCACGAGCTACGCCGCCACCGTCGATGTCACGCCCGACTACGTCGAGCAGGTGTTTTCGGGCAATGCCGCGGCGAACGCGTGGATCGAATACCAAGTTCCGGTTCTCGCGGATCAGCCGATCCAGGCTTCGCTCGGCTGGACGACCGCGAGCGCGAACCTCAATCTGTTCCTCTATGACCCCTCCGGGACGCTCATCGACTTTGCCAACGGAACGACGGAGAAACCCGAGACCGTCTCCGCGGTCGCGGCGGTCTCAGGCAATTACAAGGTGGCCATCAAGGCGAAGACCGGCTCGAGCAATTACACCCTGACCGTGGGTGTCGGAGAGCAAGGTGAGCCGCCCGTTCCCGAGCACGAATATCCGGGGCGCCCTGCAAAGGGCACGCTCTATTGGGGCGCGGGGGTCGGCGGAAATGCGAGCCCGGTCTCCCGCCACGAGACGCCGGCTGGGCACCCGCTCACGGTCCACCGGACGTTCTTCCAATGGAATCAGCGCACCAGCTCCATGATTACCATGGCCAATGACGACAGTGCGCACGGTCGCCTGCCGTGGGTCTCGGTCAAGCCGCCGTCATGGGCCGAGATGGCCAATGGTACCCACGACGCGGCGATCGATCAGATGTTGACCGCGCTCGACGCCGTCGATGGTCCGGTGTGGCTCACGATTCATCACGAGCCGGAAGGCGGTGGCGGGGTCAACGCGCCGGACGACCCGGCCGGCCCGGCCGGTCACGTGGCGATGAACCAGCGCGTCCGCCAGCGCATGAGCGCGCTCGGCGTCGACAACGTCGCATTGGCGCCGATCCTCATGTCTTATACATGGAATTCCGTCTCGGGACGCAACCCGGAGGAATGGTGGGCCCCCGGCATTTACGATTTTCTCGGGGTCGACCATTACAAAGATGCCGAAGCGTCTCCCATCGACAGCGTGTGGAGCAGCGTGCGACTTTTCGCAGCCGACAAGGGCGTCGAGCTTGCGGTCGGCGAGTGGGGCATGCGCGGGACGAACGCGGCGGCCGGCGATCGGATGGAGGCATTTTACGACCATGCCGCAAATTCCCATTTGGACGGGCAGGGCGCTCGCGTCGTCGGACTGTCCTATTTCGACTCCGGCCTGAACTCCCCGAGCGGGTCGTGGGAGCTCCAGGGCGAGCAGCTCACGACGTTCTGGGCGCTGCTCGGCGATCCGCGGACCGCCGATCCGCAATAGGCGGAGATGCCGCGCGCGTCAGCGGTCATAGAGCGCCCGGATACGATCGATGGCCCGCTCCCAAACGTCGAGTCGATCGTCGCCCGGCAATCCGGCGCGCACGAGCTCGGTGCATATCGAGACGGTGAGCGGGTCCTCGACCGAGGTCGCCGACAAACCCAGGGCCGCGGGCGTCTTGCGTGCGATTTCGCCGAAGGGCCCGCTCGCCCAACATACGCCGTTGCTCGTCACCAAGACTGCGTCTTTGCGCATTTGTGCGCGAAGTGCTGACGCGTCGAGACCGAGGATTGCGAAGTCCTCCGCCCGGCAACTCACGACGTCCGCCTCCCGCACCACCGAGCGAATCGCGCGCGTATCTCTTCCGGCCCAGAGGTGCCACCGAGCGCGGACGTCCACGACCACGATTGCGCCGGCGCGGCGTCCGGCGCGAGCGGCTTTGCACAATGCTGCCTCGTGCGAGACGACCGGCGACAAGCCGGAGAGGAGCAATACCCGCGAAGACCAGCTCGGCGGAACGGCGATGGGCTGCCCATCGTCGGCCGATGCCCCGACCTCACGAGCCGCCCCCGTGCCATCTACGAAGACCAGCGATGCCCGCGCCGGCGCGACGGCCACGCCGCCGACATCGACGCCCGAGGCCGCGATTCGATCGAACATCGCGCGGCCGGGCGTATCGTCCTCGACCACGGTCGCGAGCCCGACGCGAATACCCGCGCGTGCGATCGCCATCGCCACCGTGACCGCCCCGTCGCCGGGGATGAAGCGAAGCTTGCCCCCGCCGCCGGCGGAAGGAGCCGCGAGATTCCACAATACCTCTCCGGCGCAGATGACGTCGAAATGGCGTTTGCGCGCGATGTTCATGGACTCTCCTTCTTTTCGCAGAGCGCGACCATCTTCTCTCCGCGCTTCTTGCAATCGGCGTCTTTGGCATTTTTGGCGAGTGAGGCCGCCGCGTCGCAAAGGCTCTTCTTTTGCTCCGATGATACGCCCTCTCGCGTCGGCAAATCTTCGACGAACTCGAGATCCATCAACTGCCGAGAAGCGGCCCCGTAATTCGGCGCGCTCTCGACGGCTTTCAGCTCCGAGAGCGTTCGGGTGACGATGAGGTCACGACGATCGTGGCAGTCGTCGAGCTTCCAGAGCTCGGTCGCCGCGTGCCCCCAATGGTTCACACCCGCTGCGACGGCTTCGGCCAACCGCGGGCAGGTCTCTTTCGTCCGCCCCTCCGGCGGATTCGTGAGGATGGACATCGCACGACCGCCTGCGCTGCCCGGCCGATCGGCCATGACGAGCTCGTATGCGAAGTCGAATGCGGCGTCGGTCACCGGGGCACGCACCATTCCTCCGAAGGGCTTCAAGCTCGTGACGAGCTCCGCGTCCACGAGCGCTTCCGATCGATTGCGAATGCGATCGATGACCCTGCACGTGTAGCCCGCCTTCGTTACGCCGACCTTTCCGATGGCCGCCGCGAGGTGCTGCCGAACATCCTCGTTGTCCTCGGTATCGAGACGATCGAGCAGGCGGCCGGCGACCGGCCCCGGCGGCTCGGCGGAGAATGCGAGCTCGAATAGGCAACCGGCTGCGGCTATTCGCACGCGGGGGGACTTGTGCGAAATGGCGCCGACGCATGCAGCGATCGCGGAGCTCTTCTTTGTGGTGTCGTCCCCATTCGCCCGATCGCTGGCCTCGCTCACGACCGCGTCGAGATCGGCGCAGCGTTCGATTGGATCGGGGTCGCACGACGCCACCTTCTCGAGCATTGCCTTGATCGTTGCGTCGGGTTGCCCGACGAGCGGGGGAGGGGACGCGGGCGGCTGCTCGGCGCAATCCGGTGCTCGGTACTTGGGCGCCGTTGCGGCGGACGTCGTCGGGGCCGGGGACGCGGCAGAAGCGGAGGGTGCCGCGCTCGATGACGAGGTCGCCGGGGCCCCCGAGCTGATCGGGGCCGAGGCAGAAGGAGTGTTTTCCGAGGGCTTGTCCGAGCACGCCGCGACGGCGAGGAGACATGCGAGCCACGCAAGGTTCGAACGCATCGGCGCCGTTGTACGACATCTGCCACGCGCGATTCCCTCTATGTGTCGCCGAGCTTATCGATTGAAGCCGGAGTAGACTCCGCCGCCCCCATGCTCGACCGCTCCTATCGCCGGCTCGCGTGCGCTTCCTTCTTGGCTCTCATGTCGTCACTCGCTGCGTGTGGCGACTCGGACCCGACCGGAGGTTCCGGTGGAACCGGAGCCGCGGGAGGAAGCGGCGGCTCCGGCGGTGATGGCGGCGCTCCGGCGGCAGATCCCTATTCGCTGCCGCTGTTCGACGACGTGCGCATCAATAGTCACGACGATCAGCCGAACTTTCAGGCAGCAACGACGGACTTCGAGCTCCACGATGGCCCGTTTGCATCGGCCACGCTCATCGTCGATTTGGCGAGCACCTGTTATCCATTCGAGAGCTGGCAGGACAATCCCCCGCCCACCGGCGAAAACTGGCCCGCCGACTGCGACGCATTCGACCGCAACTTCGAGTTCCTCGTCGACGAGCCGGGCGCGGATGGCGAGCCGCCGGCGATCGAGCTCGTGCGAGCGATTACCCCGTTCGGCGGACCCCTGCACCTCGAGATCGACGTCACCGACGTGGTGAACGGGCTCGCGCCGGGCGCACATACGATGAAGACCACCATCACCACGTGGAGCGACGGCGAAGGCCAGGTGAGCGGCTCGAACGGCGGTTGGAACGTGACTGCACGCCTCGACGTCACGCCGGGTACCGCGCCGCGCAAGGTGCTCGCGATGATTCCGCTCTACAACGGCTCCCAAACGGCCGAGGCGAGCCCCAATCTCTCCTTTACCGTCCCGGAGGGGGCGACGAGCGGCCGAATCGAATATCGTGTTACCGGCCACGGCGGTGGTCAGGGCAACGCCGACTGCATCGGCCCCGCGGAAGAGTTCTGCAAGCGCGAGCACACGGTCCACCTCGACGGTGAGGAGCTCGACGTGTTCACGCCGTGGCGCACCGACTGCAAGGACCTCTGCACGCTCACGCACTATGGCCCCGAGTCCGCAGGCTTCGATTACTGCCTAGAAAATCCCTGCGGCGCCATCCAAAGCGTCAAAGCCCCCCGCGCCAACTGGTGCCCCGGCAGCATGACCCCGCCGGTCGTCTGGGAGCAAGGCGCCCTCGCGACCCCCGGCGAGCACACCCTCGACTGGACGATTCCCGAGCTCGCCGAAGGCGGCAGCTGGCGAATCTCCGCCACCTACTTCGCCTTCGGCGACCCCTAGCGGATAAGGCACCAAGAGGGGTCGCCAAGGGCGCCAAGGGCAGAATGAGGAGGAGGAGGATTTTATTAAATCCCTCTTCCTCTTCTCCCTCTCTCTCCACTTGGCGCTCTTGGCGACCCTCTCCCTCTGCCGGCTAATGCGTTCGCGCCGCGTCGGCGCGCAGGGTGGCGCGGCGGATGGCGCCGGGGGCGACGCCGACGAAGCGTTTGAAGGCCCGGCTGAAGGCGGCTTCGGATTGGTAGCCGAGGCGGCTTGCGAGCTCGGCGAGGCGAACGTCGCTGTCCTTCAGCTCGGCTTGCGCGACTTGCATGCGGAAGCGCGCGACGTATTGCATGACCGGCTCGCCGACGAGCTCCGTGAAGCGCGCCGCGAAGGCCGAGCGTGACATTGCGACCTCGCTCGCGAGCGATGCAATCGTCCATGCGCGCGCGGGCTCGCGCTGGATGAGCGCGATGGAGCGGCCGATCTGCGGGTCTTGGAGCGCGCCGAGCCATCCAGTGCGCGCCGCCGGGTCCTGCTGCAGCCAAACGCGGATCGCCTGAATCACGAGGATGTCGGCGAGCCGCGTGATGATTGTCTCGCCGCCCGGGCGAAGTGCCTGCGCCTCGGAAGCCATGAAGCGAAGCAGGCTGTCGATCCACTCCATCGGGCCCGCCGAGGCTGCCTCGATCGTCATCACCTTCGGCAACATTTTCACGAGCTGATGGGCGGCGGGATGATCGAAGCGAACCGCACCACAAATGACGGTTGCCGGGCTCCCCCCGCCGCCGTGCCGCAGGATCTCGTAGCGATCGCTGAGAAGCTGCCGAGGCAGATCGAACAGCGGCTCGCCGTGCATGTGAGGCGCGCTCGCGAGGAGGTGGCCTTCGCCGTGCGGGACCAGCGCGAGATCACCTCGCTGAAGCATGCGGCCCTCTGCGCCCGGGACCTCGAGCCAACAACGGCCCGCCGTCACGAAATGAAACATCAGGCTGTCCTCGAACGGCGGAAGCTCGAGGCCCCAAGGCTCGGTGAACTCGGAGCGGCAATAGAACATCCCGCTCATTCGGAGCATGTGTAGGGCCTCGCCGAGCGGATCCGGTGCGGGTAGCGCGTCCTTGAGCTTCATCGCTCGACAAGGATGGGTGCCGCAAGCTCCGGCGTCCAGGCGTCGTGGACGAACGAGCATGAACCGCGGATGTGCTGCAATTGCCGTTCGCGGTTCGCGACCCGATAGTGGACGCCAGATGCGGTCGACGATACCCGTCGCACCGCCCTTACCGCCCTCGCCTCGCACCGGAGCTCTCCCATGATCGACCGCGCCCTCTTCACGCTGACCCTTCTCTGTGCGCTCGGGAGCGGCCTGATCGCCGGCGTCTTCTTCGCGTTCTCCAACTTCGTCATGAAAGCGCTCGAACGGTTGCCCGCCGCGCAAGGGATCGCGGCGATGCAGGCGATCAATGTGACGGTGCTCAATCGCCTCTTCCTCGGCATCTTCGTCGGGACTGCGATCGTCTGCGTGGCGACCACGGTGGTCGCGCTCGCATTCCGGCGCCAGCCGTTCCCCGTTGCCATCTTGGTCGGGACTGCGCTCTACGTCGTCGGAACCTTCATCGTCACCGGTGCGTGCAACGTGCCTCGCAACGACATTATCGCGGCCGTAGACCCCAATAGCGCGGAGGCCGTAGCCGTGTGGGCCGATTATCTCCGCAGTTGGACGACCTGGAACACGGTGCGCACGATTGCGTCGTTCGTCTCCTCCGCTTCGTTCATCATCGCGCTGCGCGGCTGATACGAGTCGGTGAATCGAGGCCCCGCCGCCGCAGGCGGGCTGCAGCTGGCGTATTTCGACGAGCAAAAGCAAATCGACGGCGTTGACCTTACGTATGGACGCCGCAGGTTCTTTTGCCTCGTCAACGTCACTGACAGGAGTATTCGTGCACGTAAAACTGCTATTTGGTTGCGCTGTCGCATTGATTACGACGACGTCGATTGCAGAAGCCGCCCGCTGGTATCCGGGGGCAACCACCTCCGACACTGCCCGCGCGAGAGCGCGAATGGAGCCCGCAGCGGCCGCTCGGGCTCACCTGACCACGAGGTCCACGGAGCTCGATCTCGACGGCATCGAGCTCGGTGAGCCACGCGTGGCGAGTGCTTCCACGGGCCGCGTCGTGCGCTTCCCCCAAACCATCGACGGCGTCCGCGTGGTCGGAGGTGGTGTGATCGTCCGAATCGACGGGCGAGGCGAAATGCAACGCGTGGCCGTCGACGTATTGGGAACTGACAATATCGTCATATCTGCGACCCTCGACGAAGACGCAGCGAAAGAGGCGCTCGAGGCCGCGCTCGGCGAGCGACCGCAGGTCGCGCGGGTGGAGCTCGTCATCCTACGCGCCGGGGAGGGGACGCTGGTTTGGGAGCTCGATGTGTTCCAGGGCCTCGGCGGAACCCGATATTGGATCGATGCCGATGACGGCGCCCTCATCGGTGCGCTTCCGCTTGGCAGCCACGCGCTGGGCCGCGTGTTCGAACGAAACCCCGTCGACACGCCGGAGCCCATCGACGCAGAGCTCGCGTTGCTCGACACCGGCGCGAGCCCGATTCACCTCAATGGTTGGAACGGTCTCTTCTCGGTGGCGCACTACGCAGGTGGCGGCCTCGCCAGCGGCCTGTTTTTCGACCAGGAGCTCGTGCCTTCGAGCGGGGAAGACTTCCTCTACGACCCGCCGGCCTCACCGCTCAATCCGATCGACGAAATCGCGCAGGTGAATACCTATTATCACCTCACGGCGATGCGCCCCCTCTTCCAGGCGCTGGGGGCGCCGATCGACGACCCCGGGTGGAAGCTCACGGCCGTGGCCAACGTGCACGACAACGGCAATTATTGGAACAACGCCATATTCACGCCGACGGGCGTCCCGTCGGGGCCATTCGCGGCGCCGAACCTGATCTTGATCGGACAAGGTACAGCGAGCGATTTTTCGTACGACTCGGACGTCATCAAGCACGAATTCGTCCACTACGTGTCGCACAACGCGTTCGACTTCAGCATGTATCAGTTCTATTTCGATCAGCACGGTCCGAACCCGTTCTCCGGGTCGATCGACGAAGGGGTGTCGGACTATTTCGCCGCGAGCGAAGCCGACGATCCGGAGATTGGTGAGTCCGCGCTCGGGCCGCTCGGGGTGATGCGGGATCTCGCGGATACGTCGAAGAAGTGCCCGGACGATCTCTTCGGCGAGGTGCACAACGACGGCGAGCTCATCGGAAGCTTCGCCTGGACGCTGCACGAGCAGCTCGGGAAAGAGGCCGCGGATCGTCTGGTCTACGGCGCCATGTCGTCGATGCCCCAGGGCGGCTACATCACCGACTTTGCAAACGGCATCGTCTCGACCGTGGACGAGCTGGTCGCGGAGGGCGCGTTGACCGCAGCCGACAAGGCCGTCATCGAGCAAGAGATGACGGATCGCGGGATCTACGGTTGCAGCCGTTTCCAGCCGATCTCGAGCCTCACGCCCGCGAAAGCGACGGTGCTCGGGCTACAGAACGCGACGCGCTGGTTCGGCGGGACCTGCCAGGACATGAAAGACGCCGGATATGGCATGTCGTCGCCGTTCCACTATTACTATGACGGCGAGCGCGGCGAGACGGGGGCGAAGCTCACGTTCAAGGCGACGCCCCAGGTCGGTGACGAGATCGACTACACCGTCTACATGCGTAGAGACGGCGTCGTCTCGTATTCGGTCGAGCTCCACCCTGTCGTCCAGACTTACGACTATGAGCTCCACGTGACGACCGAGACGGCGGAGCTCATCCTCGATCAGAACTCGAGTCCACCTTACGACCCCGAGGCGTTCAACGACATCGTCATCGTCTCGAAGGCGTGCCCCGATATGGTCGTCGAGATGTCCGGTGAGGCCTACGAGTCGCCCATTGGAGAGGGCGGAGGTGGCGGTGGTGGTGCCGATCCGGGTACGGGCGGCGGTGCCTCCGACGGCGGATCGGGCGGAGCGGGAGGCGCCGGAGGCAGCGCTTCCGACGGCGGTTCGGGCGGCGCCGGCGGCTCCGACGACGCGGCGGACGACGGTTGCGGCTGCCGGGCAGCCGGCGCCGAGGAGCGCGGCGTCGCTCCTGCGCTCGCGCTCGGCGCGGCCGTTCTTCTCATGTCGGCTAGAAGGCGGAAGCGCGGTCGGCGCTAATCGTCACTTCTGGACGTCGATGTCGCACGGCACGGTGAGATCGGTCATCTCACCGATCGCACCGTCGACGGTTTCGCGGAACACGGGGGCGCCGTATTTGCCGCCGCCCTCGTGTGCCTCGACGATTTCGGACGTGCGTAGTGTGCATTTGCCTCCCTCCTCGAGCAGCGAGAGGGCAATGATGCTTCGATCGATCGGCTCCTCGAGCGGGCCGCGCCGCACCCTCCACGCGTCCTCGATCGGGCGGAAGTGGAGCACTTTGGTCTTGTTGAAGGTCGCCTCCGCGGCGGCCGTGAGGCGCTTCGTTTCGTCGGGCTGGGTCTTCAACCCAGCCTCCGCCAAGCGAATGAGCTTCGCGAGGTGTGTGCGACCGGCTGCGTCGACCGTAACCTTCATTTCTCCGGTCGCGAGTGAGCTCTTCGGGTTTCCGTTGCAATTGGCTTCGGTCTCGAGCTTGATCGTGTGATCGCCGTCGCCGAGCGTCGATAGAAGAAGTGCAATCTTCGCTTCGGCCTTGTTCCGGTGTTGGGGAAGGACAACTTGCTCCGTCGGCAGCAGACTGCCGTCTTCACCGGTGAGATAGAAGGTGGTGTACGTGGCCCAGGTCTTGTCGCCCGCAATATGAGATTCGATGCCGTGCTCGGAGCCGCCGTCTACCCATGCCGATATCGTCAGGTTCCGGCGATTGTCCCATTTGCAGTTGGTGTCCGGGTCCGGAAGGCCCGCGAGGGAGTTGCGCGGCGACTTCTCGAAGAAGGCGCGGCTGTAGATCTGCTCGTCGAGGCGGAACGTGTCGGCGAGGACGAACGTCGCCGCGGCGTCCTTCGGGATCTGATTCTTCGCGAAGACGATCTTGCCCTTGTTGGCCTCGTGGAGCGGCCCCTGGATCCCTTGGTCCGGCCCGCTCGTGGCGCCGCCGCCGTCCTTCGGCTTGATGGTGATGATGCCGCAGCCCATGAGCACGACGCCCATCAGCCCGAGCCCGACCCAATGTGCTGCCTTGGTCATGCCTGCCTCCATGGTGGAGGCAATGTACGGGGAGGCCGCAGATAACCTTCCAACCGTCTGACTGAATTTATTTCGTCAGCAAATCCAAATAGTTAAGAACGTGGCTGTCAGATTGAGCCCGCACGCCTCGTGCTCCCGCGCGGAAGCCGAGGTGCAATCGTGCGGCGGCGCTCTCTTCTGCTTCGTCGTCGGAGGGCGCGGTGAAGAAGACCACGATGCCCGTCGCCAAGAGGACGCCGGCCGCCGCGAAGCCGATGGTGCTCGCGAGGCCGGTTGCTCGCGCGCTCTCGATGGCGTCGATGCCTTCGGCGCTGTTGCACGTCTTCGCATCGAGATCGCAAGACGCTTCGATGTCCGACCGCTTCGCGAGGGTGACCCCGCCCATCCCGGCGCCGGCGATGGCCAGTTGCTTCAACGAACCCATGGCCCCTCGTTCGAGCGTCGTTACGAGGTAATGCGCCGGACGGGTTCGCGGCTATGGTCAATTCGATGGGAATCGAGGCCGGTATTCGCCGTTTGCGAGAAGGTCAGGCTGGTTTGCCGCCGCGACCCGCACCGGCGGCGAAACGTTGCGCGCCTTCCGCCGCGCCTGCGGCGAGCGACGCCATCCCGCGATCGAGCTCGTTCAGCAGCGCCGCCTCGAGCGAAAGACTCTCTTGCTCGTAGGCGCTCGCGCGGTCGTTGCGCATACATGTTTGGGGAAGGGCGGCGAGCTCGCGGGCGAGGGCGATGGCGGCTCGTTTGGCCTGGCCCTTCGGGACAATCCGGTTCACGAGGCCCATCGTCTTGGCTTCGTGCGCGTCGACGAGACGGCCGGTCAGGATGAGATCCATCGCGTGGCCCATTCCGACGATGCGCGGCAAGCGGATCGTGCCGCCGTCGATGAGCGGCACGCCCCAGCGCCTGCACAATACGCCGAGCTTCGCATCCTCCTCGGCGACGCGGAGGTCGCACCACAACGCGAGCTCGAGCCCGCCCGCGACGGCGTGACCTTGGATGGCCGCAATGACCGGTTTCGAAAGCACCATTCGAGTGGGGCCCATTGGGCCGTCACCATCGGGAAGGACTCGATTGGGCTCTCCGCGCGCGATCGCTTTCAAATCGGCGCCGGCGCAGAACGTCTCGCCGTCGCCGGCGAGGACGCCGATGCTCGCCGTCGGGTCGGCGTCGAACGCGCGAAACGCGTCCGCGAGCTCCTCTGCGGTGCGGCGATCGACAGCGTTTTTCACCTCGGGCCGGCAGATCACGACGACGTAAACGCCGTCGCTCTTCTCGACTCGGACGCGGGCGTCGTCGCTCACGGATCGAAGTCGTTCTTGGGGCGAGGTTTCACCGGTTTGCCGGGTTTGCCGCGC
This sequence comes from Polyangiaceae bacterium, assembly GCA_013361525.1. GTDB lineage: Bacteria > Myxococcota_A > Polyangia > Polyangiales > Polyangiaceae > Xiheicaenibacterium. Next base: position 110,635 of record JABFXY010000039.1, on the reverse strand, counting down.
GGGATCGGCTTCGCCGGCTTCTTCGTCGAGCCTCCCGCTTCCATCGCGAGGAGCTCAGCGGCGGCGCCGGAGTCGACGGCGCTCGCGAGGAGCACGACGAACCGAAGCGCCTGGCCCGACTCGCTGCCTGCACGGAGGCGCGAGTTTTCGAGGAGCTCGCGTGCCGCGTCGAGCTCGAGCTTCACTTGATCTTTCGTCGACGTGTCGGCGAACGACGCGTCGAGCTCCTTCTCGAGCGACGAGAGCGTCTCCTCGAGGTTCGCGGCTTCGCGGGCGAGCCCGTCGAGCTCGTCGCCGCGCTGGATCCCTTGTTTGATCGCGTCCTCGATCGTCTTCGCGAAGGCGGTCGCGTCTTTGTTTTCTTCGACGCCCTTCTTGACGATGAGCTTCGGCTCGGGCGCGACGACGACGAAGAACCGGCCGCCGTCCTTCTTCAGCTCGTTGGAGCGCGTCTTCGCCGCGTCGAGTGTGTCTTCGAGCTTCGCGGAAGCCGGGAGGCCGACGGCTTCGGCGACTTGCTTGCGCAGATCCGACTCGCCCTTTGCGTCGTTCGTCTTGCCGCGCAGCTCGGTCACCGAAGCGAAGAACGTGTCGTACTTCTCCTGGCCCGACTTGTACTCCTCACCCTTCGCGAGGTGGGATGTCGACTGGTTCCACCAGCAGCCGCTCGCGGCCAGCAGCGTGAGCGCGATGAAGAAGAGACGAGAGAGGTCGCCGAGGGCGCCAAGGGCAAAGGAGGGAGAAGAGGGAGAGACAGTTTGTTTTTCTGTTAGGGACCGCATTGCAAAACTGCTCCCCACATCTCGAATCCTTCGTCACCCGCTTGAAGGAAGGCCACGGTGGTGTACGCGCCAGACACGCCGAGGACGGCCTGACCGAAGCTGCCGGCCGGGGGCGACAGCGCGATCGGATCACCGATTGGCGTAAGGGTCTTGTCGTACGTTTGGGCGCGAATCGCGCGCGCGCCGGACGTTCCTTCGGTCCACATGAGCAGCCAGCGACCGTCCGACAGGCCGATGATGTCCGGCGCGATGGCGTCGCCGCCGGGACCGTTCGGCGGAAGCTCGATCGTCGTCGCCGAGGTCGGCGTCGACATCACGGCGCTTTTTGCGAGGTTGATGCGCCAGATCTTCTCCTCGGCGTCGCCCTTCTTTTCGATGTTCTCTACTGCGTAGACGGTGGCGACCTCGGTGCCGTTCGTGCCGCTTCGTGGTTTGCCGTTCTTCGCCTCGCTCTCCTTGTTGGAGACGACCGCAAGCTCACCTTTGGCCTTCTTGTCGGCGCCGAAATAGCCCGCGTAGACGTCGTTGCCGCGGCGGAACGTCAGCATGAATGCGTCGCCGACGCGCAGCACCTGCTCCGCCGCCGTCTCGCTCTCGCCTTCGAGCTTCCAGAGCGGCTCGACGGTTTGGTCGGGAGCGTCGGCCGCGCCGACCGAGGTCTTGTCGAGCACGAGGAAGAACGGCGTGGCCGCATCGACCGGCAACAGCGTGCGATCGCTCTGCGCGCCGACATAGAAGCCGTCACCGTTCGCGAGCGGAGACACGCTGTTGATCGGGTCTTTGGTGTCTTGCGAAAACACCGTCTCGGCGGTTCCGGCCTTTGGATCGATTCGAAGGCCTGCTGCCTTGTTGTCGTCGAGCGCGAAGCCGAGATCGATCATCGAGTCTCGCGCGCGCATCGCGAACGGGACCGATTTCGATGCAGCCTTTGCCCATTTGCGCGGCTGCCTCGTGACCCAGCACGGCTTCGGCTCGCTGGATGCAGCGGGCGCCGTCGTTTCGGCCGGCGTCGGCGGAACGACCTCGGGGTCGCGGAAGACGTCGGCGATCCCTTCGCGCGCTTCGGGAAGCTCTCCCGCGCTCTTGAAGCCCGAGACGCGTCCCACGAAGAAGAACGTGACGAGCCCGATGACCCACGCTGCGCTCACGGCGAGCACGGCGGACATCGGCACCTCGAGCGCGCTGCGAGGCTTCTTCGGCAGCTCGTCTTCGAGATCTTCGTCTTCGGTGACCGCGGTGCCGTCGGTGTTCTCGGGCGGGCGCGAGGAAACTTTGCGCTGCGCCTCCGCGAGGGGTTGTGTCGGCTCTTCCTTCGCGGGGGTCTGCGCGCGCGCCGTCTCTTTGAGGCGCTTCGACTCCGGCGGCGCCGGATCGATCGCTGCCGCCTCGGTGTGATCCGAGAGCTGCATCTCCAGCGTCGGGCTCGACTCGCGCGGGAGATCCGCTTGTGCGACCAGCGCCTCGCGGATCATCACCTCGGTCTTCTCGATGGAGAGCGGCTTGCGAACCGCCTTCTCCGCGCTCGATATCGATGCGGTCTTGCGGGCGCCGTTCTCGGCTTTTGCTGTGACCGCTGGTGCGACGGGGAGCGTCTTTTCGTGTGCGAGGCTCCCTGGACGCGGGAGCTTCGCGCCACCTTTGGTGTCTTGCTTGTCCGCTGTCGTCGACGGCGCGGGCGTGACCTTCGGTGTGGTCGGCGTCTGGCTCGTGTCTTTTTTGGCGGGCGGCGCGAAGTCGTACGCGGCGGGCACGGTCGCTGCGCTCGACGCAGCGGGTGCTGCTTCGGCGGGGGCAGCAGCGGCGGTGCTCGCAGCGGCGGCGCTCGCAGCGACGGGCGCGGCCGACGCAGGCTGCGGCGCGTCGGGTGTCGAGCCGGGGATCGTCGGCGCGGTGAGGGTATCGGCGTTCGGCGCAGCGGCGAGATCGCCCGACGGTGCCGGCGGGCGCGCGGAGACGGGGCGCGGCGGCGGCTTCGACGGATGATGTGGAGGCGGCGGTCGCGACGGGACTTGAGCCGTGGGTTGCGCGGGCGGTGCACCCATCTTCGCGGTGCGCCGATTCGCGGGGATGGGCGGCCGTGGGCGCGCCGACGGCGGGCTGCCCTCTCCGACGACGATCGGTTTGCGTGTGCTCGCCGGCGGCGTGCGGATCGAGGGCGAGCTCGTCTTGGCGAGACCGATCTCCAGCGTCTTGTTGAGTCGCGATGGAGGAGGCGGCGCCTCACTTCGCTTGCGCTGCGGAGGAGGAGGGGGCTTCGATCGTCCTGCCGTCTGCGGTTGTGCCGTGGGCTGCCCCACAGTTGGTTGGTTCGACGAGGTCTTCGTCGAGAGACCCTGTTTGCCGAGGCCGATATCGGTCGGCCGTCGAGGTGGCTCGGGGCGCGGCTGCTGGCCCGGCGGAGGCGGCGTCGGAATGAGCGGCTTCGGCGACGCGAGCCTCAACACGTCGAGTGGAATGTTGGGCGCGCGCGGAATCACGTCCGTCGCGTCGTCCCAGCTGTCGTCGTCGACGAGACCGGTCACGTCGGCACCGCGCGACGACGTCGCCTCCTCGATGTCGATCGCCTCGGCCGAAGACGGCGGCGGCGGCGCGACCTCGTTCGGAGAGCCGTTCACGGCTTCTTCGAGCGGCTCGATCCCCGTGAGCGTCTGCAGGACAGGACGGCTCGGCGGACGTCGCGCAGGTAATGGAGGCGGCGTAGACCGACGAGCCGACGCGTTGCCCCCCGGCGGTACCGAGCGTCGCGCCGCCGCGATCGCCGCGCTCGCGAGCTCTGCCACGGTGAAGGCCGGCTGCTTGTCCATGCCCTCACGCCAGACGAGCGTCGCCGGCTGCATCTTTCCGCTGGAAAGCGCCGTCCTCAGATCATCGGTGCCGACCGCTTGCTCGACACCGTGCTCGTCCGTGTAGCGCCACGGTCCGCTCAACGCGCTTTCTCCTTACGCGGTTTCGCGACCAAGCCGAGCGAGATCCGCACGGACGAGATTGTACACACGAACAACGAAAGAACGCACCAACGTGGACCGGCTCGTTTCGGCGACCGACGAAACAAACCAGGCAACTCGCGGCGCCGATCGTCGACAAACAACGGCCATGTACGCCTCGTCCGTCCTGTACCTGATCGTGCGAATCGTCTCCCTCGTCGCCGCGGTCGTCGGCCTGGTCCTCCGCGGCATCGCCGACCTCGTCGGGCCCCAAGGGTGCGCGGCGTGTGATGCCGCATTGGAGCGGCGGTCCGTCTTTTGTTCGAGATGCGCGTCGATGGTCGAGCGTGCGACCACACCCGCGCCGAAGCGGGCTCCTTTCGTGTTCGGCGGGCCGCTGCGCGATGCTCTCCATCGATTGAAGTACGGCAGTCGACCGGACCTCGCACGTCCGCTCGGCGAGCTGCTTCGCGCGCACGTCGCGAGCGAGCCCGGCTTCGAGCGGATCGATCTCGTGGTTGCCGTTCCTCTCCATCCGAAGAGGCTTGTCGATCGAGGCTTCAATCAGGCGGCTCTTTTGGCGCGTTCGGCTGCGCGCGAGCTCGGCGCGCGATTCGACACCGGGCTCCTCGTTCGAACGACCGCGACGCTCGCGCAGGCGCGCCTCTCGGCGGAGGAACGCCGAACGAACGTCGACGGTGCGTTCACGGCGAGGCGAGCCGACCGAATTCGAGGACGTCGCGTGCTGCTCGTCGACGACGTCGTGACGACGGGCGCGACGATGGAAGCATGCCGCCGGGCGCTCCTCGATGCCGGGGCGGCAGAGGTCGTTACGCTGGCTTTGGCGGCTGCGTAGGGTCGATGATGAGGCCGACGCCGATCTCGGGCACGAGCGCTTTTCGAGGCGTGTGGCCGTTCACCTTGAAGCGCGCGATGAGCGGCACGTGGTCCGAGAGCCCGTCGAAGTCGCCGTGCTGGCCGAACGCGTGAGTTCCTTCGAGGTCGACCCAGTCGACCGTCGGCGACGCGTACAAATGATCGATGTGCATGCGCAGGTTCATGAAGCCTGCGGTCGCGAACTGACGCGCGCGCGACTCGTCGCGAAAGTTGAGGGATTGGAACGCGTCGCGGAGCCCGTGCTCTTCGCGAAGAAACTTGTCGACCGGTGACCCGGGCAGCGAGTTGAAGTCGCCCGCGACGATGTAATGGTCGCTCTGCCGCTCGCGCGCGATGAAGTCGACGAGCTGTCGCGCTTCGAGGAGCTGGTTGTCGCCGAAGCCGAGGCGGTAAGGGCTCGTCCAGAAGTTCTTCGCCCAAAAGCTCGGCAGGCTGAGATGCGTGTTGAAGATCTCGACTCTGTCACCGGTCGCGCTCTCGAAGGCGACGTGCGCGCAGATGCGTGTTTGCTTGAGCTTCACCTCGCGCGGGCGATGCGTGATGTCGTGGGGCTTGCCCGCGTTGTGCGCGAGCACCGACAGGCCTCGCTTCGCGAGCACCGCCAAGCCCGTCGTGTAGAAGCTCGTCGCCGCGGTGATGCGGTATGCGTGCGCCGGGAAGTAGAACGCGTCGTAGCGGTCGCGTTTGCCGAGGCCGTCGAGCGCGGCGTCGAGGCCCCACAACAGCGCATCGAGCTGCGTCGCCGTCTGATGCGTTTGATGGGTTCGGCTCGCGCGGAGGCTGCGCGTCTCGACCTCCTGCAGACACACGAGATCCGGCAGGGGATCCATCCTGGCGATCGTCTGTGCAATCCGTCGAACGCCCCGCCTCGTCGAGAACACCCCGCGAACGGGATGCCCGAAGTACCGGACGTTGTAACTCATGACCCGCAACTGTCCCACGCTCCCCGAGAGCATGTGCAGGCGCGGCAGGATCGTCAATCACTCACACAACAGACAAACCGCGAAGGCGCGAAGTGAAGAAAAAGAGCGCAAAGAAGAGGAGGACAATTGCCTCTTTCCCATCGCGACCTCGCTCCGCCCTTTGCGTCTTCGCGGTTGGTTTCGGACCTTCCGAGGTTCAGTGGGGCGATATGCTCCGGCGATGACTCGCACTGTGATCGTTTCGGGGGAAACGCTCGGACACTTGCTCGAGGCGCATGCCTCGATGGCGGCCTGGTACTACGAGCTGTCGCGCGTGATTCGCGAGGGTGGGCCCGTGCGCACGCCCGACGATGCGACGCGTCGCGCATTCATGGCGCGGCTGGCCGTCGATTTCCCGGAGATCGCGAGCGCTGCACGCGCGATCGAAAACCCTCGCGTCTACGTCCCGCCTCCGCCTAGTGTCCCCGCGCCGGGCGCATCGCCGCCCGAGTGAGAGGCGAGACATGTTCGAATCAGCACGACCGCACTACGCGAAGATCCTCGACGAGATCCGCGCCGCCGGCCTCCGCAAGGACGAGCGGCTCATCCTCGGACCGCAAGGCGCGAGCATCGCCACGAAGACGGGCGAGGTTCTCAACTTCTGCGCGAACAACTACCTCGGGCTGTCGTCGCATCCGCGCCTCGTCGAGGCTGCGAAACATGCGATCGACACGCACGGCTTCGGCATGTCGTCGGTGCGCTTCATCTGCGGCACGCAGGACATCCACAAGCAGCTCGAAGACACGGTGTCGAAGTTCTTCGGGACGGAGGACACCATCCTCTACTCCTCTTGCTTCGACGCGAACGCTGGTCTCTTCGAGACGCTCCTCGGTGAAGAGGACGCGATCATCTCGGACGCGCTGAACCACGCGTCGATCATCGACGGCGTCCGCCTCTGCAAAGCCGAGCGTCACCGGTACCCGAACGGCGACATGGCCGCGCTCGAAGAGGCACTGACGAAGTCGCGCGGCAAACGCCTGCGCATGATCGCGACCGACGGCGTCTTCTCGATGGATGGCTACCTCGCGAAGCTGCCGGAGATCGTCGCGCTCGCAAAGAAGTACGACGCGATGGTGATGGTCGACGAGTCGCACGCGACGGGCTTCCTCGGCCCCACAGGGCGCGGCACCCCGGAAGAGCTCGGCGTCCTCAAGGAGATCGACGTCATCACCTCGACGCTCGGCAAGGCCCTCGGCGGTGCGAGCGGCGGCTTCACCACCGGCAAGAAGGAGATCGTGGATCTGCTTCGCCAGCGATCGCGGCCTTACCTCTTCTCGAACTCCGTCGCGCCCGCGATCGTCGGCGCGAGCATCGCCGCGTTCGAGCTCATCCAATCGGAGAGCTCGTTGCGCGAGCGCGTGATGAACAACGCCCGCACCTTCCGCGCGAAGATGAGCGACGCGGGCTTCACGATCAAACCGGGTATCCACCCGATCGTCCCGATCATGCTCGGCGACGCGCGCCTCGCGCAGGAGATGGCCGCGAAGATGCTCGACGAAGGCATCTACGTCATCGGCTTCTCGTACCCCGTCGTCCCGAAGGGCGAAGCGCGCATCCGCGTCCAGCTCTCCGCCGCCCACGAGCCCGCCCACGTCGACCGCGCCGTCGCAGCGTTCACCAAAGTCGGCCGCGCCCTCGGCGTGATCTAGCCGCAGCGTCGGGCGTAGCGGATCAGAGGGCTCGCCAAGGGCAGAAGGAGGAAGAAGAGAGGGGAGATATTTCCCTCTCTTCGTCAAACACCCTCCGCTTCCCTCTTCTCCCCCTTGGCGCTCTTGGCGACCGTCTTAGGGAGCGGGCGGGACGGTTTGCTTGGGGACTTCCCGCAGGCACTTGTCGAGCGCGGTTTGGAGGTGCGCGTTCGAGGCGGGGAGGCGGGGGCGGCCCATGACGTCTACGAGGAGACGCTCGAGGATGTTCTGGCTCGGGCCGAAGGTGATGAAGACGACCATCGCGCGGCCCTTGATGTTGTCGAAGGGGACGCCGCCGCCGCGGCCGTCGTTCCACGCGCGGGAGTCGTGACTGTTGTCGCGGTTGTCGCCGAGCACCCAGACCTCGCCGGGCTTCGCGTCGTATTCGCTGTGGGTCGAGCCGCAGATGCCCGTGTAGCAAGACTGACCTTCGCCGACGCAGTCCTTGTGCGACGTGCAGGTGACGTCGCTCGGCGGCTTCTGGTGCAGCGTGAAGTACGCGCGGTCGTGCAGGTACTCGATGTAGAGCTCGGCCTCTTTGCGGCCGAGGATGCCGTCTTTGCCGCCCTCGTCCTGGATGAACGTTCCGACGTGGCAATGCGGCACGACCCAGCCGTTGATGATCGGGCGGCCGTCGACGACCTCGAGGTGATCACCAGGGATGGCGATGACCCGCTTGATGAAGTCTTGCTCCATGTTTTGCGGGTACTTGAAGACGATGACGTCACCGCGCGCCGGCGGCAGATCGGAGAACAGGCGCTTGTCGGTGAGCGGAAGCAACGGCCCGTATTTGAACTTGTTGACGAAGATGTGGTCGCCCACCATCAGCGTCGGGACCATCGAGCTCGAGGGGATCTTGAACGCCTCGATGACGAACACGCGGAGGAGCAGCGCGACGCCGACGGCGATGGCGATCGACTCGGCGTACTCGCGAATTTCGCCTTTGCGCCAGCGCGACAGGTGCTCGCCGACGAGCCGCTCGGCGCGCGAGTGAGCCTTCTCGAACAGCGCTGGCGCGAACGGCTCGGTGTTCATCGAATGCTCGAGATCGTCGAGGCCCTTCGTGAGGTCCTCGCGCTCGGCGGAGGTCAGCTCCTTTTCGACGTCGCGCTTTCTCGTCCGAAGGATTCGGCGCGCCTCTTCGAGGAGGGCGCCGGCTTCTTCGAAGCGGCCGCGGAGCTTCGTCGGGACGTCGCGCCGCCCGCCGACACCGGCTGCAGCCGAGAGCGGTAGGTCATGGCGGAAGCGCCAGAGGATGATCGCGAACGCGGTGAAGAACAGAATCCCCGCGGGGATCTTCTGATCGATGATGATCGCGGGCAGGACGCCGACCGGCCCGCCGTCCGCGTTTCGCGTGGCGATCCAGACGGTGAAGATCGCTAGAAGCAGCGGCAGGCCGACCAGCCAGAACAGATAAAACCCGTACCGAAGAAGCGGGTTGCTGTTCGTTCGCGAGTTTGTGACGGCTGGCCCGCCCGGCGTGGACGGCGAGATGCGGCCGCCCTCTGCCGGAGGCTCGCTCGACGAATCGCCACGTGCCGCGTCGGGCTCGTCGGGGTCCGATCCCGACGTCTCCTTCGGTGCGCTCGCGCGGCCTTTCGCCTTGGATTTCGAGGCGGATGTGGCCTTCCCGCGCGCAGAGGGCGTCGCCTCCACCCTGGATCGTCCCGGCGTCGATTCGGGTGCACGCTCGGCCGGCTCCGATGGCGGAGTCGAGCTGCTACCGCTCGTTTTCTCGCTGCTATCGCTCAAAAGAGATGGCCGCCGGTTGGGGAGGGAGAATCGGGAGAGGCGGGGCCCGCACAGGGGTCTGCGCGGACCGTACCGTTGGTCGAGCCCCCAAGCGCCGGGAGCATGGAAGTGGCCCTGATCTAGACGGCCGGCCCCCGCACCGCAACTGCTACCCTACACGCTCGATGTCCACGGAGGCTGACGCCACGATCCTCGGGACAGCGCCACGGGAGGGGTCGAAAGACGACTTACCTGTCGGGACGCTCGTCGGGGAGTACCGAATCGAAGGGGTGATCGGGGAGGGTGGGTTCGGCACCGTCTACCGCGTGATCCACCCCATCATCGGGAAGACCGCGGCCATCAAGGTGCTCAAGCGCGAGCTTTCCTCGAACGGCGAGATGGTGTCGCGCTTCATCGCCGAAGCGCGCGCGGTCAATCAAATCCGCCACCGGAACATCATCGACATCTTCGCGTTCGGTGTGTTGCCCGACGGTCGCCACTACTACGTGATGGAGTTTCTCGAAGGTGTGAGCCTCGAGACTCATCTGCGATCCCACGGCGGAAGGCTCGCGGTCGCCGATGCGCTCGCGATCCTCCGCCCGCTCGCTCGCGCGCTCCACGCAGCGCACGCGCGCGGTATCGCGCATCGCGATATCAAACCCGAGAACGTGCTCCTCACCTTCGGCGACGAAGGCGAGACGTTGCCGAAGCTCCTCGACTTCGGCATCGCGAAGCTCGCCGGAGACGGCGCGTCGAAACATCGCACTGCTCCCGGCGTGCAAATGGGCACGCCCGCGTACATGGCGCCGGAGCAAGTCCACGGTAAACCGTCCGATTACCGCGCGGACATCTACACGTTCGGGGCGATGGTCTTCGAGATCCTGACCGGCCGCCTGCCGTTCGACGGCCACAGCGCGATGGACGTGATGATCAAGCACGTGTCGGCACCGGCGCCTCACATGTCTCAGACGGCGCAGGATCTGCCGCCCGAGCTCGACGCGCCGGTGCTCCACATGATGGCGAAGGAGCCGGACGAGCGGCCCTCGTCGCTGCTCGAGGCGATCGATGCGCTCGTCGAGGGCGCGGAGCGGGCAGGGGTCATCCCTCGCGATCGCTTCGCGAAGCTCGGCTCCGGTGAGGCGTCGGCGCTGGGCGCGAAGGGCCCGACGCCTTCGGGTTTCTCTCACGCGCCGAACCAGAACCCGTCGTTTGCGGCCGCCCAATCGGCCCGGGGACCGAGCGGCGCCTCGGCACAGCGCTCATCGAGCTTCAGCTCCGGCGCGGACAAAGTCACGACGACGTCGAGCTCCAAGCGGAGCTGGTTGCTCGTCGTCGCCGGCCTCGTTGCCGCGTGCCTCGCCGTGTTCCTCATCGCGACGCTCGCTCGCACGAAGCCTCAAGACGGTGCCGCCTCTCGAGGGAAAGACGAGAGCGCAGCACCGACGGCCGCGGCGACCACCGCGCCGCCCTCCGCGAGCACACCAGCGGTCGCGCCGGTGGTCTCGAGCGCGCCGGCGATCGAATCGGCGAGCGCCGCCCTGCCGAGCCCGAACATCAAGCTGACGATCGCCGCGACGCCCGCCGATGCCGACATCTACCTCGGCAGCAAGAAGCTCGGATCCGCGACCGAGGCGCTGGAGCTGCCTCGCGGCACGAAGAGCGTGAAGCTCATCGTGCAACGAAAAGGGTATCTTCCGAAGATCGTCGAGGTCGTCCCCGACCGCGACATCGAATTGAAGGCCGCCCTGCAACCCGCCCCGCAGAAGGACTACACGTTTTGAGATCTCGGCGAAGGCTCGGCTGGATTCTCCCCGCCGTCGTCGCGCTTGCTTTCACGATCGAGGCCTCGGATGTGGCGGCCCAGCCGGCCGCAGCTCCGCCTTCGTCGCCGTCGGCTGCCGATGTCTCGCGCGCCCGCGCGCTCTTCGAAGCCGGTGGACGAGCCTACGATGACGCGAAGTTCGACGTCGCGCTGAAGGCGTTTCAGCAGGCTTACGCGATCGTCCCGCGCGACGGTCTGCTCTTCTCGATCGCGCAGACGCACCGCCGTCTGTACACGACGACCGGCGACGCAGCTCAGTACGCCGAAGCGGTGAAGCTCTACCGTGAGTACGTCTCGAAGGCAGGCTCGGGCGGGCGAAAAGCGGACGCCGTTCGCGCCCTCGAGGAGCTCGAGGCGAGGCCGCCGGCAGGGGGCGTTCCCGCGCCGAGCCCGACGGCGACGGCTGCGCCCGCGCCCGTCGCGTCGCAGACATTGCTCTATGCCTACTCGTCGACGCCGGGCGTGCTCGTCTCGCTCGACGGCGGAAAGCCCACGCCACCGGACACCTTCAGCGTCAAGCCGGGCCTGCACAAGCTGCGCTTCTCCGCGCCTGGTTTCGTCGACCACGAGATGGAGGTCGAGGCGCTCAACGGGGAGCTCGTCCCCGTGTCGAAGGATCTCGAGGAGAAGCCGGCGAAGCTCGACATCGACACCAGTGACGGCGCCGAGGTGAGCGTCGACGGGCGCTTCATCGGTGAGGCTCCGCTCACGGCGCCGCTCGAGCTCACGTCGGGCACACACTTCATCGCCGTACAAAAAGTCGGTCGCAAGACGCGCGCCGAGACGGTCGTCCTCGCGCGCGACGCCAAGAAGACGCTGGATCTGGGCCTCGATACGACCGTGCAGCGCGACGTCTCCTTTGCCATCCTGGGCTCCGCCGGGGCGGCCGTCGTTGCTTCCGGCGTGCTCGCCGGATTTGCCATCGCTCGCCACAACCAAGCACAGGAGATCATCGATCTGCGAGAGACGACGGGGATCGATGAGGCGCAGCTCAGTCAGTACGACGATGCGCGCGTCGAGCGAGACCGGTTCGTCATCGCTTCCGCGGCGGTGGGTGGCGCCGGCATTGCCCTCGGCGTCCTCGGCATCGGTCTGATGTTCGCCGACCCGCCGGAGCGTGCGGTACCGAGCCAGCTGCGGCCCACACCGAGCGACGAAAAGAAGGACGAACGGCGCCCGCCCACGGAGATGGAGCTCGTCGGTGTCGCGCCCATCGTCGGGCCCGACGGGTTCGGTGCCCAGGCTCTCTTTCAATTTTGAGACACGTCTTATGAAGAGACCTTTCTTCCTTCGCGTCTCGGCCGTTGCATTCTTGTTCGGTGTGGGGCTCGTCTCTGCGTGCGAGCTGCCGGAGATCCCGTCTCCGGAATGCGGGAATCGCGTCAAGGAGGCGACCGAGGCGTGCGACGGATTCGCGACCTTGGAGCCGTCGACGACCGAGCCGCTCTACGCGGATGACGGGCGCGCCATCGTCACGCGCTGCGCAGATACGTGCCAATACGTCTGGTCCAACGAGGGCGACGAACGAGCTGTTTGCCCCAAGGGGTTTTCCCCGGCGGCGGACGGGACGTGCCACAAGCCGACGCGCACCTTCGACCTGTCCACGACGACGACCGAGGTCGCCGGCGCAACGCTCGATGTCGGTGATTTCGACGGCGACGGCGCTGCTGATTTGGTCGTTGTTCCGAGCTTCCCGACCCAAGGCACGGTGCTGTTCTTCGACGAGGCGGCCTCCGTCCGCGCGACGAACTACGTGGCGCTCAAACAATTCCGTCCCGCGATTGCCCAGCTCACGACCGAAGGGCCGACGGCCGAATCCCCCAATGAACACCCGCGCTCCGATTTGGTCATTCCGAACGTGACCGGCATATCGGTGCTGACGGGGGAGACGGACGGCACGTTCGATCCTTATCCGATTGCTGCCTTGGAGGTCCCGGCGGGCGCACAAATCCTGGGTGTCCCCGGAGGAGTCATAGGCGGCACGGACGTAAACCCGAGCGTCGCCTCCGTCTCCTCGGCGTTGAACGTGCCGGGCTTCATCCAATCCGATGCGGGTGGAATCTCGGTCTTTGCTGTTTTGCAATCCGTCGATCGCGTCGTGAACACCGAGGGAGCCGGGGCGGAGGTCGTCGGCGTTCTGCCGATCGAGTTCGACCCCACGGAGCTCGACGGTGTCGTCGTGCGCGAGCTCTTGATCGCCTATCGCACGAGCCAGGGGCCTCGTGTCCGCATCGTCACACCGAGGGCGAGCGGTGCATCGGGCGGCGTGGATACCGCGATTCCGCTCGGCACCGTGAAGGACTTTGCCGGCAAACCGTTTCGTATCGGTCAAACCGATACGATTGGTGTCCCCGTCAAAACCTCGACGAACAACTACGAGCTACGCGTCATTCATCCGGGCGAGATCGTTCCGACCTCGTTCGCGTTGCCCGCCAACCTGAGCGCGCTCGGCGACGGGACTGTCGCGTTCGGTGCGGTGGACGTTTACCCCGCGAACGACGTGGACCGCCCGGATTTCGTGGCAACCACCGACGGCGTTCTGGTGCTCAAACAGGACCCGCTTCTCGACAGTTGTGACGCGAACTGTTTCGATCTCTTCGCGCAGCCGTCCACGCTGTCGCCCTGGACGGAAGCCGTCTTCTTGAAACCCAATCAGGTCGTTGCCGCGGGGCAACAGCCCGGCGTCGACGTCGTCACACTGACGTCCGAGACGGGCCTTTGGACACCGGCCCGGATCGCGACGGCGTTGCCGGTGTCGAACCTCACGACGGGTGACTTCGACGGAGACGGCCTTTTGGATGTTGCTTGCGTCGAGCGTCGCGTCGAAGAGCCTCGTTGCGAGGTCGAGGAAGACATCGACATGATGTGGGGATCGCTGGTCGGCCTGCCGTCGGCGCCACAGCGGATCGCGACCGTCCCCGGGCCCGCCCAGCTCGCCGGATCGTCGCTCATGACCATCGCGGCGGTCGACGATATCGACGACCTGGGCGTCGTCCTCGCGTGTCCTGACGACGACGGCCTCGATCCCACGGGGATCTTCATCGGTGACGCTTCGCGGCAGCTCGCTTCGAGGGTGCCCGCGTTGAGCGACTTTGCCAATCACACCATCGGTAGCGCCATCGTCGCCAACGTGATTGGCAATGATGGATTGCCGGACGTCGTCTCGCTCGCGCTCGGCCTTCCGCAAGACCTCGATCAGGAGTCCAGCTGGTTTTCGATCGCGACCGCGAAGGGCTCGAAAGATTTCGTCCTCACGCAGGGGAGTGGTCCGTGCGGGAAGAACGCGTTCGACAACGACGAGCAGTGTATTCCAATCATCGATCTCGCTATCGATCCAGAAGGTGAAGACCCGCTCGCAAACTATGGATTTGCGTTCGGTGCGATCCTCTCCGGCACGCTCGTCTCGCTCCCTTCGGCGACCGCCGACGAGCCCGACAAGGTTTTCGCGTTCCACGTCGACGGTAACTCCGTGGGCGATGATCAAACGGTCGCGCTCCGCGCGGCGCTGCGCGAGGTCTTGCCCGAAGGCATCGACCCCGAGAGCCCAGCCTTCGCCAGCACCTCGATCGTGGCTGCTCGAGAGGTGTCGCTCGAGCTGCCGGGTCTGGCCGCCGACTCGCCGATCGAGCGCGCCATCGAGCGGATCCTCGAGCTCGGGGCCAGAACGGTCTCCACGGCAAGCGCCATCGATGTGGACAATAGCGGCACCCTCGACGTGGTCGGCCTCTTCGTCGTGCGATTGCCGGACGGCGAGCTCGCGAGCCAAATGGTCGCCTACGTCGACGAAGGGAAGGCCCCCATCGTCGTCGCGCCGACCATCGACGGCGTCGCGCAGACGGTAACCGGTTTCGCCGATGCATCGGGCCTCTATGCCCCGGGAGAAGCGATCGACAGGACGCTCGTCGTCACGACCGAGCGAGCCGCGTTTCTGTGCATCGTCACGACCGAGGGCGCCGAATGCGACCCTCTCCGCGCAGCGAACGAAGACGGCACCGCGTTGCAGGCCTCGGGCCCCGACGTCTATCTGGGTGTAGCGGTCGGAGACTTCAACGGCGACGGTGGCGGCGACCTCGCGCTTCTTCAGCGTTCCTCGATTCGGATTTATCGGCAAGTCACGTCGACTTACTGAGCGCGGGGGGGTTGGCCCGGTTCTAGCTGCGCGTGGTTGATGGGTGCGATCGACCCTCGGACCCAGCCGGCGGACCACCCTGGCCGCTCCGGACCCGCATGGGTTGCAGCCAATCGGCCACGTGGCGCTTTTCGCGCATGGGCTTAGCAGTCTCACTCCGACGGAGGATGGTTAGACGCAATTGAGCCAACCTTCCTCGTACACGCTGGTCGAACCTTTCTCGAAGGGAACCGGGACCATCCTGTATCGGGCCGTCCGGTGCCCCGATCATCTTCCGGTCATCCTGAAGGTCATCGACCCGAGGCGGCACCGGCCGAAGGATCGCGAACGCCTCAAGAACGAATACGAGATCGAAAAATCACTCGATGGGCGGCTCGTCGTGAGACCGCTCGCCCTCGACACGTACGAGGGTATGCCGGCGCTGGTCTTTCCGGATCTCGGAGGCCAGTCGCTCGACCGCCTGCTCGGCGCGCCGATGGAGATACCGAGGTTTCTCGAGCTTTCCATTCGTATTGCCGAATGTGTCGAGGGGATCCACGCACAAGGCATCGTCCACAAGGACTTGAAGCCCGGCAATATCTTGATCGATCCAACGACGGGTGAGGCGAAGGTCGCCGACTTCGGGCTGGCGTCGCGCCTCACCCGTGAGCAGCACGCGGCACAAGCGCCCCGCCTCATCGAAGGATCGCTGCCGTACATGTCGCCCGAGCAGACGGGACGAATGAATCGTGCCGTCGACAGCCGAGCCGATCTCTACGCGTTGGGCGTGACGTTTTACGAGATGCTCAGCGGCCGGCTCCCGTTCCTCGCCCAGGACCCTGTGGAGTGGGTCCACTGTCACGTCGCTCGCCCCGTGGCGGCCCTGTCGGAAGTGGCGCCTTGGGTGCCCGACGTGATCTCGCGCATCGTCACGAAGCTCCTCGCGAAGATGCCCGAGGACCGATACGAGACTGCCCGCGGCCTGCGCCACGATTTGGAGCGATGCCTCGGACAATGGAAGTCCCGCGGAAAGATCGAGCCCTTCATCTTGGGCGAGCACGACGTTTCCGATCGCTTGCAGATCCCTCAGAAGCTCTATGGCCGCGGTGAAGACGTCGCGGCTCTGTTGCGCGGCTTCGAGCACGTCATCGAGCAAGCGTGCTCGGAGCTTTTGCTCGTCTCCGGGTACGCCGGTATCGGCAAATCGGCGCTCGTCCACGAGCTGCACAAGCCGGTGGTTCGAGAGCACGGCCTGTTCGCCTCGGGAAAGTTCGATCAATACAAGCGCGGTATTCCGTATTTCACGTTCGTCCAGGCGTTCCAGGATCTCGCGCTCGATATCCTCGCCGAGAGCGAAGAGCGGATCGCCGCCTGGAGAGGACGACTTGTCGGCGCGCTGGGGGTCAATGCCCAGCTCATCGTGGACGTGATTCCGCATATCGAGCTGGTGATCGGCCCGCAGCCCCCCGTGGTCGAGCTTCCGCCCGCCGAGGCGCAGAACCGGTTCCGCATCGTGCTCCGGCAGTTCATTGGCGTATTTGCGCAGAAGGATCACCCGCTCGCGATCTTCCTCGATGATCTCCAATGGGCGGACTCGGCGAGCCTCGAGCTGCTGAAGGACCTGGTGACCCACCCGGACATGCAGTTTCTGTTCGTCGTCGGCGCCTATCGCGACAACGAGGTCACCCCCGCGCACCCCCTCTCGTTGATGCTGAACGAGGCCCAGAACCAGGGCGCGCAGATCTCGAACATCGTGCTCGGTCCGCTGTCGCTCGACGATCTCACGACATTCGTCGGCGAAGCACTGCATTGTCGCCGCGAAGAGGCTTGGCCGCTCGCCGCCCTCGTTCACGACAAGACGGCCGGCAATCCATTTTTCGCCATTCAGCTCCTCACTTCGCTCTACGAAGAAGGTCTCCTCGAATTCGATACCGGCAGAGGCGCATGGCGTTGGGACCTCGCGCGGATCCGTGAGAAAGGCCTGACGGACAACGTGGTCGACCTGATGGTCAGCAAGCTGAAGCGCCTTCCGGCTGCCACACAGGAGGCTTTGCAACAAGTCGCAGCATTGGGGAATACCGCCGAGGCCAGCATCCTCTCCATCGTGCGCGGCTGTTCGGAGGAGGAAACCAACGCGGCCCTCTGGGAAGCCGTCCGCTCCGGGCTCCTTCTGCGCTTCGGCGAGGCGTCGTACGGCTTCCTCCACGACCGAGTGCATGAGGCCGCCTATGCGCTGATCCCGGAAGACGCGCGCCCGCTCGTGCACTTGCGGATCGGTCGCATCCTGGTGTCGCACTTACCTCCCGATGCGCTGCTCGAGCGCGTGTTCGACGTCGTGAATCAGCTCGACCGCGGGATCGACCTCGTCACCGATCCGCGGGAAAAGGCGTTGCTCCGTGACCTCAACTTCCGAGCGGGGAAGAAGTCGAAGGCGGCTATCGCCTACGTGGCGGCACGCAGCTATCTCGACCAAGCGGCGGCGCTCTCGCCGGAGGAAGCGTGGCACACCGACTACGAGGACACGTTCGCGCTCCACCTCGATCTCGCCGAATGCGAATATCTGGTCGGCAATTTCGAGCGTGCCGACGAGCTGTTCGATCTCCTCCTGACTGCCGCACGAGCCCCGCTCGACCGCGCCAAGGTCTATGGAATCCGCAGCAGGCTCTGCCAGCTGGCAGGCCGATACGACGCGTCCGTGACGGCTTCATGGGATGCCCTGCGGCTCTTCGGCGTGTCGATCCCGGAGTCGGAAGAGGAGCTCCGAGCGGCGACGGAAGCGGAGCTGCGGGAGATCCCGATCAATCTCGCAGGGCGCCGAATCGCCGACATCGTCGATGCAAAAGAGGTCACGGATCCTGCGGTCGGCACGCTCCTCACGTTCCTCGCGGAAGCGATGGCGCCGGCCTATATCGCGCGTCCGGCTTATCTGCCATTGCTGACGGCGAAGGCAGTCAATCTTTCACTCCGGCACGGCAATCAGGCAGAGTCCTGTCTCGCTTACAGCAGCTATGCGGTTTTGCTCGTGTCGATGATCGGGGACATTTCGTCCGGTTTCGAGTTCTCCGAAATGTCGATGCGACTCAACGAGAAGCTCGACGATCGTAAGCTGCGCGGGAAGATTCTGGTCATTCATGGTGACCATGTCCACGCTTGGAAAAGACCCTTCGCGACGGTCTTCCCCTATTTGGATCGATCCCTTCGCGCGAGCCTCGAGGTCGGCGATCTGGTGTGGGCGAGCTACCTCGCATTCGTGATTACCTGGTTGGTGTTCGAGAAAGGCGACCCGCTCGACGAGGTTCTCAGGGTCTCGAGGAGGTACGCGACCTTCGCCAAACAGAGCCATAACGACGTGGTTCACGCGACGATTCGGCTCGAGCAGCAGTTCGTGGCGAGCCTGAAGGGACGGACGCGCGCGCCGGCGAGCTTCGACGACGCCACCTTCGACGAGGCCAGCTGCCTCGCCGTGGTCGTCGAGGCTTCCTTCGGGTCGGGCATTTTTTATCACCATGTCGCAAAGCAGCTCGCGGCCTTCACCTTCGGGTTCTACGCGGAAGCGCTCGCGTCGGCGGAGCGGGCGGCCGAGACGGTCGGCAACGTCATGGGCATGGCGATCGAAGCCACGTACCATTTCTATCTCGCGCTGACGCTCACCGCGCTATTTCCAAAGGCGTCGGTCGACGACCAACGACGATTCGAGCAGGACCTCGGACGCCTGCTGTCGAAGCTCGAGCTTTGGGCAGACAATTGCCCGGAGAACTACCTGAATCGCTACGCGCTCGTGTCGGCGGAGGTGGCGCGTATTCACGGCCGAAATCTCGACGCGGAGCGTCTCTACCAGGAAGCCATCGACTCCGCGCGCAAAGCTGGATTGGTTCAAAACGAAGCGCTCGCCTACGAGCTCGCCTCGGCCTTCTATCGGGGGAGGGGCTTCGTCGAGTTCGCTGATACCTATTTACGCGAAGCCCGCGCGCGTTATGCGCGTTGGGGGGCGGACGGCAAGGTCAGGCAAATCGACCAACAGCATCCGGTGCTGCTCGAACGCTTGCCGCTCGCTGCCACAGCGACGTTTGCGGCGCCTGCCGAACAGCTGGACCTCCTCTCGGTCGTCAAAGCGTCACAGGCCATCTCCGGCGAGCTGGTGCTCGACCAGCTCATCCGCACGCTGCTCCGCGTCGTCCTCGAGCAGGGCGGGGCTCAAAAGGGATATTTGATTCTGTCGGAGGGCGATGTGATGTCGGTCACTGCATCGGCCACGTTGCGCGACGGAGCCGTCGTAACGGAGATCGTACCCAGTACGCCGGTCGACGGCTTTTCCCACATTGCTGCATCGGTCGTCCAATACGCGCGGCTCATGAAGGAGCACGTGATCATCGAGGACGCGGCAAAGGAGGCAGGGCGGTTCGCAGCGGATGCGTATTTGTGCCGAAACAAGCCTCGCTCGGTGCTCGCTCTGCCGATCCTGAGGCAGGCCAAGGTGCTCGGGCTGCTGTATCTCGAGAACAACCTGATTGCCGGCGCCTTCACGCGGGACCGGTTGGTCGCGCTGGAGTTGATTGCCGCGCAGTCGGCAATCTCCATGGAAAACTCGCTCTTACTCTCCAAAGAACAGCTGGCACGGGCGGCGGCCGAGGAGGCCGCGCGGCGTTCGGCGTTCCTTGCCAGGGTGAGCGCCATCCTGTCGGAGTCGCTCGATGTGGAGCAGACGGTCGCGCGCCTGGCCAGGCTATTTGCGGGCTCGGTCGCCGACTGGTGCACGATCGATGTCTTCGCCGACGCGCTCCCTGCAACGATGGCCGGTGATGGCCCGGTTCGGCGCCTGGCCGGCGCGCACGCCGACCCCGCGAAGCAAGGGATCCTCGCGACGGTCATGCACCGCTATCCGCCGCTCTTGGATTCGCCACATCCGGGGGCGCGGGTTCTGCGCACCGGCAAGCCTGTCTTGTTGCCCGATATACCCGAGGACGCATTGAGCGATCTTTGTGTCGATGAAGTACACACTCGGCTTGCCCGCGAGCTCGGCACGCGGACGGGGCTCGCGGTGCCGCTGGTCGTGCGCGGGCAAACGTTCGGGGCGATATCGCTCGCGTCTGGGGCGCCCGGCCGGCACTTCGGGGTGGCCGATGTGGAGCTCGCGCAGGAGGTCGCTCGCCGCGCGGCGGCGGCTGTCGACAACGCGAGGCTCTACAGCAAGGCGCAGGAGGCGGTCCGCCTACGTGACGAATTTCTCTCGACCGCATCGCACGAGCTGCGCACGCCCGTCACGTCGCTGCAGCTCGTTGTTCAGAGCATGGCGCGCGAGGCTCGCGAAGGACGCGGCTGCGTCCCCCTGGAAATGGTGCTGCTCGCCGAACGACAGACCCAGCGCCTCACCGCGCTCATCCAACAGCTCCTCGATGTAACGCTCGTGCGGACGGGCCAGCTGGGGCTCGCGGTGGAGCGATTCGAGCTCGTCGCGGAGACCCGAGCGGTGCTGGAGCGGCTGCGACCGCAGTTCGAGCGCGCGACGTCCCAGGTCACGCTGCACGCGACCGAGCCCATCGTCGGTCGTTGGGACCGCTCTCGAATCGACCAGCTCTTGAACATCCTCTTATCCAACGCCGTTACCTACGGCGCAGGGAAGCCGGTCGATCTCACGGTAGCGCGCGTGAATGGTCGGGTGCGGATCACGATTCACGACCGGGGAATCGGCATCGCGCCCGATCGCATCGCGCACATTTTCGAGCGCTTTGGTCGGGCCGCGTCGGCGAGGCACTACGGAGGCCTCGGATTGGGCTTGTTCTTCGCGCGCCAGATCGTCGAGGGACACCACGGCACCATCTCGGTCGAGAGCGAGCCTGGTAGCGGCTCGTCGTTCATCGTCGACCTGCCACTCGAGCCTCCGGGGTCCATCGAGCGATGAACACGCGCTCCACGCACTGTTGCGTCGAGCCGTGATGTCCGAAGAAACCACAGGCGTCTTTGTGGTTCTTTCGGACGCCCGGGCACTCAGGGCGCGTCGCCGACTTCGATGCCGACGAGGACGAGCGCGGCGCGGTCGTCGCCGGGGGTCGCGGGCGGGGCGGTGCGGCCGGCGTTTACGGTGTGATCGATCACGACGAAGTATTGGCCGCGCGGCGCGCGCACGGCGCGGCGGGTGGCTTTGCCGTCGACGGATGCGACGATCGTGTCGTCGAGCATCGGCACGGCGGGGGCGGGCGGCGCGGCTTTTTGGGAGATGTATTGCGCGAGCCACGTCTCGACGCTCGCGCGTGGATAGACCTGCACGTCGACCTGCGGCGCACCTTCGACGAGCATGGTGAGGAGGATCGCCTGGTCGTCGTCCTCCACGGTGATCGGTCCGAAGTATTCGCGCTGGTTTTGATGAATCTCGACGCGCTCGTTCGTATAGACGGTGTTCGCGCCGCTGGTTCGCTCGTATGCGCCGATCGGAGCTTCACCCGGCTCGAGCGTGCCGATCGCGAACGTGGCGGTTCCGTCGCTCTCGCGGATGACCGTGAAGCCTTCGCCGAGCTCGTGGGTGAGCAAGCCGTCGCCGGCCATCGCGACGAACGCCTCGGGCGTACCGCCGGGCAAGAGCGGCGCGATCGCCGAGCTGGGCAAAGCGTCCTGCTCGACCATCAACATCTGGAATGCCTTCGACGTCGCCGTCGCGGGCCGGAAGTAGACGTACGCCGTCGAGCCATCGAGTCGGAAATCGAGCTCGTAGGTGATCGCCGCGCTCGCGTTGAAGCCGACGCGCTTCGTGAGGTTCGACCACGCGTAGCCCGTGCCCGTGAACTCGACGTAGAGATCGCCGTTCGGAAGCTCGCGCGTCGTGCACCGGCTGGGGAAGAGTCGCCCCGTCGCGGGATCGTCCGGATTCAGCTTCATCGGCACGGTCCGCGTCAACAACTCTTTGCAGATGTTGCCGGTGCCGAACGCGAGGATGTCCTGTCGCAAAGAGCGATTCGCGGATGCGTTTACGACGCCGGGTGCGATCCCGACGAACCCTTGCGGTGAACAGCTCGAACCGCCGAGCAGAGCGCTGGCCGCGAAAACGGCTGCCGAAACGGAGTAACGGTGGGGACGCGACAGCATGCGTTGCACGAGTCGAGCCTGAATCCGGCCCGCTCGACTCTGCTACCAGAGGCGCCCGGTCGCTTGCACCCGGAATCCATCGTCCTGCCGGCGATGGCGGAGCTACGACGTCGTCACACCGGCCGTCGGCGCGTCGATGTGCGGGGTCGACGATGTCTCGTCGAGAGGAAGCGCCATGACGACCCGCGCGCCGCCGCCGGCTGCATCCTCGGTGCAGAGCTGCCCGCCGTGCGCCTGAACGATCTCTCGCGCGATGAAGAGGCCGAGGCCCAGGCCCCCATAATGGGTAATCGGAGCGATGCGCACGAGGCGACCGAAGAGCCGCGGGCGATCGGCTGGCGCGATCCCGATTCCGTGATCGCGCACGGTCAGACGAGCGCCTTCTTCCGTTGCCTCGACGGCGACCTCGATCGGAGCGCCGGCTCCGAATTTCGCCGCATTCGACAGAATCGCGCGGGTAGCCGCGACGAGACGAGCCTTGTCCCATCGCCCGACGAGCGCACCGTCGCCCGAGACACTCACGCTGCACCCGGCGAGCTCGAGCTGGTCCGCGCTCTGTGCGACGGCGGCGCGCGCGACGTCGAGGAGACTCACGCGCACGCGGTCGAGTGTCAGACGGCCGGCCTGGATCTCCGACATCACGAGCACGTCTTCGATGAGGTTCGACAGTCTCCGGAGCTGCCGCAACGAAACGTTGAGTCGATCGGCGAGCTCGGCGAATCCCCGCGCGCTCAAGAGCCGTTGAAACGCCTCGATTTGTAGCAGCAGAGGTGTGAGCGGCGTTCGGAGCTCATGTGACGCCGCCATCAAGAAGTCGTCGCGTGCGCGGATGGAATCCAGCGACTTGTGATAGAGCCGAGCGTTGTCGATCGACAGCGCCGCGCGCCGCGCCAGCTCTTGCGCGAGGACGGTATCGTCAGGTCCGTAGCGGCGGGCGGGCATCGTCGATAGCAATCCCAGAAAGCCAATCACGCTGTCGCGCGCAACCAGCGGTAGGGCAATCGCCGAGCGTACGCCGAGCGCCCGGACGAGGGCGTAGTGCCGGTCATCGGGTGCGAACGCGCGAATATCCGCCTCCGTGACGTCGGAGGTGACGTGGGGTGTCCGCGAGCGTGTGACTTCCTTTCCGATCGCCGAGCTCACCCACCGGGCGCAGTAGTCGTGAGCGACCTGCTCGAGAAGCTGTTGTTTGGTCGGATCGACGTGCTCCACGATCAGCATTTCTGCCTGATCGGTTTCGAGAACGTAGACGATGCAGCAGTCTGCGAAGCGCCCCAGCGCGAGGTGGGCAACGCTCGCCAGCGTCGACGGGTAGTCGAGCGACTCGGACATCATGCGGCCTGCTTCTGCGAGAAAACGCATCGACTCTTCCGCGTGGACCCGCTCGCGCACTTCGACTTGGAGGTTGGTCCGGCTGACCCGGCTCACCTCTTCGGCGCGGCGCGCCCGGACCGTGGAACGAAAGAGCATGACGATCGCGACGCCCATCGAGGCGAGCACCAAAAGGACGCTCCACACGAGAGCGCGATGCTGATCGTAGAACGACGGCTTACGGCCGATGATTTCGCTTCCGGGCGGTAGTCGGGAGTCGTCGATCGCGAAGCGCCGAAGCTGCGCGTCGTCGAAGCGCGGGCGATACTCAGCGGAGGGCGTGACTGCGATTGCGTCGGCCGGTGTGCCTTCAAGGATGCGGCGTACGAGCGCGGCGGCGTCACTCCCGTGCTCGAGCGGATCGTTCATCGCTCCGCCGACCACCCCGTCTCCAAGGACCATTCCGAACATTGCGTAGAACGGTGCGTTGGAGCGCTGCGTGAGCGTCGGTGTGTCGTCGGCCCACGCGAAGTAG
The DNA here is from genome assembly GCA_013361525.1 of Polyangiaceae bacterium. Lineage (GTDB taxonomy): Bacteria > Myxococcota_A > Polyangia > Polyangiales > Polyangiaceae > Xiheicaenibacterium. The sequence continues at coordinate 86,798 of JABFXY010000039.1, read as the reverse complement.
CGCCCGCTTACGTCCTGATGGATCCCGAGCATGAGGTACACGGTGCCGGGGGGCGTTACGGCCACGCGCTCCACGAGGTCCTCGAAGACGTAGTCGTCCCAGATCTCGATGGTCGCGCCTCCGCGTGGCTCGCTTTCGATCAGGGCGCGTGCGACGCGCGTCATGCCCGCGCCGAGCGACGTTCGATCGCTCAAGAGGACGATGCGCGTCGTATCTGGATGAATCGCCCTGATGAGCTCGATGTTCTCGGCGACGGCCAGGCCCTCGAGGATCCCCGTCGAGTTCGGAATCGCCTCCACTTCGTCGAGGGTTCGGGAGTTGATGCCGCAAAAGACGATTGGAACGCCGGGAAAGAGCGCCTCACGGTGCTCGAGCGCGAAGGTCAATGCAGAGTCGTCGGCGACCAGGAGCACATCCGGGCGGAGCACCCCGAACTTGTGCACGTACAGGTCGAATAGCTGCTCGAAGTACACCTCGTCGTCGGCCATCCGCCGGGCGTCCATGTACTCGATGAGGAGCCGCTCCTCGGGGACGACGCCTTGAAGCTCGCGGCGAATGCCTTGCGTCAGCAGATCCGTCCATTTGTACTGTGGCGTATACGAGTTCAAGACGAGCACTGTCCGTGGCGCATCGGCGTTCGCCCACGCGGGTGCGAACAAGAACGCGAACGCGAACGCGAACACGATGGCGACGAGGCGCGAAGAAATCCGTCGCGTCCCGAATGGGCGCCCAATCGATGACGTCATCGAGATCGAAGGGGGGTTACCGGTCACACCGCGGGTTGCAGCGCGGCAAGCTGGGGGCCAACTGGCGCCCTGCATGCGAGCAGCAGCCGGTCCACTCGACCAAGGACCAGGGTCGAGGTCGGCGGCTCGCGGTCGGCGTGTTTCGCCCCGTTCTGGGGCGGCCCTCCCCCTCGACTTCGACTCGATTGGTCGAACGGCGACGTTGCGTCGGGCGCTCCGTACGGCGCGCGCGGTGCGCGGTCGGAGCGCCGGATTCGACGCAAACGGAGGCGTCGATGGATGGTAGCGTCAGTAACGTGAGCGATATCCGCGCCTCGCACGCCGTCTCGGCGCGTGCTCTTTGGGCAGCCGTCGATGTCGCAAAGAAGGGTGGCATTTCCACGGCGGCTCTCCTCGAAGGTCTGTCTTTCGACGAGGTGGGCATCAGACGTTTGCGATACGTCGATTGGAGCGATTACGTGACGGTCGTCGAGCGCGTCGAAGAGCTGGCCGGCGGACCCGAGGCGTGCGCTCGGCTCCTCGAGCGGCAGTACCATCAAGTCCTGCCCGAGCTGCAGGCGCTCGCTCGGGCCTTCATCGCGCCCAAGGCGCTCGTGCGTGTCATCATCGAGGTCATCAATCCGAAGGTATTTCACCCCGTCGAATGCCGTTACGAGGATCTCGGCGGGGATTGCATACGTGTCCGCTCCTGGCTTCGTCCCGGCGCCCGACCGTGCGCCGCGTTCTTTAGGGGGTCGCTCGGCGCGTGCCGAGGAATGACGCGCCACCTCGGATTGCCGGCCGCCGAGCTCCTGACTGGTAACGTGGGTCCGCGAAGCGGCAGCTATGATCTATTGTTGCCTCCTTCGCGCACGATCGCGGCGCGCGTGACGGACAGGTATCGTTCCATTCCGAGCAGCGTCGTGAAGGTGGTGCTCGGCTACAAGAACGGCAAACCGGAGAGCGCGATCGTCGGCCGCGTGGCCGAGCGCCCCAGCGACGAGCCGCAGGACTAGGGGGCGTCCCTGGTTTCGGCTCGGCGTTCGGCCCGGCCCGCGCTGACGCGCGCAAGTGAAGGCCGGGCCGAACGCCGAGCCGAACGCTGAAGTCTGGACAGCCCCTTCATTGTCATTTGGCCGCCCTTCGGGCGGCGCTAGTCCGAGCTCGCGCGGTAGAAGCGCGCATCACACGCGAGACATCGGAACGGAAAGATCCCGAACCACGACAGCACCCGTTCCCAACGTCGCCGTCGGGAACGCCCGATGTCCGGGCTGCCGCAGCTCATGCACTGAACCAACTTCGTTGCCATTTTCGCTCGCAGCCGGAGCAGGTTCCGGGCCGCGCCGATCTGCCCCGATTTGGATGCGATCGCAGGGGCACCCCGCCACGATCGAGGCAAAAAGAACCGACGGCGACGCCGTGCTGCCGGAGCGGGAAGCCTGCGATCGCAGTCCTGCGGGTCGGTGACGAAGACGTGACGAAGAGGCTACGCTCGGCCGATGCGTCGAGCGTGGCCGTTCGTCTTCGCGGGGATGCTCGCCTGCTCGGACGAAGGCACCGGCGGTGGAGCGACCGGCGGAACGCACGCCGGAGGTGCGCCCGGCTCCGGCGGCGTGCCATCGACGTCGTCAGCGACGACCGACGACGCCACGACCACCGTCGGTGGCGCGCCGACCACGAGCAGCGGCGGCGCCGGCGGAGAGGCCTCGTTCGAGCTCCAGGCCCACACCGAAACCGATGCTTCGCCAGGGCTGATACTTCGGGTGAACCTACCGCACGACGTCGCGAGCTGCCGAGCGATCGAAGGCGCGCCGTGTGAGGATCTCGACGCGGACTCCATTCCCGACGCGTGGGAGGCCGTTCTGCTCGATCGGCTGCGCCCGATTCAGCGTTTCGACGAGGACGAGCCGCTCATCGACGACGAGACGGCCGTCCTCGGCGACGTGGGTCGCGTCTTCAAGGAAGGCTCGTTCGTGCGCGCCTTCATCATGCTCGGCTACCACAAGGACTACGGCTCGTGCGGCTTCACGGCCCACAACGGCGACTCCGAGCGCGTCGCGCTGGAGCTCGAGCCGATCCCGGACGCGGGCGCCGGCGACGTCCGCGTGCGGCAGGCCTACACCGCCGCGCACGAAGGAACGTCGGAAGATCACGGACGTGTCTTCCAAGGCGCCGATCTTTCGCAGCTCGTCATCGCGTTGGACACGAGGACGGGCGAGCCGCGATGGGTGGTGTTTCCCTCGTCGGCGAAACACGGCACCTACGCGACGATCGACATCTGCGAAGACGTCTCCTCCATCCCCTGTTTCGACGAGGACTGCGGGCCGGACGGCGTGATGGATCCTTCGATGTACGACCGGCTGCCTCCGATCGTGAACGCCGGAGAAGAGGCCGCGCCGATGGTGTCGGACCTCTCCGTCATCGGGTTTCCCGGCGACGACGCTTGGGCGGTTCAGGACTTCTGCGGCGGCCTCGGTGGCTCGGGCTGCTCCGACGACGTGCGGAACAAGCTCCTCAACTCGCCGTTCTGAACGCGCCTTCGCAAGAGGCCGTCACGACCGTCGCTTGACCTCTTCGAGCAGGGCGTAGAGCTCCTCGGTGCCGAACGGCTTCGCCATCTGCAGCTGGACGACGCCGCTCGCCGTGAGATCGTCGAGCGCGCTGGGCCGCTCTTCCACCGCGAGGACGCGAAGCGTTCGAGGCGCGGTCCTCGCGAGATCCTCGAGCAGCGCGAGACCGCTCCCCTCCCCGAGCTGCGCGTCGACCACGGCAACGTCGAACGTCGTCGACGCGAGCAGCGCAAAGGCTTCACCGGCCGTACCTGCCGGCCGGACATCGGCAGACGCCTCGAGAAGCACCGCGACGCTGGTCCGCAGTTGATCGTCTTCGTCGACGAACAAGATCGTCGGTCGAGCGTCGTTCAGCGTGTCGCGCGTCATCGTGTCGTCTCCGGCACACCGTTCAGCACCACCTCGTGGGTGATCTTCACAGCTTGCTCCAGCATCTTCGTCACCGAGCAATACTTCTCGACGGACAGCGCAACCGCCCGGGTCGCCTTGTTCGCCGCCACGGGGCCACCGATTCGAAAGCGGACGTGGATCGACGTGAAGACGGCCGGCACCGCGTCGGCCCGTGTGCCCTCGACGTCGATTTCGAGGCTCTCGAGCGGCTCTTTTTGCTGCGTGAGGATCTTCACCACGTCGACCGCGCTGCAGCCTGCGAGCGCGGCGAGCAGCGTCTCCATCGGGCGTAACGCCGAGCCCTTACCACCCAGGTCGGGCGGGCCTTCCATCATCGAGATCGCGCCCGCGTCGTTGCGAGCCTCGAACGTGACGCCATCGATCCTTCGTACCGAGACTTTCATGCCGTGCTCCCACCGTCGAACAGACCGCTCGACAGATATCGATCACCGCGGTCGCAAATGATGACCACGATCACGCCGCGCTCGAGCTCCTCGGCGATGCGAAGCGCGGCCGCGACCGCACCACCGCTCGACACGCCCGCGAACACGCCCTCGACCCGCGCGAGCCGTCGCGCCGTCGACTCGGCTTCTTCCTGAGAGATGTCGACGAGGCGATCGACCCGCTCGCGCTCGAAGATGCGCGGCAGGTACGCCTCGGGCCAGCGTCGAATCCCCGGGATCTTCGCGCCATCCATCGGCTGGACACCGACGATCGTCACGGCCGGCTCGTGCTCCTTCAGGAAGCGCGATGTACCCATGATCGTCCCCGTGGTGCCCATGGCCGACACGAAGTGCGTCACCGTGCCGCCCGTGTCGCGCCAGATCTCGGGACCGGTCGTGCGGTAGTGCGCGCGCCAATTGTCCGGGTTGGAGAACTGGTCGAGCATGATCGCCCCGCCCCGCGCAACGAGCTGCCGTGCGTGGTCGATCGACCCTTCCATCCCGAGGTCGTGAGGCGTGAGGGTCACGGTCGCGCCATACGCGCGCATCGTCGCGACGCGCTCGGCGGTCGCGCCCTCCGGCATGACGAGCTCGAGCTCGTAGCCCTTGGCGCAGGCGATCATGGCGAGCGCGATGCCGGTATTGCCGCTCGTCGGCTCGATGATGCGCGTGCCGGCCGAAAGCTCACCGCGTGCTTCGGCTCCCTCGATCATCGAGAGCGCGGGGCGATCTTTGATGCTTCCGCCGGGGTTCGTTCCCTCGAGCTTCGCGAGCAGACGGACGCCCGGCCGGCGACACATCCGCGCGAGCGCGACGAGCGGCGTATTACCGATGGTCTCGGTGAGCACGGCCATCGGCTCGGAATCCCTCTCGGCGAAAGGCAAAGGCGACGCAGGCGAGCGTTCGTGGAGCCATGTCACAGCGCTTCGAACGGACGGAGCTGCTATGGTCCTTTTCCGTGAGCGCCGACGCGATCGCCATCCTGAAGCTTCCGTACCACGATCTTTGTGCCGCGCTCGACATCGAGCCGGTCGCGAGCGCAAAAGACGCGATCGAGACGGCCTCGTCGCTCGTGCCTCTCGGCACCACCGGCGTCGCGTGTCTGCTCGACATCCCGTTCTCGAGCGACGACGAAGCGCTCACGGAAGAGGCGGTGACGATCCTGGGCGAGGCCCTCGCCTCCCACGACGACCCGCGCGGCATCTTCATCGCAGAGGAGTCGAGCCTCACGGGCGCCGCGCTCGACTCGTACGACGCCGCCGTCGCGACCATCGGCGGCGCCGGTAAGTGGATCCCGACGCCGGCCGTCCTCGCGGAGGAGAACGCGCCTCCGCTCGGCGAGCTCTTCGGCGGCGCGTTCGCCGGCACCATCGCGAACATTCAATCGCAGCTCGCGGCCGACCCGCGCATGGCACGTGCGCTCGAAGGCGGCGGCGCCGGACCGGATCTGTCGAACCCGGACTTGCTCCAAATGGCGCAGCAGATGCTGTCGCAAATGAGCCCGGAGCAGCAGGCGCAGCTCGAGCAAATGGCGCGAAGCATGTTCGGTGGCCTGGACCCCAACGTGCTTGCAGGCATGTCGGGTGGCGCGCCGATCGACGCCGAAGCCGAAGAAGAAGACGAAGACGACGACGACGACGACGACGATCCTGAGTTCGGCGGGGCCGACGACGCTCCCGCGAAACCTCCGGCGAAGAAGTAGTCAGCGAAAAAGCGCCAACACGGCGGCAAGAACGACGACGAACACGAAGACCGCGCCGAAGAAGGCGAGCGCGCGTCGTCGCGCCGGCGTGGCGCGTATCGTGGTCACTGCGAGCGGGTGAGGCCGCACGTGGAGCCCCGGGTCGGAGACGCCGCTTCCCGTCACGAGGGACGGAATCACAGGGCCTTCGTCGCCTACGACGGGCAACGGTGACGATGCGCTCTGTGCGCCGGGCTTGCTCTCCGCCGGTACGCGCTCGCGCGGTTGCATGATGTGCCCACCAGGCGGCGGGTCGACGAGCGTGATCGAGGAACTGTCCGACGCCGAGTCGACGACCGCCGTGGCGGACGAGTCCGCGATGACTTCGTCGAGGAGAGACAGGAGCTCGCGTGCGTTCTCGTAACGTTCGCGCGGACGCTTTTTCAGGCAGCGAAGGACGATCTCGTCGAGCAGCGGCGGGATACCTGTCCGAGCCGCGCTCGGCGGCGTCACCGAGCCTTCCGCGACGCGCTCGATGATCCGCGCGACACCGCGCGCGGCGAACGGCGATTGCCCGGTGAGAAGCTCGTATAGAATCGCGCCGAGCGCCCAGACATCGGTGCGAGGGTCCAGCCGCGCGGTCGGCTCGAGCTGCTCAGGCGCGAGATAGAGGGGCTCGCCGCGGAAGATGCGCGCCGGTGTATGGCCCGAATCCGTCCGCTCGATCTCGGCGCGGACGCGCGCCATCCCGAAGCCGCAGACCTTGATGATCGGCAGTCCCCGCGAGCGCGTTGCGAGCACGAGATTCGCCGGCCTCAGCTCGCCGTGGGTCCAGCCGCGCCGATGAGCTTCGGCGACTGCGTCACATGCTTGCGCGACGAGCTCGACGGCGCGCGGGATCCGAAACGTCGCGCCGCGCGCCCGCGCTTCGAGCAGCGTGCGGCCCTCGATGCGCTCGAATGCGACGAACGGCTCGCGCCGGTCCGACATCGACGAATCGAGGCGTCCCACGTCGACGACGCGCTCGGCGTGGTCGCTCTTCAAACCGGCGAGCTTGCGCCCTTCGCGCGAGAACCTCGAGACGACGTCGCCCCTCGGCGACAGCTCGGGCAACAGCACTTTGACCAGGACGTCCTGCTCGAGGCGCACACGTTTCGCGGCGAGCGAGAGCACGAGCTCCGACTCTTCGACGACGTGCTCGACTCGGTATTTGTGCGCGATCACCGCGCCCTCCGACAGCCGGCGCCGCCACGCCGTGGAGCCGAGCATGCTCAGCCCGACATCACCGTCGGAAGAGACGTCCTTCGCCGCGCGGGAGCTGGAGAGATATGCGGCGGCCATCGGTCTCACCAATCGTAGCCGCATCTTCCCCCTATCGGGCATTGGTAGATTTTCACAACGTGGCCGTCTTGCTCGCGTTTTTTATGGACACAGTTCTGTCACGACGACACGCCTGAAGTATGAGGGTCCGATGACCCGCTTCGTTCGCTTCTCGTTTTTGCCATTGTTGCTTTCGTCCGCGGTGACGGTCGGCTGTGGCGACAGCACGACCGACGACGCCGGTGCCGGATCCCAGCAGGGCGGTGGAAACACCGGCGGCGGCGACAATGGCGGTGGGCCGAGCGGGGGCAATGGCGCCGGCGGCGGCGACGACAGCGCATGCCCCTCCGGTTCGACCCTGGAAACGAGCGGCGTGGAGCTCAACGGCACCGACGAATACATCTCGATGGGCGCGGCGCCCGAGCTCGGCTTGGAGCAATTCACCGTCGAAGCGTGGGTCCGTCGAGACGACATCGGCCAACCGGCCGGGACGGGGGTCGGGGGCCTCCAGCTCGTGCCCATTGCTGGCAAAGGCCGGGGTGAGGACGACGGCAGCAACGTCGATTGCAATTACGCATTCGGGTTCTTCGGAGACGTGCTCGGCGCCGACTTCGAGGACATGGCCTCCGGTGCGAATCACCCGATCACGGGGACCAAGGCGATCCCGATCGGGAGTTGGCACCACGTGGCGGCTTCCTATGACGGAACGACGTGGCGCCTTTATGTCGACGGCGAGCTCGACGCCTCGAGCGCCGCCAATGCGACCCCGCGCGGGGACAGCATTCAACACTTCGGCATCGGCGCAGCCTTCGACTCCGCCGGGACGCCGGCCGGCCGCTTCAATGGCGCCATCGACGAAGTTCGCGTTTGGGATAGGGCGCGCACCGACGCCGAAATTGCCGACGCGATGTACGACTCGATCGCGACGGCTCCGAACCTCGTCGGTCGCTGGGCGCTCGACGAAGCCGACGCCGGGGCGCCGGACTCGGTCGGCACGAACCCGGGGACCATGACCGGTGGCCTCTTCATTCACCCGGCCGCTCCGCTCGACAAGGGCGCGCCGCCCGAGGTGAGCGGCGCCGCCCCCGTCGACGACGTAACCGTCGATGGAACCAGCGCCGAGCTGTCGATCGATGTCACCGATCCGGAAAACGCGGATTCCGTCGTCTCCTTCCACGTCCGCGAGATCGGCGAAGGCAACGACTTCACGCTCATCGTGCTGCCGGACACGCAGTACTACACGCGCGTCGACGACAATCACGACTTCTTCTATGACCAGACGCAATGGATCATGGACAACAAGGAGGCGTACAACATCGTCGGCGTCATCCATAACGGGGACATCGTCGACAACGGCAACATCGACTCCCAATGGACCGTCGCCAACCAGGCGATGTCGACGCTCGAGGACCCCATTGGTACCTTCCTCGACGGGATGCCTTACGGGGTTTGTGCCGGCAACCACGACCAAAGCCCCAACAGCGCGACGAACTCCACCGAGAAGTTCAATATCCACTTCGGCGTCGATCGCTTCACCGGGCGCACCTACTACGGCGGCCATTACGCCGACGACAACGACGAGAACTGGGTCACGTTCTCGGCGGGGGGCCTGGACTTCGTCGTCGTGAATCTCCAATACGATACGACCCCGGACGCCGCCGTCCTCGAGTGGGCGCGCTCGATCTTCCTCGCCCACCCCGAAGCGTTCGGCATCCTGAATACGCATTACATCCTCGGCGGCGGTGGCAACTTCGGCGATCAAGGCGCCGCGATTTACGAGGCGTTGAAGGACGTGGACAACGTCCAGCTGATGACCTGTGGCCATGTCGCGGCCGAGTCCCGCCGCACCGACGATTTCGAAGGCAACGTCATCCACTCGATGCTCGCCGACTACCAAGGCCGACCCGACGGCGGCGGCGGCTTCCTCCGCATTTGGGAGTTCTCGCCGGCGAACGACGAGATCACCGTGCGGTCGTATTCACCGACCTACGACGAGTGGGAGACCGACGACAACAGCGAGTTCACGCTCCCCGTCGAGCTCATCGGGTCCGGCGGCGATTTCGCGGAGAAGGCCGTCGTCGACCCCGCAGCCGGCCACGTCACCGCAACGGTCGACGGCCTCACCGCCGGCCGCACCTACGAGTGGTACGCAACGATCACCGACTGCGCGCACACCGTGGAGACGCCGATCTACCGATTCAAGACCGCTCCCTAGTCGCTTTGCAGAGCGGCCTAAGAGGAACACAAGAAACGGAGAGGGGTCGCCAAGGGCGCCAAGTGCAGAACGAGGAAGAGGAGGATTTGGCAGACTCGAAGTCGAGCTGCGTATTTCCTCCTCCCTCTTCTTCCTCCCTCTTCCCTTGGCGCCCTTGGCGACCCCTCTGGTCAGGCGGTTTGCAGAAGCGCCAGGAGCCGCGCCAGGAACCACCAGGCGCCTAGGGCACCGAGTGCGTAGCAGGCGGCGAGCTTGCTCTTTTCGTATTTCGCAATCAGCGGGCGCAGGGCGATCATGGCGACGAAGGCGATCGCGACGGCACCGAGCTGGCCGATTTCGACGCCGATGTTGAAGCCTGCGAGCGCGAGGGCAAAGCCTTCGCGTGGAAGGCCGACGTCGGCGAGCGCGCCTGCGAAGCCGAGGCCGTGAACGAGGCCGAAGACGAACGCGACGAGCCACGGTGCGCGGCGAGCGAGGGATGGCCGATCCGACAGGGCCTCACGGGCGACGAGGACGATGCTGATCGCGATGGCGGCCTCGACGGGCGCGGATGGCAGCGTCACGAGCTTCGATGCGGCGAGGCCGAGGGTGATCGAGTGCGCGAGCGTGAACGCGGTCAGCGTCCAGAGCAGGCGCCGGCGAAACCCGGTCAGGAGTATGAGCCCGGCGACGAACGCGAGATGATCGATGCCCGAAACGATGTGTTCGATGCCGAGGCGCACCCACGACGCGAGCGCGCCACCCGAGGACTCGATCTCGATCTGCGGGTCGTCCCCCGTGACGATTCGCTCGAAACGGCGACCGTCACGATGTTGCACGCTCACGACGACCTGCATGCGGCTCGCGTGCATCCCCTCGAAGCGAAGCGTGCCGTGAAGGCCTCGGTCGCCGCACGCGACCAACGTCGGGGCGTCGAACCGACAACCTTCGGGAAGCGAGACGTGGACCCCCGCCGGCGCTCCGATGCTGTCGACGGGCTCCGTCCACGCCGTGTCGTAAGCGCCGTCGGCGCGTTCGACGAAGACGAGGACGCCGGGGCTGAAGTCGTGCGCGCGTGCTTCGCCGGCTGCGAGGAGCATCGCCAGCGACGCCGCCGCGAACGGCGCGATGCGCAGCGCGGGACCGGCTCGTCCGCTCACCGCTGCTCCTCGATCGTCCATCGGGAGCGCAGCTCTTCGAGGGAGCGAGCGAAGCCTTCGTTCTTTTTGTCGTCCTCCCAGGCTTTGCGGACGTCGACGCGCGCGGTTTCGAAGTCCGTCTGCTCGGCCGCGGAGCGCTTTTCGACGCGCACGACGTGGAAGCCGAAGCGCGAGCGACGGAGCACCCACGTCGCAGTGGGCTGCTCGGCCATGCCTTCGATGAACGAGTCGCCGAACGTGCTCGCGAGGTCCTCGAGCTTGCGCCTTCGGTAGCGCCGCCCGCCCTGAAAGGTGTCGCCCATCTTGGACGGCTCCGCGCCTTCACGCAGGCGCGCAAGCAGCTCGTCCGCGCGCGTTCTCGCCTCCTCGTCGTCGCCTGCGACGAAGACGTGCGTGAAGTCGAAGAGCTCGGCTTTCGACCAGCGTTCGCGGTTCGCCTCGTAGTAAGCGCGGAGCTCTTCGTCGGTCGGCTCGGGGACGACGACCTGCGCACGCAAGACGCCTCCCATTTTCGAGGCGACGACCTCGCGTACCCGAGGGTCGTTGCGGTCGAGGCCGCGCTCGCGTCCTTCGCGGTAGAGGATCTCGTCGTCGCGGAAGCGCGCGACCTCCGCGTCGAGCTCCTCGTCGGTCGGCGCTCGACCTTGCATCGTCGTCCAGCGTTCGCGCAGCGACGCGCGCAGATCGCGGTCGAGGACGATGCGGCGATCCTCGTCGCCACCTTTCGCTGCGCGAACGGCGCGGTCGAGACCGAACAACAGCGCGCCTGCGACGACGAAGTGAATGAGCGGCTCGCGCAGGAGCCGCCGCAGCCGAGAAGCGGGAGCAACAGGCGTCGGCTCGGGGCCGGTCATGCTGCGCACCCTACCCCGGCAACGTTCGCGCGAATCGCCAAAAACGCGCGGGAAACACCGGACGAACGGCCCGATGCTACTTCTTCGACCGCCGTTTCGGTCGGGCTGTCATCTTCCCGCGTCGCTCCTTCTTCACGCGGGCGTCCGCCGTCTTCTTCTTCTTTCCGAAGTTGATGCAGGCCTCGTCGCCGCGCGGGCACGCGATGCGAACGTGGAAGTGGTTGTCGTGAGGGAGCGCCTTGCGCGGCTGCATGAGCACCTCCGCGGCGCGGGCTCGAACGCCCGGTGAAGCGCCGACGCGCGCAGCGTGTGCCAGAAGGCGTGCCCGAAGGTGCTTCGCGACGAAGATCTGCAACACACGCCCGTCGCGGTCGCTGAGGAAGCTCTGGATGAGGGCCCAATTGCGCGCGTCGTCGAAGCGCACGCCGTTGAAGCCCATCGCCACGCCCTTTTCGTCGATGACCGCGAAGCGCGGCGGCAAAAACGGCTTTCCGTTCTTCATGAGATAGAAGCCGACGTCCGCGTCACGACCGCTCTCGTGCGAGCGATGACCGTCCACGTCGCCGCCGCCCTGAGCGGAGAGATCACCGACGGTAAGGATCGAGCCGGGGTGTCGCTTCGCGACCGACTCGGCCCCGCGCTCCAACATGCCGACCAGCCCCGGGAGGGCGAAGCGAAGCGATCCGATGAGGCGCAGCGCCTTGTTGCGCTCGATACGCTGGCCCCCGACGAGCTTGCCTTCGTCGGGTGAGCCCACGCTTCGAGCTGCGACGCGCCGTGGCGCCTTCGAGACGACGCTCTTCGAGGCCTGCTGGCTCGCGGAGCTCTTCCTCGCGTACGCGGGACCCGCCGCGAACAGCAGCGCAGCGAGACAGATCAGCGCGCTCGCCCATTTCATGGGGATCGCTTGGTAGCAAACGTGCCACGGCTGGGCCAAGACCTCACCGGAGCCGAGCAAGTTCCTGCACGCGCCAATCAACAATTGTTGGCGAGGGTGCGTTTCGTCCGGGAAGCTTCGAGGCGTGGAAGACGAGTCCGTTGCCGCGAAGCTGCGAGAGCGCCTGCTCCAAGTCATGGACAAGAAGCACCACGGCGCCTTCGTCCACCTGACGGAGCCGGGTCTTTCGCGCGCGCAGCTGCTCGCGCATTTCCGGCACGAGTTCCAGGTCTACGTGCGCGACTTTCCGGTGCTGCTCGCGCGCGTGCTCGGTCAGGGTCCACCCGACGATGTACGCATCACACTGGCGGAGAACGTCTACGAAGAGCAGACCGGCAAGCTCTCGTTCGGGCGGCCACACCCGGAGCTCTTCCTCGAGATGATGGACGGGCTCGGCATCGACCGCGAAGCGGTCACGTCTGGCTTCGCGCAGCTCGAGCCGGAAGCGCACGCCTATCGGCGATTCCTCGATCTGGTGAGCGCGAAACATCCGTGGCAAGTCGGGGCCGCGGTGTTGACGATTTTTGTCGAAGGCAGCGTGCACGAGCGCGCCGAGCTCGAGGGCAGACGCGAGCTGCCCCCGATCGAAGATCACGTGAAGAACCACCCGATGGTGAAGCACTACGGCTGCCCACCGGAGCGCATGATGCTGGTCCGAGCCCATCGCGCAGTGGAAGGCAGCCATCGCTCCGACGCGTGGCGATCGATGCTCGCCCACGTGCAGACGGAGGAGCTCGCGGAGGAGGTGGTCGGCGCGGTCCGCGAAGCGCGCGAGCGATGGCTCACCTATCGAGACGGCGTCGCGCGCGCGATGGGCGTTCCGATTCGATAGCGCGAGCGAGTCAGATCCCCGGCAAGCACATGCAGGAGGACGTCAGGTGGATGTCCGAGCCGGAAGACGCCTTCGCGAGATCGGCCTCGACTGCGCGCGCATCGGTGTCCTTCTTCTGCAGTCGAAGGCTCCGCGCGAGACCGTGCAACGACCACACGTTGTTCGGCAGCTTCGCCAGATCGACGCGGTAGACCGCCTCCGCCTCTTTGGGCATGTCCGCTTTGAGGAGCGCGGCGCCGAGAGCGTGACGCACGGGAAGAATCCAATCGGGGGGCTCGTCGTAACGAAGCTTGTCTTCGAGCGCGGCCGCGGTGAAGAGCTGCAGAATCCCTTGTTCGTGATGGCCTTCGCGAAATTGGATTTCCCCGTCGAGCACGTGCTCGGCAATCGCTAGCAGATCCGCGGCGGCGTTGTTGCCGAACGTCGCGCCCTTCGAGACCATCGTCTTCGCCTGGAGGAACGCACGCTGCTCGGTTCGCGCATGGTCGAGATCGCCGGTGGCCGCATACGCGACACCGCGGGCATAACGTCGAATCGCGCGCGACAGCGGCAAGTAACTGGGCGGCTCGGGCGCCGCGAGGATCTCCTCCCACTCGCCGAAGCGCATCAGCACCTCGAACGGCATCGCGACGTATCCGTCGGCGAAGCTCGCATTTTCTTTCAACCAATCGGGCGGCACGCCGGCGACCATTTCGCGAATGTTGCGAATCGCGAGCTCCTGTTTGCCGGTCATCATGGCTGCAAAGGTCAACAGATGGTGATTGTGAGCCATGTAGATTCGGTAAAAGCCCTGATTCGGCCGTTGTGCCGCGTACCGAGCATCTGCGGCGATCGCCGCCTCGTTCGCTTTGATGGCAGCGTCCCAATGGCCGAGTCGCACGTCGATGTGGCTCGGCATGTGGACCATGTGACCGAGCGCCGGCTGTAGGCTGCGCAACCTGTCGGCCGACGCGACCGCTCGCTCGGGGCTCCTCGAGGCTTCGACCGCGTGGATGTGCAAGTGGTTCGCGAGCGGGTGATTCGGCGCCTTCGCGAGGATGGTCTCGAGCGTCGTGACGATCTCCTCGGTGCCGGGCTGCGCCTTGCCGTCGACCGTCCATAAGTCCCACGGTCGCAGATCCATCATCGCCTCGGCGAAGAGCGCCCCCACGTCGGCGTCGTCGCGATGCGCGCGGTAGAGGGCACGCATTGCATCCGCATACGCTTGATCGAGCGCTTTGCGATCTTCGGGCTCGGGCGTGTGGTAGCGCTGCGACAGCGCGTCGATGAGGCCGCGCTCCACGTCGGTGGCGTTCGCGACGTGCTGTTTCGCACGCGCCAGCGCTTCGTGCGCCGCCTTCGCACGATCGGGCGGCAACATCGGGAAGTTGATGTGCGGACCGTTCGCAAGCGCGATACCCCACTGTGCCATCGCGCATTTGGGATCGATCTCGGCCGCCTTGCGGAACGCTCGAATCGCCTCGTCGTGATTGAAGCCGTAGAGGAACGCGAGCCCTTGGTCGAAGTACTTCTGCGCCATCGGCGAGGCGGTCGTGATCTTGCGGCTGTGCGTCCCCAGCCCGGAAAAGAGCGGCACATCGACGCGCGCTTTTGCCGCGACCGGAGCGTGCGCGGGCTCGGGCGTCGAGCTCTCGCACGACAGCGACATCATCAAGACCCCGGCGAGCCCAACGATCGCTTTCATGACGAAGGGCGCAGAAACAAAAAGCACGCCAAGAAACGCGCCGGTCGCCGTCGTCGACGCCTCAGCGATTGCGTGAGGCAATCACGAGCGTGCCGATGCCAGCGCCGATCGCGAGGGCGAGCGCCGCCAGGTAGAGCACCGGCGCGAGCGATTTCGGCTTCGGAAACAGCGCCTCGAAGACGACGTCGGTGAGGACCATCGTAAGCGCGGCGACGATGACCGCGACGTTCGCGATGAGCGGAGAGTGGCCTTTGCTCGCTCCGGCGCGCGGCGTGTACGGCTGCTGCGAGTGCGCGTGTTGCGCGTGTGGATGGGACGGCGAGTGCGGATACGACGGCGGGATCGGGGCCTGCGCGCTGCTCGGCATCGACACGGGAGCGGAGACGGGCGCTGCGACCGGCGGATTCAGCGAGTCGGCGAAGAGTGCGAGTTGCTTCTCCAGATCCGCGGCGGACGCGAGACGCTGAGCGGGCGATTTGGCCATGGCGCGCAGGATGATGATCTCGAGCTGATCCGGGATCGTCGGATCGATCTCGCGCGGCCTTCGCGGCTGATCCATCACGACGCGGGCGAGCGTGCGCGCGGGGTCGTCCCCGTCGAACGGCGGCTGGCCGGTCACCAGCCGGTAGAGGACGGCGCCGACGCCGTACACATCCGCGCGCCCATCCACGTCGGGTGCGCCGCGCGCCTGCTCCGGCGCCATGTACGCGGGCGTCCCGACGACCGTCCCCATGCGCGTGAGGTTCGCGCCGTCCGTCATCTTCGCGACGCCGAAGTCGAGGACCTTCACCCGCCGAGCGCCGTCGTCGAGCTGGCACAAGTACAGGTTTTCGGGCTTGAGATCGCGGTGGACGATGCCTTGCGCGTGGGCGGCGGAGAGGCCTCGACACACCTGGCGAGCGATGTCGACCGCGTCCTTTACCGGCAGCTTACGCACGCGCTCGAGCATGACGCCGAGCTCTTCACCTTGGAGAAGCTCGGTCACGAGGCACGGTCGCCCGTCGCGCGCGCGAACGACGTCCACGACGTTGAGCACGTTGTCGTGAACGATGCGCGCCGCCGCTTGCGCCTCACGTTCCATGCGGCCGAGCGCCTCTGCGCTGTTCGCCAGCTCGGGCGCGACGATCTTCACCGCATACTTCCGAGGGAGCCGGACGTGCTCCGCTTCGTACACGCGGCCCATCCCGCCTTCGCCGATGACGCCGATGATGCAGAACGATCCGGCGAGCACGTCGCCGATGAGCGAGTCGTCGTCGTCGCCGAGGTGCACCTCGAGCGGCGTGCGATCCTTCGGGCAGACGCGGTAGTCGAACGGGTAGAGCCCCGCACAGCTAGGGCACCGCTTCTTCTGGGTGCTCTTCGCTTGAACGGCTCCGGGCGGCGACGCCATGTCGGCGAGTGTACTTCCATCGCGCGCGGTATCGGGCCGCTGTTCACTTCGTGCGGTCCGCTCCACGACGCGCGGGACGTCAGCCGTCCATACGCGTCCAGCTCATGTCCAGCTCGAGCCGGTACGACCCTTCGTAGGCGTGCGGCGGTGCCCCAGCCCATTCGTTCGGAGACAACATCGACAGGTACGCGTCACCCGCAGCTCGGCGGTAGAGGTGGTAGACGTGCCCCGGCCGCTTCTTGAAGTTGCACTGCGCCCGGTGGAGCTGCGACGCGAGCTCGGCACGCTCGAGGATCCCGCGCGCACGCGCCTGCAAATTGCGGATCTGCTCGGCGATCACCTCGAGCTGCCCGCTGACGACGGAACCGAGCATGCGGTCCGCCTCCTGGATTTCCCGGGCGACATCGACCAGCTCGATGCGAGGGGCCAGGCGAGACAGGGGGTAGGTCGTGCTGCGGCCCTCGGGCTCGATCGCACCCCGTCCCGCGCCCGCGGGCTCGGAGGCTGGAGCCGAGGGTGACTTCGGTTCGAACATGACGACGCTGATCTGTCACGCGTTCCGCCGCGAAGACAGCGGAACTTTCGAGGGGTCGGCACCGCACGGCAGGCAGCCGTTTTCAGGCTGCCGAGGCCTCCGCGCCGCAGATTCGCGCGGTGAATCGGCGCGAGAACGGCCGTCGAGCTGGGACGCGCGGTTCGCCGCCGAGCCCCCCGGCCGACCCCCGATTTGCGGCTCGCTTCCCCCAGAACGTTGTCGCCTGATAGCCTGCTCTTCCGATGGTTTTATCACCTCAACAGGCCACCGGGAAAAAGCTCGGTAGCTACGAGCTTCTGCGGGAGGTCTGTGCCAGCAGCGTCGGCGCAACCTTCGTCGCACGCAACGTGAGCGCCGAGGCTTCCAGCCTCGTCAGCCTGACGAAGGTGCATCGCCACGTCGCGAAAAGCCCGCAGCTCTGTGATGCCTTTTTGCAGGCGGCCAAAAAAGCCTCCGCGCTCACGCACGCCACGATCGATCGCGTCGTCGACAACGGGACGATCGACGGAGAACCGTTCGTCGCGCACGAGCATCACGACAGCGAGACGCTTGCGACCTTGCTTCGTCGTGCCGGTCCGGAAGGCCTTTCGCTGCCCATCGCGACCCGCATCATGCTCGACGTCCTCGACGCAATCCGCGCGGCGCACGCAGCGAGCTCCGATTTCGGCCACGGTGAGATAGGGCCGTGGTGCGTCCATATCGGTCAGGATGGACGCACGCGGATGAGCGGCTTCGGCGTCGATCGAGCGCTCACAAGGTTCGGTCTCCACTACGCAAAGAACCTCGACCGCCTGCCCTACGCCGCGCCCGAGCGTGTGAAGGCGATGAGCCTCACGTTGGGACCGCAGCCACCACAGCCCGACGTGCGCGCGGACGTTTTCAGCGCTGCCGCGCTCGGGTGGGAGCTCTTGACCCGCCAGCGCCTGTTCGCCTCCCGTATGGAGGCGGCCGTCATTCAGAAAGTGCTGGCGAGCGCGATCCCGGAGCCGAAGAGCCAGCGACCCGAAATCGGCGACGAGCTGTCCCGAACGGTGGTCAGCGCGCTCGCACGCGATCCCGGCGAGCGAACGGCGCTCGACGCGCTCATCCGCGCGTTCGAGACGTCCGAAGCGGCTTCGTACGACGCCGTCGCGGAATTCGCGTCGCGTCAGGTCGACAAATCGCAAGCGCGTGCGGTGAACGCCGCGGCTCCTCGCGGCTTCAGCTCGGTTCGACCGCCGCCGATGGCTCCCGCCGTCGTCGGTGCACGTTCCGTCAAGCCCGCGGCGACGCCGGCGAATGGCTCCGGTGCGGTCGGCGAGGCGGGTGAAGCCGCTTCGTTGCCGACACCTGCGGACGCCCGAATGAAGAGCATCCCGCCCGTGTCACCGAGGGCTCCGGTCGCCGGCGCACCGCGAACGCGAGCCAAGACGCTGATGGGCTTCACGTCCGCGCCGATGACGCACGCGAGCGACAAGCCCGTCGAGGAAGAAGACACGACGGTGAACCAGGCGGCTGGCGTGCCCGCCGCGCCCCGCGTGCCCTCGATCAATGACGAATCGACCTCGGTCGACGACTTCATCGTCGAAGAGGACGACGCGCCGAGCCCGGTTTCCGCGACCATTCCGCGACGGCCACCGGCACGACGCCCACCGCCGAAGCCGCGCCAGCAGACGTTGCTCGGGATCGAGCCTCTCGCGGGCGACCCGAAGCCGACCCCGGCGCCGCCTCCCGTGGCGCCCGTCGCAGCGGCCGCCCCCGCGGTGACCCCTGCGCCGCCTCCCGCGACGCCGTCACCGAGACCGGGAGCGGCGACGTTGATGGGCATCCCATCGCTCGACCTGCCCGCCGAGACGCCCGCCCCGGCAGCGGCATCCCCCGCACCCCCGATCGCGAAGACCCAGAACGGCTCCGCGAAACCCGCCGCGCCCAAGCTCGGCGGCGTGGATCGCCTGGGCCCGGGGGTTTCGCTCGGCAAGGCGCCGCACGCCTACCAATTGCTCGCAGCCGTCGCGCGCGGCGGCATGGCGACGGTCTGGGCCGCGAGGCCCGCCGGCAGCGCCGGCATCGACGACCTCATCGCGGTCAAGACCATCCTGCCCGAGCTCTCGGACGACGCCGACTTCGAGACGATGTTCGTCGACGAGATGCGCGTCGCCGCGAAGATCCGACACCCCAACGTCGCGCAGATCCTCTCCGTCGGCGAGGAAGACGGCGTGATGTACCTCGCCATGGAGTGGGTCGACGGCGAGACGTTCGGCGCGATCCAGGAGTCGTCGCGCGCATCGGGCGGCGTTCCGCTCTCGATCCTCGTCCGGATGGCGTCCGACGTCTGCGCAGGGCTCCACGCGGCGCACGAGCTCCGAGACGAAGCGGGAAACCTCCTCGATCTCGTTCACCGCGACATCAACCCGTCCAACGTGATCGTCGGCCAGGACGGCATCGCGAAGGTCGTCGACTTCGGCATCGCGAAGTCGAAGGGCCGCGTACACGTCACGCGCGCCGGCTCGACGGTGAAGGGCAAGACGCCATACCTGTCGCCGGAACAGCTCGGTGGCATGGCGATCGATCGCCGCGCGGACTTGTTCTCGCTCGGAGCGCTGCTCTACGTCATGTCGACGGGCGTCCACCCGTTTCGCGGCGAGTCGGAGCTGAAGACGATCGAAAACATCGTCATCAAGTCGCCTGCCCCGTTGCGAAGCGTGGTGCCCGACATCCACCCGGATTTCGATGCGCTCGTCCTGCGCCTCCTCGAAAAGGACCCGAAGAAGCGCCCAGGCTCGGCCGAGGAGGTGCGCGGCGAGCTCGAGCGGATCGCGAAGTTGCTCGAGCGGCCTGCTTCCGCGCGCGACGTCGGTACGTTCGTCGAGCGCGCCGTAGCCGACGTGCTCGGCAAGCGCCGTCGCGAGCTGCTCGCGGCGAGCGCGAAGTTCGCGCCGGCGGGGGCTGCTGCACCGACCGGCGCGGCAGGGGGGATCGGCGAGCCGTTCGCCTCGCTCGACGAGCCGACCATCGCCGACGCCCCGGTCGCCGAGGTCGCCTCCTCCGACATCCCGGTCAGCGATCTCGGACCGAGCCCCCTCGAGCCTCCCGATGCGTTCGGTGACGCGCGCGGTGCGGACGCGGGAGCGCTCGGCGATGAAGCCGCCGAGGAAGAGCCGCGACGGATCTCTCCCTGGGTCCGTCTGGTCTTCCTGATCGTCATCGGCGTGGCCGTAGGCATCGGCGTCATCGCGCTCATCGAGGCGATGCGCGCGCCGCCTCCGGAGCCCGCAAAGACGGCGCAACCGAGCGTGACGGCCACCGCGCCCACGCCCGTCACGGCGACGGAAACGGCCATCGCCGCGCCGCCGCCGACGATGACGATCGACGTCCAGCCGACCGCCGAGGCGACTGCAACGGCGACCGAATCGGCCTCCGCCGCGGCATCGGAATCGGCGACGGCTGAAGCCACCGCATCCGCGACGGCGACCACCGCCCCCACGGCGACGGCGCGTCCGCCCACGACACGGCCGACCACAACCGGCACGGGCCCGCGCCCGAAGCCGACCGGGACGGCGAAGAAGCCTCCGAAGTACAACCCGTCGGGAATCTAGGAGAACCGAGTGCCCCTTCTTGCTCGCCACCGCGTGGCATCGCCCACGCGCGCAAGTATCGCTTCGCTTCGTCGTACGTTCACCACAGTGGCCGTTTCGGCGGCCTGTGCGCTCTCGACGCTCTCGTACGTGGAGCCGTCTTTCGCACAAGGAAAGCCGCCGCCGGCGGCTGCGGTGCAGGTCGCGACGGCGCAGTTCAAAGAGGGCCAGGCGCTCTTTCAGAAGAAGAACTTCGCCGCGGCCCTCGAGAAGTTCAACCTGTCGTACCAGACGGTGCCGAGCCCGAACTCGGGCCTCTACATCGCGCGCTGCCACGCGGAGATGGGCCACAACAAGGAGGCCTACCTCCAGTACAAGCGCGTCGTCGCCGAGGCCGAGGCGCGTGTGCCGACGGAGCCCAAGTACGCGCCGACGCTGGAGACCGCGAAAACGGAGCTGCAAACCACCGCAGGCAAGCTCGCGATCGTCACCGTCCAGGTGAACAACGCAGCCCCGAACGCCACGCTCCGGATCGGAACGACGACGATCCCTCAGGATCAGTGGGGGCAACCGGTCCCGCTCGATCCCGGATCGATCGACGTCGTACTCGACACCGTCGGATCGGCGCCGGTCACGCAGCGGGTCGACTTGCGCGCCGGTGAGCAGAAGACCGTGAGCATCGGACCCGCCGCGACCACCGGGCCGCTTCCGCCGCCTCCCCCGCCTCGCAAAGAAAGCGAGACCGAGCTCGAGCTCTTGCCGGTCTCGCTGGCGTTCGCGGGCGTCGGCGTCGTCGGCATGGGCATGTTCGCCGTCGCGGGCGGGATGTCGCTCGGCACCTTCTCGGAGGCCGAAGACAACTGTCCAAACGGCGCCGGCTGCACCAACGACCTCATCGATCGAGGCGAGCGCGAGCAGCTCATCGCAAACATCGGCGTCATCATCGGCGGTGTCGGCCTCGCGGTCGGCACGACGGTGTTCATCATCGACGTCGCCAACGGCGGCGGCTCGAGCGACGAAGCAAAGAACCCGGTCAACCTCGCGATCGGCCCCGGCTACGTGGGCGTCAACGGCGCGTTCTAGAGAGGGCAGCCGTGAGCGACCTCCTTCGATACCTGGCGGAAGAGATCGCAACCGACTTCGCCGACGGCTTCCTCACGCGAAGAGAAGCGCTCCGGCGCCTCGCGCTGCTCGGCGTGGGCAGCACGGCCGCGGTGTCGCTCCTCGCAGCGTGCTCGAGCGAGCCGTCGGGCGCAGGCTCGGCGACGCCGACCGCGTCCGGTGGACAGACGAGCTCGACCGCGACGGCAACGTCGACGGCGACCGCGTCGGGCACGGCCAGCGCAACTGCGAGCGCGGCGCAGGCTCCTGCGCCGCCTGCACCGCTACCCGCGGGCGTCGAGGAGATCGAGCTGCCGGGGCCCGACGGACGAAAGCTCCGCGGCACGTTTGCCGCCGCGAAACAGCCGCGCGGCGCAGTCCTCGTCATTCACGAGAACAAGGGCCTGACGGATCACTTTCGAGCCTTCCCAGCCCGCTTCGCGAAAGAAAACTATTCGGCGCTGGCGATCGATCTCCTGTCGGAGGAGGGCGGCACGGCCTCCCTCGGAGATCCCGGCGCCGCGACCGCCGCACTGGGCAAAGCACCGCCCGAGCGGCACGTCGCGGATCTGCGCGCCGGCCTCGACGAGCTCACGAAGAGAGCGCCGAAGGCGAAGCTCGGCGTCATCGGATTTTGCTTCGGCGGCGGCATGACCTGGCGCGTGATCGCGTCCAAAGATCCGCGTGTCGCAGCCGCGGCGCCGTTCTACGGCCCACTGCCCGACGGAGCGGATTTCACCGGGTCGAAAGCCGCGGTGCTCGCCGTCTATGCGGAGCTCGACGCCCGCGTGAACGCCAGCCGCGAGGCCGCGGAGGCTGCGCTCGAGAAGGCCAAGCTCGTCCACGAGGTCGTAACGTTCGCCGGCGCGGATCACGCGTTCTTCAACGACACCGGTCAGCGCTACAACGCCGACGCCGCCGGCAAAGCGTGGACGAAGGTCCTCGAGTGGTTCGGTAAACACCTCGGCTGAGCGTGCCGCTCGAGACCGCGCCGAAACGCGGCTCGCGCCAGGGCTGACACCGCTACTCAGACCGTCCGGCTCGTCCGCAACATCACGGGGCGGGCGAGCTCGTCCGCGATCTCCGAGAGGGGCAAGATCTTCGATGCGAGGTTCGCGGCGACGACCGCGCCGGGCATGCCGTACACGACCGCCGACTCTTGGCTTTCTGCAATCACCGTCCCACCGACGGTGCGGATCGCGCGTGCCCCCGCGACGCCGTCGTCAGCCATGCCGGTGAGGACGATGCCGAGCGAACGCGAGCCGAACACCGCGGCCGCCGTCGTCAGAAGGCGATTGCCCGACGGTACGTAGCGATCGTTCTCGGTCGGGGCGACGACGCCGACACGCGTCACGCCGTTCTCCCGCTTCAAGATGATGCATGACCCACCGGGGCAGACGTAAGCGTGGCCGGCGTAGACGGGCTCGCCGTCCTGCGCCTCGCGCACGGCGAGCGGCGTCGTGCGGTTCAGTCGCTCGGCGAAGGTGCGCGTGAACCCCGGTGCCATGTGCTGCGCGATGACGATCGCGCCGCCGAACGTCGGCGGCAGCCGCGACATGACGTGCAGGAGCGCGCCCGGTCCACCCGTGGACGACGCGATCGCGGCGACGAACTTCGGCGGGACCGGCGAAGGCTTGCGATCGGCGTTGGCACCTTCGGCCGGCACCTCGAATCGGCGCGGCTGCGCCTCTTGGCGCAGGATCGAGAGCATCTTCTCCACGAGCTCGACCCGCCAGCCGACCTTGTTGGAGCCGAGCAGATCGTCGGGCTTCGCGACGAAGTCGACCGCACCGAGCTCGAGCGCACGGAAGACGATCTCGCTGTGCGCGAAGCTCGAGAGCACGACGACCGGGATCGGCCGCGTCGCCATCAAGATCCGAAGGAACGTGAAGCCGTCCATCTTCGGCATCTGGACGTCGAGCGTGACGGCGTCGGGCTCGAGCTCGGCGACCATGCGCAACGCTTGCTCGCCGTTCGAGGCGTGACCGACGACCGTCATCTTTCCGGAGCCGGTCAGAGCCTCCGTGATGACGTGGCGGTTGACGTTCGAGTCGTCGACCACCAACACGCGCAACGATCGCCGGGGCTCGCTCACGGCTTCGACCCCCGATCGCGAGCGGCGAAGCTCGCACGGTCGGACAAGGCCTCACCCACGTTCGGCTTTCGATAGATGAGATCGTCGGGCAGCTCTTCCGGCACGAAGTCCGTCTGCTCCTTCAAGAGCGACTCCGAGTGACCGAGGATGAGGTAACCGCCCGGCGACAGCCGATCGTAGAAGCTCTGCACGACTTTGCGTCTCGACGCTTCGTCCATGTGGATGAGCACGTTGCGGCAAAAGACGACGTCGATGAAGCCGAACGCCGAGGGCTCGAGCAAGTTCGCCTGACGAAAGTGACAGATGTTGCGTAGCTCTTCGACCACGCTCCGCGTGCCGTCGACCTGCCGAATGAAATAGTGCTCGTACGGAAGGCTCGCGTCGTCACGGAAGGACGACGCGGAGTAGATCCCGCGCCGGGCGGCGGCGATGCAACGCCGCGAGATGTCGGTGCCGAAGATGCGGATGCGCGACGGATCGAACAGGCCCGACGCGAGGACGATCGCGCCGAGGGTGTAGGCCTCTTCACCGCTCGCGCATCCGGCGCTCCACACCACGAGGCCCCTACCCTGCCGATGCGGGCTCGTCGGGGCGAGGCGCGGAAGCAGCACGTCGCGGAAGGTCCGAAGCTGCCGCGCACCTCGAAAGGCGTACGTCTCGTTGACGGTGCAGACCTCGACCGCCTCGCCGATCTCCACGAGATCCCCCTCCTCGAGGCGGCGCCGGTACTCGGTGAACGAGTTGATCCCGAGCGCAACCAGGCGATCCCGCAGCCGCCGCTCGATCGCGGGGCGCACTTCGGCCGTGAACCAGAGCCCCGCGTGCTTGTTGAGCAGCCGGCGGATTTGTTCGAAATCTTCGAGTCCGAGCGATGCCCTCACCGGGTCGTGGCTCCAGCGCTCTCGGTCGGCTGGGCCGCGGCTTCGGATCGGGGCATCGATGGTGCGGTATGCGTCATGTTCGTCCGAGGGGCCCGCAGAGGAAGGCCCGCCGAGTGAGGCCTCGTATCGTCGATTCACCCGAGCGAGCGGAGTGAATCAGATACGGATCCTCTTCAAACCGGATACCACGAGCCCTCGCCACGAGCCATCGTCGCGGCTACCCTCAGGGCCCCAATGACCGGGCCCATCGCGGTCAGTCCTTCCGGCCCCATCGAGATCGCGACGCTCCTCTACACGCGGAAAGGAAGCGTCCGCCTCACGGCGCTCGTGAAGGCTACCTTCGCCATGATTCATGGCGGGTTTTGCCTGCCGATCGATCCCAAGCCGATTTCGACGGTCGAACGGCCGTGGTTCGGCGGGTCGGGCTCGACGCCGCTGTCGATGATCGAGGCATGGCCGGAGCTTGCGCGTCCGGAAGTGATCCTGTGGGGCGATGCTGTCGCGCCGAATCGGGAGCCCGTTCGAGCGCTGGCGGTACGGCTGGTCCTCTGGAAGGACGGGCCCCGCCTCGACAAGACGGTGCACGTGTTCGGCCCGCGCTCCGACAACCGACACCTGCCGAGCCCGTTCACGACCATCCCGCTCGTGTGGGAGAAGACCGCCGCAGGCTCGCGTCGCGACAACCCCGCCGGCTCGACGAACGGCACCGTCCCGAGCCTCATCGACCCGCAAAAGCCGTCGGAGCCCGCAGGTTTTGCGCCGCGTCCGCTCGGATGGCCGGGACGTGAGGTCCCCTGGGCAGCAAGCGAGGCGTTTCCTCCTCAGGCGCCGTGGGAGTGGCGCGACGACGTGCCGGTCGATGCCTTCGGCAGCGCGCCGAAGGATCAGCGGCTCGACGCGATCGCCGGCGACGAGTGGATCATCATCGAGGGCATGCACGCGGACCTTCCGCGCTTCGCGACACGACTGCCGAAGCCGATCGCGACGGCGCGCGTGCGAGACGAAGCGGGCAACGCCGACCCGATCCCGCTCGCGCTCGACACGATCCTCATCGACGCGCACAACCTCGAGGTATCGGTGCTGTTTCGCGGGTCGGTGCCGGTGTCGAGCGAGTACGCGTCGTCTTCCGGAGGGGCGCCTCGGCTCGTCGTCGATGCGGAGCTCGAGCTCGAAGATCCCACACGGCTCGACGTCTCGGCGATCGACGTCGCGCAGAAGCTGGGCAAAGGGCTGCGCCTCAACCAGACGGCGACGAACCTCCCCGCGATCGATCTACCTCCCGACAGCCGCACGCCGACGCCGCCTCCCCCGGCAGCGCCGATCGCCGACGCTCTTCCCTACAAGCCCGTCGCTCCGCCGCCCGCGATTCCGTTCCGCGCAGCGAGCGCCGAGGTGAGCGTGCCCGAGCCGTCGCACGCACCCGTTCCGCCTCCGCGCGCGCCGCTGCCTCCAGCCTCTGCACCGGCAGCTCGCACGGCGCCACCCGCCACGCCGCCTCCTTCGGTGCTTCCGTCCACGGAAGCAGTCGCGCCACCGCCCGTCGAACCGGAGGCAGCTCCGCCCGAGCCGGCACCTCCAGCCGCACGCGCCGAGGCGGAGCCCGCGCAGTCGGGCGTCCGCGCGCAAGTCGTCGCGCGCCTCGCGTCGAAATCGCCGCTGAACGATCTGCCGCTCGCAGGCGCGGATCTCAGCCAGCTCGATCTGACGGGCGTTTCGCTGTCCGGGCTCAACCTCTCCAACGCGAAGCTCGTCGGCGCCGTGCTGAAGAACGCGCGGATGTCGAACGCGAAGCTCGCCGGCGCCGATCTGTCGAAGGCGGATCTGTCGGGTGCGGATCTCACGCAGGCCGATCTCAGCCGCACGACGTTGGTCGACACTTCCTTCGAAGGAGCGCAGCTGCTCGACGCGAACCTCGGTGTCGCCGAAGGAAAAAACGTCCGCTTCGACGGCGCAAAGGCACAGCGTGCAGTGCTCACGCAGGGCAAATGGCACAAGTGCTCGTTCAAGGAGGCGACGCTGTCGAACAGCGATCTGTCGGGCAGCGATCTGTCGGAGTGCGTCTTCGACGACGCGACGTTGACGAGCGCTCGCCTCGTCGATGCGCGCGCGACGAACCTTCACGCGACGAACGTCAAGATCGCGGACACGAACCTCACCGGCGCGAGCTTCGTCTCGTGTGACTTCACGAAGGCCGACGGCCCGCGCACCGTCTGGGATCGCGCCGTCCTCGATGGCTCGATCTTCGAGGAGGCGACGCTGGATGCGGCCGGATTCGCGCGCGTGCATCTCGACCGAGCGAGCTTCGCGAAGGCGACCCTGGTGAAGGCGAGCTTCATGGGCGTGACCGGCGAAGCCGCGCGGTTCGTCGAAGCGAACATGGACGGCGTGGACCTCCGCCAAGGCAAGCTGCTCGACGCGGCCTTCGAGGGCGCGCGCCTGAGCAAAGTGAACGCGCTCAAAGCGACGTTCAACGGCGCGCGCCTCACCGGCGCGGATCTGTCGGGCGCGTCGCTGCGCTCGGCGAAGCTGCGCAACGCGAAGCTCGACGGCGCCGTCCTGCGCGACGCGGATCTCCGCGACGCGGATCTCGAAGGCGCCGATCTCCGCGGCGCCGAGCGACAAGGTGCCAAGCTCGCAGGCGCGAGCCTGAAGGGCGCCATGGAGAGCGACTGATCGTGGTGCTCGCGCGGGTCCCGATTTCGGCGTACGGCGGGGCGACCGGCACGACGCTGCTCATGAGCCGCAAGGATCGCCTTTTTCTGACGGCGATCCTCAAGGTGCGGCTCTCCCTCGTCGACGGCGACGTCGCATTCGTCATGCCGGGCGCCGACGTCACCCTGGAAGACGTTCCGTCGGACCCTCAGCGCGCGCTCGAGCAACCGACCGATCTGGCACCGCCGCTGGGGCGGGCCGAGATCCTCCTCGACGGGC
Organism: Polyangiaceae bacterium; assembly: GCA_013361525.1. GTDB lineage: Bacteria > Myxococcota_A > Polyangia > Polyangiales > Polyangiaceae > Xiheicaenibacterium. The sequence continues at coordinate 59,521 of JABFXY010000039.1, read as the reverse complement.
ACGCGTGCGCGCCCGCGAATCGCACGGTGCCGTCACTCAGCGTGCGCCTCTACGTCGGTGGCAAGGGCGGGAGCCTCGTCGACAAGACGCTGCACGTCTATGGCGACCGCGCGTCGTCGGCCGCCCACCCCCAGCCCTTCGTACGCTTGCCAATCGCCTACGATCGAGCCGTCGGAGGCCCGACGACCGACAACCCCGTCGGGCGTGCGCTCGACGATCCTCGCTCGCCGCCGAACATCGTCCACTCGGTCGATCCCTGGGTCGTCGCGGGCTTCGGGCCGATCGCTCCGTGGTGGCCGATGCGGCGCCGGCTCGCGCGTTCGCTCCCCTCCGAGCGTGGCGGCATCCTCGAAGTGCCCGACGACCTGCCGCTCGAGTTCTTCCACGCGGCCCCGAAAGATCAGCGCGTCCCGGCCATCGAGGGCGACGAGTGGATCATCGTCGACGGCATGCGACCGGACGCCGCGCGGTTCCAGACGCAGCTGCCGGCGCTCCGCGCACGCGCTCGCATCGCCGGAGGTCCCGAGACGACGTCGGCAGGGCCCGAGCTCGAGCTCGCGATCGCCCGGCTCTTCATCCACATGGATAACGCGACGGCTGAGCTCACGTGGCGAGGTGAAGTGCCGATCTCACCGGCCGACGTCGCGCAGCTGCAGGTCGTCGCCGGCATCGAGCACACCGACGAAGACGCGGCCTCGATGGACATCTCGAACGAGACGTTGATGCTGAACGAAGAGCAGCTCGCGAGCGCGCTCGGGGAGAAGGCGTTGCCTTGGGCGCATGGCAACGCGCCTGCGGCGCGCCGTTCGAGCAGCGGAAAGGCCCTGCCGGGTCTGCCGTTCGCGCGCTCGCCGGGTAAGGCTCCCGTCGCGCAACCGCCGCCGCCTCAACCCTTCGACTTCGCGAACGAGCTGACGGTCACGTCCACCGAAGACGTGTCGATCGGGCCTCTGCCGTTCGCCGGCGATGCGACGCGACCGACCATTCCGTTGGTCTCGGCACCTCGAATCGGCGGCGACGATCCGGACGATCCCGACGAGGGAGGCGGCGAAACGATGGTCGGCGCGATCGCCGCGTCGACACCCAACGCGGCGCTGCCCTTCGCGCCGGGCCCCACGTCGGCGTCGAAGCCGGCTTCGACGCCGGTGGCGCCGGCGCCGCCGGCCGCGTTCCAATCGTTGCAGCACCAACCATCGCTCGCGACCAGCGTCCTTCCAGCCCTCGGGGCGAATGATCCACCGCCCCTCGCGACCGTGGTGTTGCCCGCGCTCGATATCCTCCCTTCCGGGCCTCCACGCGCCGTCGAGGTGAAGCCCCCCGCTGTGGTCCCGCCGCCGAAGCCAGTCGAGCCGCCCAAGGCGGTCGCGCCGCCCAAGGCGGTCGCGCCGCCCAAGCCGGTCGCGCCGCCGGACTGGGCGTCACCGGAGACCGCCTCCGCCGATGCGCCTCCACCGCCGGCCTTCCCCGTCGCGGCGCGCGACACGCTCGCGATGCCACCGCCTTCGTCTGCGGATCCGGCTCCGCCATCGACGATGACGGCGCCGATCCTCGCGGCCGTACCCGCCGCCGCGCCCCCATCGGCGCTGCCTTTCTCGTCCGACGTGCCCGTACCGCCTCGAGTCGACGACGCCCCCGCGCCGAAGCCGCTCGCGGTGCTCGGACGAAGCGCACCGGCGGCCGTGCAGGTGCCTGCTCCGGCGCCGGCTGCCCCGCCTCCTTCGGTCGTTGCTCCCGCGTCGACCACAGCGCCGGCAGCGTCGGTCCCGGGCCCGGCCGTGACCTCCGCTCCGCCGCCTCCTCCGGGTGAGACGGGCATCCGCAAGACCGTGCTCGACAACATCCGCTCCGGCTCAGCGATGCACGGAATGGATCTCTCCGCCGCGGATTTGAGCGGGCTCGATTTGACGGGCGCCGTCATGTCCGGCGCGAACCTCGGCGGCGCAAAGCTCAACGGCACGATCCTTCGAAACGCGCGCCTCAGCGGGGCGAAGCTGACGGGTGCAGATTTGCGCGGCGCCGACCTCACCGAGGCCGATCTCAGCCGAGCCGATCTCGCGCGTGCGCAACTCGACGACGCCGTGCTCACGCGTGCGGACCTCACCGACGCCAGCGCGTCGCTCGTGCAGGCCGCGGGCGCGAAGCTCGATCATGTGCGCGGCGAGCGCGCGAGCTTCGTGCAAGCCCACCTCGAGCGGGTGACGTTCGAGTCCGCGACCCTCCGCGACATCGACTTGTCGGGTGCAAACCTCACCCACGCCGTCTTGAAGAGCGCCACCGTGAGCTCGGGCAGGCTCTCCGATCTGCGAGGCGCAAACGCGACCTTCGATTCGGCCACGCTCGACGGCGCCATCTTCACCGGCGCGAGCCTCGACGACGCGAGCTTTCGCGACACCCACGCGCCGCGCTGCAACTGGGAGCGCGCTTCCCTCGATCGGTCGATCTTCGACGGAGCAAACCTGCGCGACGGAAGCTTCGGTCGCGCAAGCATGCAGGTCACCTCGCTGCGCGCGTCGGACCTTTCGAAGGCGGATCTCTCGAACGTCGCGGCCGAAGGCGCGGATTTCACCCAGGCGAAGCTCGGTGGCTGCGATCTACGGATGAGCAAGCTCGCCGATGCGCTGTTCTCCAACAGCATCCTTTGCGACGCGAATGCGCAGAAGACCATGGCGAATGGCGCTCGCTTCGACGGGGCCGATCTGCAACGCGCCTCCTTCCGGGGCGCACGACTGAAGACGACCGACCTGAGCGAATCGAAGCTCGCTGGCGTCGATTTTCGCGACGCGGACCTCGAAGGCGCGAAGGTCACCGGCGCCGACACGAGCAAGGCGAAGCTCGCCGGCGCCAACCTGAAGGGCGTCGAGGGACTGTAATCGCGGCGCGCGATTCGGCCATCGGCTTCGGGCTACCGGCTACAGGAAGAAGCCGTTGCGGCGACTACTTCTCCGCGAGGTAGAGCTCGTGCGCCTGGTAGGAGATGCCCGAGAAGCGGTCCTGCCACTTTCCTTTGTCGATGCGCACGAGAAGATCGAGCGCTTCGGTTCGGCTCTGCTCATCGCCGCGCGCGAGCAACGCTTGCGCGAGCGACAACATCCACGTGGGGTTCGTCGGCTCGACACGGGTCGCCTCACGCCACGCGCCGAGCGAGCCGTCGAGATCACCCTGCGTCTCCAGGACGTTCGCGACGCGGCTCCACGCGGTGCCGTCCGCAGGCCGTCGCTCCACGATCGACGAAAGATGCTTCTTCGCTTCGTCCATTCGACCGAGCTGGTAGAGCGACGTCGCGACGAGCTCGTCGATCGCGATGTTGCCCGGGTCCTCTTTGCGGAAGCGGGCCGCGACGTTCAACATTTGGGCGACGGCGGTGTCCGCTGCCTGTCCGGTCGCGAGCCCGGCGCGGCGCATGTGCAGCCCGATGAGGCGCGTATACCAACCGCGCACGACGGAGAGGTCGAGCGCCTCTTGCTGCGTCGCGGACAACAGCCGGTCGAGCGACGTCGCGGCGCGCTCGAGATCGCCTTCCTCTTCGGCGATCGCAGCGGACAGCTCGAGCACGCTCGGCGACAACACCTCTTCGGTCATGAGCGGCGCGATCGCAAGCTTCGCCTCCGGGACCTTCCCAGCCGTGAGGAGGTACGCAGCGACGACGACGCGGGCGTCTTCGTCGGTGTCGGGCGCGCTGTCGAGCCGCCGCACCACCGCCGTGAGATCGCTGCCGCGATCTTGAATCGGCCCATATCCATTCAGCGTCGTCTTGAGGAGCTCGATCACCTCACGCGCCGTCCCCTTCGAGAGCACGGCCGAACGCCAGCGCGCGACGAGCACATCCATCGCGACGGCCCCGCGGCCTCGCACGATGGCCGAATGCATTCCCCAGTCGACGACGACCGGGATCTTCTGCGCGATGGCGCCCTCGAACGCCCGCACGGCCCTGTCGGCCGCCTCGCGGTTCTTGCCCGGCATGCGCAGAAGGAGGTTCGACGCTGCGCGATCCGCGACGGGCGCGAGCAACGGATCCTTTTCCAGCGTGTTCCACAGGGTGAGCGCGTACTCGTCGTCCGACCATCCGTTGCGATCGACGGCGAAGCGAACAGCGGCATAACGGAAGGTGCGCGCCTCCGGGTACTGGTCGTGAAGCTTCTTGATCTTCGTGACGACGGACCTCTTGCGGCCCTCCGTTTGCGCATCGAGCACGATCGATCGATAGCTCGCCATCAGGCCGAGCGACGAGCCGGCGTGGTCATCGGCGATCTTCGAGAGCGCCTTGCCGAGCGCATGCGGGGGTCCCGCCGACGCGCTCGCGAACGCCCGCACCGCATCCTCCGGCGGAAGATCGTCGAGCACCGAGCGCAGGTCCTTGTAAGAACCGAACGCCATGCTCGCGAGCGCCACGTCGCCGCGGGTCACCTTCCCCGCCACCTCCCGCAGCTTCGTGAGGTGATGGGCGAGCTTGCCCTGATCGTAAAGCGCCGCGTACGTCGCGAGGAGCTGCCGGTGTGCGCGGATCATTTCGTCGCGATCGCTCGTGGTGCCGGGCTTCGGCTCCACGATCTCGGCCCAGCGCGCGGGGTTCGAGAGCGGCAGAGCGACCTCGACGAGATCGGTCGCGCGGGTGAGCGGCGCGCTCTTCGCCGCGCGATAGACGATGGGAGGATCGCCCGGCCGAATCACCTCCAGGCGATCGGCTTCGTATCGAATCACCGTCTCGTCGCGCGTCGACCCGCGAACGAGCGACACGCTCGCGATACGACCTTTGTCGTCGAAGACGTATTCGATGTTCGGCAACGCGAGCTCACCGCTCGCTCCTTTCGGCGCGCGGATCACGAGCCCGGAGCGACCATCGCTCTTCGGCGGCACGACCTCGACGGTCAGGCCGCGCAGGCTCTCGGCCGACGGAGCGATGAATGGAAGCTCCGAAGCGAGCCACCACGCCTCCGCCGCAGCGATGTTTCGCTTGGTCGATAGACCGAGCTCGTCGTAGTCGAAGCGCAGACCGTCGCCGTCGAGGACTGCGACCTCGCGCTGCTTCGTCGGCAACGTCCGCACGACGTCGAGACCGCCGCTTCGCAACGTCACCACCGCACCGTCGCGCTCCGCAACCAGCGACTCCGGCGACGCGACGCGCGCCGCTTCGAGCATCTGCTTCGCCTTTTCGTCGACGGGCTCCGTCGACCGTGCAGCCGCGAGGAAGTCGGAGATGGGATCGATCTCCATCGTGAACATCGACGGAGCGAGCTCCGTCAGGTCTTCCAGCTCGTTTTCGTAGCCGTTCCAGCCGTCGAGCGACGCACCGCGGAACGCTTGCCCGAGCCAACCCTTTTTCGCGCTCTCCCCGCCGACGACATTCCGTGTGCTTGCGACATCGCCGACCGCCGCCGCGAACATCGGCTCGGCCAGAGTCGGTCTCGCGAACGAAACCGTGCGCTTCAGCGACACGAGGTCTTGCTTCAAGTTGTCGCTGGTGACGCGACGGAGCGGGCGCTCATAAGGCGAATGCGCCCCTCCGAGCCGGCCATTGCCGCTACCGAATCCCTGGCCGCGGCCACCGCCGCCAAATCCAATTCCGGTCAGGCCGAAGGAGCTGATGCCTCCCATTCGCACGCGCCGCCCTGTCCCCGGATCGGCCGGCGAGAGGAACCCGGGACGAGGCACATCCATGTCGTACGAAGAAAAGAGCGTCGTCGGCGACCGATCCAGGAGATCCCAGCCCGAAAGCGAGTCGGACTTCTTGCCGATCGGCTCGAACTTCACCTCGATGTGCTCGGGTGCCGAATAAAGGGCCCAACCTTCGGGCTTCTTCTTCTCGACGCCGTATTCCTTGTACATCGCGTCGTTCTCGAGGACGAGCAACGAGGTAAACGGCGTCACCAGGAAATACCGCTTTGCGAGATCGGTAATCTCGGCCGCATTGGGGGACTCCGCTCGACCCGGGCCCGGCGGCTCTCCCGCGAGCAAGGTGGCGACGCGGCGCTCCGCGAAGACGCGCGGCAGATACGCGGCGCCGGATCCAGCGCTCGAGAGCGCGATCTCTTTCTCCCAATGCGTGTCGCCGATGTGGCCCGTCACACGGATTGCTCGCGCATCGGCCGCGGACTTCGGCGCCCTCGCGACGACCTCGACCCGCTCGCCGTCACACGCGTGACGCGCAGTCGGCACTGCAACGGCCGACGGAATCGGCTTACCGCCGGCATCGACCACCTGCGCCTCGAGGCCGTGGATGCAGGGCGTATACGTCGAAGCAACGAGATCGAACGCGCGGTGCGCGAGGTCTTCGTCCTCGCCGACGGTGATCGCGACGCCGTCTGTCTCCTCGGCGATCGTGTCGAGCAACCCGCGATCGATCGAGTCTCCGATGCCTACGCCGAGAAAGCGCGCCTTGCCTTTGACGAGCGCTGCGAGATCGCTCGCGCGCCCGGAGGCGCCGCTCGCCTGCGCGCCGCCATAAACACCGTCGCCGACGTAGATGACCACACGCTCGCCTTCGCCACCTTCGAGCGCGGCCAGCGCGGTTTGCAAACCGAGGTCGAGCCGCGTCGATCCGATCCCTTCTGCACGCGAGCCGAGGAACGCATCGACCTTCGCGGGATCGAGCTTTTTGGCCGCCACGGCGCCGCCGGGCATCGACTCGGCGTCGTAGCCCACGGTGACGAACGCGACCTCGTCCTCGTCGTCGAACGAATCGACGAGCCCCTCGACGAACCGCGTTTGCGCGGCGAGATCCTCCGCGCTCCTCGACGCGCTGACGTCGAAGAGGACGGCGATGCGACGAGGTCCGCGACGCGCCAGCGCCGCCTCTGCGTGCCCCCCCGAGGTGATCGCGTCGCGGATGTCGGGCTCGTGCCGAACGAGGACATACCGATCCGTGCCTTGCTCGTAGGTACGAGCCTGGTCCGCACCCCCGTCTTCGCTTCGCAGCGTGAGCACGAGATCTTGGCCGAGCCCATAAGACTTCGCGTCGAACGTGACGATGCGATCCTTGCCGTCGTCACGCATCGTGATCTCGTGGCTCGGCGAGGCGATATCCATCGACGCGCCGCCGGCGATCCTCACGCGAAACCGCGCGCTGTCGGCCGCTTGATCCACGGTCGGAATCGGCACGGTCAGCCGGTCGACACCATAGAGATGCTCGAGCGGCTGCGTATACGACATGAAGATCCGCTTCTCGGTTCGAGCCGGAAGCGGAAACACCCGCATGCGGAAGGTATTGCCGCTCATCCACTCGAGCAGCGCCGGGTCGCGCCGGGCTTCGACGATCCCCTCGTAGATGTCTCGTCCGCGGTTGCGCTCGACGATCGCGCCCTCCATCAGGTTGCCGTCGACGTACATCGCGAGTCGCGAGATGGCGGCCCCTTGCGGCACGGGGAACGCGTACGTCCCTTCGAGCTGGCGCATCCGCGGATTGAAATACGTCTGGTCGATCGTGGTGGCGGCGAAACCGTCCTCCACATGAACGTCGACGTCGAACGAGCGCAGATCCAGCGGCTCCTCCGTCGACCAGCGCGGGTCGCGGGCGACGAGCGTGCCCTTCCGTCGGGGAACGCCGTCGAGCGCCGGCGGCTCAGCCGCGCGCGAGAACGAGAACAAGTGCGAAACGCGCCGCGCCGGCTCCGCAGCAGGTGCCGCGGCACCTCGCAACACGCCTTGTTCGCCGGCTCGAACGAGCTGCGTGTCGCCGCGGTGATTCGCGATCTCGACGCGACCTTTCGCGACGGCGATCGTCGCATCCCCCTCCGAGGCACGAACCAAGAAGCGCGTCCCGAGCGCGGCCGCGCGGCCCTGATCCGTCTCGACCTCGAACTTTGCGCCCTGGGTCTTCACATCGAAGATCGCCTGGCCCTTCACGAGCTTCACGTCGCGCGGAGCTCGCTCGACGACGGTCGCGCCTGCGTCGAGCACGACCACCGATCCGTCTCGGAGCGCCACACGACGTGGCCCCGGCCCCTCGTTCTCGTACGTCAGCTCCTGACGATCCGTCGGGGGTGCGCGAAACAGCAGCGCAGCGCCTGCTGCGAGCGCGAGAACGCCCGCGATCGCCGCCGCATTGCGACCGCGCAGCCGCGGCGCGATCCGCGCGACCAGCCCACGCTTCGCGACCGGCGCCGTGCGCTCGGCCTGTGCCGCGAGCAGTCGATCGAGCACCCTGGTCCGCGCTTCGTCGCTCATTTTGGGCGCCGCCTCCGCGCCTCGCAGGAGGCGTTCGACGTTCTCTTCTTCGTGGTCGGCTTCCATCGGATTCATGACTCGACCTCCGCGAGCGTCCGACCCAGCGTCTGGAACGTCTCGCGAAACGCGCGCCGGGCGCGCGCCAACATCGACTTTGCTGCGTCTTCACTCACGCCGAGCTCGAGAGCGAGCTCGGCGAGGGAGCGATCCTCGAGGTACTTTCGCTCGAGAATGTGGCGGTGGTTCGCGGCGAGGTGGCCCATCGTGACGTGCACGAGGTCGCGCACCTCTTTCTTTTCGAGCACCTCTTGGGCGAGCGCCTCGCGCTCCATCCGCTCGAACGCCTCCACGAGCGCTCGGTCCACGCGATCCCACATGTCGATCTCCTCCGAGCGGCGCCGTTGCCTCAGGTGGGTGCGGATCACGTTGCGCGAGAGCTGACAGACCCAGCTGCGCAACGTGCCGCGGCGTTCGTCGAAGTCCCCGTGGTGCGACATCGCCAGAAGGAACGTCTCCTGAACCACGTCCTCGGCCAGCGCCGGGTCTTTACCGACCCGATAGAAGACGAACGTGTACAGGCCGTCGACGCACGTCTCGTAGAGCCGCCGGAGCGCGTCTTTATCTCCCCGCGCCACGGCGGCGAGCAACGCGCTCGGTCCGAGGCCCTCCCCTGCCGAGGGCTCTGTGTCCTCAGGTCGTCCCATGTCGGTCCCGGTCCTCGCCCGCTGCCAAGCCTACCTACCTGCCTATGTCAGCGCGCTTGCTCGAGGTGTCGCGACACCTCTAAAAAAAGCTCGTGCCTGCTCCCCCGGCTCGCCCCGATTCGCTGGACGCCGATTTCGACGACCTCGAGCGCAAGCTCGCCAAGCGCGATCTGGAGGAGCTCAAGCGGCGAAATCGCAGGCGCTTGCTCTCCTTCGGCATCGCCCTCCTGATCATCGGCGCCGTCATCCTGGTCTTCTCGCTCGTCCTCAAAGACTCCCCCTGTGTCGACCTGTTGGAAGCGACCAAGTCCAAGCGCCTCGACGACGGCGCCTTTCGGAAAGACACGCATCTCGAGCCCGGCGTCTGTCACGTCACCCTATCGAGCCCCGATCGGGCGCCGAAGTTCCGCATTCACGCGATGGCAGGCCGCTCCGACAGCGGCTCTGAGTTTGCGGAGCTGACGCTGCGGCAACGCCCATTCGAGCGGTTCGAGCCCCTCGGCCTCGGCGAGCACGGGTTCATCGCGATCGCGAAGCCGCGCGCGTCCTCGTCGCGCACCGCGCTCTCCCAACTACCTACGTGGCTGTCTGCCGAGGGAGGCGACCCGACCATGCACGTCGCCGTCTTTCAAAAGGACGACGTCGTCGTCACCGTCGAGCTCGACCCGCACACCTTCGACGCGGACGAGTCCGTGGAGATCGTCGAGTCGATGAAACCGGCGCTCTCCGAGCTACGCCGGTTGGCTCCCCGGTGATCGCCGGCGCAAACGACGCTCGCGCAGGATCGAGAGGCCGATCGAGCCCGTAAGCAGCGTCGCAACGACGAGCAACGACAGCGCAACGGGGATCTCCACCCAGTGCGCGATTCCGAGCTTCACACCGACGAACACCAACACCAGCGCGAGGCCCGGCTGCAAGTAGACGAAGCGCTGCGCCACGCTCGCGAGGACGAAATACAGCGAGCGAAGGCCGAGGATCGCGAAGACGTTGGACGTGTAGACGATGAACGGGTCCCTCGACACGGCGAAGATCGCCAAGATCGAGTCGACCGCGAACACGATATCGGTGAGCTCGACGAACACGAGGACGACCAGCAGCGGCGTCGCCATCCACTTGCCCGCCTCTTTCATCACGAACCTCGGGCCGCGCACCTCCCGCGTCGTCGGGATGACGCGGCGTAAGGCGCCGAGAAGCCGGCTGTCCTCCGGGTGTGGGCGCTCCTCTTTTCGAATGAGCATCTTCACGCCGGTGACGACGAGAAAGGAGCCGAACACGTAGACGACCCATTGGAAGCGCGCGAGGAGGGCCGTGCCACCCCATATCATCGCACCGCGAAGCACGAGCGCGCCGAGGATCCCCCAAAAGAGGAGCCTATGCTGATATTCCGGCGCAATTCGGAATGCGCTGAAGATTGCAAAAAAGACGAACAGGTTGTCGACGCTCAGCGCCTTCTCGATGAGATACCCGGTCAAGAACGCCTGCGCGGTATCGGCCCCCCATTTCAGATAGACCAGCAGGTTGAAGAGGAGCGCGAGCGACACCCATACGGCGCTCCAAATCGATGCCTCCTTTAGAGAGACGGCGTGCGGTCGCCGGTGAAAGACGCCGAGATCGAGCGTCAGCATCAGCGCGATGAACGCGCCGAACCCGACCCAGAGCTCCCACGATCCGACCGTCCTGACATCCACCGGAGCACGCTCCACTCACCGTCGAAACACTCAGACCTCCGCATCCGAGCGCACGACGAGAACGGGGCGCCGGCTGTTCCTCACGACCTGCTCCGCGACCGAGCCGAGCACCATTCGCGAGGCGCCCGTCCGCCCGTGAGATCCCACACAAATCACGTCCGCACCGATGCGCTCCGCCTCCGAGCAGATCCCCTTCGCGGGGTCGACGTGACGCGCGACGAGCACCCGCGATTGCTCACCGCGTCCCTGCGGGATCAGCTGTCGCAAGAGCTCTTCCGGGGGCGCCGACAGAGATTGAGCGACGACGGAGTCCTCGACATAGAGCAGCACGACCTCCGCGCCCGGCCTGCCTTCGACGAGCGCATATGCCTCCGCGATGGCTTTGCCGGATTTGTGCGACAAATCGGTCCCGACGAGGATCCGGCGCGGGGGGCGCGCGTCGCTCACTTCGTCGGCCTGCGGAACGACCAGAACGGCCGACCGCGCATAGTGGAGCGTCACGTTGGTGACGGAGGCGAACCGAAGGAGACCTGCGCGCTGATGTGTCCCCAATGCGATGAGATCGGTCGATTCCGAGTGCGCGAGATCGACGAGGTGGTCGCCCAGCCGTCCGATCCCCAGGACGGGTCGGAATTCGACCGGGCCCTCGCCTCGAATGACGATCCGAGACTTCATATCTCGAATCAGGAGCTCCTCGATCTCGGCGTCGCGCTCCGCGAGGCCCTTCGCGCGTGGCAACCCATACCGCTCCCGCTCGTCGTGGGGATAGTAGATTTGCGCAATGGTGAGGGCACAGGGCCCCGCCGTTCGCAGCCGATTCACCCAGCGTAGCGCGGAGCACCAGCTCGATTCGTTGTCGACGCCGAGGAGCACGCGCATCGGTCGCTCGTTCCTGCGCCAGGCCTCGAATGGCTCCGCATTGCGGACCACCAAAAGCGGAGCCGTCAATCGTTGGGCGATGCGCTCGGCGGTGCCGCCGACTCGGAGCAGCGGGCGCTCACCACGGCCGACCGAGCCGACGACGACGAGGGAGGGTTTGCGCACCGCCGCGAGCTCCGGAATGGCCTCGACCGGGGAGCCATAGAGCAACAGCGAACGCGCCTCTCGACCGGCGAGCGCGCGAAAGCGCGTGACGGCCTCGCCGAGCTTCGTTGCCGCCTCGCGCCGAGCGCGGTCGAGATCGGCCTGGGGCGCCGTCTGGTTCGGGTACTCCATCGCATGGACGATCTCGACCTCCTCGTCCGGAGACTTCGACGCCACGATGCTCGTCACGACCAGCGCGGCCTCGGAGCTCGGGGAAAAATCGGTCGCGCAAATGATCGTCATTTGCAGGGTTTGATTGCAACGCCCGTTCCGACCGTCCGCCTGCGCGCTCTCGGCGGCCGCATTGCGTGCGAGCGCCCGCCCCGGCGACCCGCGCAAAAGTGCACCAGGGTGTGCTCGATGCGCTCATACAGGGGAATCATTGTCGCGCGGTTGCACCGCGCACCTGCACCGATCGGCGAAAGACACGAGCCCCCCGAGCGGAGGAAACGACTGCCCGGTGATGGCACCTCCGTTGCACTCAATCATTCAACGTGCTCCCGCGCGCGGACGACCCGCGACGAATCGAAGGAGCCGTTCCCGCCTCGGCGCACGGCCGGTGAGGAACAAAGCGGAGGAGAGTCATGGCGCCGTTTCGTAACATTCTCGTCGCGACCGACTTCGGTCCAACGTCCGAGCAAGCCGTCGAGCTCGCCGCGGATCTCGCGACGATCTTCGACGCGAAGCTCAGCGTCATGCACGCGTACGCGATCGCCGTTCCGATCTATCCGATCGCGTTGACCGTCGACGTCGACGGCGTCGCTGAGGCGGCGAAAGAGGCCATGGACAAGGCCATCGGCGGCTTGCGGTTGCGCTGCCCGGGTGTACGCGGCGTCGTACGTCACGGTGACGCCGCGCACGAGATCCTCGAGGAAGCGGAGTCGTGCAACGCGGACCTCATCGTCGTCGGGACCCACGGTCACCGCGGCTTGTCCCGCGTCCTTCTCGGAAGCGTCGCCGAAAAGGTCGTACGACTGTCGACCATTCCGGTCCTTTGTGTTCGCGCCAGGACCCTCGAAGGCGCGGAGCTACTGCCGGGCAAGGTCGACTACGACGAAGACGAGATGGTTCCTGGCGCCGCGCTCGCCTGAGCTGCGCGGCGCGCATTCGGCCTCGTACCGGCGCGAAGCGCCTCTTGCGGCGTTACAACCCGATGCTGCAGGCGATGGACACCCGCGGCGTGACGGTGAGGTTCTTGATCTCCGAGAGCTTCGTCGAAATGCCGACCGTGACGCCGACGGTGCCGGTCAATCGGCCGCCCGCGAGTGAGCCGGTGAGGCTGCCTGCCAACGGACCGAGGCGAGACCCGATGGCGCTCGTCGCGAGCTGCGCACAGCCGACGCTGCCATTGAGGTTGAGCACCAGCGTCCCGCCGTTCGCCCAATCGAGCTTGCCGTTGCCCTTCATCTTCAGTCCACCGGACTCGACGACGAGGTCGTCGAAGTGGATGAGGTTGTCGCCGTAGCGGAGCTTGCCGGTGAGCTTCGTCTTCTTCTCGTGGAGGATGCCGTCGAGCTCTTTCGGGTGCGGCGGGACGTAGCCGTCGAGCAGGATCGAAAAGGTCCCGGACATCGCCTCTTCACCCTTGAGCGTCGCCTCGACCTCGCCCGAAATCTTCATCGGCGGCAAATCGAGGCCGAGATCTTTACCGACACTTTGGCTGTCGACTGGGTCGGCCTGGAGCTTCGCGAGCACGGCGTCGTCGCGCATACCGAAGCGCGCGAATTGGTAGTCATCGAGGCGCGCCCAGGTCATGTCGTCTTGGCGCTGAATCTGCGCGTCGACCGGACCGAGCTTCACGTCGACGAAGGGCACGGGTAGCTCGAGCGTGACGCCGTCGAGGTCGACGTTTCCTTCGGCGACGTCGATGCGCTTCGCTTTGCCGACCACGGTGAGCGGCATCTGCTGCGACAGGCGCGCGACGCGGATCTTCGCGTCCGAAATGTTCGCGGTCGTCTTGCTCGCCTTGCCGGTCTTCGCCGCCTTCTCGAGCGCGATGATCGACGGGAAGTCGGGCGACTCGATCTCTGCGCCGGCGACCTCGACCACGCCGGGCTCGTACGCGGGGAAGGTGCCCTTCAGCGGGACGTCGATGCGATCGACCTCGATCTCGACGTCCGGAGCCTCGTCGCTCGTGAGCTTGACGCCCTTGAGGACGACCTTCGGCTTGCCGGCGTGCCAAGGCAAGATGCCGGTCGACTCCACTTCGTCGAACTCGATCTTCATGCCGCGCTCTTTCGCCTCGGCCTCGATGGCGCCGCGAAGCACCGCGTCGAACCGAAGGGTCACGTACAAGAGGAGCGCGCCGATGATCGCAAGGATGCCGCCGACGACGCCGAGCCCAATCTTGACGGGGCGCGTCAGCCAAGGCCGGCCGTCAACCAGCGTCGGGCGCGGTGTCGGATCGACCGGATCCGTCAGCTCGAGCGGCTCCTGAGGAATCGTCTTTTGGGCCGGCTGGCTGTACTGCGTTTGCTCCCCCGGATCGCCGGCGGGAAGCTTCCTCATCGGGATCGGTTCGACGTAAACGGCAGGTTCGGGCTCGGTAGGCGTTCGTTCGGACATGGCGGCTGGGCCCACATCGGGATCGACGAAGCTTAGCCGCATTTCATTCGTCGGGCCCGAACGCGGGAAAGATGAGCCCGCTTTCACTCGGTCCGGTTCCCCGACCGAACGGGGTGAACTACGGTGTGCACTTCGTGCTTCGCCCGCTCCGCTCCGATCTGCTCCTCGTTCACGCGCCTGCCGTCTTCGAATTCCGCGGCCGCCGCGACATTTACTTCCCGTTCCTCGGCACGAGCGGCGACGTTCCGATCACGCCGCTGTACGAGTACTTCCCCGTCGGCTTCAAAACGCTGCAGCGCTTTTTGGGCGACCGCGGCCACGACGTGAAGCTCCTCAACCTCGCGAGCCTCCTCGTGAGGTACCCGCACCTCGACATCCAGCGCATCTTCGAAGCGCTCGACACGAAGGTCGTCGGCATCGACTTGCACTGGATGATCCACGTGCAGGGAGCCTTGGAGATCGCCGAGAGGTTGAAGGCCGCGCGCCCCGACATCGCCATCCTCTTCGGCGGGATTTCGAGCACCTATTACGCCGACGAGCTGATTCGTTACCCCTTCGTCGACATGGTCATGCGCGGCTACGACACGCACGAGCCACTCGACGCGTTGCTCCGCGCAATGGATGCCGGCACGGATCTCGGCCGCGTGCCGAACCTCCTCTACAAGGAAAACGGCGCGGTGAAAGATGGTGGGTTTTCCTACAAGCCCGACTCCTTCGCGTGCGGCATCGACTGGTCGCAGCAGCCGCGCGCGCCGAAGACGAAGGGCCTACCCATCCGAGAGATCCTCTCCACGCAGAACGCCGGCTGCGCCTACAACTGCCCTTGGTGCGGTGGCTCGCGCGACGCCTTCCGCAGGATCTTCGGAAAAAAGCGCGCGATGGCGCGCAAGCCGGACGAGGAGATTCGTTTCGAGATCGACACGATGAAGCGGCTCGACGGCGTGAGCGGCTACCACTTCTACTCGGTCGGCTCGTACAACGAGAGCGCGTCGCGCCTCGGCTCGTTCCTCGACGAGCTCGCCGGCACGCAGCTGAAGAGCGTCAGCTTCGAGCAGTTTCATCTGACGCCGCCCGACGTGCTCGACCAAATGGTGAAGCTTCCGTCGAAGGTGTCGATCACGCTCTCGCCCGAGAGCCACGACCCGCACATCGCGAAGCTCTCCGGGCGCGGCGTCTACACCAATGAAGAGATGGAGGGTTGGATCGAGGAGGCCCTCGGCAAAGGTATCCACTCCATCGACGTTTGGTACTTCGTCGGGATGCCGGAGCAGACCGAAAAGAGCGTGATGGAGACGATCGATTACGCGTCCCATCTTCTCCAGAAATTCAAAGGGCTCGCCGTCAACCCGATGGTTTGCCCGATGATTCCGTTTTTGGATCCGGCCTCGAACATCTTCGAAGACCCGGCGTCCTATGGGTATCGCGTCTTCTACCGCACGGCGGAGGAGCATCGACGCGGGATGGAGCGCGCATCGATCATCCATCGAATGAACTACGAGACGAAATGGCTTCCCCGCGAGCAGCTCGTCCGTACCGGCTACCTCGCAATCCGCCGCCTCATGCAAGAAAAGGCCAATAGCGGGATGCTCCCCGGCGGGGCCGTCAATCGTTACAACGAGAAGATCGACGACGCCCTGCGGTTCGTGGCGGCCGTGCACGAGGCGGATTCGGTCGCCGACCCCTCCGATCGCGCGAAAGCCCTCGCCTCGCTCGGGGACGAGATCGAGCGCCGCAATCACGCGGTGTTGTTCGCGGGCGTCGCGAACCAAGCGCTACCCATCAATCGGCAGATCGGCGGCCGCTGGTTCGACGAGCTCGGCTGGGATCCCGAGGAGCTCGACCGCACCGTCGGAGACGGCGTGTGAGCACGGCGGCGAGCGCCCGTCCCGACAGCGCCGGTGGGGTCCGGCCCGGGACCGTGCTCGCCGGCCGCTACGTCGTCGAGCAGCGGCTCGGTGCCGGCGGCTTCGGGCAGGTGTTTCGCGCGCGCCAGGAGCCGCTCGGACGGCTGGTCGCGATCAAGGTCTTGCTCGCGTCCGCCGCCCTGTCGCCGGACGCACGCGAGCGCTTCACGCGCGAAGCACACCTCGCGATGAGGCTCGAGCACCCGAACACGGTGCGCGTCCTCGATCTCGGCACGACCGACAGCGGATTGCCTTTCATCGTTTGGGAGCTGTTGCGTGGTGAAACGCTCGGCGAGCGAATCGACGCTCGCGGCAGAATGAGCGAAGCCGAGGTCGTCCGCGTCACTTCCCAGGTCCTCAAATCGCTGATGGAGGCGCATGCCCTCGGCGTCGTCCACCGCGACATCAAGCCCGCGAATCTGTTCGTCACCTCACACCCCGGTGAAGAGCTCTTCGTCAAAGTCCTCGATTTCGGCATCGCCAAGGATCTCGCCAGCGGGGAAAAAGCAAAGACGCTTCACGAGGCCTTGCGGTCTGCGCGAGGCCTCTCGCCATCGGCTTCACCCATTGCGACGCGCGAGAGCCAAGCGCTCGGGACGCCCCGCTACATGGCGCCCGAGCAGATTGCGGGAGAAACGATCGGCCCGGCCGCGGATCTCTATGCAGTCGGCCTGGTGATGGCCGAGATGCTCACGGGCCGGCCGGTCTACGACAGCGACAGCGCGCTCCAATTGCTGCTCGATCGCGCATCGGGCAGTCGCACGCCGCTACCCGAAGAGGTGGTTCGGTCTCGCCTCTATCCGGTCATCGCAAAGGCGACGTCGAAGCAGCCATACGATCGTCAGGGCTCGGCCGGCGAAATGCTCGCGGCGCTCGGAAGCGATCTTGCGGCTAACGACCATTCGGCGCGTCCCGCTCCCTCCTTCGCTGCGCCTCCGGGCCGGACGGACGTCTCCGCCTCGTCGCTCGACGTCGTTGCGCCCTCCCCTGCGACCCTTCGCGATCCGTCGATCTCCGCCGGCGTGACCCGAACCGCGCTCCAGGTCACGCCGACGGCGAGCGGCCCTATCGCTCACCCGGCAAAATCCCCGCGTCGAGGGTTGCGAAGCCTCGCCATTGCGACGGCGATCACCATTCCGCTCGTCGCGGCGCTCGTATTGGTCCTCGTCCGACTGTATGGCGGCGAGCCGAATCACTCGGCAAAACCGAAACGCAGCGTCGCGACCTCGAAGACGGCAGCTCCGCTCGACGCGGTCGAGCGCGTCGAGACAGCGGCGCCCAGCATCCCGATCGAGGGCCGGGCCATCAAGGCCCTCTCCATCCCCGAAATCAAAACCCGAATCGCAGGTGCAGGGTTCGGCCTTCAGTCGGAGCCGACGGAGACGACCTCCGAGCTCGGCCGATTCATCAATGCGCCGGTCGTCCGGGGTGAGTGTTTCGGCGCCGTTCACTATTACGATTACCGTGACCCGAATCACACCGCCGACATCGAGCGCAGCATGAAGAGCCTCGCCGCGTCGCATGCCATGCATCGTAATGGCGCTCGAATGGTCATGGTGACGATCACCGGCCGGCTTCCGTCGGTGACGTCCGCGTGCGAACGCGATCTCCTCGACCATATGACACGTTGAGATTACGCGGCGCGTTCTGGGCGACGACTGGCACCCCGATTGCCCTCTTCCTACTTGGGCCTTCTCGTACAGCGTTTCGAGAGGAGGACGCCATGGCCACGACCCAAGGTGAGAAGCAAATAACCACAGCGGGGCAGAAGCCGCCTTCTACCAACAAGCCCGTCGAGACAGGAAAACAGACGGGTATTCAGCGCGACGCGGCGCGTGCGTCGCCGCTGGCCCGATACCCCGAGCTCACGAGCCCCTTCGGATGGATGGGGCGATTCATGGGCGAAATGGACCGTATCTTCGAGAGCCTCGGAATGGGGGGCCTCACGCTCGCGACGACCGAGCTGGGCGCGCCGCCGTGGAACCCTCGAATCGAGACGTTCGTTCGCGACAACAACCTGGTCATCCGCGCCGACTTGCCCGGCATTCCGCAAGACCAGATCTCGGTCCAAGTCGAGGACGACATCCTGACCATCAGTGGCGAGCGGCACGACGATCGGACGGAGCAGCGTGAAGGGTATTGGCACTCCGAGCGCAGCTACGGGCATTTTCGTCGCTCGATTCCGCTCCCGGAGGGCGTCGACTCCACCGCCATTCAAGCGTCGTTCGAGGACGGCGTTCTGCAAGTGACCGCTCCCCTGCCGGAGAAGAAGCTCGCGGGCCGCACGATCCCGATCGGCAAACAATTGCAGTCCGGTCAGCCCGGCCCGACGGCGAAGGGAAACTGAAGCTGTCAGCTGTCAGCTGTCAGCTTTCAGCTGTGAGCTTTCAGCTGTCAGCTTTTCAGCTGTCAGCTTTTCAGCGGTCAGCGATCCCGAGAGCCGGTGATCAACACATCCTTTACACTTCGGTCGGGACATCGCCTTCCGAGTTCCCGTTGTTAAGCGTCAAGCTGCTGGCCGCTTCGCCTCCTCCTTTCGCGTCAATGGCCCGGTCAATTTCGATGCTTTCGCGGACGTCTTCCCCGTCCACGTCGCGTCTATGCGGTCGAGCCGTGCGGCGATGACCCGGTCCACAACGTAGACCTCGGCAAGGCTCTTCCCGTCGAGCGCCTCGTGCGGTCTCACGTGGTTTGAACTCCTGCCGCCACCTATCGAGCTCCTCCCGGTGCGCGAACGCTGACGAATGGGGTGCCGTTGTCGCTTTGGATCGCCTTCGGCACCCCGAATTTGCGAAAGAGCTGCTCGAAGACCGCCCGCACCTCGGCCGTCGCAGAACGCGTCAGCTTTACGGCCAACACGAACTTGCTGAACGCGTCGCGCACGGTCAGCGGGTTACAGCGCTCGCCATCGTGCGCGTTCCACCATCCTTTGAAGCTCGTTCGGCTCAGCGACGATGATTGAGCGAAGCCGCACTGCTTATACCGACGCAGCCACTTGTAGCCCGTCGGCCGACTGACCCCGAACTTGCGACACAGCGCCGCAAGATTGGCCCCTGGCTCCGTCGCCTGCTGCACGAACTCGATCTTCAAGCTCATCGTCCGCTGCTCCTGCCACGGCATGCCCCAGCAAAAAACGTCAACGATGTCCTGCTACCGAAAGTGTCAACGATGTCCTGCTACCGCACCATGCTCCGAGGTCAAACGCATGCTTGCCGGACTGATCGGAAAGCTAACCGCTGACAGCTGATCTCTGATCGCTGATCTCTGATCGCTGATCGCTGATCGCTGATCGCTGATCGCTGACAGCTCATTCCTTCGCGGCGGCGTATTCCGCGGTGCTCACCCGAAACAGCGCGATCGCGAGCCAGATCGCGCCGAGCAAGGTGAGCCCGACGGCGGCCGCCGTCATGTTCGTATCTTCGGGGTCGAGCCCGGCCAACACCCGCGAGTGAGCCACGATCGAGAGGTACTTCGCGGCGGGGATCGCGAAGAGAAACTGCTCGACGGTGAGGAACACGCCAATCGTGAAGAGCATCGGCTGCCGCGGAAACAGGGCCCCACCGCCCACCGCAAAAATGCAGCAGACGATCGTCGACGCGGCACACGCTCCGATCGCGCGCGCGAAATCCTCCGCGTCGACGCCTGTCGACGCGATGGCGAAGCTCAGGCCGAGCACGACGACGGAGAGCGCGAACAGCAGTGGAATCATGATCAACAGCCGACCGACCACCACCGACGAGCGGGGAATCGGCCTCGACCACAAATAGGTAAACGTGCGCTGCTCCAGCTCGTCGCCGACCGCGCCGGAGACGTGAATCGCCGCGCCGAGGGGAACCACGAACCGCAACGTCGCTTCCACGGCTGCGTTCCACGGGCTCTTCGGGTGTGAGCCTTGTTCCAGCGCAGCGAGCAAGAGCGGCACGAGCGCGAGGACGATCGTGATGTAGTACGTCCTTCCCCGCACGAGCCGGAGCCACGCGATCTTGGCGAGGATACTCGCTGACGAAAGCAGGCTCATACGTTCGCTCCCGTCGTTCCCGACCAATAGGCGGTGAGATATTCGAACACCGCTTGGAGGTTGTTGTCGGGGGACGACAGGCTCCTGAGCTCGAGCCCCAACTCCAAAACGGTCTTCGGCAAAACATCGTAGAGGTGGTCGGGCTGTCGCGTCTCGACCTCGACGGCGCCCTCGGACAGCGTCAACCGCACGACATCCTCGTGCTCGGCGAGGCGAGCGGCCAAGACGCGCGGTCGGTCACACTCCACCCGGACGCGGTGAGGGTGCCGGTCGATGAGCTCGCGAATGCGATAGATATTGCCCTCCGCGAGGACGCGGCCGCGGTTGATGAGCACGATCTCCCGCGTGAGCGCCTCGATCTCGTAGAGCACGTGCGAGGAGACGACGATAACCTTGCCGGCTTTTGCCAGCTCTTGGATCCGCGCGACGATTTGGGCGCGCGCGAGCGGATCACAACCGGTGAGTGGCTCGTCGAGGAGCAACACGTCGGGATCGTGGACGAACGCCTGCGCGAGCTTCGCGCGCTGACGCATTCCTTTCGAGAAGCCCTTCAGCCGGCGGTCCATCGCGTCGGAAAGCCCGACGGAGTCCAGCGCCTCGCCCGCGCGCTTGTGTGCAGTCGACGCATCCAGGCCCGATAGACGAGCCATTGCCGTCACCAGCTCGCGCGCGGTGAGCTCGTCATAAACACCCTCGTGCTCCGGGCAATATCCCAATCGCCTGCGCGCCTCGGCGTCGTGCCACAGGGACCTGCCGTGCACGAGGGCGACCCCTTGATGCGGGGCGAGCAACCCCGCGAGCACCTTCATGAGCGTCGATTTACCCGCGCCGTTCGGCCCGAGAAGACCGACGATGCCCTGGTCGACGCGCATCCATACGTTCGCGAGACCGAGGACCTGGCCATACCATCGCGATACCTCGCGGACCTCGATGACCGCCGGTCGGTAGGGCGCTGCGGCGGCCTGCGCGCCAGGTTCGACTGCACGATACGTCATGACCCGCCCCCGACCATCGACACCTCGGCCTTGCGCAGCCGCAGATAGAGCCCGAAGGCGCCGAGGCCACAGAAGACCCCAATCGCGGCGAGCGATTGCCACGCAGGCGGAGGTGGGCTGAGGTTGCGGGCTTCGGCGGGGACGTCGAACAGCCAGCGACCGGCGTTGATCCAACAATGATCGAAAGCCAAGAGCTGCAATTGCGGAATCTTGGTCACGCGCGCCAGTCCGTTCGCGATCGCGCCGGCGAGCAGGTAGTAGACGACATACCCCGCTTGGGCCGCGCGCTTCGAGACGATCGCCGCGCCGAAGCCGAGCGCCGGCAGCGTGTAGACGGCGGCGCCGAGCGCACCCCAAACGATCGCGCGCGGGATCATCGGCCAGTGTTTCGCGGCCTCGTCGGCGTCCGACGACAACGCGACACCGACGAGCGACAGGAGCGTCGGAACCACGAACATCGGCAATGCCACGAGGAACAAGACGCCGAGGACCTTGCCGGCGCCGTAGTCGAGCGTGCGCAGCGACCTCGAAAAGTAAAATTGAAATGCACCGACGCGGAGATCGTCGACGATCGTCGAGCACCCGATGCCCGCACCAATCACCATCGCCCACCAGCCGAGGATCCAACCGGCGCCGACAGCGAGCTGGCCGAATTCGAGGCCTCTCTTTGCAGCGCCCGGCACGAGGCGCCCGATCAACATCCCTCCGATCATGAAGACCGTGATGATCGCGGAAAAAATCAGAGGGACCCGAACGACCCAGCGACGCAGCCCCTGAGACACGACGTTGCCGGCAACGATGAAGAAGCGGCCGTTCTGCTCGCTCCGAGAGCCGGTGTAGCGCTCGTAGCCTTGATCGTGAATTTGGGCTGCCGGGCCCGTCACGCCCGGGACGGCGATTCGCGCAGGCGTCGTCATGTTCGCAAAGCGCGTAGAAACGCGTCCTCCAGCGCCATCTTCTTGGGTGACAAATGGCGAATCTGAACTTCAGCCTCGACGGCCTCCCGCAAGACGAGGTCGGTCCCGCGACCAGCCGGCAACGTCACGATCATTCCCTCGACATCGGGCTCCACGGTGCAGCCCGCGCCGCGCAATCGGTCGGCCAAACGATCGCCGCCATCCTTGACGCGGACCTCGAATCGCGGCGCCTCGTCACCGCGAAGATCTTCAATCGTCCCCGAGAAGGCGACCTGTCCGCCTTGCATCACGAGCACGTGGTCGCAGAGCCGCTCCACGTCGGGCAAGAGGTGGGTGGAGAGGATGATCGAGCAACCTCGTCGGGCGGGCAGCGACTCGATGAGCCGCAGCATCTCCTCGCGAGCGACCGGGTCGAGGCCATTCGTCGGCTCGTCCAAAAAGAGCAGATCGGGATCGTGGACGATCGCCTGCGCGAGCTTTACCCGCTGCTTCAACCCGGTCGAATATCCCTCCACGGGGAGGTATCGCTTGTCCTCCAAGTTCGCGAAGTAGAGCGCCGCGTGCGCGCGTTGGATGGCGGCGGTCTTCGGCAGTCCCGAGAGCCTGCCCGCATACGTGCATAGCTCCACCGCCGTCATGCCCGGAAGGTAGCTGTCGGACTCCGGCATGTAGCCGACGCGATCGCGTACGCGAAACGGCTCTCGCTGCGGATCGAGCCCCAACACGCGCGCAACGCCGTCGAACTGCAAAAGACCGAGGAGGCATTTCAGGAGCGTGGACTTGCCCGCGCCATTCGGCCCCAATAGCCCAATGATGCGGCCCTTGACGGTCGCCGTGACGTCGCGCAAAGCCTCGTGTGCGCCATAACGCTTCGACACGTGCTCGAGCTCCAGCACGAGCGGCGCTTCGGCGGGCTGAGATTGCGTGGCGGCTTCCATCATCGGCTCAAGGCTTCACGTCGGCGCAGCATCGAAAACCCTCTTCGTAGCCGTAATCGTCTTCTTTGTGGAAGTCGACGGTCGGCCTACAGCGACCGCGGACCGGCCCCCACCAGCCGCCTTTCAATCCGGATCGATCGGGGTATTTCTGGCCGGGGATCTCGACCCACTCGTTGATGTTGCCGTTCATGTCGTAGACGCCGAACGGCGACACGCACGACGGGAGCGAGCCCGCGGGGAGGCGCTGATCGAGCTCCGCCAGGTGGGCCTTGCACGCGGGCCGCTGCATACACTTCTCGTAGCGGAAGAGCTTCTTTTTCCGCTTTCGATATTCCTTGTCGATGCTGCATTTCGACGGGTCACGGACGTAACCGTACGTGTACGGCAACATCTCGGGTCCCTCACACGCAAAGTTGAACTCGTCTTCGGTGCAGAGGCGTTTGCCGAGTCCCTCGCACGTCTTCTTCGCGTCGGTCCACGAGATGAGGAGCGCGGGCAGCTCACCCTTCTTGTTCGGATACTCGTATTGGTCGACGCAGAAGGACATCGGCCTCCGGTCTTTCGATTTGCAGATGGTCGGCTGCCCGTACTCGAGGCACCGTTCGCTCACGGTGCTCTTGTACTTTTCGCCCTTGCCCTCGGCTTTCTTTCGCTTCGTTCGATCGCGCTCGAACTCGGCGTGATGCCGGATGCAAGTCTGCTCGACGTCGGGGCAATACTCGCCTTCGACGCGCACCATTCCTTCGGGGCAGCCTTCGGTCCTGACGGCAGCAGCGGTCGCGGAGGTCGACGGAGCGGGCCCGCTCGAAGCGGACTCGCTCGCGCTGGCCGCGGGCGCGCCTTGGGCCGAAGGCGTCGCCGCGGCGGCGGCGCTCACCGATGCCGGAGCTGCCGCGGAAGCAGAGCCGGGAGCGGCCGATGCGCCGCTCGGCTCGCGACGGCCCTCGCCGCACGAAACCAGCAGTAAGAACGCACAACCGATCGCGAACCGATGCAAAAGCACGGCGCGGTCTAACACGACCGCGCACGCGCGCTATCTCCAGCGGACGAGCTCGCAGTCTCCTGCCGAACCGAGCGACTCCGCCCCGCCGGCGAACAGGGCGTCACGCAGCTCCTGCGGAGCTCGACAGAGGAGCGCGGCGTCGAGCTCGCTTCGAATTTGCTCGATCTCGAAGGGCCCTCGGTCGGTCGAGCGAAAACGATGTCGGTCGTAACGAGGTTGGACGTGTTTGAGAGGCTGCACGCCGGGGATCGCATAAAGCGTCGGGACGTCGGCTTTGCGTGACATCACGGCGAGCGACGTCACGTGCAAGAGCGCTCGCTCGCGGAGCTGCGTCGCGCGGCTCGCCTTTCCGTCGAGGAACGTGAAGTTACCGAGGTGTGTCCCCTCCGGCAGCTGGGAGAAAAGCGCAGCTTGCGCCGCAACCTCACGGTCGAGCTCGAGCCACGCGCGCGTCACCCAGACCTCGCGGGCCGCAAAGACGCCGAGCGCGAGGAGCGCGACCCCCAAAGCCACGGAGCGGCGTCGGGCCGGCAACGGAGCATCACTCGCCTGCCGAAGAGCGAACATTCCGAAGATCCACGCTCCGACGACGTAGCGGCCATTCGTCTCGTATCCACCGGCGAAGTCCGCAGGGGCGGCGAACACCGCCGCTGTCATGAGTAGAGCGGC
This sequence comes from Polyangiaceae bacterium, assembly GCA_013361525.1. GTDB lineage: Bacteria > Myxococcota_A > Polyangia > Polyangiales > Polyangiaceae > Xiheicaenibacterium. The sequence goes on along the minus strand of JABFXY010000039.1, from coordinate 34,877 downwards.
AGCCGCAGTGCGTCGGTCAACACGAACCGGCCAGGTGAGGTAGAGCGCCGCAGCGGCGGCGACCGCGAGCAGACCGAGCACGACAAGGTCGAAGCGCGACGAATAGGTCGGAAGCATCGACAACAGCAGAAGGCGGATGGACGTACCGGGGCTCGACAGCCCGCGGTCCTTCGAGTGATCTGCGAACCACACGAGCCACACGAGAAAATAGGCCGCAGCAGGCGCGAGCAGCGCCACGCGCTTGTTCGGTCGAGGGAGCGAGAACGCGGCGACTGCTGCGCAGAGCGTGACGAACGCCGCTGCGTGAGAGACGACCACGCCGAGCGCGAGCGCCGCGAACAACGGGCCGTGGAAGCGTCGCCACTCGACCCGAACGAACACCGAGATCGCGACCAGCGCCAGCGCCATACCGAAGCTGAAGCTCGCATACCCGAGCAAGAACGACTCGCTGTACACGAGGAAACACGCCGCGAGCGAGCGCAGCGACGGCCTACCGAGCAGGGCTTCCCCGAGCGAGACGCAGCCGAAGCACCAGAGCGCGACCGTCAGCGACAAGAAGAGCTTTCCCGCGGCGGCGACCGAGGTCACCTTCGCGAGCGGGACGACGACGAGGTCGAAAGCGAGGTTCGGATAAGGCCCCCACGCGGGCTCGTACATCGCTCGAAACGCGGGGACTTCGCCGCGGTGCGCCAGCACGTCCGCGCGCGCCAGGTGATTCAGGTAATCGGAGAGCGGAGGATTCGCCGGTAGCCAAATCGACACAATGAGACCCAGCGCGATGCATACCGCCACGATCCGATGCCCGGCTTTGCCCACCATACGATCACCCACGGTCGCCACGTCGCACGCGGGCTGCCAAGGTGTCAACCCGAGGAGCGCGGAACCATCGAACGGCGCGCAGCCGTAGCCGGCTTTTATACTTCCGCGATGGCGAAGCTCCTCCTCGTCGCCACCCCGCTCGCGCTCTACTTCGCCGCATACGCGGTGCGTGCACTCCTCGGGCACCGTCCCTCACGGCACGCCCTCAACGTGGAGCTCGCGCTGATGTTGGTGCTCTACTTCTTCGCGACGGCGGGGCTCGGTGTCTTTTGGGTCGCGAACCAGCAACTGCCGCCATTCGATCTCCACTACCTGTGCGGCTATACGACGGTGGTCCTCGTCGTCGCGCACTTGGTCTTCAATTGGAAGACCGTCGTCGCGTACGTGCGAAAAGGACCACGCCCCGCGAAACACCCAATCGGCCGCGCGTTCGTCGCAAAGTCGGTTGGAGCCGCTCTGCTGGCCGGCGCATCGTTTTTCCTCGGCATGCGCGCAGGGTCGCCTCGCCTCCCCTCTTCGTTCGGCGGCGAGGCCGGACCGTCCCTCGCGGCTATCGAGCAATACCACGCGATGTCCTCTCATTCGCGCGCCGGTGTGGTGCTTCGCGCGCCCTCGGTCGCGTGGGACGTTCCCGTCGCGCGCTACCTCGATCGAGGAGATCGCCCGCGCATTTCCCTGGCGAAACCGGATACGGGGAGAGGGAAAGAACGCGCGATCGTGGAGGCGCTCGCAGGCGTCCCGACCGTGCGCACACAGCCCTTCGACCTGACGGACCTGGCGACCCTGTTGTGGGCGACGGCGGGGATCACCGACCGCCGCGGTGGCCAGGATTTGCGAGCATCGGCGTCGAGCGGAGCGCTGTTTCCGACCGAGATTTACGTGCTCGCATCGGGCGTCGACGGCCTCCCCGACGGCACTTATGCCTACGCGCCCGACGACCACGCGCTCGTCGATCTCGGGCGTGAGCCGGAGCTTCATCCGGCGATGGGCATCGACAATGGCTCACCACCGAAACTCGTATTGGTCGCGACGAGCGTGTTTCGGCGCACGGGCCAAAAGTACCGAGACCGAGCCTATCGCTATGCCACCGCCGACGCGGGCCACACGTTGGGCAATGCCGTCGTCGCAGCGGCGGAGCTCGGCCTGTCGACGGAGTTGGTCCCTCGCTTCGACGAGTCTTCGGTCGCCGCCGCGGTCGGCGCCGACAATGTTCGCGAAGGTGTGCTCGCCGTCATCGCGTTGCGCGAAGGTGGCGCAACGAAGAAGTCTTCGTCGCTCGGTTTGTTCGCTTCCTCGAAACTGGCCGATCCAGCCGAGCTCGAGCTCGGCGCGACGGGGCTCGCGCACATCGCGACGTCCCTGCGATACATCGGCGATCCGGCAACGAGCGGCGAGGCGACGCCCCTCGCGCCGCCTCCCGGTCGAAGAGCGCGGGTGCTCGATCTCATCGGCGCGCGCCGCAGTGTTCGGAACTTCTCGAACGATCCCATCGCGGAGACCGATCTCGGAAGTGTGCTCGGGGTTGCCGCTGCTGTTCCGCCGCTTCTATCGCACGCCGTTCGTGTCCATGTCGTGGGCAGCCGCGTCGCAGGCATCGCGCCGGGGACGTTTCGTTATGACCCGGGCCGTGGCGAGCTGATTCGTACGAAGAGCGGCGACGCAGGAAAACAGGCCGGGGATGCGGCGCTGAACCAGGACGTCATCGGCAACGCCCCGGTCGCAATCGTCCTCACGCTCGACCGCGGCGTCCTTTCGTCGGAAGGCGCGCGTGGATACCGACATGCCTTCTTGGAGGCGGGCATGCTCGGCGCGCGTCTGTACCTGGCGGCGGAGGCGTTCGATCTGGGCGGTTGCTCGGTCGGAGCGTTCTACGACGAGGAGACGAGCGCGCTCCTCGGCGTCGACTCCGAAGCAGAGTGGCCGATTCACTTTTTCGGATTGGGCAAACGACAATGAGCGCGCAATAGCGTCAGCGGCGCTTGCCCGCGTCGGCCGCGCGCGGTGGGACGCTGTAGCTCGACGGCGGAACGGAGCCCTCGGTCCCGAATCCGCCCGGAACACCGAAGGTCGTCGGCGCCCGTGGCGACGCGAGCGACCGATCGAAGATGGGAGGCGGCCGCAACGTGGAGCGAGGCGGAGGCAGCGAGGACCTTCGCGGCCCGCCGCGCGAGACATCGGCGAACGTCTGCACGATCGCCGTCAGAACGACGTTGATACGCTTCGGCTCGACGGCTGCGCGACGAGACACGGCGTACAGCGGTTGCGGCCGCACGATGTCGACCGGCAACCGAACGAGCTCACCCTCACCTCGGTACGCGTTCGCGACGACGTCGGGTAACACCGCGAGCATTCCGTCGAGCGCGCACGCTTGAACTGCGACGTGCAGCTGCTCGACCACCATTCCGATCCGCCTCGACAGGTCGGGCGGCCAATGGTCGATGAGATGCTCCGGTGCAGCGACGAACGGATGCGCCAACACGTCGTCGACGGTGACCTCGAGCTCCGCGACGAGCGGGTGGTCGGCGCCCGCGTAAACCGAATAGCCGAGCTCACCGAGCTTCGTGACGCGTAGTTGACTGCCGCGGCTCGATGCTGGTCCCTCGCCGTTCGAGGACCCTTCGCGCATCCCGAGCGTGAGCCCGTCGACGATCGCGATGTCGAGCCCCCCTTCCGCGAGCAGGCGCTCGGCCGCGTTGCCGCTCACGCTCGACAGATGAGGAACGACCTCGGGGAACGTGTCGCGTAGGCGGCGAAGCGCGGGCAACACGAATACCGAACAATAAGGGCCGGGGGCGGAGACGCGCACGTCGCCCGTCGCTTCGGCGGAGAGAACCTGATCCAGCGCGGCCTCCACCGAACGCATCGCGGAGCGCGACGCGCCGAGCAGCCGACGCCCCGCCTCGGTCAGCTCGAGCTGGCGACCTTCGCGAACGAAGAGCTCCACGCCGAGATCGTCCTCGAGCAAACGCACCGCGCGCGACAGCGCGGACGGGCTCAAATGCACTTCCTTCGACGCTGTCGGGAGGTGCTCCGCCTCGGCCACCGCACGGAAGGCCGGCAGCCAATTCCAAATCTGCGTCGCGCGCTGGCTGAGCTTCATGAAGTGCCCTGTCGCAATTGCGGGTGAGACGATGTCAGCCAGCACCATTTCCCGCAATGGGCGGTAATTCCACCACGGCGCTTCGGGAGGTGGCACCACAAGCTCCCACCGCCGATGGTGCCCCGACAGAAGAGTTATCCACCGACGATGGACGAAGCGGATCGATCAGTGCGCAGCACCGCGGTGCCCCGCGCAACCACCACGTGCGTGTTCCTTGCGCTACACGCAACGTTCATCGCGATCACTCGGATGGAGTGATCGGCGTTCGTCCTTTTAGATGACGAGGTCTTCGGCGCTTCGACGACGACCGTCGAGCCCGCGCCGGACCGAGGTGACCGAAATGGACTTCCGCCTGTACAGCGTCGCGATGCTCGTCGGACTCATGGCTGCCTGCGCCCCCGGTGGTGGCATCGACCAGGACGAGGAGGACATCGAGGATTCCGAGGATCAGCGGGAGCCGATCGTTGGAGGCACGACGACGAGCGCGTACCCGGCCGTCGGTGCGCTGACGTACTTCGGAAGCACGCACTGCACGGGCACGGTCGTCGCGCCTCGTCTCGTCGTCACCGCCGCTCACTGCGTGTACGGCTTCAGTGCGGGCAACATGAAGTTCGTCCTCGGCAGCAAGGTCTCCCAGCCCTCGGCGAAGATCGGTGTCGTGTCGATCCAGGCGCACCCGAGCTACGACGAGGATTCGATCAGCAACGACATCGGCATCGTCGTGTTGGCCTCGGACGCCCCGGTGACGCCGATGAAGATGGTCACCTCGATGGACAACTCCTGGGTCGGCCGTCAGCTCACCTTCGTCGGTTATGGTGTCTCGAACGGCATCCAGCAGACCGGCGCCGGTACCAAGCGCGTGGTGAAGATGCCAATCGAGGGGGTCTACCCGACGCAATTCGAATACGGTCTCCCCGGCAAGAACACATGCAACGGCGATTCCGGCGGCCCGGCCTTCGCCGAAGTCAACGGCGAGCTGCTCCTCGCCGGCGTCACGTCCTACGGCGACGCGAACTGCACCCAATACGGTGTCGACACCCGCGTGGATGCTTTTGCGTCCTTCATCGGCGTCTCGAATACCCCCCCGACGTCGGATCCGTGCAACGGCGAAACGTGGGAGGGACGCTGCGACGGCAAGAAGCTCATCTACTGCGACCAGAACGAAACAGTGAAACAGCTGACCTGCACGAACAGCTGCTACTTCAACGCGCAGCAGGCCTATTACGACTGCAAGTAACGGGTTCGCGTCCGCGAAACTTCGTCGACCATCGGCCGCCGGGTCTTCCGGCGGCCGACCGCTTTTGTGGGGTCAGTTGCCCTGGCCTTTGGCCCGATTGCCGATTGGAATCGAGCGACCTTTACCCTTGTTCTCCGGGAGCGGCACCGTCACCTGGAGGACACCTCGGTCGAAGGATGCCTCGATCGACGATTCCTGGACACCGCGAGGGAGCGCAATCGACCGCTGGAAGCGACCGTAGCTTCGCTCCGAATGCCAATAGCCCTCCTTTTGCTCGGAGCGGTCGTCGCGACGCTCGCCGCTGATGCTGAGGACGCCCTCTTCGACCTTCACGTCGATCTGATCCTCGGGAATGCCCGGCAGGTCCGCGCGGACGACCAACATCCCGTTGCGTACGAACGTCTCGACACGTGGATTCCAGCCCATCGCACCGAGCTCGCTGGTCGCAAGCGACAGCCCGCCCATGCCGAGGCTGTCGAAGATCCGGTCCATCTCGCTCATGAATCGGCTCATCATCCGAAAGGGGGTCATGATCCCCGGATGGCGGGCGAGGGCGGACCCGCGGCCGAAATCGATACGCTCGATATCCTTTTGTTTGCTCGTCTCGGTGGGAGCCGCGCTCGTGGCGTGCTTCTCCCCCTGCGCTTGCGTAGCCATGATGTCCCGTCCTCCTGTGGAATCGCCCGGCAACCACACTGCATCACTCCGACAGGGGCAAACGTGATGCCGTCTGCGCGCGATCGGTCATTCAGAAACTGAATGATCGCCAAGCGACAATGCCATCTACAGCGGAGGACGGCTCAGGCGCATGTTCACGAGCAGAAAGGACGTGCGCCATGGACAACGACACGAAGGACGCGACCAAGTCTGCCATCGTCACAGGAGCATCCCGAGGCATCGGCGCGGAGATCGCCCGGCGGCTCGCAGCGGATGGGTTCACCGTCGTCGTCAATTATGCGCGTGAGGAGCGCGCCGCTGACGCGCTCGTCGCGGAGATCTCTGCGTCAGGCGGCCGTGCCCTCGCGGTGCAGGCCGACGTTCGAGCCCCCAACGAGGTCCGTCGCTTGTTCGACGCCGCCGAGCGCGCGACCGGCGGCGTCGACGTGCTGGTGAACAACGCCGGCTTGATGTCGCTCGCGACGATCGCGGAGACCGACGACGCCGCCTTCGACCGAATGGTGGCTGTCAACCTGAAGGGGAGCTTCAACGCGCTTCGCGAAGCGGCGAAACGCGTCCGTTCGGGGGGCCGCATCATCAGTCTGTCGACCACCGTCATCGGTCTGCAGCTCCCCACGTATGGGGCCTACGCCGCGACCAAAGCCGCCATTGAAGCCATGACCGTGGTGCTCGCCAAAGAGATGCGCGGGCGAAACATAACCGTCAATGCGGTGGCGCCCGGCCCGACGGCGACCGAGCTCTTCCTCGACGGCAAGTCGCCCGAGGTGATCGAGCGCATGTCGAAGGCCCCCCCGCTGGAGCGGTTGGGCCAGCCCGTGGACATCGCGAGGGTCGTGTCGTTTCTCGCAAGCCGAGAAAGCGGATGGATCAACGGACAGACCATTCGGGTCAACGGCGGGGTGGTTTGAACGAACGCGCATGAAGCTCCGCAGCCATCTCCGTTGCCAAGAAATCGATGAAAGCCCGAACCCTGACCGACGACGCTCTCTGCGCGAGATGAATGACGCTGAGCGGGAGCGGATTCGCCGACCAGTCGGGTAGCACGCGCATCAATGCCCCGGAGGCGAGGTCGTCGCGAACCAGCCAGCGGGGAAGCACGCATACGCCGAGCCCTTCGTGCACGGCCTCGCGCAGGCCTGTGACGCCCTCCATCACCAATACCGGTTTCGTCCGAATCGTCCGCCGCGCATTGCGAGGTCCGAACAGCGCCACCGAGTCGACTGGGCCACCGAACTGCCGTTGGGGCAGCGAGAGCCATCGGTGGTGCGCGATATCGTCGGGGTCACGCAGCTCGTCGGTGGTGCTCAGATAACGGGGCGAGCCCACGACGAATCGCTCGATGGTGCCGACGCGTCGCGCCACGACGTTCTCGTCGGTGACCTCCCCGGCGATGACAGCCGCGTCGTGGCCGTCTTCGATCATCTGCACGGGACGGTTGGAGTACACGAGCTCCGCCGTCGCCTGCGGATGCGCGAGCAGAAATCGCGCCAGGACGCGTGAAACCGCGGTTTGGCCGAAGTCGACGGTGGAGAAGACGCGCAGGTGGCCGTGTAGCTCTGCTCGTTCCTCACGCAGGCGGTTCGTCGCGTCCTCCGCGAGCGTGAGCATGGCGCGTGCGTCTGCGAACAAGCGATGCCCGGCTTCGGTGAGCTTCATCCGATGGGTGTCGCGCACGAGCAGCGTGGTTCCGGCACGGTCCTCGAGGGTGCGGAGGTGCCGACTCAACGTCGGCTGCGGCATTCTGAGCGAGCGAGCAGCCGCGGAGATGCTCCCGCTCTCGAGGATGCGGATGTAGACGCGTAGGAGGTCGAGCTCGTCGAAAGGGGTCATCGGGGGGCCGCCGTCGCAGAACGTCGACCATACCTCTACCGCGTCGACCGAGTCACGACGCCACACAACGCACCATTGGCATCTATGGAGTGACAAATCGCCACGCCGGCAACCCCTGGAATTGCTTGTCGGAATTCGAATAAACAACTATGTGTCGATCAGCCCTATGAAGTACTCGAGCGTAGCGGCGCTCCGACAACGTCCGTCGAGCGGCGTGCGCGCCATCGCAACGGCGGAGGTCCTCGTCGTCGACGACGAGCCAGCGGTTCGCTGCGTGCTGGAGATCGGGCTGTCTGCAAACGGCTTCCGGGTAACGAGCTGTGGTGATCCGATCGAAGCACTCGCGATTTTGGAGGCGACGCCTCGCCGATTCGTCGTCGTCGTTACCGATTTGCAGATGCCGTCGATGTCGGGTTTGGAGCTCGCGGGTCGAATCAGGCAGCTCGACCCGGAATTGGCAATCATCCTCCATTCGGGAGCGCTGCCGGACGAGCTACCTGCCGGCCTCGTCGACGTCGCGCTCGCGAAACCATGCAGCATGTCCGACCTCGGCGCTCAGGTAAGGGCATTGGCCGAGCTACGTCTCGCACGCTCCGACGGCGCCGCCGCTCCCCAGCGCGCTCGCGACACGACCTGAGGCCATTTCAGCGGCCCGCGCGGTCCCCTTTTGCGCTCGAAGAGCGCCTTCACGTTCGCCCATGCACCCTCTTCGCGTTCTCGTCGTCGATGACAACGTGCCGTTCGCCAGCGTCCTGCGAAGGATCATCGTGGGCGCTGGGCACGCCTGCGCTGTCGTGCATTCGTCCGACGCCGCGGTCGCCGCCGTCGAGATGAATACGTTCGACGTGGTCATTTCGGACTTTCATATCGGGCACCAGAGCGGAATCGATCTGATGCGAAGAGTGCGGCAGCTCGAGCCGCGGACCCGCCGCATCCTGATGTCCGGCTCCGCGCCCAGCCGCGAGGAAGCGGACCTGAGCGTCGTGGATCGGTATCTGTTGAAGCCCTTCGAGCGCGAGGCGCTGCTGAGCGCGCTCGAGGGGATCGCGGCGCCAGAGTCGTAGAGGTGATCGCTGTTCCGATCCGCCACGCTGCTCACCGGCGTGTGGTGGTTTTTCGCGAGCTCGGCGCACATACGCCCTAGCGAGCGAGGCCCATGCGGGTCGGCGTGGCTCCTGCTTTGCCACGTTGCCATGAGCTCTCCGCGCGTTTCTCCGCAGCCGGCCGCACCGACGCCCGAAGCCCTGAAGAAGAACGGGCTCATCGCCACGATGCTGCTGCATGCGACGGCCGCCTCCGTCCGCGCTCGGGACCTGCTCGCTCGCGGGCTCTTCGAGCAAGCTCGAACACGATTGCTGCTCTTGGAAGAGCTCGTCACGCAGATCGAAGTGCTCGAACCGAGCGGCGACATGAAGCGGAGCTTCGAGATGCTCCTGGACGAGGTGCGCAGGTTGGAAACCGCGCTCGGCGCCGAGCCGCCGCCCGAGGAGGGCTCACCTTGACGTGGCTTCCTCGAGGCAGGCCGCGATCAGGTCCTCCGCGACGAGCTTGCGGCGATAGGGCAGTCCGCGAATCGTGACGGATGTGTCAGAACCCAATCCGAGCTCGCGCGCTTGCGACAGGTCGGCCTCGACGGCGTCGCGCGCATCACCGTCGTAATAGTGCTGCTCGAAGCGCATGGAATCGAGTCCCAGCTCGTCGGCGAGCACACCCGGCGGCAATAGACCCGTCGCCCCGTGGGATAAGAACCATGCGACGGCCACCTTGCGCGCCCCTAGCAGCGTCGCGACCTCGATCATCTCCGCGCATGCAAAGGCGTCGTCCAATCCGACTGCCGTGAACGCGTGATGTCGGTGATCGATCATCAATGCGTGGCGACTGATGACCTCGAGCTCGCGAACGAGCGAACGGTAGGATTTCGAGAGCGGCGTGCCCCAAACGACAATGGACGCTTCCGATCGCAGGTGAAGTGAAATACGCGCCGACTCGGGCTCTCGCGACAACGGGTCCGATGCCGGTTCGTCCGTCCCGGCGTCCGGCCGGGAGAAACGCAACGCGGTCCTGTATCTAGGCATCGCAACTCGTAGAATGGGACGCGTCCGCGGCCTTCGCCAGCCGCGATGGCCTTCCACGGCACTTCATTCCCCTCTGACGGTTCGAATCCGCTCTTCATGAACGGGAAACGCGCGGAGTGAAGCTTCAGGGACTCATCGCGTTATGCGATCTCGTCGTTCGCTCGCCGGGAACCGATAATCAACATGGCGACCGAAAGTCCCAATCACGCCCGTAGACGATTGTGAGAATGCCAATTTCGTGGAGGTTCGTTTCCGACCATCGTGCCGACGCACGCGTTCACGAGGACGCCCGCTGCCGGGGGGAGGTGACGCACACATGCGACAGCACGCCTCGCCTCTGATCTCGCGCCGAGGCGGATCGGGACACCTTTTTGCGGCGAATCGCCTCGCTCGACCGCTCGGCCGGTTTGGCGCAGCTCCTGCTACATCGGACCGGAAGTGGGTTCCCGAGATCATCCGTCGACGCGATCGAGCCTGCCGGGAGGCACCGCCAGGAATGCATCGCTCGTCGCGACCAAGCTCGTTCACGCGACGCTCGCCTCGCTGCGATGTCGCGAGCTGGTCGACCAGTCGCACAACGACGAGGCGCGGGTGGAGCTGCTGCTTCTGCGCGCGGCGCTACGCGAGGTCGAGTCTCTCAGGCTGAGGAGCAACGCCTTACGCGAGGTGGCGCTCCTCCGGGAGCAGGAACGGCGGCTCGCGCGCACGCTCGGCGTCGCATGACCGTGCATCGCGCGCCTAATCCGACGATATTGTCATATCGTCAGCGCGGCCCGCATATTGGCCCGACGACCAAACGAAGCTGACCAAACCGTTCGCCTCGTCCCGGCGTTGCGGCCTCGGCGTCCTCGGCAGAGTAATAAGGACATAACTTTCGCGTTGTGGCATGACGAGGCTAGCCGGTAGTCAGCTCGACGGCCGCCGCTCATCCACGACGCAAGAGAGGGACACATGCGGAAGGACTTGCGTCCCGACGACGACGATCTGCGGAGCGAGGAGCCTCGAGCATCGGTCGACGAGGAACATCGCCCTTCGCGAGCCCCAGCCGACGCTATCCGTGAGATCGCGGAGCTGCTCACCGATCCGCTCGGAGTGTTGGGAGAAGCAAACGAGGCGGCCGAAGCGCTCTTCGGAATCGACGGCACCTCCCTCCTTGCACGACCGCTCGCGTCGTTCATCCCCGCGGAGGAGCGGGCGGCGTTTCGCGCATTCATTGCGCGATTGCGGGCAGTCGGGCACGGCGAGTCGGTCTTTCGACTCTTGCACCGATCGGGGTTGGCGACGCCTGTGCGACTCGGCGGGGTCGCGCTGCCCGATTCAGGCCTTTTGTCGTGGACGGCGAAGCCGCTGTCGATCTCCGGGATCTACACGGTCGACCCCCGGAGCGGTATGTCGATGACGCGGCCCACGTCGCCGCGAGCGGCGGAGGCGTTGGCCACGGAGCTTTCGGCGCGATCGCGGGCGACCCTGGCGACGATGGATACCTTCCGCGCCGGTTCCCCGACGCACGAGCAACAGATGCGGCTGTTCGATCGTCTCGAGCAGGACCTGGTCGCCCAGAGCGCCATCGTCGAGGTGCTCGTGGAACGCGCTCGAAGAATCCACATCGAACGTCGCTCGATCGATCTGGGAGAGCTCGCTTTCCGCGCATTCGACGCGATTCGGCCCTATGCCGCCCATCGTCGCGTGACACTCCGGCTCAAGTCCGCGGGCATCGCGCCGATCGAGGCAGATGAGGCGCGCATCCATCATGTGTTGACGAGCCTCCTCGCGGACGCGGTCGGCGTCGCCGGCGCGGGCGCCACCGTCGCGATCTCGGTGCACGCGTCGAACACCCGCGCGTTGATGTCGATAGAGACGATTGCGCCGAGGTCCGACCCGTCGGATACGCGAAATTGGGTACGCGAGCAGAAGCAGCAAACGATGACCGACGTGACCCTCCTCGTCGCGAACAGCGTGGTCGAGCTGCACGGCGGCAGGTTCTTCGCGTTGGAATTCGGAGCGGGAAAGCAGCGCTCGTTTCTCATCGAGCTGCCTCGCAACGACAACGAGGACTAGCTCGCTCCTTGGTGCCACAGCTGTGGCGGCACGGCGTGGACGCTTCGCCTCGCGCCAATGTAGAGCAAACGACCGAACCATCGAAATAGCCCGTAACAGGGACGGGACGTCGTTGTTGCAGCCGGGCATCGGGCTTGCCCGCACACGACCCCTAAGGGACAGCTCACCGAAGGTCGCGACTCGTGTCGACTCCTCAGCCCGCGCAGCATCCATCCGAGCGGGCCCCGCCGGGGCGTGCCGCGCATCGCGGTGGCATCCTCATCGTCGACGACAATCCGGCGAATCTCTTCGCACTGAGAGCGGTCCTCGAACCGCTCGGACTCCCGATTGTCGCCGCGAAATCCGGAAAGGAAGCGCTGCAATCGCTTCTGCAGCAGGACTTCGCGCTCATCCTGATGGACGTGATGATGCCGGAGCTCGACGGCTACGAAACGGTTTCTCTCATTCGACAACGAGACAGGTCGAAGGAGATTCCCGTCGTCTTCGTGACGGCCGTCGCCTCCGAGTCGAAGCAGGTGCAAAAAGGGTACGACTACGGCGCGGTCGACTATGTCACGAAGCCATTCGACCCATCGTCACTCCGCGCGAAGGTTCGTCTCCTCGTCGATTTGTCACTTCGCACGGAGCGGATCGTCGAAGAGCGATTGCTCATCGACGTCCGACGCCAGCGCCTCCTGGGTGTCGCCGTGACGGGTTCGAGCGGGGTCGAAGCGCGGCGCCAATATGAACGGCTGGCGCTCGTCTCGTGGGAGCTGCGCGGCCCACTCGACGCGCTGGAGAGCTACAAACATCAATTCCGGGGCATCGATGTCGGCGACCCCGTACACGCCCTGGCGGAGATTCAGGCCATCGAAGATCGGCTCCGGGCATACCAGCAACGGATCGACGATTTGATCGAGGTCTCCCGGATCGTTCGAGGTGAGCTCGGCGAGCTCACGATGGAAGCGGTCGATCTCGCGCCCATTGCAGAGCACGCCATCGACCGGCTTCAGTCTGTCGCGTCGAGCGGCGGCGTCGAGCTCGTCGAACAGCTCGACCGCGCCGCGACGGCAAATGGTGACGCTCCTCGCCTGGAGCAAGTTGTCTGGAATCTCGTAGCGAATGCGATCAGGTTCAGCAACCGGGGCGCGCCGGTCGTGACGCGGCTCGCTCCGCGAGACCGTGACGTCGAGCTCGAGGTGCGCGACGCCGGAGCGGGGATAACGGCAGCCGACTTACCGACCATATTCGAATGGTTCTGGCGAGCGCTTCCTCCGTCGCCGCCCGGGTCGCGACACGGTCTTGGGCTCGCGATCGTGAAGCACCTCGTGGAGCTGCACGGCGGCAATGTACGGGCGAAGAGCATCGGCCCCGGTCAGGGCACGACGTTCACCGTGACGCTCCCGAAGCGCAGGTAATGCGCGTGTCCAACGAGCGACACAGCGGTGTCGCATCGATTGGACAACGGCTGCGTGCGTTTGCCGACAATCGCTCCGTCGCTTCGTGTCGCAATGCCACGGATGCGATCCGAGCGAACGCGCGTATTCTTTGACAATGGCCAGTCTTGCCCAGCCTGGTGTCGCCTCTCTCGATCCTTGGGTCCGTCACGGAGCCACGATCGAGCAGGCGTTAGACATGGCCGGGCTGCGAGAGGCCTGGGATCGCGGCCATCGCTTTTCACTCCGTGGAAACCTCATTCAGCGGTTTTACGAGGCCCGCGGTGCTCGCGGTTGGTTGCGCGCGCGCAGCATCGCGCCGCGGAGCTCGCTCGATCTCGAGCTCGGCTTGGAGCTTCCGGGGGGCGGCTTCACCATCGACGGTCGCATGTGGCGCGCGTTTTCGATGCCGAGACGCGACGGCGTGCGCTCGTTCACGTCCGAGGCTGCGCCGCTGCCGATCGATCCCGGCGCGACGACACGATGGATCTACTTCGATTCGTCGGACGGCAGGCTCCGATTCGTCGTGCGAGACACCACGGCGCGCGGAACGACATCGTTCGAGGGCAACATGGCGATCGTGGTCGAGCAAGCGGGCCCGCGCGCGATGGTGTTCTGTGGCAGCGAGTCGGCCTCGGTCGGGCCGACCTTCGACGGCTTGGTGCTCGAGCTGATGTTCGTCGAGGAGGAGGAGGTTCCAATCGTCGATCGAATGGTCGTCGACAGCAGGCTCGCGCGGGTGCGCGCGCGCGTTGGCGCCGCGAAAGACTCGGTGGAGCGCCGATAGGCGAGTGACGGCACGCCGAATGCTGATGCCCAGGACGGCATGGGCTTTCCAGAAGTACGGCGCGCGACGAAACGCGCGGCATCTCCAAAGGGCGCAGGTATTTCTGCCCTCATTACCTTCAGTTGGACCGCGCGGCTTTGGGACAGCGTGTCGTGTTGGTTCGCCGAAGAGCCGCGCTACACCGTCGAAACGGTCTTGAAGGGTGTGGAGATCCGCAGATACGCCATGGCCGCGCGCGTGGAGACCCATGTTGCGATTTCCGATCTGGTGCGCGCGCACGACCAAGGCTTCCGGCGCCTCGCCGCCTACTTTCTCGGAAACAACACGACCTCGAGCTCGGGCCCGGAGCGCTTACCGATGGCGGTGCCGGTGCTCGGTGCTCCGTCGCGCCTCGGCGGCCATCGATTCACGATCATCGTTCCCGACGGCCGAGAGGTGACGGCGCTGCCGACGCCGCTCGACGCGCGTGTCCGATTGCGTGAGTTCGGGGAGCAGCTCGTCGCGGTCGTCGGTCTCCGGGGTTCCTTTCGAGACGACCGCGCGCGGCGCGACGACCTCCTCACGACGCTCGCGGATCTGCGCCTCAGCATCGGAGGTGTCCCGGCATTCGCAGCGTATGGTCCGCCCGGGGCGACGTCGCTCGTCCATCACAACGAGGTTTGGGTCCCGATTCGCTGAGGGCGCGCCGCGGCGCCGCACGAGATCGCGCAAGGCGCCCCGCCGCGCCCGTGGTAAACGCGCCTTATGATCAAGCGCGCGCTCTTGGCTTCAATCGTCTTGGTATCGTTCGGTTGCGGCGACAGCGGGTCGTCGGGCGGCGGCGGGTCCGGCGGTGGTGACGCTGGCGGCCCGAGCCAAGGCGGACAGGCCGATGGTGGCCAGGCGGCCGGAGGCGAGGCCGCCACCGGCGGAAATGGCGACGGCGGCGCGCCCGTCACCTCCTGCGGCGAAGACACCGACATCGCCGAAGAGAGCCTCGGCACCGGCGCCGATCCGGAGGCGGGCGACTTCACATTGGACGAGGCGCTCGACGGCCTGCCCGACGGCCCCGGCCCGCTCCGCGCAATCATCGAAACGGAGCTCGGCACCGTGACGTGCGAGCTCTTCCCCGACGTCGCGCCGATCGGTGTCGCGAACTTCGTCGGCCTCGCGCGCGGACGCCGCCCGTTCAAAGACACGGCAACGAACGAGTGGGTGAAGGGCCGGCGCTACTACGACGGCATCATCTTTCACCGCGTCATCGACGACTTCATGGCTCAAGGCGGCGACCCGCTCGGAAACGGTTTCGGCGGCCCCGGCTACGAGTTCGCCAACGAGATCGGCGACAAGAGCCATGTCCCCGGCACGCTCTCCTACGCCAATACTGGTGCTCCCGTGTCCAACGGCAGCCAGTTCTTCATCGTCGCAGAGGTGCCGGCCGATTTCCTCGACGGCGGTTACACCATCTTCGGATTGTGCGATCCCATCAGCGTGGTCCAGGCGATCACCGAGGTCGAGACGAACGCCAACGACAAGCCGGTAGAAGACATCCACATGTCGAAGGTCACCATCACGCGCTGCGCGCCCTGACTCGAGCGCGCAGCGGCGTCAGAGCCGACCGTCCACGATTCGCTCGATGACGGCGCGGTAGTGCTTGGCGAGGATGCGGTCCCGCTCCTTCCAAGTCGCGCCGCCCGTCGCAAGATGTGCTGAAATCACGAACTCCCGTCCCCAGCCGGGGACGGGTTGTTCGTTCGGATCGAGGACGGGGAAACACGCGTAGGCCACGTTCGCCATTTGGCCGTCGGTGCCGTTGCCGAGCTTCGAGAAAATACGATAACGGCCGTGGCTTCGCGCTTCGATGTAATCGATGTCGTGACCCGATTGAACGTAGATGGCCGGGTCCGAGCTGAGCCCGCCGAACGGCCCCTTGTCGGATCCCTCCGCCCCATAGAGCATCACCTCCGCGTCCTGCCATTGGAGGTCCGGTAGGCTCTGCGACGGCTCTTCCCGGTGGAGGACGAGACGCTTCATCGCCTCGGCGGTGGTGAAGCTCGATAGGTGATTCGACGGCCCCGTCGAGCCGTCAGGGGAGATGGTAATGGTCGGACCTTCCGGCTCCTCGAAGGTGTAGTCGAGGCCCGGCGCAGCCTCACCGTAATTGCCGCCGAAGGTCTCCGACGAAGGCCTTCCGAGCCACAGATCGTGAATGAGGCCGTTGGCCTTGCTGCGCCCGCCGATATTGTGGAAGTAGCGGCCGAGCGCGTTGGACGAAAACGGATCGTAATCGTAGCTCACGAGGCTGGTCACGAGATCACCGAGCGGATACCCATCGACCGAAGCCGTGAGCCCTACCTCGCTCGCCGACTCGTAGCGAAGCGTCGAGGCAGCATTCGCGGCTGCGATGAACTTGGACGTCGACCAAGGTTGATACGCATCGGCGTGGTTACCGTTCGATATATAACGATAGTGCGGGACCCCATCGACGCGCCGAATCAGGATCACCGTAATCTGCACATCGTCGGGCACGATGCCGGCAAGCGCCGTCGAGTCGACCTCGACGGGGGCGGAAGACGGCAGATAGGTCACCTCCCCGCCACCGGTCAGCGCGATCGTGGCGCTGGTGTCTACCGACGGGCAGGAGAGCTCCCGGTCGACATAGGAGGGCTTTCGCTTGTCCCCGCAAATGTCATAGAGAAACTGCGGCGGCCAACTCTCGTCGATCGCGGCCTGACACGGCGCGGGGGGCTCGTCGTCGATATCGGGGATTGCGTCCGGCACGTACGTCCCCCCCTCCCCGCCGGTCGAAGCATTTCCACCTGTGGAGGGCTGGCCGCCCTGCGCCGGGATGCCGCCGCTGCCCCCGGTCGCGGCCTCACCGCCTTGCGCTTCGCCGCCGCCCCCACCGGTGCCGCTGTCGCCGCACGCCATCGAAAGCGAAGCACCCAATAGGAGGAATCGAAGCCGCATTGATCACTTCTTACAATCGATCCAACGCGGAGAAAACGTCGGCCTCAGCTCGCGCCGGTGAACCGCGCTTCCTCACGACGGGCGTCGCCGAGCGTGCGCCAGCGAAAGCGGAATATTCCTGCGCCGCCCGCACCGAGTGTTACATCGGCGATCCACCCTCCTAGCGACGGCGCGAACTTGAATGCATGACCACTGCCCCCGGCCGCGACGACGAGCCCCGCGCGCGTCGGGTGTCTATCGATGATGAAGTCCCCGTCGAAGCTGTCGCAATAGAGGCAAAGGCGCTTGAGCGTACACGGCGCATCCGCGAGCGAAGGGATCGCATCGCGAAGGAAGGATCGGAAAAACGCCTCTGCATCATCGGGCACCCGCCGGGGCGCAGCCGGGTCCACCAATATTCCCGGGCCGTGATTGGCAATCTTCACCACACCGGCGTGCGCAGCGAAGCCGTACCAGCCAGTGCGACCGATGTCCGCGGTCCAGGGCACGAATCCCGGTGGCTCGAACGGGCCCAAATCCGGCGGACTGAAGTGTAGGACCGGCTGGCCGATCGCTCGAATCCGGTCGGCGAGCTCCGGCACGAGCACCGGGGTAAAAGCCCCCGCTGCGATGACGACGGCTCCGCCGGAAACTCGGTCACCATTGTCGAGCACGACACCTTCGACGCGACCGTCGCCTTCCAGTGGGCGGATACGCGCGCCCTCGCGGACCGCGACGCCCAGCGCCCGCGCCTCCCCGGCCAATGCGGCGACGACCGCGCCGCTCTCCGCAAATCCTCCCTGCGGATTGTAATAGCCATCCACGAATCGCCCGCGCGCCCAAGCCGGGAAGCGATCGCCGATGGCGCGCCCGTCGAGCCTCTCGAGGCGATGCCCGCGCGCGGAGAGCGAATCGAAGCTCGACCGCTCGAACGACGCCTCGTCCATCGGGCCCGAGCAGAGAAACAGGATACCTGTCTCGTGGAACAGCGGCCGCTTCCAGCGGGAGCTCCAGTCGCGCCAGCCCGCAAGCGCCTCCTCCATTCGGCCCGTGTAGAACGCATCCGCACCATAATCGAGCCGGACGAGCTTCGTGATGTCCGTCGACGCGGCGTCCGGATGAGGCAGCGGCCCGGGATCGAGGAGCACGACGCTCGCACCACGCCGTCGCAGCTCCAATGCAGCGGTCACACCGAAAATCCCACCGCCTACGACGACAACGTCGTGAATCGCCGACATCCCGAGGAGGCTACCATGTGAAGGTGGTGAGGTTTGCAGGAGGGGACGCCGCGATGTCTTCCGCGGCGGCCCCGCCCAACCGCCGCTCAAGCGCGACGCCCGCGGCGAATCCCGAGGACCGCGGCCATTGCAACGAGACAGCTTGCGAGCCACCCATTGCTCGATTCACCATTCGACACCGAGCATCCGCCACCAGCCGGCGTGAGATCCGGCTCGAGCTCTTCGGCATCCGCGTCTTCACCGTCCATGCCGTTCTGGCCGTCGACGCCCGGTGCGCCGTCCTCGCCGTCGCCGCCGTTGCAGATGAGTTGGCTCGAGTCGACCTCGGAGGGCTGCAGGATCCCGTCGTCCGCCTGCCCGTCGCCTGCCCCGTCGTCGAGCCCCGTATCGATGCGAACGCCGCCGTTCGCACACGCTTCGCCGGGCTCCACGTCGTTCACGCTCACGAGCGCGTTGTGGCCGGACTGGCCCTGTTCACCCTGCTCGCCTTGTTCACCTTGCTCGCCCTGTTGTCCCTGCGAGCCCGCGACGCCATTGCAGATGAACCGGACAATGTCTTCCTCTTCGGAGGCGAGGATGCCGTCGTCTGCAAACGAGGCCAGGCCGCCGTCATCCAGGCCGCTGGCAATGCGCAGACCACCCGCGGCACAGGGCTCGCCCGGTGCGACATCGTTCATCGTGACGAGGGCGTTGTGCGCACCAATGCCCTGCTGCCCGTTGCAGACGTAGGTGACGTTGTCTTCCTCGCCCGGTGAAAGGACGTTGTCGTTGGCCATCGACTCGCCGCTTCCGTCGTCGAGCCCCGAGGAGATGCGAATGCCGCCGGCAATGCAGTACTCGGCGCTGAACTCGGTCGTCCAACGGACGAGCGTCGAGGCGCCGTTCGCTCCACTCTGGCCATTTGCACCATTACAGACCGGAATCGAGGCGTCGCGCTCCCCCTCTTCGAGAATTCCGTTGTTCGCAATGCCGGCCGGCAGACCATCGTCGCTGCCGCGGTGAACGACCGCGCCGCCGTATGCGCATTGCAGCTCGGTGGCATTCTGCACATCGAGGAGCTGGGCCGCGTCCGGTCCGTCTTCGGCCGGCGGCTCGGGCTCGGGGGCCGCTTGCAGGCTGAAGAGCGGCCCGGGGTCGACGTCGAAATTGCCGTAGAGATTGATATTGCAATAACACTTACGAAAGGTACCCGACGGCACGTTGAACTTCGGAACGCCGATCGTGTACGAGTCGATCGTCCACGTCGAAGCCGCGTGCTCCGTCCACACCTCGGTCCAAAGACCCACGGGGATCGACGTCGACGAGTCGTAATTGTGGTTGAAGGCCGGAACACCGGTACCGACAAGGGCGTCGTCGCTCTGCGCGTCGAGCCCATAACGCGTCATGCTCTGGCTCGAGAGGCCGTTGCATTCACCGTTGACGAACGCCGTGATGTGCGAGGCCAGCTGAACGCCGGGCTGGGCGATGGAGATCGTCTGCGCGGGGTCGATCACGAAGTCGACGCCGCTGTACACGTTCGTGTCGAGATAGAAGTCGTCGAACGAGCAGGTCAGCATGTCGCCGGCGAACCCCGGCATCTCCATCTCCTCGAACGGGAAGCCGCTCATCGGGGGGCTGAAGAGGTGCTGCACAGAGTCGAAGTTGACGGTCACCGGAACGACCAAACGGTTCTCCGATGCCGACGCGGTCGACGACAGAGCGAGGGTGGATGTAGCGAGCGCGAGCCCGAACGCGACTTTCGAACGAAATTTCATGGACGATCTCCTTGGATGCCTGCGTCGTGGGCACCGCGGCGACGCTCGAACGGCCATCGACTCGCGGGCACCTGACGACGCAGCTAGCGGCTCATCCGTCGGAGACCTTTACGGTGCCGGAGGTGTGTGACGGTCGCCCTTCCCCGTCACCGCTGCGATCTCACCGGAAGGCGTGCACGTGAGCTTCGACGAACGACTGGAAGGACGTGGGCGCGCGCCCCGTCAATTCCTCGATTGCAGGTGAGACGGCGGCGCCGGCGCCCGTTCGGTAGTGGCGATTGAGATCGATGAGGTAGTCGGCATAGAAGCCCGGCATGCCGGAGGAGATCATCGCGTCCTTCGCGGCGTCGTCGCTGACGGCGACATAGCGGACATCCTTACCGAGCACCTCGGAGAGCACCGCTGCCGCTCGGGCATAGGAGATCGCTTCCGGGCCCGAGAGGTCGAATCCCTTGCCTTCGTGGCGTGTCGTCGTGAGGGCACCGGCGGCTGCGCGGGCGATGTCGCGCACGTCGACGTGGCTGATCGCTGCCTCTGCTGCAGGCTGATAGAAGGCGCCGCTCTTGATCGATCCGGCCATGTGATTCGAGAAGTTCTGCATGAAGCCGTTCGGCCGCAGGAACGTGAATGCGAGGCCAGACCGCTCGATGAAGCGCTCGATGGCGCGGTGGATCTTCGCAATCTCGTATGCCTCCTCGGGGGCGCTCCACACGGACAGCTTGACGACCTTGCGGACGCCGGCGGACTTCGCGGCAGAGACGACGGCGCACTCGGCCTGCTCCTGGCCGAGCCCACCGGAGCCCAAGAGGAATACGGCATCGATCCCGTCCATGGCGCGATCGAGAGACGCCGGTGAGCCGTAATCGAGCCGGATGGTCTCGTGACCTTCGGCCTTCGCGCGGGCCTCCTTGTCGGCGGAGCGAAACGCGAGGCGCGGGCGCAAATGTCGGAGCTCGGCAACGAGGGAGGAGCCGACGGTGCCGCCGGCGCCGGTAACCAAGACTTTCGTGTTGTTCGACATGACGCGACAGTGAGACCGAATTCGATCTTGGACAATCACGCTAGATCGCGAAAGACTGGAACGGATGGAGTACCAATCCGGAAGGACGCTGGAGGAGCTCTCGGCGTTCGTAGCGGTCGTCCAGGCCCGCGGATTCACGGCTGCTGCGCGCGCGACGCGCGCACGCAAAGCGACGCTGAGCCAGCGCGTGAAGGATCTCGAGCAACGCCTCGGGATGCCGCTGCTCATGCGCACGACGCGCGCCCTGCGATTGACCGATGAGGGCCGCGCGTATTTCGAGCACGCGAGCCGCGCGCTCGCGTCCGCACGCGACGCGGAGGCGGTGGTCCTTTCCGCCAAGGCGAAACCGAAAGGCGTGTTGCGCGTCACGACGTCCGCGTCGCTCGCGATCTTCGTTCTCGAGGGAGTGGTCACGACGTACCTGGCGAAATACCCGGATGTCGCCGTCCAGCTCGACACGTCCGAGCGCCGGATCGACCTCGTCGCGGAGGGGTTCGATCTCGCGGTGCGTGTGGGGGTGCTCGAGGATTCGTCGCTCATCGCCCGTCGCTTGGGTCGTGCGACGGGCGGCTTCTACGCGAGCCCACGATACCTCGCAAAACGAGGCGAGCCGCGCCGCCCCGAGGAGCTCGTCGAGCACGACGCGATCGTCATTCCGAAAGCGGACGGCTCGATGGAATGGCCGTGTTGGATCGGCTCGCGGACCAAGAGCTTTCCGGTGCGGCCGAGGCTCGTGGTCACGCATCTCGAGACGGCCGCACGCGCCGCCTCGGCGGGCGTCGGGCTGATGCGCGCTCCATATTCGGTGGTCGCTCCTTATTTGAAGAAGAAGCAGCTCGTGCCGATCCTTCGAGCGTGGACACCACCCGGGCTCGACGTTCACGCCGTCTTTCCACCCGGTGGAGCGCTCGCCCCGAAGACACGCGCCTTCCTGGACCTACTCGAGGAGTGCTTCGCCGCGGCGCCGGACGCGAGAGCGCCGACCGTGCGTTCACGAGAGGCTCGCGCTTGAGTGTCAGGCAGGTTCGGTCGCGTCGTCGGTCGCGCGCATCATGAACCGCACCATCGTCATCGGCGATCTGCATGGCTGCTTCGAGGAGGCGCTCGACCTCCTCGATCGAATCGGGCCATCGAAGGACGATCGCATCATCTTCGCCGGCGACCTCGTGGATCGCGGTCCTATGCCGCGCGCGTGTGTCGAGCTCGCGATGCAATACGAGTGTGTTCTCGGCAACCACGAGGAGAAACACGTTCAGCAGCGCAAGCGCCCTCTCCGAGACTTGCTGCCCGACCACGCGCGCACGCGAGCCGAGCTCGGGGACGAGCACCTTTCCTATTTTGCGTCCCTACCCCTCACCATCGCGCTCCCCGAGCACGGCGCCGTCGTGGCGCACGCGGGCGCATTCCCCGGCGTCGCGATGACGGAGCAAGACCGCTATCACCTTCTGCACGTTCAATGTGTCCGACCACCCGAGCGAAAGAGCTTTTGGCCTTCCAAGGCGCCCGTGGGCTACTCGTTCTGGGCTACGCAATGGGCCGGGCCGGAGCGGGTGATCTTCGGCCATACGGTCCTCGACAAGCCGTTCGTGGGCGAACACGCGGTTGGCCTCGATACTGGCTGCGCCCACGGGGGTCCGCTCACGGCGATCGTGCTGCCCGATTGGAAGCTCGTGAGCGTTCACTCGCGACAACCTCGGACGAAAACTGCCCGCGTCGCCGCTTACGAGGTCATGCCGGGCGTTCGTTGTTTCTCGTAGCTGCGCGTGACGCGTAGAAGACCGCGGGCGGGACCCGATCTTGCCCGTGGCACGTTTGCGTCGTCCTGTTCTTTTACATGTCGACGAACACCGATGCCGCGTCGCGGCACGACGCGTCACGCGAAAAGGAGCCGCGACGCTCGTCGCGTAGTCGTGCGATCCTCCCGGCCCGAGGTGCTTTCGTGACGACGAGCGCGAACGAAGACATCGGCCCGACGAGCGCCATGGGCTCGTGGCGAAGCATGAATCCGAAGGCGAGCCCCACGACGCACACACTCGTCGTCGACGAATCACTGCGCGACGGGTTGCAGAGCCCGTCGGTGCGCAATCCTCACCTCGACGAAAAGCGCGAGCTCATCCACGCGATGGGCGCGATCGGCGTGGACGTCGTATCGATCGGCCTGCCCGCGGCTTCCACTCGCGCCGTGGACGACGCCGCGGCGCTCCTCAAAGAGATTTCGGACGCGCGCCTTCCAATCCGCGCAACGGCCGCCGCACGCACGACGGAGGCCGACGTCGCGGCCATTGCGGAGGTTAGTCAGCGCGGAGGCGCGAGCGTCGAGGTCTATGCATTCATCGGCAGCTCGCCGATTCGCCATTACACCGAAGCGTGGTCGGACGACTTTCTCGTCCAGCGCGTGGCGGCCGCAGCAAAAGCGGCGGAACGCGCGGGGCTCCCGTTCTGCCTGGTGACGGAGGATACGACCCGCGCGTCGCCGTCGGTGCTTTCGCGACTTTGGGCCGTCGCGCTCGATTCGGGTGCCTCGAGGCTCTGCCTCTGCGACACGGTCGGGCACGCCGAGCCGAGCGGCGTCGAAGCCCTCGTAGGGTTCGCACGCAACTACCTCGATGCGCATGGAGCCCAATCGGTAGAGCTCGACTGGCACGGACACGAGGACCGCGGCCTCGCCCTCGCGAACGCGCTCACCGCTGCGAACGCGGGTGTCGAGCGCATTCACGGGACGGCGCTCGGGGTGGGAGAGCGTGTCGGTAACGTCGCGATGGAGCCTCTGCTCTACAACCTCGGGCTCGCCGGCCGGCGGCCACGGACCAGCCTCTCGGCGCTTCGCCATTACAGCGATCTCGCGGCGCGCTCGTTTGCATTCCCCATCAGCACGTTCGCGCCGCTCGTCGGTGAGCGCTCGCGATCGCTCGACGAAGCCCGGACGGCCCGATGCGCATTGGCGCAACAGCAAAAGACCGAGGCCCGAGCCACCGTCGAGCCGCCGCTCGAAGAGGGATGGATGCCCATTCGATTGCGGCTGAACGGGGACAACATCGAGCATATGACCCGCCCGAGCCGCACGCTGCTCGAGATGCTGCGCTACGATCTCGACCTCGTCGGAACACGCCAGGGTTGCGACAAAGGTGATTGCGGCGCTTGTACGGTGCTGATCGATGGTGAGCCGCACCTATCGTGCATCACGCTGGCCGCGAGCTGTGACGAGCGCTCGATCACGACGGTGGAGAGCCTGAAAGGCCCGCCGGATCTCGACCCACTCCTCGATGCATTCGATCGGTGCGCCGCCGGCCAATGCGGTTTTTGCACCCCGGGGATGCTCATGACCGCGACGGCTCTTTTGCGCAAACACCCGCGCCCGTCGCGCGACACGATCAAACGAGCACTCTCCGGAAACCTCTGTCGCTGCACCGGATACGGCGCCATCTTCGACGCGATCGATCTCGCGGCGAAGATTCGGGCAGGCGAAGAGCCACCGGGCGTCGGCCTGCCGGGCGAGCACGTTCCGCCTCCCCTGGCTCCCCAACAAGAGAAGGCCCCCACCAAGGAGAAGGCGCGATGAGCGACCGTGACGAGCGCCTGGTCGGCAAGCGCGGGCGGCGCGGCGATCTCACGCGCAAGGTGCGCGGTGAGACGCGCTACACCGACGACATCAAGCTGCCGCGCATGCTGCACGCGAAGCTCGTGCGGTGCCCACATCCGCACGCACGAATCACGCAGGTCGACGCGACCCGCGTCCTCGCCGACCCGAACGTCGTCGCAGTCATTACCGGTCGCGATCTGCCACGTCGCTTCGGCATCATTCCTTGGACACCGGACGAGTACCCGCTCGCTTTGGAGACCGCGCGTTTCGTGGGTGACGCCGTCGCCGCGATCGCAGCCCTCGACGAGCGGTCCGCCGACGAGGCGACGCGCCGGCTCGACATCACGTACGAGGTATTGCCGCACGCGTTGTCTCTCGACGAGGCGGAGCGAAAGGTCGAGGTCGGTCTCGGCGCCAACCGAAAGGACAACGTCAGCAAGCGCGTCGACCTCTCGTTCGGCGACGTGGATGCGGCGCTCGCCGCAAGCGACGTCGTCCTGGAAGGCGAATACTACTTCGAAGGCACCGCCCACGCGCCTATCGAGACCCATTGCGCGATTGCCCAATACGCCGGCGACGGGCTTCTGACCGTCTGGTCGAGCACACAAGTGCCCCATTACCTGCATCGCGAGCTCTCGCGCGTGCTCGCCGTGTCGCCGGCTCGCATCCGGGTCATCCAGCCGCCCGTCGGCGGCGCGTTCGGCGGAAAAAGCGAGCCGTTCGCGCTCGAGTTCGCCGCCGCGAAGCTCGCAATGGTGACGGGTCGCCCGGTCAAGATCCTCTACACGCGTGAAGAGGAGTTTTATGCGCACCGCGGCCGCCATCCCATGGCGATGCGCTACGTGGTCGGGGCGACGAAAGACGGCTCGCTCACGGCCGTCGACGCCAAGACGCGGATCGACGGCGGCGCGTATTCCTCGTTCGGGCTCGTGACGACCTATTACTCCGGACAGCTTCTCACCCTGCCGAGCTTCGCGCCGAACTACCGCTTTTCCTCCGTGCGGTATTTCACCAACAAACCGCCTTGCGGGCCGAAGCGTGGCCACGGCAGCGTCCAGCCGCGCTTCGCGTTCGAGTGCATGCTCGACCGCATCGCCGAACAAATTGCGATGGACCCGATCGAGCTGCGTCGCAAGAACGCGGTGGGCGCAGATTCGACCGTCAACGGGTTTCGCGTCACGTCGAACGGCTACCTCGAATGCCTCGCCCGCGTCGAAGAGGCGTCCGGCTGGAAGGAGCGGCGAGGGAAGCTCGGTCGCGGGCGGGGGCTCGGCGTCGCATCATCCGCCTATATCTCCGGGACCAATTATCCAATTTATCCGAACGAGATGCCTCAGAGCGCCGTGCAGCTGAAGGTCGACCGCTCGGGTGTGGTGACCGTGTTCAACGGCGCGAGCGAGATTGGACAGGGCACCGACACCTTGATGGCGACGCTCGTCGCGGACGAGCTCGGCCTCGATCTCGGGGCCGTGCGTGTCGTCTCCGCGGACTCGGATCTCTGCCCCGTCGATCTTGGAGCCTATTCGTCGCGCGGCACGTTCATGAACGGCAACGCGTGCATCGCAGCCGCACGCGAGATCCGCCAAAAGCTGGTTCAAGCGGTCGCGGCCAAGCTCGAGGTCGCACCGCGGGACGTCTTCGTTTCCCGCGGCTTTCTCTGCGCCGTCGGCAAGGAGAACGAGGCGGTGCCGGTCACGGAAGCCATCGTCCTCGCGGAGTCGCGCTTCGGCACGCTCGGCGCAACCGGGTGGTACAAGAGCCCGCCGAAGCTCGGCGGCGATTACCGCGGCGGGACGATCGGCGCCTCGCCCGCGTACTCGTTCACCGCCCACGTCGCCGAGGTGACGGTCGACGAACGGACGGGCGTGGTCGAGGTCGTGAAGGTCTGGTGCGCCCACGACTGTGGAAAAGCACTGTGCCCGACGCTCGTGGACGGCCAAATCGAAGGTAGCGTCTACATGGGAATCGCAGAGGCGCTCCTCGAGGAACATGTGATCGACAATCGAGGCCTGCACCGCGGGCCGAACCTCCTCGACTATCGAATCCCGACGAGCCTCGACGTCCCCGACATCGCATCCATCCTCGTCGAGTCGCACGATCCGGAGGGGCCACACGGCGCCAAAGAGGCGGGCGAAGGACCACTTCACTCGAGCATCCCAGCCGTCGCCAATGCCATTTACGACGCAGTAGGGATCCGGCTGGATCGGCTGCCGTTTTCTCCGGGGCGGGTGCTCGCGGCTCTTCGAGCCGAGCGCCCGGAAGCGCGTCGCACCGCGCTGGGGGGAACGTAATCGATGCTGCCCCTCCCGCGCTTTCGCATGTTCCGTCCGACCACCGTCGCCGAGGCGGCCGGGCTGTTGCGCGACCTCGGCGAAGACGCCCAGCTCGTCGCGGGCGGCACCGACCTATTGCCCAATATGAAGCACGGACTGGTCGGCGCCCGGGCCCTCGTCTCGTTGCAGAACGTGGCGGCCTTGAAGGGCGTTCGCGTGGAACGGCAATCGCTTCGGATTGGGGCGCTCACCACCCTCGAGAGCCTCGCCGAAGACGGCAGAATACGCGAGCTCGCGCCCGGCCTCGCGGAGGCCGCCGAGGCGGTGGGCGGCCCGCATCACCGCCGCATGGGCACGCTCGGTGGCAACCTGTGCCTCGACACGCGTTGTCGCTACTACAATCAAACCCACTTCTGGCGAAGCGCGCTCGGGTTCTGTTTGAAAAAAGACGGAACGGTCTGCCACGTCGTCGCCGGCGGGCAAAAGTGTGTAGCCGCCGCCTCGAACGACACGGCGCCGGCCCTGATCGCGCTCGATGCGACCATCAGCCTCGAGAGCGTACGCGGCGAACGCGAGGTCCCCGCACGAAGCTTCTACACGGCGGACGGGATCTACAACACCACACGGGAGCGCGACGAGATCGTGACGGCGGTGACGTTGCCGATCGTCCCCGGGCGAACGAGTGGGTTCGACAAGCTGCGCCGGCGCAACGCCATCGACTTCCCACTGTTGTCGGTCGCGGCCCGGGTCGATCGCGACGAGGGGGGCATCGCCGCGCTCGACATCGTCGTCTCGGCGCTCGCCGCTCGTCCTCGCCGGCTCGCAGCCGCCGCAAAAGTCCCGCCTGGAACACGACCCTCCATGGATCTCGTCCACCGGTTGTCCGAGGCCGCAAAGAAGGAGTGTCGTCCGCTCGACAACGTCGAAGGCGACGCCGAATGGCGGCACGAGATGGTCCCTCTGCTCGTCGAGAGGTTGTCGCGCCGGCTCGGGCTGGGCTGACGTCGAACGGCTCCGATTCCTTCGTAAGGGGAGCTACCGTCCGATTCACCCTGCCGAAAACCCGAAAACGCATATTTTCACTCCGCGGCGGCAGCAGACTCCACCCGTTCGAGGATGAGCCAATCCGGATGCCAGAGCAGGGCGCACGCGCGGTGGCACGGCCCGCTACCGCCGAGTGCCGCCCCCGTGCAATGAAGCGATTCGAGCACATAGAGCGGGGAGCGCGCCGGGACCCACCGATCCAGCTCGAACACGCGCTCGACGACGTGCGCGACACGGCTGCGCTTTCCGACGTATTTACCCATTTCGGCCATGAACATCAGGCCGTCGCGCGTTCCTCGAATATCCAATGAAGCGTGGATCTCGTCGAGCGCGCGCACCCGCGCATAGAGCCCGGGGCGCGCCTCCGTCGGGCCACGAGAGGGTGCATCCGCGCGCTCGAGCCATTCGTCCCGATACATCAGCGGGCAATGGCGCCCGCACCCCTTCGGCTCGTGATCCCCAGTGCACTCCACGCCCTCGAGCAGCACGGTCCTGCCGACGGACCGCAAGCGGCCACCATCGTCGCGAATTCTTCGCACGACGGATTGCACGCGATAGCGCTGGTCGCACGTATCCCATTGTTGAGGAACGAACTCCAGCCCGCGCGTTTTGGAGCGCTCGTCGAGGACCTCGAGCATCTTCTCCTTCGGAACGACGCGGACCCAATCGCCGGGCTTGAACGACGACGGCCGGCCGAGCGGCTCTTTCGGTGTCGGATCCGGAGACACGACGTTTCGGATGCGGCGCTTGATCCCGAGTCCCATTCGGACGCGCCCTCGAACGAGCTCGGTCAACGTGTGGTCCCCGACGAGGTTCTGCTGCTGGCAGCCCCAGCGAAGGGCGAATCGAGGCTCTCTCAACGGCTCCGGCAACCGCGGTTTGACGAGCTCACGCAATACGTAGGTCGCTTGGCCGCGCACCGTCGGCCGATAAATGACCATGGCGATTTGCTCTCTCGCGCGATCCGTCCACTTGAGCTTCCACGCGTCTGCATTCCCCATGAAGTCGAGCTCGCGAAGACCGCGTGCCTCGGCCTCTTTTGCGACTTTCCACACGAGGACGTGCCCCGGGCTCACCGACGAATACGCGGTGTCGTAACCAATCTTCAAAGCGTAGATGCCGTGGCCGTCCTCGAGTGACAGCAACACCGCGACTCGCTTGCCGCCGGAGACGAGGAAGCTCGCGGCGAATTGCCCCCTCGAGGAATAGAGCCGCGCGAGACCTTCATACAGCCGGCGAAGCTTCCCGTCGGCAGCGATATTGGTCTTGTTGGCAATTTTCCACGGAGTCGCCTCGATGCGCATCGCGCTCTCGATGGCTTCTTGGGAGAACGCCGTCGTTCGTTCGAGCGTCGGTGACCCCAGCTTCTTGTCGCAGCGACGTAAGTTCGCGCGAAACTTCGCCGACAGCTGCTCTTCGAATCCCGGCAGCTCGAAATAGGGCAACTTCGCCCCCGGCCGGGTCACGACCTGACAACCTTCGCGCACGAGCAGACGCGGCAGAGCCGTCGCGAGCATGGATTGTTTGGGTACGTTCTTGAGAACGAGGACGTCCCAGGCCGGCGCCGATAGAAGCGTTCGGGCGACGGCCGAGAGCGCCGCTTCGCTGCCGCAATAGTCGAATGCGGGCATGTGCTGCGAGCGCAACGACGTCAGAACGCGCCCTTGTCGCATGATGGGCAAGACGCCGACGAGCTTGCCTCCAGCCACGGCTTGGACGACGAGATGCTCTCCGTCCTCGACGAGCGGGCGGTTGAGCTGAAAGAACTCCGGTGACAGGTGCGGCGGTACCGCCGTCGCCAGACCGCGCCATTCGTCCCACCTTGCGGTCCTACGGACTTCATCGAAAGGAACGAGCCGACTCTCGATCGCCGCGACTTCCTGATCGGTCGAACGTGCCATGCGCGAGCCTCAGCAAGCGGTGTTCCGAACGAACGAAAGCGATTTCCGCCTCCAGGTCGTCGTCGAAGCCCGCGGCGGTGGGCCCCACATGAGGAGAGGGGTTGGAGCACGCACACACAGGGGTGTGCCGCGCCGCGCGAAGCGAAGTGGCTGGAAGCAGCGCTCCGTAGCCGAAATGTGACAGAAAGCCGAAGGGAGCTTGACCATCATGCGCGCGCATGAAGGAAGCCGTTCGCAGCCTCTTTACCGCGATCGAATTCGGCGCGGTCGTCACGACGATGACCCCGGTGATGGGGCTCACGTGGCTGCGCGATAGGGACGACCCGACGCAACGCGCTCCGGGGCGATGGATGCGCCGCATCGGGCGGACGGCGAGCCGGCTGAGCCCCCTCTGGGATTTCGACGTCGATGGGACGCCTCCTGCCGACATCGGGCACCGGCCCTACGTCGTGATCGCGAACCACGAATCCGTCGCCGACCCCTTCCTCTTGTCGTTCCTGCCCTGGGATATGCGATGGGTCGCGAAAGAGGAGCTCTTTCGCATGCCGCTCCTCGGCTGGACCTTCCGCTTCAGCGGCGACATCCCGCTGCGCCGGGGCGAAGGCGACAGCGTGCGAACGATGATGACGGAGTGCCGGCGCGCGCTCGCCGCGGGCATTTCAGTGATGATCTTCCCAGAGGGGAAGCGGTCGAAGGCGGGGACGTTGTTGCCCTTTCGCGACGGCGCATTCAGCCTCGCCATCGAGGCGGGCGTGCCGATCCTCCCGGTGGTCATCGCCGGAACGCGCGATTGCCTGATCGACGGGCCGCCGTGGATCATGCGGGCGCGCGCAAGGGCCCGTGTCCTCGCCCCCATCGAAACCGCGACCATGACGACCACCGACGTTCCGGCGCTACGCGACCACGCGCGGACCACGATCGCCGCAGGTTTGTCGACCCTCCTCGGCGACCTCGAGCACGCAGGCGCTCGGTCGCCGCGCTGAGCTCATATCGCTTTGACGTCCCCGAGATCGATCGTCGCCCCGTCGTTCATCATCAAGAACGGCCGGTCTTCGAACGTTACCTTGCCATTTCCGTCGTGTCGGACGACTTGCACCTTCCCCATTCCGAAGCCCATCGCTCCCCGCGAGAAGTAGTGCACCTTGAGGTTATAGGGGAATGCGAAAGCCCCCGCGTCGTTCAGCACGCTGAAAGCCTCCGGCCCATACCCATTCGTGACGTCCGGCCCCATCACGCCACCGGACTCGAGCCGTGGGTGGGAGTAATACGCATGCTCTCCTTTGGCGTCGGTGACGTGGAGGTCGACGTCGTTGGTATCCGTCTCCCAGACGAGCACGAACCGCAGACTCGGTTTGCGCTCCACGAAGACACCGAGCTCGCGCGCACGTGCCTCGATCACCTCGCGGCGCTCGGGCGGCTCTTTTGCAATCCAGGAAGCAGCAGCAAGCGCCAAATCGTCTTTCAGGACCTCGCGTGCGCCGCCGAAGCGACCATCCGCGAAACGCTCTTTCAGCGCGCTCTCGAGAGCGACGAATGCCTCTTCGCTGCGTCCGAGCTTGAGGAGCGTCATCGCATGCAAGCGGTGTCCGGAGGGATGGTCGGGGCGATCGAGCACCGCCCCCGCAAAAGCGTATTCGGCGAGCGCGAGCGACGAAGTATCCCCCACCCGCTCGAGCCGTTCACCCGCGAAACGACGCATGTCGACACGATAGGACCATAGCTCCAGGATCGAGCCGTATGCGCGCGCCGCGAGTTGGCGCTGGCCGTGTGCCTCCGACGCCTCGCCGAGCGCGACCAGCGACAGTACATTCGTCGGCTCCTCCGCCCGCCACTTCCACGCTTTGTCGAGCGCGACCTGTTTGTCGCCGAGCGCGATCGCCGACATGATGTCCTGGAACCGCCCCGAGTAGGGGGCGTTCGGCTCGGTCTTCGCCGGTGGTTGGGACTCTTCGAGGAAGCGCCGGGCGCGCGAGGTGCCGAGCGGAAGTGGGGTCGGTGTAGCGCTCGTGCTCCCGGCCGGCGAGAGCTGAATGGGATAAAGGACACTGACGATTCCGCTCTCGGGTTGGGGGAACGCGAGGCTGTAGAATGCTTTGACGATACAGTCGCGAACGGACTGCATCGGAAGTGTCGACCGCTCGTCCGCAGCCTTCGAGACGGATCCGTCGCGGCCTATGATGAAGCGGACCGAGACCTTTCCTTCGAGGTTCTGTTGCTTGCGCAGACCGTTTTCGTAACAAAGCCGGAATCGGCCGAAGTTCTGTCGAACGATGCGCTGAATGACCTCCGGCGGGAGCCGGCCCGACACCGATGTTGCACCCATACGCACTCTGGGCGTGCTCGAGCGGTGTGACCCACTGAGGCGGCCGGTGCCGTTGCCGAAGCCCTGTCCTGTGCCTGTGCCAGCGCCGCGACCAATCGCGCCGACATTGCCGAGCCCCACGCCGTCGGCGCTTTTCCCGCCTCCACCTTCGCCGATGCCGCTCAACCCGAGCCCGCCCGCACCGAAGGAATCGCCGATCGAGCTGCCCCAAAGGTTGCCCCTGCTGCTGGGGGCCGTCGGTGTCGGCGGCGCGCCGCCTTCGTCGACGCCGGCGCCGGTGCCGGATGGAGCAACGACGCGATCCTGCGAGATGATCGATGCCCTACCCTGATCGAGGCCGAGCACCTCCAGCTTCGCCGTCCGATCGATGCCGAATCGCTGGTAGTCGTAGTCGGTCTCGAGCACCAACATACTCGTGTATCGACTCACGACTCGATTCTTGACGGAAAGGTCTACGACCTCCTTCTTCTTCGCGTCGCTGGGCTCTTCCTCGCGCTCGACATCGGTGATCTTCGCAGCAGCGATCGCCCTTCGGACGAGGGGCTCGGTCGCATTGGCGAAGGTCGGGGCGAACGTGCGGTTTCCGAGCTGGACGCGGGGGGCGGCATTCGACGCGAGCTCCGCGAAAACGACCACGTCGTCTCCGGGTTGCACGCGAATCGAGGACGGATACGACCATTTGGCGCCCGGGACCGTAACCGGGATAGGCGGAAGCGTCTTGGTCGCGAGCTTCTTGGTGACCGTCTCGATACCCCTGTCGAGGCCGGCCACGACACCGTCGGTCGGAAGCTGTCCCGTAGCGATCGCCGAGAGCGTCGCCTCGCTCCGAATACCCCCTATCGCGATCGCGTCCGCACGAACGACGCCGACCTCCCCGAGGGCCTTCGCCATTTCAGCGAGCTTCTTGTCTTCCTTTTGGCCGGCGGTGGCGACACCATCCGAAAAGAGCAGAAGGCGCTGACGAGCGGAGCCCTCCGATTGAGCAGCCTTTTTCGCCCAGGCCAGCGCAGCGCCGAGATCCGATGCGCCGAGCGCACGGCGCGCCCGTATCTTGTCGAGAACCAATTCGTCGACGTCGCCCGCGACACCCTCGAACACGGGTACGACCGATTGATCGAAACATGCAATCCGCAAGCGTGCCGATGGGGGCATGCTCTGCGCAATGGATCGCAGCGCAGCGATCTCTCGGCCGAGGTCGAGCATACGGGACGCGCTCGTGTCGATCGCGATCAGCGTGCCGTCGAACGGATCTTCCGCGGCGTCGTCGGCCGGCACGCGGAGGCGAACCACCGCGGCCGTGCCGGAGCGAATTGCAGCGGCCTCGCCGCGTGACCAGGTCGCGGGCGGAATCGTGAGATCCGAAAGAGGTACTTCGCCGGTTCGGTCGAGAGAGGCGAGCAGGGTGGATTTTGCCGACGCGCCGGTCGAGGGTGCACCGAACACGTTCGCAGTGAGGCGCCCAACCTCCGGAAGTCCGGCGAGCCTCAGGCGATAAGGCAGGGAGCTGTCGAGTGTCTCCGAATAGGCAATCACGATCTCCTTCTTCTCACCGGGAAGAATCGGGAAGATTCGAACAGAGAACTCGTTGCCTGCACCTTGCTCGAGGAGCGCGGGGTCGACGCGCCGATGGAGATACGCCTCGTAAGTCACGCGCGCGCGCTGCTTCTCGACGACCTCCGCTTCTTGCCACTCGCCGCGGACGCGCATGGCGAAGCGGCTCATCGCCGCGCCCTCGGGCAAGGTGAACGAAAAATGGCCCTCCAGGGTTCGCTGCTCCGGGTTCTCGAAGACGAGATGGAGCTGCGTGAGGGCGAGCGGGTCCTCGATCGTGGCAGCAGCGTCGACGGACACGAGCGCGAGCCCGGTGCCGTCGGACGACGTCAGCGAGAACGGAGCAGCCGGTGCAGCGTGCTCCGAGAGGCCTGGATCGTCGATGACCGTCGCAGCGGCGGGCGCCGGCACCGGCTCACCGGGCGGGCGCGGACCGACCGCGCAGGAAAGGAACGAAGCGGTGAGAACCCCCAGCAAGATGTGCTTCCGACGCCGCATCGCCAGGCAGACACCGATGTGCTCGAACAGTTCCTCGGGAACATTCGCGCGGCGGCGTGGTCGGTACAGGGCTCGAGGAGAAAACCGGCGAGCTCACACGACGGTCGCGCCCCGCGCGCCGTTCATTGCACGGAGCCGCCTTGGACGGTGCTCGCCGCGAAACCTCCGTTGAAGCGCACGGCATCCCTGCACGCGCCGTCGCCCGGAGCGTCCGTCGCGGAGCACCAATTGCCTTGGTAGTCGATGACGCCGTCCGTGCGCTTGCACAGCGCGGGGCTGCCGCCGTCGCCGTATGTGGCCGAATCACCCGAGAGAATCACGCAGAGCGACTGGTGGAGCGGCGGCACGATGACCTGGTCCGCGTCCTCGAGAAGGATGTGCGATTCGAATGAACCGCCCGTCACGAACGGCGGAGCCGTTTCGGTAGGCTGACAATCGTTATCGGGGCTCAGGCCTTCTGCATTGTAGTGGCCGATACAATTGACGACGTCCGATAAGGTACCATGGAAACGAAGCGCACGTAGCGGAAGGACGAACTGCGACATCCCCTGTTGGTCGAGGTAAAACGGCAGATTCACGTCGACCGAAGTCGTATCGAACTCATTCGTCGAGCCATCGATGTTCGCATCGCCATTTGCGGCTTCGACGGAAAAACCATCGACCGTCCCACGCGCGTAGGTGTAGTCGACACCGTTCGCGGACGGCAGGGCACCGAGGGTCACCGCGGTCCCGCCCTTGAAGCCGAGGCTCAGCAGCCAGTTGAAGGT